>NZ_JBEXHJ010000003.1:0-757224 GCF_040607775.1 Micromonospora sp. NPDC005237 | reverse complement strand
GGTGTGCCAGTTGTCCCGCCAGGGGCACGGCTGGTTAGCTACGTTCGGAAGGGATAACCGCTGAAAGCATCTAAGCGGGAAGCCTGCTTCAAGATGAGGTATCCCACCCACCTTGGTGGGGTAAGGCCCCCAGCTAGACGACTGGGTTGATAGGCCGGAAATGTAAGCCCGGTAACGGGTTCAGTTGACCGGTACTAATAGGCCGAGGACTTGACTACTAAGCTGCTACGCGTCCACTGTGCAACTCTGAACAAGCGAACACCCGTGACGATGGTGCCGGGGTTGTTTGATATGTTCATAGAGTTACGGCGGTCATGGCGGAGGGGAAACGCCCGGTCACATTCCGAACCCGGAAGCTAAGCCCTCCAGCGCCGATGGTACTGCACTCGTGAGGGTGTGGGAGAGTAGGACACCGCCGGACAATCTTCCAGAAAAGGCCACCCCCAACCGGGGTGGCCTTTTCTGCGTCTCCGCCTCTGCGTTTTCCCGACTCCGCGCCGCTGATATCGGGCGCTTCCGCGGTCGTGGGCACCCCGATATCCGGGAAGGCGCGCCGCTCAACGAGGTCACACCGCCGGACGGGCCCGGATCAGTCGCGGGTCTGCATGTCCCCGCGAAGGTCGCGGAACAGGGCGCCGGCGTCGGTCACCGACCTACCGGGGAACATCGCCATCACGACGCTGCCGTGGTCCGCCCAGCCGCACACCGCGAAGTCGCCGCCGTCGCCACTGGTGCTGCCGCACTTCATCACGCCACCCAGGTCGCCCGCGGGCACCTCGCGCAGGCCGGTCACCGCGCCGGTCTCGTCGGACATGAGGCCGAAGAGGCTGTCCAGGTCGCGCTCGGGCTGCCACAGCAGCGTGGTGCCGCCGAAGATCAGCACCGAGCGCTTGTCGTCGGCGGGGTCGCGGTAGACGGTGCCGAAACTGCGGTCCAGCTCGATGTCGGCGGCCAGGCCGCTGCGCAGATAGTCCGCCGTGCTCTTGGCCCGCTCGCTGTCGTCCCGGGTCAACCCCGCCACCTGATCGGGTGAATTCAGCCGGGTGTCCTTCTGCTGCGCCACGCGCCACCCGCCGACCCCCAGCACGCCCGCTCCCGCGAGACCCACGGCCAGCGCTACCGCCCAACCGATCTTGCGGCGCCGGGACCAGCCGCCGGAGCGCTCGTCGGGGTCGCCCCCGGTGTCCCGGGTGCTCAGCTGGATGGGCTCCTCGGTCAGTTCGACCGGCTCGCGACTGTCGTCGAGCGAACGTTCGGTGAGATGTGCGTCGGACATAGCCGACACCGTACGCGAACGGCAGGTGGCGCACGTCAGGTCCGCGGAAGCCCTCCGTAGACTTGTCAGGTGACCGAGAGACTGGATGCCCGACGCCCCGACGCCCCGACCCTCGCCGGCCAGTACCAGCCCGGCGAGGTAGAGCAGCGACGGTACGAGCAGTGGGTAGCCGCTGGGCACTTCCGGGCCTCCGCCGACAGCGACAAGCCCCCCTTCACCATCGTCATCCCGCCGCCGAACGTCACCGGCTCGCTGCACATGGGCCACGCGTTCGAGCACACGCTCATGGACGCGTTGACCCGGCGGAAGCGGATGCAGGGCTTCGAGGCGCTGTGGCTGCCCGGCATGGACCATGCCGGCATCGCCACCCAGAACCTGGTCGAGCGTCAGCTCGCCGCCGAGGGCCTTTCCCGACACGACCTCGGCCGGGAGAAGTTCGTCGAGCGGGTCTGGCAGTGGAAGGCCGAGTCCGGCGGCGCCATCCTCGGCCAGATGCGCCGCCTCGGCGACTCAGTGGACTGGGACCGTGAGCGCTTCACCATGGACGCGGGGCTGAGCCGCGCCGTCCAGACGATCTTCAAGAAGCTCTTCGACGACGGCCTCATCTACCGAGCCAACCGGATCATCAACTGGTGCCCGCGCTGTCTCACCGCGCTCTCCGACATCGAGGTCGAGCACACCGACGACGACGGTGAGCTGATCTCGATCCGCTACAGCGACGAGGTCGTGGTGGCCACCACCCGGGCCGAGACGATGCTCGGCGACACCGCCGTCGCGGTGCACCCCGACGACGAGCGCTACCAGCACCTGATCGGCACCGAGGTCGAGCTGCCGCTCACCGGCCGGCGGATCCCGATCGTCGCCGACGCGCACGTCGACCCGAGCTTCGGCACCGGCATGGTGAAGGTGACGCCCGCGCACGACCCGAACGACTTCGAGATCGGCCAGCGCCACGACCTGCCCGCGCTGACCGTGATGGACGAGCGCGGTGTGATCACCGTGCCCGGCCCGTTCGAGGGGCTGGACCGGTTCGAGGCGCGGCCGGCGATCGTGGCCGCGCTGCGGGAGCAGGGCCGGATCGTCGCCGAGAAGCGGCCGTACGTGCACGCGGTCGGGCACTGCTCGCGCTGCAAGACGACTGTCGAGCCGCGGCTGTCGCTGCAGTGGTTCGTCAACACCGCCCCGCTCGCGCAGGCCGCCGGCGACGCGGTCCGCGACGGCCGGGTGCGCATCGAGCCGGCCGAGCTGGCCAAGCGCTACTTCGCCTGGGTCGACAACATGCACGACTGGTGCATCTCCCGCCAGCTGTGGTGGGGGCACCGCATCCCGGTCTGGTACGGCCCGGCGGGTGAGATCGTCTGCGTCGGCCCCGACGAGGAGGCCCCGACCGGCGAGGGCTGGCACCAGGACGAGGACGTCCTGGACACCTGGTTCTCCAGCGGCCTGTGGCCGTTCTCCACCCTGGGCTGGCCCGAAGAGACCCCGGACCTGGCGAAGTTCTACCCGACAAGCGTGCTGGTCACCGGGTACGACATCCTGTTCTTCTGGGTGGCCCGGATGATGATGTTCGGCCTGTACGCGATGGACGGCCGGCCGCCCTTCGACGTGGTCGCGCTGCACGGCATGGTGCGTGACCAGTTCGGCAAGAAGATGTCGAAGTCGTTCGGCAACGTGGTCGACCCGCTGGACTGGATCGACAGGTACGGTGCCGACGCCACCCGGTTCACCCTGGCGCGGGGTGCGAACCCCGGCCAGGACGTCCCGGTCAGCGAAGAGTGGTGCCAGGGCTCGCGCAACTTCTGCAACAAGCTCTGGAACGCCACCCGGTTCGCCCTGATGAACGGCGCACACACCACGGGCGACCTGCCGCCGGTCGAGCAGCTCTCCACCGTCGACAGGTGGATCCTGTCCCGGCTGGCGCACGTCACCGCCGAGGTCGACGAGCAGTTCGAGGCGTACGAGTTCGCCAAGGTGTGCGACCTGCTCTACCACTTCGCCTGGGACGACGTCTGCGACTGGTACGTCGAGCTGAGCAAGCCGGTGCTCGCCGAGGGCGGCGAGCGGGCCGATGCCACCCGGCGGGTGCTCGGGCACGTGCTCGACCAGCTGCTGCGGCTGCTGCACCCGGTCATCCCGTTCGTCACCGAGGAGCTGTGGCTCGCGCTGACCGGCGGCGAGACGGTGCAGGCCGCCGCCTGGCCGGTGGCCGACCGGTCGCTTGTCGACGACGCCGCCGAGGCCGAGCTGGCCGCCGTGCAGCGGGTGGTCACCGAGATCCGCCGGTTCCGTTCCGACCAGGGGCTGCGCCCGACGCAGCGGGTGGCCGCCCGCCTGGACGGGCTGGCCGGGGCCGGCATCGCGGCCCACGAGCCGCTGATCAGGTCGCTGGTCCGGCTGGACGCGGCCGGTGACGACTTCCAGGCCAGCGCGACGCTGGCCATGCCCGGCGCGGTCGGTGTCGCGTTGGACACCCGGGGGTCGATCGACGTGGCCGCCGAGCGGGCCCGGCTGACCAAGGACCGCGCGGCCGCCGAGAAGGAGGTCGCGCAGGCCCGAGCGAAGCTCGACAACCCTGCCTTCATCGGCAAGGCCCCCGAGCCGGTCGTCGCGAAGATCCGCGACCGGCTCGCCACCGCCGAGGCCGACCTGGTCCGGATCGACGCTGCTCTGGAGACACTGCCCTCGTGACCGACCGTACCGATTTCGCCGCCGCCGAGGCCGAGCTGAACGCCCGCGGCTTCACCCGCATGGTCTTCGAGCTGGACCGCATCGAGTCGCTGCTCGACCTGCTCGGCAGCCCGCAGCGGGCGTACCCGGCGATCCACCTGACCGGCACCAACGGCAAGACCTCCACCGCGCGGATGATCGACTCGCTGCTGCGGGCGTTCGGGCTGCACACCGGGCGGTACACGAGCCCGCACCTGGAGACCGTGCGGGAGCGGATCAGCCTGGACGGCGAGCCGGTCAGCGAGGAGCGGTTCGCGGCGGTGTACCGGGAGATCAAGCCGCTGGCGGAGCTGGTAGACGCGCGGTCGGACGAGCCGCTGACGTACTTCGACATGACCACCGCGCTGGCGTTCGCCACGTTCGCCGACGCGCCGGTCGACATCGCCGTGGTCGAGGTGGGGCTCGGCGGCGCCGAGGACGCCACGAACGTCATCCAGGCCGGGGTGTGCGTGATCACCCCGATCGGCCTGGACCACACCGAGTGGCTCGGCGACACCCTCCAGGACATCGCGCTGGCGAAGGCCGGCATCATCCACCCGGGCGCCACAGTGATCGCGGCGGCGCAGGAGGAGGAGGCCGCGCGGCCACTCCTCGACCGCTGTGCCGAGGTGGGCGCCACCATCGCCCGGGAGGGCGCCGAGTTCGGCGTGCTGGGCCGGGCTGTCGCGGTCGGCGGGCAGGTGCTCAGCCTCCAAGGCCTGGGCGGCATCTACGACGACATCTTCATTCCGCTGCACGGCGCGCACCAGGCGCAGAACGCCGCGGTGGCGCTCGCCGCCGTGGAGGCGTTCCTGGGCGCCGGGAGCCGACGGCAGTTGGACGTCGACGCGGTCCGGGAGGGCTTCGCCTCGACCAGTTCCCCCGGGCGGCTGGAGCGGGTACGCAACGCGCCGACCATCCTGCTGGACGGCGCGCACAATCCGCACGGCATGGCCGCCACCGTGACCGCACTCCAGGAGGAGTTCGCGTTCAGCAAGCTGGTGGCGGTGGTCGGCGTACTCGCCGACAAGGACGCGGAAGCCCTGTTGGAGTTGCTGGAGCCGGTGGTCGACCAGGTGGTGGTCACCCGTAACAGCTCGCCGCGGGCGATGCCGACGGCGGAGCTCGCCGCGCTGGCCGAGGAGGTCTTCGGCGAGGAGCGGGTGGAGTCGGCCGAGGAGATGCCGGACGCGATCGAGCTGGCGGTCGCGCTGGCCGAGGAGGACGTCCCCGGAGAGCTCAGCGGCGTCGGGGTCCTGGTGACCGGCTCGGTGGTCACGGTGGCCGACGCCCGCCGGCTGTTGAAGCGATGACCGGCCCCGAGCGCGGCCCACGCGCCACCGACGACCCGACCGGCCCGTCGGGCGGCCAGGCGGGCTCGTCGCGCGGCGAGGCGGGCTCGTCCACCGAGCAGGGCGCGGCCGGATCGTCAGTGGGGGAGCCGGAGGCCGGGCAGCCGCGGCGGTCCGGGCTGCGCAACCCGGAGCGGGCGGTACGCGGCCTGGGCGCTGGGACGCTCAGCCTGGAGGCGCTGGTGCTGCTGCTGGCCATCCAGCCGATCCGGGTGGTCGGTGGCGACCTCGGCGGGGCCGCGATCGCGGCGGTGGTGGCCCTGGCGGTTGCCGCCGTCCTGCTCGCCGGCATGATGCGCCGCCCCTGGGCCTGGCACGCCGGCACCGTGCTGCAGGGCCTGCTGATGCTGGCCGGTCTGCTGCACTGGTCGCTGTTCGTGCTGGGCATCATCTTCGCCCTGGTCTGGGCGTACGCGCTGCACGTCCGCCGGGTCATCCTCGGCTGACACGCCGACTCGTCCGGCGATGCTCCGGGAGGACCGGCCGGGTCAGGCGTCGGCGCGTTCGCGCCACTGGGTGAGGGCGATGCCGTGGCCGTCCGGGTCCCGGAAGGCAGCCGCCCACACCTCCAGCCTGCTGCCCCGGTTGACCACCCGGGGCGCGTACGTGAAGCGGACCCCGGAATCGCGCAGCCGGCCGTACGCCGCCTCGATGTCGTCCACCTCGAGGTTGACGTGCACCAGTCGGCGGCTGATCGGCGCCGCCCCGGTCACCTCGCGCAGCACCAGCCGGGTCGTGCCGAAGGCGAGCACGGCGTTGCCGGCGCCCTGGTCGACCTCGCTGAAGCCGAGCATGTCGCGGTAGAAGCCGAGCGACCGGGACAGGTCGGTGACCAGCAGGGTCAGGCCGACACCGCTGATCGGGCCGGCCGGATCAGTCGTGGACGCGCCGTCGTACCCGAAGATCGCCTCGTCCAGGTCCTCGGCGGTGACGGTCTCGCGGGCCTTTCCGGTCGGGGCCGGATCGTCCAGCGGCGGGTCCAGCGGGTCCAGCGGATCCATGGCGACCGGGCCGGTGCGCTGCGCCGGAGGTGGATCGACGCGCGGCGCGGCGGGCGGGTCGAGGCGGGCCTCGGCGGTCGCGGGCCGGTCGTCGGGCGCCGGGTCGACGCGGTCGTCGGGTTGGTCGACGCGGTCGTCGATCGGGGCGAGCGGGTCCGCGCCGGGCTGGTCGAAGTGCTCCTCCGCCGGTGGGCGCGGTGCGGGGGTGGCCCGTCGGGGCAGCCCTGCGCCGGGCTGCGGCTCGACGACGACGCCTTCGAGCACCACCGGGCCGCCCGGGCTCTGGCTCATCACCACCGGCTCGCGCTCGGCGGGCGCGACCGCCGGGTCGTCGCGCAGCGGGTCGGGGCCGCGCGGGTCACGGAACACCTCGGGGCCGCGTGGGTCACGGAACGGGTCACCGTCGCGGGCGTCGCGGAAGGGGTCACCGTCGCGGGCGTCACGGAACGGGTCACCGTCGCGGGCGTCGCGGAACGGGTCGCCGTCGCGGCCACGCGGGTCGAGGAACCCCTCGCTGTCGCGCGCGTCCCGGAAGTCGTCGTCCGTCGCGCGGTCGGCCCACGGCGGGGCGTCCTGCTGGATGAGCACGTCGTCCACGGCGTCGATGTCGCCGAACTCCGGTGGGAGGTCGGCGACGGCCGCCGCGGTCTCGGCGTGGGTGGGCACCTCGTCCCAGAGAACCTTGACGTGCCGCTGGTCGTCCAACGCGACCCGGATCGGCAGGGTCTGACCCAGCGACGGCCACTTCGAGACCGGCACCCGCGGCTCGATGATCTTCTTGGATCGGGGCGGCAGACCGGGCGCGTCGATGACCAGTTGCAGCTCGCACCGGCCGAACGCGTACTGGGTGGGTGGTTCGGAGGCGCTGTGCACGTGCGCCACGCCGACCACCCAGGTGCGCCCGCCGCCGCGTACGGTAGCCAGCGCGATCGCCAGCACCAGCAGGGCGACCCCGAGGGCCACGATGGCCCAGCTGGTCATGCCCAGCCCGAAGAGGACGACGAAGGTGGCCACGGTGCCGAGCACCGTGCCGATGAGCTTGCGTACCGGCGCGATGGGCCGGTTCCCGCCATTCGCCACAGTGGACCTCCCGGGGGTCAGGGCCAGGCTAGGCCGGATCGGCCACCGGGGGAAAGACCGGCCGCCGCGCCGGCGCCGGGACCGGGTCGCTAGGCTGACCGTACCGATCCCAAGCGTTCCGCGCGTACAGGAGGAACCCAGCGTGTCCAGCAACAGCCCGGATGAGCGCAGCCTCGTGCTGATCAAGCCCGACGCGGTCCGCCGCGGCCTGGTCGGCGAGGTCCTCTCCCGCTTCGAGCGCAAGGGGCTGCGGATCGACGCGATGGTGCACCGGACGATGGACGCCGCGCTGGCCGACGCGCACTACGCCGAGCACGTCGACAAGGCGTTCTACCCGCCGCTGAAGGACTTCATGACCGGTGGCCCGCTGGTCGCCCTGGTGCTCTCCGGCGACCAGGTCATCGACGTGGTCCGTGGGCTGGTCGGCGCGACCGACGGCCGCAGGGCCGCCGCCGGCACGATCCGGGGCGACCTGTCGCTGTCCAACCGGGAGAACCTGGTACACGCCTCCGACTCGACGGACAGCGCCAAGCGCGAGATCGGGCTCTGGTTTCCCGAGCTGAGCTGACGGCGCCGGGGGTTCAGCCGACCGGCGGCAGCTTCTCCGGGTTGCCCACGACGTAGATCCCGGTGATCCGGCCGGCTGCGGCGGTGACGGTCAGCGTGTACCGGCCGCCGTCGGAGCGGGTGAGCAGGATGGCGGGTTCGCCGTTCAACTCCAGCCGACGCGCCGCCCACTCGCGGCGTGGGCCGTAGATCCCGGCGTAGAACCGGGCGACCCGGTCCGCGCCCCGCAGCGGGTTGCGGGCGGAACGCACCCGGCCGCCGCCGTCGTTCCACGCCGTGACGTCCGCGGCCACCAGACTGGTGAGCGTCGCCAGGTCCCCGTTTCGGGCGGCGGCGAGGAACGCCTCCAGCAGCCGCTCACGCTCCGAGCGGCTGGCGGTGAAGCGGCGGCGCTCCTGGCGTACCCGCGTGGCCGCCCGGTGGTGCAGCTGTCGACAGTCCTCGGGGGTCCGGTCCAGGATCTCCGCGATCTCGGCGTACGGCAGGTCGAAGGCGGTGTGCAGGACGTACACCGCGCGCTCCGGCGGGGTGAGCCGCTCCAGCACGTGCAGCAGGGCGGTGGACAGCGAGTCGCGCAGCTCCGCGCGGTCCAGCGGGCCGAACGGCGAGGGCTCGGTCGGCACCGGCTCGGGCAGCCACGGCCCGACGTAGGTCTCGCGGGCCGCCTGCCGGGCCCGGAGCCGGTCCATCGCCAGCCGGGTGACCACCCGGGACAGGTAGCGGCGCGGTTCGGCCACGGTGGCGCGGTCCACGCCCAGCCACCGCAGGTACGCCTCCTGGAGCACGTCCTCCGCGTCGTGCCGGCTGCCGAGCAGGCGGTAGGCGAGCCCGAGCAGCATCGGCCGGTGCGCCTGGAGCGCACCGGCCGCCTCTGCCGCCTCGGTCGTCACACCTGCGCCGGGGGCTCCGTGTGCGTGGTCACGGCGATACGATTCCACACGTTGATTGTGGCGATCGCGAGGACCAGATCGGCCAGTTCCTTCTCCGGCCAGACCTTCGCTGCGGCGTCCCACACCTCGTCCGACACCCCGTGCTCGCCGAGCCGGGTCACCGCGTCGGTGAGCGCCAGCGCGGTCTGCTCCCGCTCGTCGAAGAACGACAGCGCCTCCCGCCAGGCGGCCACCGCGAACAGCCGCCGGCTCGACTCGCCGGCGGCGAGGGCGTCGCGGCTGTGCATGTCCACGCAGAACGCACAGCCGTTCAGCATCGACGCCCGCAGCTTGACCAGCTCCAGCACGGTGTGGTCGACGTTCGCCTGGACGTACTTCTCCAGGCCCGACACGGCCTGGTATCCCTGCGGCGCGACCTCGAAGAGCCTCATTCGTTGCATGACCAACTCCCTGTTCGATCCGACACCGCAACGACGGTTCGACCGGGGCGTGCCGTGACAACCGCGGTGGTGACCCCGGTCACGCGTGGCGGTGGGCCCGGCCGGAGGCCGTCGGAACGGTGTCGGCCAGCACCTCGCGCGGGCGGGGGATCCGGGGGCTGTCATCGACGGTGTCCACCGGTCGGTCGTCGTCGCGCGACGCGGGCCGCGCGACGCGGGCGGCGAGCCGCCGCCCCACCCCGATCGCGGGTAGCTCGACCCACCGGTAGAGCACGTCCGCGAGGATCAGCCCCACCACCACGGCGCCCACGAAGATGACGGTGCCGTGGCGCCCCCTCGTGGGCAGCAACCCGATCGCCACCCCCGCCGCGATGGACTGGACCAGGTACATCGAGTACGACCGTTCGCCGACGAAGACCAGTGGACGAAGCGCCAGTACGCGCGCGAGGAGGCTGCGCGACAGCAGGGCCGGCAGCAGCAGGGCGGCCGCCGCGGCGTAGCTGCCGATCAGCGCCTCCGGGCCGAGCCGGGCCGGCCAGTACCGCACGGCCACCTGGACCGCGACGAAGGCCATGATCACCGCGCTGGCCGTGATCGGGTGGGTCAGCGGCCGGAGCAGGGCGAAGCCCCGGGGGTGCTGCATGATCACGGCGATGAGGCAGCCGAGCAGGATCGCCACGTAGTGGATCGGCCAGCTCAGCCACGCGATCTCCGGCGGGATCAACGCGACGAGGAGCACGAGCAGGCCGAGAGTGACGGCCAGTCGGCGGCGGAAGACGGTGGTCACCAGCACGAACGCGATGGCCGGCCAGAACAGGTAGAACTTCTGCTCGATCCCGATCGTCCAGGAGTGCAGGTACGGGGCGCCGGCCGGCAGGAAGTCGTTGAGCAGGAGCAGGTAGTACGCCAGCGAGCGTTCCACCGCGTCGGCCGTGCCGCTGAGCCGGGCCAGTGCCCAGGTCAGGAAGAGCACCAGCAGGTACACCGGCATGATCCGGAAGAACCGCCGCAGGTAGAACGCGCGCAGTGAGACCCGCCCGTACCGGTGCTCCTCCCGCAGCAGCAGCGTGGTGATCAGGAAACCGGAGAGCACGAAGAACAGGTGGACGCCGATCCAGCCCGTCAGCCAGGCCCAGGACGGGCCACCGAAGTGGAAGGCGAAGACCATGACGGCCGCCACGGCCCGCAGGCCGTCCAGGGCGGGAAAGCGTCGCATGGCCTGGAACTCGTCGTAATCGAGCGGACGCACCGGCGAAGTTTGCGCGAGCCCGCCAACGGGGTCAAGCGGCGACCGTCGTCCAGAGCGGAGCGTGCGGCCGTTCCGGCCGGACAACCGGCGTTCGGACCCCGGTCATCCGGGCCGCCGATCGCGGTCATCTCCGCCCGGTAGACCGACGGGGTCAACCCATGACCGGGAGGAAGCATGACCGAGCTTGATCGACGTACCCTGCTGCGGGCCGGCTTGGTGGCCGGGGCCGGAGTCGCCGGCGGCGCGCTGCTGGGCGGCGCTGGCGCGAACGCCGCCCCGGCCTGGCGCCCGGCGGGACGCCCCGTGCTCACCCACGGCGTGCAGAGCGGCGACGTGACCGCCGACTCGGCGCTGGTCTGGGCGCGGGCCGACCGCCCGGGCCGGATGCTGGTCGAGGTGAGCCGGCGGCCCGACTTCCGGGGCGCGCGGCAGTTGCGTGGCCCGGTGCTCGGCCCGAGCGGAGACTTCACCGGCAAGGTGCGGCTGCGCGGCCTGCCGGACGCCGAGCGGCTGCACTACCGGGTCCGGGTGGAGAGTCTGGAGCGGCACGGGGTGGTCAGCGAGCCGCTGACCGGGTCGCTGACCACCGCGCCGGGCCGGCACCGGCGGCGCGACGTGACGTTCGTCTGGACCGGGGACATCGTCGGGCAGGGCTGGGGGATCGACCCCAACTACGGCGGACTGTCGATCTTCCGCGCGATGCGGGAGGCCCGTCCGGACTTCTACCTGTGCAGCGGCGACACCGTGTACGCCGACGGCCCGCTGGTCGAGTCGGTGACGCTGCCCGACGGGCGGATCTGGCGCAACCTGGTGACCCCCGAGAAGAGCAAGGTCGCCGAGACGCTTACCGAGTACCGGGGACAGTTCGCCTACAACCTGCTCGACGCGCACCTGCGGGAGTTCGCCGCGGCGGTGCCGCAGATCAACCAGTGGGACGACCACGAGGTCCTCAACAACTGGTACCCGGGGGAGATCCTGGACGACCCGCGCTACACCGAGCAGCGGGTCGACGTGCTCGCCGCGCGGGCCAGTCAGGCGTTCCACGAGTGGCTGCCCGTGCCGGACGACGGGCCGCTGTACCGGCGGATCTCGTACGGGCCGCTGCTGGACGTGTTCGTGCTCGACATGCGTACCCACAAGGACCCCAACGACGGCAACACGTACGCCGACCCGAAGCGCGGTCTGCTCGGCCGCGAGCAGCGGGAGTGGCTGATCCGGGAGCTGAAGCGCTCCACGGCGACCTGGAAGGTGATCGCCAACGACCTGCCGATCGGGGTCGTGGTGCCGGACGGTCCGGGCGCGCAGGAGGGCGTCGCACAGGGCGACCCCGGTGCGCCGCTCGGTCGTGAGCTGGAGTTCGCCGAGGTGCTGCGGGCCACCCACCGGGCTCAGGTGACCGGCATGGTCTTCCTCACCGCCGACGTGCACTACTCCGCCGCGCACCACTACGACCCGTCCCGGGCGGCGGTCGGTGACTTCACGCCGTTCTGGGAGTTCGTCTCCGGTCCGGCGCACGCCGGCGCGTTCGGCCCGAACGCCCTGGACGGCACGTTCGGCCCGCAGGCGGTCTTCGTGCACGCCCCGCCGCGCGCCAACACCTCGCCGGCCGAGGGCTTCCAGCACTTCGGCGAGGTGTCGATCGACGGCGAGTCCGCGGCCCTGACAGTTCACCTGCGCGACCGCGACGGCGCCTCCCTCTGGAACACCACCCTCCCCGCCCCCTAACCCCGCCCTCCCACCCTCCCCACCATCCCCTGTTGATCAAGAGGTTTGCGTCAGGATTTGGCGCGACGTTGACGCAAACCTCTTGATCAACGGAAGCATCCGCCGGGGTGGGGTGCACGCGGGATTACTCGGCGGCGGAGTGATGGGTGGGTCTTGTATCGTTGAGCACCGTAAGGCGATGACCCGGCCATCACCGGTGAGCCTCCGGAAGAACAGCCGGGCAACCGGCCCAGTAGAACCGGACGGGTGCGGCCCGTCACAGCCGGCAAATGAGCGGGCGGTCGATCCTGACCGCCAAGCGGGGTGGTACCGCGGGCCACCCGGGAGCGCCGTCGTCGGCGTACCCGGAAGGTTCGTCCTCGCAGACCCACGTTGAGTGAGCTGCGAGGAGAGCGACAGGCGATGGCCTATCCGTTGCACGACCCGACCGCCGCCGGTGTGCCGGCGAGCCCGGACCTGCCCGCGGTCGAGCGCCGGGTGCTGGAGCACTGGACGGCCGACAAGACCTTCGAGGCGTCGGTCGAGGCCCGCCCCGCCGGCACCGACGGCAAGAACGAGTACGTCTTCTACGACGGCCCGCCGTTCGCCAACGGCCTGCCGCACTACGGCCACCTCTTCACCGGCTACGTCAAGGACGTGGTGCCGCGCTACCAGACCATGCGCGGTCGGCACGTCGAGCGGCGCTTCGGCTGGGACTGCCACGGCCTGCCCGCCGAGGTGGTGGCCGAGAAGCAGCTCGGCATCACCAGCAAGGCGGAGATCATCGACCTGGGCGTGGCCCGGTTCAACGAGGCCTGCCGCACCTCGGTGCTGGAGTTCACCCAGGACTGGGAGCGGTACATCAACCGGCAGGCCCGGTGGGTCGACTTCGCCAACGACTACAAGACCCTCGACCTGGACTACATGGAAAGCGTCATGTGGGCCTTCAAGACCCTGCACGACAAGGGTCTGATCTACGAGGGTTTCCGGGTGCTGGCGTACTGCTGGCGCTGCGAGACGCCGCTGTCGAACACCGAGACCCGGATGGACGACGTCTACCGGGACCGGCACGACCCCACCCTGTCGGTGTGGTTCGGGCTGACCGCCGACGAGTCCGCCCCGGAGCTGGTGCGCGGGCCCGTCAAGCTGGGCGTCTGGACCACCACGCCGTGGACCCTGCCGTCGAACCTGGCGCTCGCCGTCGGCCCCGACATCGAGTACGCGGTGCTGGAACGCGACGGCGAGCGGTTCGTGGTGGGTGCCGCGCGGCTCGGGGCGTACGCCAAGGAGCTGGAGGGGTACGAGCAGGTCGGCACGGTGTACGGCCGGGACCTGGTCGGGCGCCGCTACACACCGCTGTTCGACTTCCTCGTCGAGCAGGCGGGCGAGAACGCCTACCAGGTGCTCGGCGCGGAGTTCGTCACCACCGAGGACGGCACCGGGATCGTGCACCTCGCCCCGGCGTTCGGCGAGGACGACCAGAACGTCTGCAACGCCGCCGGCATCCCCACCATCGTCACGGTGGACGACCACACCCGGTTCACCGCGCTCGTTCCGCCGTACCAGGGTGAGCAGGTCTTCGACGTCAACAAGCCGGTGATCCGCGAGCTGAAGGACCGGGGGGTGGTGCTCAAGCAGGACACCTACACCCACTCGTACCCGCACTGCTGGCGCTGCGACACCCCGCTGGTCTACAAGGCGGTGTCGTCCTGGTTCGTCGCGGTGACGCAGTTCCGGGACCGGATGGTCGAGCTGAACCAGGAGATCAACTGGACGCCCGGCCACATCAAGGACGGCTCGTTCGGCAAGTGGCTGGCCAACGCACGGGACTGGTCGATCAGCCGGAACCGGTTCTGGGGCTCCCCGATCCCGGTGTGGAAGTCCGACGACCCGAACTACCCGCGCCTGGACGTCTACGGCTCCCTCGCGGACATCGAGCGGGACTTCGGCGTACGCCTGAGCGACCTGCACCGGCCGGCGGTGGACGACCTGGTCCGCCCCAACCCGGACGACCCGACCGGTCAGTCGATGATGCGTCGGGTGCCGGAGGTGCTGGACTGCTGGTTCGAGTCCGGGTCGATGCCGTTCGCCCAGGTGCACTACCCGTTCGAGAACGCGGACTGGTTCGAGCACCACTACCCGGGTGACTTCATCGTCGAGTACATCGGGCAGACCCGCGGCTGGTTCTACACCATGCACGTGCTGGCCACCGCGCTGTTCGACCGGCCGGCGTTCCGCAACTGCCTGAGCCACGGCATCCTGCTCGGCTCGGACGGGCGCAAGATGTCCAAGAGCCTGCGCAACTACCCGGACGTCTACCACGTGTTCGACTCGTACGGCTCGGACGCGATGCGCTGGATGCTGATGTCATCGCCGGTGCTGCGCGGCGGGGACATGGCAGTCACCGAGGCGGGCATCCGCGACGCCGTCCGGCAGGTGCTGCTGCCGTTGTGGAACGTCTGGTACTTCTTCTCGCTCTACGCCAACGCGGACGGGTACCAGGCGCGGCGGCGCACCGACTCGACGCACCTGCTCGACAGGTACGTGCTGGCGAAGACCAACGAGCTGGTGTCGACGGTCAGCGCGCAGATGGACGCGTACGACATCTCCGGCGCCTGCGCCACCGTGCGGTCCTACCTGGACGCGCTGACCAACTGGTACGTGCGCCGCTCGCGGGACCGGTTCTGGTCCGGCGACGCCAACGCGTTCGACACCCTGTCGACCGTGCTGGAGACGCTCTGCCGGGTGGTGGCGCCGCTGGCGCCGCTGACCGCGGAGGAGATCTGGCGCGGGCTGACCGGGGAGCGCTCGGTGCACCTGACCGACTGGCCGGAGGCGAGCGAGTTCCCGGCCGACCACGACCTGGTCGCCGCCATGGACAACGTGCGGGCCGTGGCCTCGGCGGCGCTGTCCCTGCGCAAGGCCAAGGGTCTGCGGGTACGGCTGCCGCTGTCGAAGCTGACCGTGGCCTCGCCGGCGGCGGAGCAGCTGCGACCGTTCGCCGACCTGATCGCCGACGAGGTCAACGTGAAGGCGGTGGAGTTCAGCGCCGAGCTGGCCGCGTACTGCGAGCAGGTGTTGACCGTGGTGCCCCGGGCGCTCGGCCCGCGCGTCGGCAAGCAGGTCCAGCAGGTGATCAAGGCGGTCAAGGCGGGCGAGTGGGAGCTGGTCGACGGCGCCCCGATGGCCGCCGGCATCACCCTGGCCGAGGGCGAGTACGAGCTGCGCCTGGTCGCCGCCGACGCCGAGCACTCCGCGCCGCTGCCCGGCGGCGAGGGCGTGGTCGTGCTGGACACCGAGGTCACCCCGGAGCTGGCCGCCGAGGGCCTGGCCCGCGACGTGGTGCGGGTGGTGCAGCAGGCCCGCCGCGACGCCGACCTGGACGTCTCCGACCGGATCGTGGTGTCGGTGTCGGCGTCCGAGGAGGTGCGCGCGGCGGTGAGCGCGTACGTCGATTTCGTCGCAGGTGAGGTGCTGGCCGACTCGATCGACTTCGCCGAGGGCCTCGACGGTTTCGCCGGCGAGGTGGGCGAGGGCGAGCGGGTTACGGTCATCGTCCGCCGGGTGTAACGCGCGGGTAGCGGACGCCTCCCCACCTCCGTCCGGGAGGTGTGGAGGCGTCCGCTACCGTGACACCGCCTGCTCGCACCTCATCTGCCGGAGGACCAGTGCCCCTGCTCTACACCATCGGCAAGCTCACCGTGGCGCCCACGCTGCGGTTGGCGTTCCGCCCGACCGTGGAGGGTCTGGAACACGTGCCGGAGACCGGCGGCGCGATCTTCGCCGGCAACCATCTCTCGGTGGCCGACGAGCTGTTCCTCGGCACGGTGGTGCCCCGGCACCTGGCGTTCTGGGCCAAGTCGGAGTACTTCAAGGGCACCGGCGTGAAGGGCGCGTTCTCGAAGTTCGTCCTCACAGGTCTGGGCGCGATCCCGGTCGAGCGGGCCGGTGGGCGGGCCGCGCTGTCCGCGTTCGACGCCGCCATCCCGGCGTTGCAGGGCGGAGACCTGGTGGTGGTCTACCCGGAGGGCACCCGCTCCCCGGACGGCAAGCTCTACCGGGGGCGGACCGGGGCGGCCCGGCTGGCCATCTCCGCCGGTGTGCCGATCATCCCGGTCGGCACGATCGGCACGGACAAGGCCCAGCCGATCGGCGCCCGGGTGCCCCGCCCCGGCAGCGCCAAGATCACCGTCCGGTTCGGCAAGCCGCTGGACTTCACCGGTCGCCCGGACGACCGCGCCTCGCTGCGCCAGATGACCGACGAGCTGATGAGCGAGATCCAGAAGCTCACCGGCCAGGAGTACGTCCCGCGCTACGCCCCGCCGCGCGCCCACCCGGACCCGACCGGCGACGTCTGACCGGCGACGCCTGATCCGCGGGCCGGGGTCGTGTTGCCCCGGGATCTGCGGCGCTTGGCCCGCGCTGACCACGCGATGTGTGGCGCGGCGCCGGGACTGCGGCGTCTGAACCGCGCCGGGCCGGGGCCTCGGTTCCTTCCCGCGCGTCTGGCCGCCCACGGCGGACCCTTCGTCCGGGGCACTCGCTCCTCGAAGCGGCATTCCTGTGAGTCATAAAGATGACTCACAGGAATGCCGGTCTCCGGCCCGCTTCGTCCGCGTGACGTCACGGGGCGTAACGGGGCCGCCGGTGGTCGCGGTTCCGCTGACCCACTCGGGTCCGCGATCCGCCGCCCGGCCCGGCCCCGCGATCCGCCGGCGGCCCGGCCCGCCCCGCCGTCGACGGTGCGGCGTCGCTCCTGTGGCCGGGGCGCGGCTCAGCCCCGCTCGGGCTGAACGATCTGGCCGCGCAAGGTTTTCAGCAGGTCGGCGCTGTCGACGACGGAGAGTCGGGTGAACACTCCGGTGGCGATGCTGCCGTGGTCGACCGAGGTGCACACCACCACGTCGCCGTCGGCCGGCCGGCCGATCGCGCAACGCTCGTGCCGACCCCGTACGCCGGTCTGCACCGTCTCGGGCGACTCCAGCGCGTAGCGCTCCTTGAGCCGCGTGATTTCCGCGTTCGCGTCCGCCTCCGGGTTCAGCCGGAAGCCGGTCCCGCCGAAGACCGTCACCCGCTTGCCGTCCGCCGTGGCGTACACGCCGGCGAAGGTGTCCTCGGCCAGCCAGTTCTCCTGGCGTACCTCGTTCTCCAGCTGTCGGGCCGCCGCGGCGCTGCCGTCGTCCTGACGCAGGCTCAGATCGGCGACCTGCTCGGGCAGCGCGGCGCGGGCCGGGTACTGCGACGAGATCGGCAGGCCGTAGTAGGCGGGACATCCGCAGCAGCAGGCCAGGGTGAGCAGCAGAAGCCACGGCCAGCGACGCCGACGGCGGACCGGGACCGGCACGTACCCCTTCGGGGCCTCCCAGCCCGGCGGTGGCGTCACCGGCGGTGGCGTGGCCGAGCGCCGGCCCCGCCGCTGCTTCGGCACCCGAGCGGGCGGCACCGGCCGCACCGGCGCGGCGGGTCGGCCCGTGCCGGGCTGCGCCGGCAGGGCGGGCCGGGCTGGCGGCGCCGGGTGGGCTGGCGGCGCCGGGTAGGTGGGTCGCGCCGGGTAGGCGGGCGACGTCGGGTGGGCGGGTGACGGCGACACCGGGTGCATCCCCACCGGCGGTGCGGGCGGCCCGGACCACTGCCGGGTCGACGGGGGCGCCGGGTAGTCCAACGTCGGGGGCAGCGGGGGCAGTTCGGCGGAGGGCAGGTCCCAGTCGCCGGTGTCCACCCCGGCCCACGGGTCGACCGGGGTGCGGTGCTCGGGTGGCTGCTCGGGCAGGGGCGGCGGCGGGGTCGGCTCGGCCGACTCACCCCAGGCACGCCTGCGCGGCAGCGGAGGAGGGACCGGCGCGGACCCACTCCACCGCGGCGCGGGGGAGTCCGCGGACGCGGCCGGCTGGGCCGCGGGCTCCTGGGCCGTCGGCTCCGGCTGGGCCGTGGGCTCCTGGGCCGTTGGCTCCGGCTGGGCCGCGGGCTCCTGGGCCGTCGGTTCCGGCTGGGCCGCGGCTTCCTGGGCCGCGGGCTCCTGGGCCGTGGGTTCCGGCTGATCGGGGGCGGCGGGGTGGTCCGGCGGTACGGGTGGGGAGGTCGACTCGTCGGCGACCGCCAGAGCGTCGTCCGGCTCCGGGCCCGGGGTGCGCCCGTCGGCCGGCCGTGCTCCCGGCTGGGGCTCCGGCATCGCGGCAATCTCCTCTCGCGCCGGTCCGAGGTTAGTACCGCGTCGCCACCGCCGCCGCCCGGGCATCCAGGCGGAGTGCGTGCACAGGTGGTTGGTCGGGCGGCATCGTGGCGTGCGCGCGGTCACCGGCGGGCGGGCGCGTACCCTTGGGCATCATGAGTGCCCCGTCCACGACGCCGCGCGCGGCCGCGACCAATTCCGTCTGGCCCCGGCTCGAGCCGCTGCTCCCTCAGGTCTCCAAGCCCATCCAGTACGTCGGCGGTGAGCTGGGCGCGGTGGTCAAGGACTGGGACGCCGCGACGGTGCGCTGGGCGCTCATGTATCCCGACGCGTACGAGGTGGGCCTGCCCAACCAGGGTGTGCAGATCCTCTACGAGGTGCTCAACGAGCTGCCCGACACCCTCGCCGAGCGGACGTACGCGGTCTGGCCCGACCTGGAGAACCTGATGCGCACGCACGGCGTGCCGCAGTTCACCGTCGACGCGCACCGGCCGGTGCGCGATTTCGACGTCTTCGGCATCTCCTTCTCCACCGAGCTGGGCTACACCAACATGCTCACCGCGATCGACCTGGCCGGCATCCCGATGCTGGCCGCCGACCGCACCGACGCCGACCCGGTGATCGTGGCCGGTGGGCACGCCGCCTTCAACCCGGAGCCGATCGCCGACTTCATCGACGCCGCCGTTCTCGGCGACGGCGAGGAGGCGGTCCTGGAGATCACCGCGATCGTCCGGGAGTGGAAGGCCGAGGGCTCCCCGGGTGGCCGCGACGAGCTGCTGCTGCGGCTGGCCCGCACCGAGAGCGTGTACGTCCCGCGTTTCTACGACGTGGACTACCTCCCGGACGGGCGGATCCAGCGGGTCGTGCCGAACCGGGCAGACGTGCCGTTCCGGGTGCACAAGCGCACGACGATGGACCTGGACGCGTGGCCGTACCCGAAGAAGCCCCTCGTCCCGCTCGCCGAGACGGTGCACGAGCGGTACGCGGTGGAGATCTTCCGGGGCTGCACCCGGGGCTGCCGGTTCTGCCAGGCGGGCATGATCACCCGTCCGGTGCGGGAGCGGTCGATCACCACCGTCGGGCAGATGGTGCGCGAGGGCCTGGAGTTCTCCGGCTTCTCCGAGGTGGGCCTGCTGTCGCTCTCCTCGGCCGACCACTCCGAGATCGGCGACATGTGCTCCGGCCTGGCCGAGCAGTACGCGGGCACCAACGTGTCGCTGTCGCTGCCGTCGACCCGGGTCGACGCGTTCAACATCGACCTCGCGCAGGAGTTGTCCCGCAACGGGCGGCGTACCGGCCTGACCTTCGCCCCGGAGGGCGGGTCGGAGCGGATCCGCAAGGTCATCAACAAGATGGTGTCGAAGGAAGACCTGATCCGGACGGTCGTCACCGCGTACAGCAACGGTTGGCGGCAGGTGAAGCTCTACTTCATGTGCGGCCTGCCCACCGAGACCGATGAGGACGTCCTCGAGATCGCCGACATGGCCCACGAGGTGATCAAGGCCGGTCGGGCCGCGACCGGCTCGAAGGACATCCGCTGCACGGTCTCCATCGGCGGGTTCGTGCCCAAGCCGCACACCCCGTTCCAGTGGGCCGCCATGGAGCGCCCGGAGGTCATCGACCACCGGCTCAAGATCCTCAAGCAGGCCATCAACTCGGACCGCTCGCTGGGCCGGGCCATCGGCTACCGCTACCACGACGGCGAGCCGTCGCTGATCGAGGGCCTGCTCTCCCGGGGTGACCGCCGGGTCGGCTCGGTGATCCGCAAGGTGTGGGAGGACGGCGGCCGGTTCGACGGGTGGAGCGAGCACTTCTCCTACCAGCGCTGGGTGGACGCGGCGGCCGAGACGCTGCCGGCGTTCGGGGTGGATCTCGACTGGTACACCACCCGCCAGCGCGACGAGCTGGAGGTCCTTCCCTGGGACCACCTGGACTCGGGCCTGGACAAGGACTGGCTCTGGCAGGACTGGCAGGATTCGCTGAGCGAGTTCGAGCAGGACGACTGCCGGTGGACCCCGTGCTTCGACTGCGGTGTCTGTCCCTCGATGGACACCGAGATCCAGATCGGCCCCACCGGCAAGAAGCTCCTGCCCCTGACGCCGATCAAGGGCCTGAAAACCCCCACGCCCTGACCCCCGGCCCTCCCGGCCCCGCCCGTCGCCCGCGTCGATCATGAAGTTGTTGCCCGGAACACCGCGTGTCACCGACAATAACTTCATGATCAACCGGTGCTGAGTTCCGAGGAGCGAGACGATCAGTAAGAAAAACCAGCCGGAGGGTGGGCAGGCGCCGGTCGTTCAGCGCGCCCGCATCCGGTACGCCAAGCGCGGGCCGCTGCGGTTCACCTCGCACCGGGACTTCGCCCGGGCGTTCGAGCGTGCGCTGCGCCGTGCCGCCGTACCGATCGCGTTTTCCCAGGGCTTCACCCCGCACCCGAAGATCTCCTACGCCAGCGCCGCGCCCACCGGGGTGGCGAGCGAGGCGGAGTACCTGGAGATCGGCCTTCAGGCGCCGGTCGAGCCGGAGGCGCTGCGCACCGCGCTCGACGCCGCGCTCTCACCCGGGCTGGACGTGCTGGAGGTGGTGATCGCCGAGGGCGGCAGCCTGGCGGACCGCATCGAGGCGTCGCACTGGCACATCGAGCTGCCCGAGGTCGACACGGAGACGCTGCGCGCCGCCGTGGACGCCTTCACCGCTGCCGACGAGGTGCTGGTCGAGCGGATGACCAAGCAGGGGCGACGCACCTTCGATGCCCGTGCGGCGGTTATGTCGATCGATGTCCCCTCCCCGACGCAGACGCCTTCCGGGGCGCCGGCCGTACCGTGTGCGATACTCGAACTGGTCGTGCGGCAGGTCACCCCGTCCGTACGGCCCGATGACGTCCTTTCCGGCCTCCGCGTGGTGGCCGACCTGGAGCCGCCGGTCTCGCCGAGGGTGACCCGGCTGGCTCAGGGCACGCTGACCGCGCAGGGTGCGATCGTGGATCCGTTGGATGCGGATCGCGGCGGGGCAGCCATCGTTGGGCACTGACCGACGGTCAGCGCTCTTGCAGGCAGACTTCGGCGGTCGCGCACCACGCGCGCCCGGCGGAAACACTTTTGCGGCGACCCTGCGTGGCAGCGCTCACCCGCGCCCGGGGCAGCCAGAACTGGAGAACGTCCATGCTCGAGAACGAGCCCGAGGGCGGCGAACGGACCGGTTCACAGCCGGCCGGCGACACCGCTGACCAGAGCACCACCACCGACGGCGCCGCCGGTGCGCAGCAGGCGGGCGCGGAGAGCGCCGAGGCTGCCGCACCGCCACGGCGGGCGCGGGCCACCCGGCGTCGGGCCGCTCCGCTCAACCAGCCGGAGCAGGCCGAGGCGCCCGTCGAGGCGTCCGCCGGCGGGTCCGGCGCCGTCGAGTCGCCGCAGGCGGAGGTCTTCGCCCCGGTCTCCGGTGACCTGGACGTCGCCCCGAAGACCCCCCGACGCCGGCGCAAGGCGGCCCCCGTCGAGACGACCGCCGAGGAGCCGCTGGTCGCCGCCAGCGCGGAGCTGGCCTCCCCCGAGGTCGTTCCTCCGGTCAAGGTGACCCGCACCCGGCGCAAGAAGGCAACGCCCGCCGTCGAGGAGCCGCCGGCCGTCGTGGAGCCCGCCGCCGCCGAGGAGCCCGCCGTCGAGGAGCCCGCCGCAGAGGAGCCCTCCGCCGAGGGGGACGCCGCTGAGACGTCGGCGGAGTCCGACCTGCGTCAGGCGGAAGCCGAGCTGAACGAGGCGCAGACCCCGCCGGACGGAACCGGCGCCGAGCAGGCGTTCGGTGACGCGCGGGAGCGCTCCGGCGAGGTGGCGCCCGGTGTCGCCGTGGCGAACGTGGCCGATGAGCCGATCGAGCCTGCCGAGGTCGTCGAGGCCGAGCAGCCGCGCACCCGCCGTCGGCGGGCCGCGCTCTCCGCACCCACAGTGCTGTTCATGGCACCCCAGCCGGACGCCGTGCCGGTGACCCGGCCGGCGGAGCCCGCTCCGGTGGCCGAGGAACCGGCCGTCGAGGCCGAGCCGTCCCGTCGACGGCGGCGCGGTCGCCGCGACGTCGAGCCGGTGGAGCCGGTCGAGGCCGAGGAAGAGCCGACCGAGGAGGCCGACGAGGCCGCCGAGGTGGACGAGGACGACGAGGACAGCGCCGCCGCGCGTCGCCGCCGTCGGCGTGGCCGCCGGGGTCGGGGCCGGGGCAAGGGCGGTGCCGACGACGCCGAGGACGAGGAGTCCGACGAGGCGGCGCAGGCCGACGAGGAGGAGACCGCCGAGGCCGAGGCCGAGGGGGACGAGGACGAGGAGACCGAGGGCGGAGACGGGTTGACCCGTCGTCGCCGTCGTCGCCGCCGTCGCGGCGCCGGTGACACCGAGGGAGCCGCCGACGACGGCGTGCCCACCGTGGTCAAGATCCGCGAGCCGCGTCGCACGGTCGACGAGGTCCAGGGCGTGTCCGGCTCGACCCGGCTGGAGGCCAAGCGCCAGCGTCGCCGGGACGGCCGGGAGCAGCGGCGTACGCGGCCGCCGATCCTCAGCGAGTCGGAGTTCCTGGCCCGCCGGGAGGCGGTCGACCGGGTCATGGCGGTCCGGCAGCGTGGTGACCGCACCCAGATCGCCGTCCTGGAGGACGGTGTGCTGGTCGAGCACTACGTCACCCGTAACTCCTCGGGCACCATGGCCGGCAACGTCTACCTGGGCAAGGTGCAGAACGTGCTGCCCAGCATGGAGGCGGCGTTCGTCGACGTCGGCCGGGGCCGCAACGCGGTGCTGTACGCCGGCGAGGTCAACTGGGACACCTCCGGCCTGGAGGGGCGTGCCCGCTCGATCGAGCAGGCGCTGCGCTCCGGCGACTCGGTGCTGGTCCAGGTCACCAAGGACCCGATCGGGCACAAGGGCGCCCGGCTGACCAGCCACATCGCCCTCTCCGGCCGGCACCTGGTCTACGTGCCCAACGGCAACGCGTCCGGGATCAGCCGCAAGCTGCCGGAC
Organism: Micromonospora sp. NPDC005237; assembly: GCF_040607775.1. Lineage (NCBI taxonomy): Bacteria > Bacillati > Actinomycetota > Actinomycetes > Micromonosporales > Micromonosporaceae > Micromonospora > Micromonospora sp. NPDC005237. The sequence goes on along the minus strand of NZ_JBEXHJ010000003.1, from coordinate 733,793 downwards.
ACCGAGCGCAAGCGGCTGCGCGACGTGCTCAAGAAGCTGGTCCCGGACGGCGCGGGCGTGATCGTCCGCACCGCCGCCGAGGGCGCCAGCGAGGACGAGCTGGCCCGCGACGTCAAGCGGCTCCAGGCGCAGTGGGAGGACATCCAGGCCAAGGCCGCCGAGGGTGGCGCCCCGGCGCTGCTCTACGGGGAGCCCGACCTGGTCATCCGCGTGGTCCGGGACCTGTTCAACGAGGACTTCCGCGAGCTGGTGATCGAGGGCGAGCAGTCGTACGACATCGTCGAGTCGTACCTGTCGCACGTCTCTCCGGACCTGGTCGACCGGGTGCGCCGGCACGTCGGGACGAGCGACGTCTTCGCCGAGTACCGGATCGACGAGCAGATCATCAAGGGCCTGGACCGCAAGGTCTTCCTGCCCTCCGGCGGCTCGCTGGTGATCGACAAGACCGAGGCCATGACGGTCGTCGACGTCAACACCGGTAAGTACACCGGCTCCGGGGGCAACCTGGAGGAGACCGTCACCCGCAACAACCTGGAGGCGGCGGAGGAGATCGTCCGCCAGCTCCGGTTGCGCGACATCGGCGGCATCGTGGTGATCGACTTCATCGACATGGTGCTGGAGTCGAACCGGGAGCTGGTGCTGCGCCGACTCACCGAGTGCCTGGGCCGGGACCGGACCAAGCACCAGGTCACCGAGATCACCTCGCTCGGTCTGGTGCAGATGACCCGTAAGCGGATCGGCGCGGGCCTGCTGGAGGCGTTCAGCGAGACCTGCGAGTGCTGCAAGGGCCGGGGCGTCATCATCCACACCGAGCCGGTGCCGGAGAAGCCGCATACCGGTGGGGCCGCGGAGAAGGTCAAGGCGGTCGCCTCGTCGGCGCCGGCCGCTCCGGCCGTCGAGGCCGGCACCGCGTCGTCCCGCCGCCGGGCGCGCAAGAGCGCCCCGGCCGAGCGCGCGGTGGTCGAGGTCGTCGACACCGACACCAGCGTCGAACCGGACGCCGACTACCAGGACACCATGGGGTACGACCTGTCCCGCTACGAGGCGGAGACCGAGGCGGCGCCGGCGGTGTCCGACAGCCTGCAGGGCGAGTCGGCCCGGCTGGCCGCGGCGGACGACCCGGACGCGCTCGCCGACGGCGACACCGACGAGGAGGCCGGTGGCGCGGGGCGTCGCCGCTCCCGCCGCGGTGGCGCTCGTCGGCGGACCCGCCCCTGACGGCCTGACCGGCCCGGTGTTTGACGAGGTCCCTTTCCCGGCAATGTGACGGGGAGGGACCTCGCCGTTCCGGTCACCCCGGGCCGGGAGCGGTCGCCCCCCGGTCAGGAGAAGAAGATGCCTCGCCTGCTCGCCGTCACCGTGCTGGGGGCCGTGCTCGCCGTCGGAGCCGGCTGCTCCGCCGACCGGTCGGTCGATGCGGGCCCGACCGGCGCGACCGCCGGGGCTTCCGGCCCGGCCGCCGGGTCCGGGGGCGCTCCCGGCGGGTCGACCGGTACGCCGGTGGGTGGCGGTGTCGCGGGCGACAATCGGCAGGTGTGCGCCGAGGCGCAGCAGGCCGGCGCCACCGCCGTCCGGGAGTACGTGGCGGAGCTGGGCCGGATGGTCGCGGCGGTGGGTGCGGGGGACACCGCCACCGCCGATGCGGCCCGCACGAGGGCGCAGACGGCGCTGGCCGGGTGGCGGGCCGCGCTGCGGAAGCAGTCGGCGCGGTCCACCGATCCGCAGCTCAAGACGCTGCTCAGTGACCTCGGCACGGAGGTCGCCGCACTCGGCGCGGACGTCGAGTCGATCGACGAGACCGAGCTGGACCGGCTCCAGCAGCGCCTCGACCAGCTCTGCGCCCGCTGACCAGGGCGGGCCGGTTTGGGGTCCGGGCCGGCAATGGCGTACTCTTGCCTGCGGCCCACCTTTGGTGTGCCGAGTTCCCGTGTGCCCGCGCCGCCGTGCACTGCTACCCGGCGAGCCGCCGCGGGGACGACCGCCAGCAGCCTCAACGACAGGGAGTCCGCCTCCGATGTACGCGATCGTCAAGACCGGCGGCAAGCAGTACAAGGTCGCCGAGGGCGACGTGATCGAGGTCGAGAAGCTCACCGGTGCCCCCGGTGACGCGGTGAAGCTCACCGCGGTGCTCCTCGTCGACGGTGACGACCTGGTGACCGACGCGGCGAAGCTTGCCGAGGTCGCGGTGTCCGGCGAGATCGCCGCGCACACCAAGGGCCCGAAGATCCGGATCCACAAGTTCAAGAACAAGACCGGCTACCACAAGCGCCAGGGTCACCGCCAGCCGTTGACCCAGGTCAAGGTGACCGGCATCTCCAGCGGGAAGTAGGTCGTCCTCCAATGGCTCACAAAAAGGGTGCGTCCAGCTCGCGTAACGGTCGTGACTCCGCGGCCCAGCGACTCGGCGTGAAGCGCTTCGGTGGTCAGGTCGTCAGCGCCGGTGAGATCCTCATCCGGCAGCGTGGCACCAAGTTCCACCCCGGTGACCTGGTCGGCCGTGGCGGCGACGACACGCTGTTCGCGCTGTCCGCCGGTGCGGTCCTGTTCGGCACCAAGCGCGGTCGCAAGACCGTCAGCATCGTTCCGCAGCAGTAGCTCTCGGGCTTAAGCGGGCCGCGGACCTCCGGGTCCCGGCCCGCTTAGCCTTTTTCACGAAGTGCGAGGTGGACCTCGCTGGAAGGATTGACGCCGTGGCGACGTTCGTTGACCGGGTCGTCCTGCATCTGCAGGCCGGCGATGGTGGGCACGGTTGTGTCTCGATCCACCGCGAGAAGTTCAAGCCCTTCGGCGGGCCGGACGGCGGCAACGGCGGGCACGGCGGCAGCGTGTCGCTGGTGGTCGACCCGCAGGTGACCACGCTGCTCGACTTCCACTTCCACCCGCACGTCAAGGCCGACAACGGCAAGGGCGGCGCCGGGTCGAACCGGGACGGGGCCAACGGCCACAACCTGGTGCTGAAGGTGCCCAACGGCACGGTGGTCCAGACCACCGACGGCACCGTGCTGGCCGACATGGTCGGCGCCGGCACCACCTTCGAGGTGGCCCGGGGCGGGCGCGGCGGGCGCGGCAACGCCTCGTTGGCCAACGCCAAGCGCAAGGCTCCGGGCTTCGCCGAGCTGGGCGAGCCCGGCGACCAGCTGGACATCGTGCTGGAGCTGAAGAGCGTCGCCGACGTGGGCCTGGTGGGCTTCCCGTCGGCCGGTAAGTCGTCGCTGATCTCGGTGATCTCCGCCGCGAAGCCGAAGATCGCCGACTACCCGTTCACCACCCTCGTGCCCAACCTCGGTGTGGTCCGGATGGACAACCACACCTTCACCGTCGCCGACGTGCCGGGCCTGATCCCGGGCGCGGCCACCGGCAAGGGCCTGGGCCTGGAGTTCCTGCGGCACATCGAGCGCTGCGCGGTGCTGGTGCACGTCATCGACTCGGCGACCCTGGAGCCCGGCCGCGACCCGGTCGCCGACATCGACGCCATCGAGGCCGAGCTGAGCCAGTACGGCGGGCTGACCGACCGCCCACGGCTGGTGGCCGTGAACAAGGTCGACGTGCCGGACGGCCGGGACCTCGCCGAGATCGTCCGCCCGGATCTGGAGGAGCGCGGCTACCGCGTGTTCGAGGTCTCCGCGGCCACCCGGGAGGGGCTCAAGGAGCTGACGTACGCGATGGCCGAGCTGGTCGAGGCGGAGCGCAAGGCGGCGCCGCCGGCCGAGCCGACCCGGATCGTGATCCGGCCGATGGCCGTGGACGACGCCGGCTTCACCATCACGGCCGAGGCCGACGGCTCGTTCACCGTCCGCGGCGTACGCCCGGAGCGGTGGGTCAAGCAGACCAACTTCGACAACGACGAGGCGGTCGGCTACCTCGCCGACCGGCTGGCCCGGCTCGGCGTGGAGGACAAGCTCGCCAAGGCCGGCGCCCAGCCCGGTGACCTGGTCCGGATCGGTGAGCGCGAGTTCGACTGGCAGCCGACGCTGTACGCGGGTGTGGAGTTCGCGCCCGGCAACCGGGGCACCGACGTCCGCCTGGAGGAGAAGTCGAACCGGGCCTCGGCGGCGGAGCGGCTCGCCGCCCGCAAGGCCCGCCGGGTGCGCTCGGCGGACGAGGTGGGCGCGGACTCGTCCGACGACGACGTCGAGGACATCGAGGACGAGGACGACGCCGAGTAGCCCGTTGCTCTCCGTGATCGGGACGACTGCCGGAAACCTCCGCGAAATCCACCCCGCCTAGCGTGGGGTGATGCTGATCGAGTCGCGGCCCGCCACCGATCCCGAGATCGCCGCCCTGGTCGTCGCCCAGCAGCGTGAGCTGCGCGAGGCCGACGGCGGGCTGGACGGGCAGGTCACCGTCGCCCACGACGACATCCGCTACCTGGCGGTGGTGGTGCACGGCCGGGCGGTCGCCTGCGGCGGGCTCCAGTCGCTCGACGCCGTCACCGGCGAGGTCAAGCGGATGTACGTCCGGCCCGCGTACCGGGGCCGGGGCATCGCCCGCCAACTGCTCGCCGCGTTGGAGGAGTGCGCGTTCCGGCAGGGGCACACGGTGGTCTGCCTGGAGACCGGCACGTACCTGCCGGCGGCCATCGGGCTGTACACCTCGTGCGGCTACGAGCCGGTCCCGGTGTACGGGGAGTACGTCGGCAACCCGTACAGCGTCTGTTTCGCCAAGCGGCTCCCGGTCGCGGCCTGACGGCGACGGGTCGCTCGCCCGCGGTGGCGGTCAGGCGCCGTGAATCGGCAGGTCAAGGCCGGTCGATCGGGGTGTCCAGGCGCCCACCGGTGCCCACCTGGTTGGACAGCAGCAGCCCGAGCGCGAGCATGCCGAAGCCGAGGGCGAGGTGCAGCCAGTTGTCGGCGTCGTTGACCGGCAGGATGTTCGCTCCGGCCTCGGGGTCGACCGCCTCGATCCCCAGGCCGTACAGCCAGAGGGCCAGGTAGATCGCGCCGCCGCCGGCCAGGAAGAGCCGGGCGCCGGCGACGCTGCGGGCCAGCACCAGGCCCACCAGCCCGAACAGCAGGTGCACCGCGTTGTGCAGGATCGACACCTGGAACAGCCCGAGCAGCTTGGCGTCCGAGTGGTGCCCGGCGAAGGTCAGCTCGCCGTAGTCGGTGGTGATGCCGGGGATGTAGCCGAGGATTCCGATCAGCAGGAAGACCCCGGCCACGACAAGCGCGACCACCTGCACCCGGGGTCGGGAGGCTGCAGGTCGGCCACCTCGCGCGTCTCGTGCCATCCCTGCCCCCTTTTCGTGGATCTGCCGGTCCCGCGAACCTCGCTGTCCGCAGCGGCGACGTGACGCAGCCCGACGATCCTCCATTTTGAAGTCGATCCCACCGGCCGCGCAGAGAAATGCACGAACAGGTATGGAAGCCGAAACGGAGGGTAGGTGAGTTGTCAGCGGCCACTGCGTCACGGCCGCATCCCCCCAGCACAACCGCGACGACTTTCCGAGCGGAAGGGAAATCATGACTTACGAAGTGTCACCCACGTCTTCCACGTACGGGCACGAGTCCACCAACGGCGGCGGCGTCCGCGAGCAGGCCCGCCACGTCGGGTCCGAGGCGGCGCACGCCGGTGGGGCGGTCGCCCAGACCGCGAAGGAGCAGGGCACCGAGGTCGGCCGCGAGGCCGCCCGGCAGGCCCGCAACCTCTACGGCGAGGCCCGCACTCAGCTCGCCAGCCAGACCGGTGAGCAGCAGCGCCGGGCCGCCGGCGGACTGCGGTCGATCGCCGACGAGATGCGCACCATGGCCGAGCAGGGTGGCCAGGCCGGCCCGGTGAGCGAGCTGGCCCGCCAGGCCGCCGACCGGGTGCACGGTGTGGCCGGCTGGCTGGAGGAGCGCCAGCCCGGCGACCTGATCAACGAGGTACGCGACTACGCGCGGCGCAACCCGGGCACCTTCCTGGTCGGCGCGGCGGTGCTCGGCGTGCTGGCCGGCCGCCTGACCCGCGGCATCTCCGACTCCGGCGACCACTCCGGCAACGGCTCCGCGGGCTACCGCGGCAACGGGGCGTACGACCCGGAGCAGACCGCGGTGATCCCCACGCCGCCGCCGGCACCCCGCACGACCGCGGACACCACCCCGGCGGGCGGCTACCTCGACCCGACCCCCGGGACGTACACCGAGCCGACCTCCGGCGGCTACAGCGACCCGACGCCCGGCGGCTACAGCGACCCGACCCGTCCGGACGGCTACACCGAGCCGGCCAGCACCGGTCAGCCGCTGCCGCCGGTGACCCAGACCGACCCGCTGCCGGGCGTGCCGTCCAGCGGCAGCCCCCGCCCGTGAGGCGCCGAGTCATCCGAAGGGAGGCGACGGCATGACCATGCCGACGCAGGGGTCCGGCCTGGACTCCGGTTACCACCCCGACGCGGGTGCCCCGCACACCGCGGCGGAGGTGAAGGGCAGCTCGCTCGGTGACCTGATGCGTCAGGTCACCACCGACCTGTCGACGCTGATGCGCCAGGAGGTCGAGCTGGCCAAGGCCGAGATCCGCCAGGAGGGCAAGAAGGCCGGCAAGGCCGCGGGCCTCTTCGGCGGCGCTGGCTTCGGCGGCTACATGGTGGCGTTGTTCGTCTCCATCGCCGTGTGGCAGTTCCTGGACAACGTCATGGACTCCGGCCTGGCCGCGCTGATCGTGGCCGTCATCTGGGCCGTGGTCGCCGCCGTCCTCTACTCGATGGCCAAGAAGAACGCCCAGCACGTACGCGGGCTCAAGCAGACCAACGACAGCGTGCAGCGGATCCCCGACGCGCTCAAGCCCCACCCGGAGGGAGTCACCCGATGAGCACCGATCCCGACCAGATCCGCCGGGAGATCGAAGCCACCCGCAACAGCCTCAGCTCCGATGTGGACGCGCTGGCGTACAAGGTCAGCCCGAGCCGCATCGTCGACGACCGCAAGCAGCGGGCCCGTTCCGCGCTGCAGAATGTGAGGGACAAGGTCATGGGAACCGCGTCTGACCTCGGCCACGGCACCGGCCACGCCGCCCACTCGGTGGGTGACCGTGCCTCCTCGGCGGCCTCCAGCGTCAGCGACGCCGCGCACTCGGCGGCCTCCTCGGTCAGCGACGCCGCCCACAGCGCGCCCCGGGTCATCCGGCAGAAGTCGCAGGGCAACCCGCTGGCCGCCGGCCTGATCGCCTTCGGGGTCGGCTGGCTGGCCTCCTCGCTGATCCCGGCCTCCCGCCGGGAGCAGCAGGCCGCCGCTCAGGTCAAGGACAAGGTCAGCGAGCACAGCGGCGCCGTGAAGGAGAAGCTGGGCGAGGTGGCCAGCGAGCTCAAGAACGAGCTGCGCGAGCCGGCCCAGCACGCCGCCGAGTCGGTGAAGTCCACCGCCCAGGACGCCGTGCACGCGGTCAAGGACGACGGCCGGTCGGCCGCCCAGGACGTGAAGGACCAGGCCCAGCAGGCCCGCCAGCAGGTCAGTTCCTGAGCCCACCGCAGTCGGCGACAGCTCGCGGTCACCCCGGTGGCCGCGAGCTGTCGCATGTCCACCCGCGCCCCGACGCGGTCACGGTGCAGCGGTGGTGCGGACGCCTGATCAGCGCCCGCGTCGGCCGGGTCGGCGAGCGGCCTGGCGGATACGGGCGTTGCCGTAGCGGACTCCGCCGAGCAGGAGGCGCTGGGCGACCGCCAGCCAGCTGCAGATGCCACGTTCGAGCAGCCAGAGTGGGGCGGCCAGCGAGGTGCTCGGTGGGAAGACGGTCCCGCCGTCGGCGCGGCGGCGGCCCACCTCGGCCACGGCGACGACAGTTGCCGCCGTGCCGAGCAGCAGCCGGGGCCGCCGCGCCGCGACCGCCGCGGCCAGCGCCGGCAGGACCGCGAGCGCGGTCAGCAGGCGGGCCGGCTGGGCCAGATCGTCGTACGCCTGGCGGACCCGCTGGCCCCGGAAGTGCGTCGCGTCCGGCGGCAGCCGGCGTACGTACAGCCAGGGCGGCGCGACCTCGACACCGCCGTACGCGCGCACGGTGCGGATCAGCTCCAGGTTCTCGAAGAGCACGTCCGGGTCGTACCCGCCCATGGCGAGGAACGTGCTGCGGCGCACCGCGAGGGTGCCGGGATAGTCGTCTCCGAGCGCCCGGTTGAGCAGCGTCCGCCCGGTGTCCCACCAGGCGTGCCAGGGCAGTGGGTCGAAGTAGTTCTGCGGCCGGACCAGGTCGACCCGGCCCAGCAGCCGGTGCACGGCGCGCAGCCCGGCCTCGTCGTACCGGACGTCGTCGTCGGCGATGACCACGTGTTCGTGGTGTGCCGCGTCGACGCCGGTGTGCACCCCGACCACCTTGCCGTTGTGCCCTCGCCCGGCGGGATCGGGCGGCAGGTGCCGGACCAGCCCCTGCCAGGCCACCGCGTGCCGGGCGAAGAGCTCCGGCGGTGACCCGTCGACGACGAGCACCTCGACGAGGCCGCTCAGCCGGCGCAGGTAGCCGGTCAGCTCGTCCAGACCGCTGTCGGTGTGCCAGCGCAGCGGCAGCACGTACGCCATCGGCAGGACGGTCGGCGGCAGGGTGGTCGGCGGTGTGCCGGTGTTGTCGTGCCCGGCTCGCCGGGCGGCGTCACCGGCGGCCGGGAAGGGCATCGGCGCCTCCTGGGCAGGCGGTCCGCGGCCGGCGGTGGGCGGGCCGCCCGCTGCACGTGCCCGCCCTGCCTCGATCCAAACCGGCGACGGGGTCAGGCGCGGCGGATGTTGGTGAGGGTCAGGCCGCTGGGCGGCAGCGCGGGCATGCGCCGCAGGTCCAGGGTCAGGTCCTGCGGCGGGACCTCGTAGCGCATGCCGCCGGTCAGGTTCGTGACCGCCCGCTTCATCAGGTCGATGGTGATCCACTCGCCGGCGCAGCGGTGCCCGGTGGTGTGGTCGCCGCCGCCCTGCGGGACCAGCTCGAACGGGTCCACACGGCGGCCGGCGAACCGCTCGGGACGGAACAGCTCCGGTTCGGGCCAGAGCGCCGGGTGGTGGTTGGTGCCGTAGAGGTCGAGCAGCACACGCCGTCCTCGGGGGAAGTGGTGGCCCTCCCAGTCGAACGAGCGCCGGACCCGGGCGGCGGCCATCGGGAAGAACGGGTAGTAGCGACGTACCTCCTGGACGAACTGCTCGGTGGCCTCGTCGTCACCGTGGACCCTCTCCCGCCAGCCGGGATGGTCGCGCAGGGCGAGCGCGGCGAAGACGATGTACCGGTCCACGGCGACCACCGGGCGCAGCAGGTTGAGCAGTTCGACGGCGGCGGCCCGGCGGGGGAGCAGCGCCCCGCGCGCGTCGCGGTGCTCGGCCACGATCTCAAGCGGGCTGCCGGCCGGCGGCTGGTGGATGCCGGTCCGGGCCCGTTCGACGAGGTCGCCGAGCCAGCGTTCGGCGCGACGGCGGGCGAGCAGGCCCCGCCAGTGCCGTGGGCCGACGACCGCCGGGCCCTCGATCATGGCGTGCAGTTCGACGGCGCGGCGGGTGACCTGCGACGTGGCCAGCGGCACCCCGGCCCAGGCGCAGACCGCCCGGGTCAGCAGGCGGCCCAGCTCGTCGTAGAGCGGCACCGGCCCGGCCGCCTCCCAGGCGGGGATCCGCGCCCGCCACTCGTCGTCGAAGAGCTGCCCGAGGCGCTGGATGGCCGTCGGCGTCATGATCGACATGAGCATGGCCTTGCGGTCGGAGTGCTCCGATCCGTCCAGCCCCTGCACGCCACCCCGGCCGGTGAGCGTCCGCTGCACCCGCAGGTGCATCGCGCTTTCGCGCTGGAAACGCTCGTTGTCGTAGAAGAGCATCGCGGCCGGCCGGCCCCGCAGGCAGATGGTCGGTGCGAGCAGGATGCGGGCCTGGAAGACGTCGCTGCCGTACCGCTCGCAGCGCTCACCGATGAACCGGTAGCCGGCGCGGAGCAGCGCGAGGGTGCTGTCCGGCGTGCGGTCGGCCGGCATGGTCGCCATCGGGTCTCCTCGGGTGCGAGCGGTGGCCGGCGTCGCCGTCGCGCTGCGTCTACCCGTGTTGCCGCCGCTGAATCCCCGCGGCGACAGCGCGTCGGCTGGCCCCTCCCACGGGCGGCGGAACCTGGTTTGCTCAGCTGGTGGGGCCACCGTGAGCCGGCAGCACCGGTCGGCCGGTGCGGCCCTCGGTGGGCCGATGGCCACGACCACGGGGAGGGCGAATGCACGACAACAGGTCGCCGCACTGGCGGCAACGGCGGGCGGTCGCGGCGACGGGCGCGGGTCGTGCTCTGCGCCCACTGATCGGCCCGCCCGGTCGGCCGTTGCGGCCGCGCCGGTTCTTCACCGTGCACCTGGGCTTCACCGCGCCGGGCGCGGCCGACGCCCGCGAGCAGGCGGTGGCGTACGCGGAGGCGCTGAGCCTGCTTCGCCCGGAGGTGGCCCTCGGTGCGGCGGCCCTGTCACCGGCCGACGCGTGGCACCGGGCCGAGCGGCTGTTCTGTGGCGCGGTCGGCCCGGACGGGGAGCGTTGCGTCGATGTCGCCGAGCATCCCGGCTTCCACCACGCGCCGGGTCCCGGCGGTCTCGGCTGGGGCGACGGTGATGCCTGACCTGGCGTCGCGGGTGGCGGTCGTTCCTCGCCACCCGCGACCGCCGGGCGATCAGTCCAGGTCGAACTCGCCGTCCTGCGCGCCCGCGACGAACGCGTCCCACTCGGCCTGGGTGAAGACGAGCACGGGGCCCTCCGGCTCGGCGGAGTTGCGCATCCCGATCAGATCGTCGACGAACGCGACCTCGACGGCGCTCTCCGAGGTGTCCCCCTCGGCCCGTTGCCAGACGGCCCGGGAGAGGTCGAAATCGCCCTTGGGGTGCTGCGCCATGGTTCTTTCCTCCAGTGCGGGGGCCGTCTGGGGACCGCGTGCCGATCCCCATCGGGCAGGATAAGCGGATGCCGAGCCTGACCCGTGTAGAGGCGACCGCGCGTGGCGCGGCGATTACTGTCGAGTCCTATCAGGTGGACCTCGACCTGACCGGCGACGGAGACCTGTTCCGTTCCCGCGTCGAGATCCGGTTCCGGGCGACCCCCGGCACCGCGACCTTCGCCGAGGTCAAGCCCGCCAACCTCCTCGCGGTACGCCTCAACGACCGCGACGTCAACCCCGGCACGTTGATCGACAACCGGCTGCCGCTGGCCGACCTCGACACGACGAACACCCTGTTCGTCGAGGCGGAGATGGCGTACTCCAACGCCGGGGAGGGGCTGCACCGCTTCGTCGATCCGGCCGACGGCGAGACCTATCTCTACGCGATGTCGTTCCTCGACAACGCCCAGCGCATCTTCGCCGCGTTCGACCAGCCCGACCTCAAGGCCCCGTTCACCCTCACGGTCACCGCGCCGCCGCAGTGGACCGTCTCCGGCAACGCCGAGGTGGTCGCCACCCCGGCCCCGGGGCGCTGGGAGTTCGCCCCGACCGCGCCGCTGGCGACGTACTTCTTCTCGCTGATCGCCGGGCCGTACCACGTCCGGCGGGCCGAGCACGACGGTGTGCCGCTGGGCCTCTACTGTCGACGGTCGCTCGCCGAGCACCTCGACGCCGACGCCGAGGAGATCTTCACCGTCACCGGGCAGTGCCTGGACCGGTTCCACCAGCTCTTCACCGAGCGCTACCCGTTCGGCAAGTACGACCAGGCGTTCGTCCCCGAGTTCAACGCCGGGGCGATGGAAAATCCGGGCATCGTCACCTTCCGCGACGACTACGTGTTCCGCTCGGCGGTCACCGACACCCAGCGCGAGCTGCGGGCCACCACCATCGCCCACGAGATGGCGCACATGTGGTTCGGTGACCTGGTCACCATGCGCTGGTGGGACGACCTGTGGCTCAACGAGTCGTTCGCCGAGTACCTGGGCACCCGGGTCACCGCCGAGGCGACCCGCTTCGACCAGTCGTGGACCACGTTCGCCATGCGCCGCAAGGCCTGGGGGTACGCGGCGGACCAGCGCCCCTCCACCCACCCGGTCGCCCCGCCGGAGGTGGCCGACGCCGACGAGGCCCTGCTCAACTTCGACGGCATCTCGTACGCCAAGGGCGCCTCCGTGCTGCGGCAGCTCGTGGCGTGGCTCGGCGACGAGGCGTTCCTCGCCGGCCTGAACGCGCACTTCGCCGCGCACCGCTTCGGCAACGCCACCCTCGCCGACCTGCTGGCCAGCCTGGGCACGGCCAGCGGCCGGGACCTGTCCGGATGGGCCGAGCTGTGGCTGCGCCAGCCGCAGGTCAACACGCTGCGCGCCGAGGTCGCCGTCGACGCCGACGGCCGCTACACCGAGGTCGCCGTGGTGCAGACCGCGCCCGAGTCGCATCCGGTGCTGCGTCCGCACCGCATCGGCGTGGGCCGGTACGCGGCGGACGGCACGGTGCGGCGCGACGAGGTGGATCTCGACCCGGCCGTCGACGGTGGTCGGACCGTGCTCGGCGCGTTGACCGGCGAGCCGGCGGCCCGGGTGCTGCTGCTCAACGACGGTGACCTCACCTTCGCCAAGGTGCGCCTCGACCCGGCGTCGGCGGACGCCGTCGCGCTGGTCCTGCCGGGCCTGGCCGACCCGCTCACCCGGGCGGTGCTCTGGAGCGAGGCACTGGACGCGGTGACCGACGGTGAACGGCCGGTCAGCGGCCTCGTCGACCTGATGGTCGCGGCGCTGCCGGCCGAGACCGAGGTGATCATCGCGGAGGACGTGCTGACCCTCAGCCGGTCCCTGGTGGACCGCTACCTCGACCCGCTGGCCCGTTCGGCGGCGCTGGCCCGGGTCGCCCTGGCCTGCCAACAGCTGCTGGACGGCGCCACGGCGGGGGAGTCGTTGCAGCTCGCCGCCGCGCGCGGCTGGATCGCCGCGACCACCGACACGGACCTGCTCGTCGGTTGGCTCGCCGGCCGGGACGTACCGCCGGGGCTGAAGGTCGACGCCGAGCTGCGGTGGGCGGTGCTGCGCCGGCTCGTGGTGCTGGGCGCGGCCGGGGAGGCGGAGATCGCCGCCGAGGCGGCCGCCGACGTCAGCTCCACCGGCGCGGAACGGGCCGCCCGCTGCCGGGCCGCTCTGCCCGACCCGGCCGCCAAGCAGGCGGCATGGGAGATCATCGTGCGCGACACCGAGCTGTCCAACCGGCTGCTGGAGGCGACGGCCGAGGGGTTCTGGCAGCCCGAGCAGGCCGACCTGACCGCCGCGTACGTCGAGCGGTACTTCACGGAGATGCCGGCCGCCGCGCGTCGGCGTACCGCGTGGACGGCCGACCGGGTGGCGAAGCTGGCGTTTCCCCACTACGCCGTGGCGCAGCCGACCCGGGAGGCGGCCGCGGCGCTGCTGGCCCGCGACGACCTGACCCCGGGCCTGCGCCGGGTGGTCACCGACACGGACGACGACCTGCGGCGCGCGCTCGTCGCCCGGACGGCGGTGGCCGCCGCCGCAGCCTAAGGCGGGGTCACGGCGGCAGCCTGAGGCCGGGCCGCCGAGACGATTCGGTGCCGGCAGGGCGCGGGGCGGCCCGGCCACCCCGCGCCCTGCGGTCAGCGCAGCGCGGGCTCCGCCGTCACCGGGGCGTCGAAGTCGATGACGTGGCGCTGCTCGTGGGCGATGGTCCGTTCCGGGTCCATCGCCGTGCGCACGAGCAGCGGCATCAGCAGCGGCATCAGCGTCCGCGCGACCGGCCCCGGGGCCTTGGTGTGGTTGATCCGCGCCGCGCGGGCGGCGACCTTCTCGACCCGGGTACGGCGCAGCCGCACGTACGCGTCGAACGCCGACGCCACGTCGGGCAGGTCCCGCAGGCAGCGGGCGAGCTGCACCCCGCTCTCGATGGCGAGCGAGGCGCCCTGCCCGGAGCTGTTCGACGGCGCGTGCGCCGCGTCGCCGACCAGCACCATCCGGCCCCGGTGCCAGTGCGGCACGGGCGGCATGATCTGCAACGACCCGACGACCTGGAGTTCGTCGGCGTTGCTGGTGGCCATCAGCTCCCCGCCCGGGTCGTCGTCGCCGTAGGTGGTGCGCAGCGTGTCCAGCCACTGCTCCGCCGGCACCGTGCGGGCCTCGACGAGGCTCATCGGCCGCTGCTGCGGCAGGTTGGCCCCCCAGCGGGTGCCGCCGCCGGGCTCCGGCCAGTACAGGTAGTAGCCGCGTCGCCCGAACGCGAACGTCATCGTGCCCGCCTCGGCGCTCACCTCGTGCCGGGCGACCGCCTCGAAGCCGAGCAGCCCGGTGAACCGGGGGCCGGGCGCGGCCGGGTCGATGAGGCCACGGACCGTGGACCGGATGCCGTCCGCGCCGACCAGGACGTCGGCGGTGGCCGTGCTGCCGTCCTCGAAGCGCGCGGTCACGCCGCTGTCGGTCTGCTCGACGGCGACCAGCCGCCGGCCGTACGCGAAGGCGACGCCCTCGGCGACCGCCCGGTCGTGCAGAACCCGGTGCAGCTCGGCCCGGTGCACCACGCGCAGCGGCGGCACTCCGGCCAAGGTGGGCAGGTCGATGCGCCGACGGCCGACGGCCATGACGGTGCGGTCGATCGGGGTGGCGATCGCCGTCACCGCCTCGTCCGCGCCGACCGCCCGCAGGGCGGCCACGCCGTTGGGCGCGAGCGCGAGGGTGCCGCCGATGCCGCCCACCCCGGCGGCGGTCGCCGGGTACGCCTCGTGAACGGTGGCGGTGATGCCGGCGCGGTGTAGCGCGAGCGCCGTCACCGGGCCGGCGATGCCGCCGCCGATGACGATCGCGGTTCGTGCCGTGGTCATGCTCTCTCCCTGGGTGTCGTCGGGTGCGTGCGTGCGAACCGACCTGGGAGGGAACCCGGTTATCCTCATGGTTGCCGCTTCGGGCCGGGTGCCTGCTCAGGTGTCGGTTCGAGGTAGGGCTCCGGCGGGGTGTTGGCGCACCCCGCCGGAGCTGTCTTCTCAGTCGGCGTTGTCGGGGTCGCTGCTGGTCCTCTCGGCCAGCTCGATCAGCTCGGCCGGCATCTCGCCGGTCTCGTGGAAGGCCCGCCACGTGTCCAGCCCCGGGTAACTGCCCGAGGTCAGCTCGGCGAGCAGGGCCCGCAGCCAGGTCGCCTCCGCGGCTCGTATGGCCAGGTCGTACTCCGACTCCACCAGGAACAGCCGGGGGATCTCCCGCAGGTGGGCGTCGAGCGTCTCGCGGTCCCGGCGGAGCGCGTCGTCCAGCCGGTCGAGTCGCTGCCGGAGCAGGTCGGTGGCCTCGTCGGGATGCAGGGCGGCGAGGACGGACAGGCCGGCCCGGAAGCGGGGATGCTCCGGCATCGGCGTGGCGACCAGCTCGCGCGCCCAGTCGACCAGCTCGGCCCGCCCCGCGTCGGTGATCCGGTAGACGGTGCGTTCCGGGCGTCGGCCCTCGCGGACGCTCTCCACCGCGGCGATCAACTGGTGTTTGTCCAGGTTGCGGATGACCGTGTAGAAGGAGCCCCACTTGATCTCCATGTCCTGGTCCTTGCCCCAGGCGCGCAGGGTGCTTGCCATCTCGTAGGGGTGCATGGGCCGCTGGACGAGGGCGGAGAGCACGGCCAGTGCCAGCAGGTTGCCGACCTTGCGCCGCTTCGGCATGACGTCCCCTTACTCGCCGACAATTACTCGTAGGCGAGTATATGCGCGGGATCGGTCGCCTGGCGACCCCCTCGCGCGCCGGCACCGGGCCGGAGCGGCCGGCCACGATGCCCGGCCTACGATCACGGGGTGGAGGAAGATATCCGGCGGATCGGGATCATGGGCGGCACCTTCGACCCGATCCACCACGGGCACCTCGTCGCGGCCAGTGAGGTGGCGGACCGGTTCGGCCTGGACGAGGTGGTGTTCGTCCCGACCGGGCAGCCATGGCAGAAGGCTGACGAACCGGTCAGCCCCGCCGAGGACCGGTACCTCATGACGGTCATCGCCACCGCCTCCAACCCCCGGTTCCAGGTCAGTCGGGTCGACATCGACCGCAGCGGGCCGACCTACACCGTCGACACCCTGCGCGACCTTCAGGCCGAGTACGGTCCCAAGGTGCAGCTGTTCTTCATCACCGGCGCGGACGCGCTGCAACGCATCCTGTCCTGGAAGGACCTGGACGAGATCTTCGAGCTGGCCCACTTCATCGGGGTGACCCGCCCCGGCTTCCCGCTTACCGACGAGCACCTTCCGGCGGACACGGTCAGCCTGATCCAGGTGCCCGCGATGTCCATCTCGTCGACCGACTGCCGCGCCCGGGTCGCCCGGGGCGAACCGGTCTGGTATCTGGTGCCCGACGGTGTGGTGCAGTACATCGCCAAGCGACGCCTCTATCAGCCCTGATCACGTCCGGTATGCACCGTTCCGTACGTCTAATCGACCAGAACTGACGGGTCGTGACCTCGCCGGGTGTGAGACGCTTGGTGGATCGCACGCCTGATCGAAGGAGAACGGTGACAGTTTCCGAACGCGCGCACGAGCTGGCAATGGCAGCCGCCCAGGCCGCCGCCGACAAGAAGGCGCAGGACATCGCGATCATCGACGTCGGCGACCAGCTCGCCATCACCGACGCGTTCCTGCTCGCCGCCGCCCCCAACGAGCGTCAGGTGCTCGCCATCGTCGACGCCATCGAGGAGCGCCTGCTGGAGCTTCCGGAGAAGGCCAAGCCGATCCGGCGCGAGGGTGAGCGGGGCGGCCGCTGGGTGCTGCTCGACTACGTCGACATCGTGGTGCACGTCCAGCACACCGAGGAGCGCGAGTTCTACGGGCTCGACCGCCTCTGGAAGGACTGCCCCACCATCCCGTTCGTCGACCGCGACCTGGTCGAGGCCGACGCCGGCGGGACCGCCGCAGCCGAATGACCCGGCTGATCGTCTGGCGGCACGGCAACACCGACTGGAACGCCGCCAACCGCGTCCAGGGGCAGACCGACGTACCCCTCAACGAGCTGGGCCGCGACCAGGCCCGCGTCGCCGCCCCGCTGCTCGCGTCGCTGCGTCCCGACGCCATCGTGTCCAGCGACCTGAGCCGCGCCGCGGAGACCGCGGCGGCCTTGGCCGCGCTGACCGGGCTGCCGGTCCGCACCGACGCCCGGTTGCGCGAGCGGCACTTCGGCCAGTGGCAGGGCCTGCACCTCACCGAGGTCGCCGAGCGTTTCCCCGCCGAGTACGCCCGCTGGCGGGCTGGCGACCCCGCCCCGGGGGCGGACCTGGAGCCGCTGGACGCCCTCGGCGAGCGGGTCGCCGCGGCGTTCCTGGCGGCGGCCGACGTGGCCCCCGGCGGGACCGTGGTCATCGCGACCCACGGCGGTGGCTCCCGCCAGGGCGTCGGCCACCTGCTCGGCTGGCCCTCCGGCGTGCTGCGCACCATCGGCTCGCTGGCCAACTGCCACTGGTCCGAGCTGCGGCACGACGACGTTCGAGGCTGGCAGCTACGGGGGCACAACGTCGGCCTGGTCACCGCCCCGGCCGTCGTCGACGCGGTCTGAGCGCCGTTCCCGCCCGCGGCCGGCGCGCTCGCGCCTCGGCGTATCCCGTCGTGATCGGCTAGCGTGCCGGGCATGCCCGTCGCGGTCGTCACCGACTCCACCGCCTACCTTCCGCCCGAGCTGGTGCGGCGGCACCGGCTGACCGTCGTTCCGCTGACCGTCGTGCTCAACGGCGCGGAGGGTCTGGAGGGGGTGGAGACCCAGCCCGCCGACGCCACCAGGGCGCTGCGCGAGCGACGGGTCTCGGCCAGCACCTCCCGCCCGGCCCCCGAGCAGTTCGCACGGACGTACCGCCGCCTCTTGGACGACGGCGCCGACGGCGTCGTCTCGGTACACCTGTCCGCCGGCCTGTCCGGCACCGTCGAGGCGGCCCGGCTGGCCGCCGCCGACTTCGACGGTCGGGTCGAGGTCGTCGACAGCCGATCCGCCGGCATGGGGCTCGGCTTCCCGGCCATCGCGGCCGCCGCGGCCGCCGAGGCCGGGGCAGACCTCGCCGGTGTACGCGACGCGGCGCTCGCCTCCGTCGCCCGGACCACCGTCTGGTTCTACGTCGACACGTTGGAGTTCCTCCGCCGGGGTGGCCGGATCAACGCGGCCGAAGCGCTGTTCGGCACCGCCCTGTCGGTCAAGCCGATCATGCACATGCCGGACGGGGCGATCGTGCTGCGCGAGAAGGTGCGTACCGCCAGCCGGGGAGTGGCCCGTCTCGTCGACCTGGCCGTCGAGGCGGCCGGCGACGACGACGTGGACCTCGGCGTACACCACCTGGCCGCGCCGGAACGTGCCGAGGCGCTGCTCGCAGCGCTCACCGAGCGACTCGGTGCACGGCTGCACGACACGTACGTCTCCGAGGCGGGCGCGGTGGTCGCCGCGCACGCCGGGCCGGGGCTGGCGTGCGTGGTCGTGCACCGCCGATCGGACGGCTGAGCCGGTGGCCACCACGTGCGTGGTGACCGGTGGCGGCCGTGGCGTCGGCCGGGCCGTGGTGCAACGGCTGGTGACGACCGGCGTCACCGTCGTCGTCGTGGAGCGCGACGCCGAGGCGGTGGACTGGCTGGCCGGGCACCCGGCCGCCGACCACCTGCTGCCGGTGGTCGGCGACGCCGGCGACGAGCGGGTGGCCGAGCACGCCGCCGAGGTGGCGGAGCGCGCCGGCCGTCTCACCGGCTGGGTGAACAACGCGGCGGTGTTCCGGGACGCGGCGCTGCACTCGGCGTCGGCCGACACCGTCCTGGACCTGATCGGGCTGAACCTGCGCCCGGCCGTGGTGGGCGCGGCGGTGGCGGTCCGCCGGTTCCTGGCCGCCGGCACGGGCGGGGCCATCGTGAACGTCTCGTCGCACCAGGCCCGCCGGCCGGTGTCGGGCGCCCTGCCGTACGCCACGGCGAAGGCCGCCGTGGAGGGGCTGACCCGGGCGCTGGCCGTCGAGTACGGGCGGCACGGTATCCGCGCCAACGCCGTCGCGCTCGGCTCGATCGCCACCGAGCGGCACGCCGAGTTCCTCGCCGCGCAGGAGCCGTCCCAGGCCGAGTGGATCGACGCCGAGCTGACCCGGCTGCATCCGGTGGGCCGGATCGGGCGCGCGGACGAGGTGGCGGAGGCGGTCGCGTACCTGCTGTCGCCGGCGGCGAGCTTCGTCAACGGGGTGACGCTGCCGGTCGACGGCGGACGAGCCGTACTCGGCCTCGACCCGGAGGCCCGCTGACCCGGCGCGAGCGTGCCGCCTCCGGGTCGTGGTGACGACCCGGAGACGGCCCGACAGGCGGCCTGATCAGCTACGCAGGGCCCACTGCTGGTTCTGCTGCCCGTTGCAGGCCCAGAGGATGACCTTCGTGCCGTTGGCGGTGGCGGCGCCGTTGGCGTCGAGGCAGAGCCCGGACTGGACGCCGGTGATGGAACCGTTCGCGTTGACGTTCCACTGCTGGTTGGCGCCGCCGTGGCAGTCCCAGATGATGACCTGGGTGCCGTTGGTGGTGCCCTGGCCGTTGGCGTCGAGGCACTTGTTGCCGTACACCTGGATCTGCTTTGCGGCGGTGTAGGTCCAGCGTTGGGCGGTGCTGTTGCTGATGCAGTCCCACAGTTGCACCTGGGTGCCGTTGGTGGTCGTGCCGTTCGGTACGTCGACGCAGCGGCCGGACTGCGCGCCCACGACCTGGACGTTCTGCTGCGGGTTGCCGCCGGTGGCGGGGGTGTAGGCGGCAGCGGCGATGTTGGCCTGCACGGCGTCCTCGGTGGCGGCCGACGGGTAGCCGGACGTCAACACACCCTCGAAGAAGGTGCCCCGGCCGGTGATGCTGTTGTCGCCGCCGATACCGAGCAGGATGGCCCCCTCCTTCTTCATGGGGTTGTAGCCGTTGGGGCGTCGACCGTCGAAGTAGGTGGTCAGGCCGCCCGACTGCGCGTTCCCACCCCGGATCGCCCAGTGGTTCGGCTCGCCCTTGACCATGGCGGTGACGAAGCGGTGGTTGATGGACGCGATGTTGTTGTAGCCCGCGTTCACCCCGGAGAAGAGCCCCCACTCCAGGTCGGCCATGATCCAGGGGCCCGCCCCTGCTCCGTAGCCCCACTGCTTGTTGGCGCCGAAGTAGACGGTCTCCATGATGGCGCGTTCGTCGGCCTGGACGTTGGTCTGCGCGTTGCCGTAGTCGAAACAGCACCACTGGTTGTAGTGCGTGCCGTCGACGACCGCGTAGATGCCCTCGGGCTGGTCGCCGGTCGCGACGCCGTTGGTGTTGTTGTTGCGGTAGCCGGTGCCGGGGGCGATGTAGACGCCGTACGCCTTCTGACCGCCGATGGTGACCGGTGCCGCCTTCGCGTCGGCGAGGTTGTCGTACCCGCCGGCGGCGGGGCCGGTGAAGCCGCCCGGAGGCGCCTGGGTGAGGCGGTTGTTGCGGCCGGACTGGTCGTAGATGACCGTGATGACGCAGTTCGTGTTGGCGCAGAACGTGTCCTGCGTGGCGGCGTTGGCGACGCCGCCGGCAGTGAGCACGCCGACGTCGCGGGTGGTGTTGTCCGACGAGCGGCGGACCTGGTAGAGCGGGCCGTTGTACGCCCCGTACAGGGCTCGGGTGGTGCTGTGCGCGGCCACGCACGGCGTGCCGCCGGAGGCGTAGATGTCGCACGGGCCGGTCCCGGCGGCCCGGGCGACGCCGGGCGTCTCGGAGACCACGTAGACGCCGGCCCCAGCGACGAGGACCAGCAGGGTCCCCGCGGCGGCCAGCGAACGGCTCAGCCTTCTCTTCACGTCCATGGATTCCTCTTCGGTGGTGGGTGATGGGGATGGGTGGCGGTCAGGGATCCCACGGACGTCGACGGAGGGCGGGTGTCCGTCGTGTGGGCGCACTTCAGCGGGACGGGACGTGCCGCGTGGCCCGTCCTCGGTGGACCGACGCGGTGCGGGATCGGTCCGCCGGGCGCTGGCCCATCGTGACGTCACACGTCATACCTGTAACATTAATGGTCGTCCATGCGTGCGCGCTACCTCCCGTGCCCGGCCGCCGGTGCGCCGCGACGGCTCGTCGCCCTGAGCGGCCAGTAGCAGATCGGGACATGATCAGGGCGTTGTCCACAGTGGCGCCGGTTGTCCACAGGTCGACGCCGGAGCGCCCCGGCCTGCCGCCCGTCGGCCCTAGCGTCGCGGTGTGTCGCAGGACGAGGAGACAGAGGTACGCCAGCGTCTGCGCCGGTTGACGGCCCCGACGGGTGGCGGCGTGCCGCCCGCGGAGGCGCTCCCGTTCGGCGTGCCGCCACCCCGAGCTGGCGTGCCGCTCGCGGGGGCGCTTCCGTTCGGCGTGCCGCTGCCCCGGGTCGGTGCGCCGTCGACCGACCCGGCGGCGCACGTGTCCCCCGATTCCGACGGCGGCGCCGCACGGCTGCCCGGCCCGGGGGCGTTCGATCCGGGGCGGCGCGGCGTGCGGGCGTTGGCGGTGGTCGCCCTCGTGGTGGTGCTGGCCGCCGCTGGTTGGGCCTGGCGGTCCCGGCCGCACGCGGAACCGGTCGACCCGTCGACCGGCGCGGCGGCCCCGGCCGTCTCGGCCGAGCAGGGGAGCGCGTCGCCGGCCGGCGAGCTGGTGGTGGCGGTCGCGGGCAAGGTGCGCCGGCCCGGGTTGGTGCGCCTGCCGGCCGGGGCTCGGCTCGCCGACGCCGTGCAGGCGGCCGGCGGTCCGCTGCCCGGGGTCGACGTGGCGCTGCTCAACCCCGCTCGCAAGGTCACCGACGGCGAGTTGATCGTGGTCGGGGTGACGCCACCACCGGTGCCGGGGGGTGGGGCCGACCCGGCGGCCGGCGGGGCACCGGCCGCCGGCGGGCCGCTGAACCTCAACACCGCGACGCTGGCCCAGCTCGACGCGCTGCCCGGGGTGGGGCCGGTGCTCGCCCAGCGGATCCTCGCCTACCGGGATCAGCACGGCGGGTTCAAGGGCGTCGGTGACCTGCGCCAGGTCGACGGGATCGGTGACGCGCGCTACGAACAGCTCAAGGATCTGGTGACGGTGTGAGGGGCGCTCATCCCGCGTCGTCGAGCCACCCGGACCTCGCCCAACCCCGGACCCCGCCGCCGGATCTCCGGCTCGCCGGGCTGGCCATGGCCGCGTGGCTCACCGCGCTCACCGGCCTGCACGTCGGCGTCCGCCCGCTCCTGCTGGTGGGCGGGACAGCGGCCGTGCTGTCGGCGTTCAGCGCCCTGCACCTGCTCGGCCGACTCGGCCACCCCCGGGCTCCCGCCCGTCGGCACGGCTGGATCGCCGTCGCGGTCGGCCTCGGCGTGCTCTGTGGCGCGGCGGCAACCGCCGGCCGCCTGGCTGTCCGGGACGCGCCGCCGATCCACGTCCTGGCCGAGCAACGCGCTCCGGTCACCGCCGAGCTTGTCGTCCGGGACGATCCGCGCCCGATCCGATCCGCCGGCCGTCCCGGCATGCTGCTGGTGTCGAGCGAGCTGATCCGGCTGACCGGTCCGAACGGCCAGCGGGTTCGGGCGTCGGCGCGGCTGCTGGTCCTGGCCACCGACCCGGGCTGGCGAGGTCTGCTGCCCGGTCAGCGCGTGACCGCCGAGGGTCGCCTCGGCCTTCCGCGCGGCGGCGACCTCACCGCGGCGGTGCTCGGCGCCACCGGGCCCCCCGAGCGTCATGGTGCGCCGTCCTGGGCGCAGCGCGCCGCCGGCACGCTGCGTGCCGGCCTGCAACGGGCCTGTGTGCCCCTCCCCGACGATCCGGGTGGCCTGCTGCCGGGGCTGGTGGTGGGGGACACGAGCCGCCTGCCGCCCGCCGTGGAGGAAGACTTCCGGGCGACCGGAATGACACACCTCAATGCTGTCTCGGGCAGCAACGTCGCGATCGTGTTGGGCGCGGTGCTGCTGTTGGCCCGCTGGGCGCGCGCCGGCCCGTGGCTCGCCGGCCTGCTCTGCGGGGTGGCGCTGGTGGGGTTCGTCATCCTGGTCCGCCCGTCGCCGAGCGTCGTCCGGGCCGCCACGATGGGGGCGATCGGGCTCGTCGCGCTGGCCGCCGGTCGACCGCGGGCCGCGCTGCCCGCACTGGCCGCCGCCGTCACGGTGCTGGTGCTGGTCGACCCCGAGCTGGCCGGTGACGCCGGGTTCGCGCTGTCCGTGCTGGCCACCGGGGGTCTGCTGCTGCTCGCGCCGCGCTGGCGGGACGGGCTGCGCCGCAGGGGTGTCCCGGCCGGACTGGCCGAGGCGTTGGCGGTGCCGGCGGCCGCCCAGGTGGCCTGCGGGCCGGTCGTCGCCGGCATCTCCGGCACGGTCAGCCTGGTGGCCGTGCCGGCCAACCTGCTGGCGGTGCCGGCCATCGCCCCCGCGACGGTGCTGGGCGTGACGGCCGCCGTGCTGTCGCCGGTCTGGCCCGCCGGGGCCGGGTTCGTCGCGTGGCTGGCGAGCTGGCCGGCCTGGTGGCTGGTCGTCATCGCCCGCCAGGGCGCCCGCCTCCCGGCCGGCACCCTGCCCTGGCCCGGCGGCGCGTGGGGCGCCCTGCTGCTGGCCGGGCTGACCGTCGCGCTGCTGGTCGCCGCGCGTCGACCGCTGGTGCGTCGAGTGGTGGCGGTCGTCGCCGTCGCCGCGCTGCTCGGCGCCCTCGGAGTCCGGCTGATCGCCACCGGCTGGCCGCCGCCCGGTTGGGTGGTGGTGGCCTGTGCGGTGGGGCAGGGTGACGCCCTGGTGCTGCCCGTCGCCCCCGGCCGGGCGGTGGTGGTCGACGCCGGCCCGGACCCGGGCGCGGTGGACGCCTGCCTGCGACGGCTCGGCATCCGGGAGGTGCCGCTGTTCGTGGTCAGCCACTTCCACGCCGACCACGTGGGCGGGGTGGCCGGCGTGTTCCGGGGCCGGCGGGTGAGCGCCGTGCTGACCCCGCCATCGACGGATCCGGCGAGCGGCCGGGACGCGGTCCGCGCGGCGGCGACGAGCGGACGGGCCACGCTGCTCGGCACCACCGCCGGGGCGCTGCATCGGGTCGGCGGTGTCGACCTGCTCGTGCTCGGTCCGCCGTACCCGCTGGCCGGCACCAGATCCGACCCGAACAACAATTCGTTGATGCTGCGCGCCACGGTCGCCGGCATGCAGATCCTGCTGCCCGGCGACGCCGAGACCGAGGAGCAGCACGCCGTGCTGACCCGGACGGCGTCGGGACAGCTGAGGGCGGACGTGCTGAAGGTCGCCCACCACGGCTCGGCGTATCAGGACGACGGCTTCCTGGCCGCCGTACGGCCGGCCATCGCGTTGGTGCCGGTCGGCGCGGGCAACACCTACGGGCACCCGAGCCCGGCGCTTCTGGCCCGGCTCAGCAGGGGCGGCGCCCGGGTCCTGCGGACCGACACCGATGGTGACCTGGCAGCGATCCGGACCGGCCACGGACTGGCGGTGGCCCGCCGAGGGGTGCAACCCGGACGGCCACCGTGAGAGTCGACCGCGGGGCGGCCCGGCTCTGCCGTCGCGGGAAAGGCGGCTCTGCCGTGGAAATTGCAGCGTTATGGAGGAAATGGTGACCGTCTTGCGGATTAGATGACGAACCGAGATAAATGTCTGGATTTGCGCTTAGTGCGGGCTGCACCGACCGGGCGGCGAATGAGCAGGCCCGTACCCGCCATGGGCCGTGCGAATATGGGCGACGTGACCCCCGCCAGCCTCGCCCCCATTCTGCTCGTCCTCGGCGACGAGGAGCTGCTCGCCACGCGCGCCGTGACCGAAGCTGTCGAGCGGGTCCGCAGCGTCGAGACCGAGGTGGACGTTCGCGAGTACCAGGCAGGTGCGCTCACCGTCGGTGAGATCGCCGAGATGCTCAGCCCATCGCTGTTCGGTGGGCGGCGGCTGCTCATCCTGCGCTCCGGTCAGGACGCCCGCAAGGACCTGGTCGCCGCGCTGCTGGCGTACGCGAAGAATCCCGACCCGGACGTCCAGTTGCTGGTGCTGCACCTGGGCGGGGCCAAGGGCAAGGCGTTCGCCGACGGGCTGCGGTCGGCAGGCGCGACGGTGATCTCGGCGGCCAAGCTCAAGGGGCACCGCGAGCGGGTCGCCTTCGTCCGCGACGAGATCCGCCGGGCCGGCGGCAGGTGCACCGACGACGCCGCCGAGGCGCTGATCGCGGCGGTCGGCAACGACCTGCGCGAGCTGGCGGCCGCCTGCTCCCAGCTCATCGCCGACACCGACGGGCGGATCAGCGCCGAGACGGTGGCCCGCTACTACCGGGGCCGGGTCGAGGTGACCGGCTTCACGGTGGCGGATGCCACAATGGTCGGCGACGTGCCGGCCGCCCTGGAGGCGCTGCGCTGGGCCCTGCACGTCGGTGTCGACCCGGTGCCCATCGCCGACGCCCTGGCCGACGGGGTGCGTACGGTGGCCCGGGTGGCGTCGGCCGGGCGGGGCAACCCGTACCAGCTCGCCAGCAGCCTCGGAATGCCGGCCTGGAAGATCGAGCGGGCGCAGCGGCAGGGGCGCGGCTGGACGCCGGAGGGGCTGGTCCGGGCCATGCAGGTCGCCGCCGAGTGCAACGCGGCCGTCAAGGGCGGCTCGGACGACCGGGCGTACGCCCTGGAGCGCGCGGTCTTCTCGGTGGCGGCCGCCCGGCAGGGCAGCGGCCGGTGACGGGGCCGAACCGTACGGCGTGGGCCACCATGCCCGCCGACGAGGAGCGGTACCGGCCGCTCTACGCCCGGCTCCTCGGCCTGCGGTTCGTCAACCCCGGCGGGGTGCTCTGCTTCCTCTTCTTCGAAGGCGCCATCGCCCTGGCGGTGCTGCTCGCCCTCGCGGAGCTGGTGACCTGGTGGGCGGTGCTGGTGCTGCCCGTGGTGGTGGCGGCGATGGTCAAGCTCAACGACATGGTGGCCGCCGTGGTGGTCCGTTCCGCCGCGCTCGTGCCGGAGCAGGAGCGGGACCGTTTCCGTCGGCAGATGGAGCCGGTCGTCGGCCGGGCCCGGGTCTCGAACGTCGTGACCGCGGTGGTGGTCACGACCGACCCGGTGCGGCCGACCCGCCGCACCGACCCGTCGGACTGACCGCCGCCGAGGCCACGACACGGGCACGCCGATCGGCCTGCCCGACGCCATGCCAGCACGTCGACCCGTCCGTGGACACACGGAAGCCCCGGACCGGGGGTCCGGGGCTTTCCGAATCAGTCTGACGGAGTCGTCAGGCGGAGAGTGCCACCACGCGCTTCGCGATCGCGGACTTGCGGTTCGCGGCCTGGTTGGAGTGGATCACGCCCTTGCTGACGGCCTTGTCCAGCTTGCGAGAGGCGTCCAGCATGAGGGCGGTGGCCTTCTCGACGTCACCGGCCTCGGCAGCCTCGTTGAACTTCCGGACGGCGGTCTTCAGCGACGACTTGACCGACTTGTTGCGCAGCCGGGCCTTCTCGTTCTGCCGGTTGCGCTTGATCTGGGACTTGATGTTCGCCACGCGACAGCCTCGTCTTGATAGCTCGGGTTGGTCAGCTTATGCGCGTGATGACGAACATGCGTCATCGCTGCGCGAAGAGCCAGGTTACCAGGTCGCCCGGGACGAGCCAAAACGGCTCGGTCAACGTGCGGCCCATCCCGGCCCGACGACCACCAGACTACGCCCCCGGCAGACCGGCCCCGCCTCCCCGGCAGGCCGGGGCCGTGTCACCGCCAGCCCTGTCGGCGGGCGAGCCAGTCGAGGGCCTGTTCGCCGCTCCACCGCTGGTGCGCCGACCGGTGCGGTGAGGCCGTCGCCGGTGTCGCGTCCGCCCCGGTGAGGTAGTAGCCGGCCAGCGCGGCCAGGGTGGCGTCCAGCGCGTCCGGGGGAGCGCCCGCCGACGCCGGGTGTCCGGCGAAGAGTCGGTCGGTGTCCAGGCCGCTGGCGTACGCGGTGAGCAGCAGGCTCACGAGGTCGAACCAGGCCGGCCCGGAACAGGCCCAGGTCCAGTCGCAGAACCAGGCCCGACCGTCACCGCCGATGAGCACGTTGTCCACCCGCAGGTCGCCGTGGATCATGCCGGTCGCGCCGTCCGCGTACCGGGGGAGGCGGGACTCCAGCGCCACCAGCTCGGGCAGTCGGCCCCGGGCGGCGGCGGGCAGCGCCGGGAGCGGCTCCCGGCCGGCGGCGACCTCCTCCCACCACAGGATGTCCGAGCGGGCCAGCTCGGCGAGATGTGGCAGGCCGAGCGCGGTCAGCCCGGCCGGCGGGGCGGCCAGGGCGGCGGCGACCTCGGCGTACGCGGCGAGCGTGGCGTCCAGCTCGGTCCGCGTCCAGGGCAGGCGCGGGGTGTGGCCGTCGACCGCGTCGGTGCAGAGCGCGAACCAGCCGGCCTCGTCCAGCGTCCACCGCAGGCGGGGCGCCGGCAGGCCGGCCGGCAGCCGGTCGAGGATCGCGGCCTCCCGCGCGTACCCCTGCACGAGGCGCGGTTGCTCGACGGCGGGTGCCGCCTTGACGAAGGCCCGACCACCGTCGGCGGTGTCGAGCACGGCGGCGAACCCCCGGGTGAAGCCGGCGGCGGCGACCCGGGCGGTGACCACCGGCGCGCCGAGGCGCCCGGCGATGGCGGCCCGCAGCGCCGCCGGCAGGGCCGGCCACGGCGGGCGCAGCGCACCCGCGTGGTACGGCACCGGGGGCAGCGGCGGGGAGGACACCCCACCATGCTGCCCCGGGGTACGTGCGCGGCGCGCGGCGACACTGCCAGACTGCCAAGCCATGAGGACCGAGGACTTCTGGCAGCTGATCGACCAGGCCCGCGCCGGGGGCGGAGGAGAGCCCGGGCCGGTCGCCGCGCGGGCCGTCGCCCTGCTCGCCGAGCGCGACCCGGAGGACATCGTCGGGTACGCCCACCACCAGCGCAGGGTGCTGGCGGCCTCGCACAAGGCGGACCTGTGGGGCGCGGCGTACCTGATCAACGGCGGAGCCTCCGCGGACGGCTTCGAGCACTTCCGGGGCTGGCTGATGACCCAGGGGCGGGCGGTCTTCGCCCGCGCGGTCAGCGACCCCGACTCGCTGGCCGAACTGCCCCAGGTGCGGGCCGCCTCGCTCAGCGGAGAGGAGTTCTCCGCCGAGCAGATGCTCACGGTGCCCTGGGACGCGTACCGCAAGGCCACCGCGTCGGAGCTGCCGGAGGACCGCGAGCCGGTGCGTACGCCCGACCTCAACGACTTCTGGGACTTCGACGACGAGGAGGAGGCCCGCCGCCGCCTGCCCCGGCTGGCCGCGCTGTTCGTCGAGCCGCCCATGGAGTGAGAGGTCGCCGGGGCCGATCCGTCGCCCGCGCAGCGGGCGTACCCCGGCGGCGTGGGAACATGGAGGGGGTCGGCGGCGCGCCGGCCTGTTCACGTCAGCCGACCAGAACGGACCGCTGTGCCACCGAAGCTCGATCCCGGCGCGAACGCCCCTGGTGCCACCGACCCCGGTCGCATCCGGAACTTCGGCATCATCGCCCACATCGACCACGGGAAGTCGACCCTGGCCGACCGGATGTTGCAGCTCACCGGCGTGGTCGACCCCCGGCAGATGCGCGCGCAGTACCTGGACCGGATGGACATCGAGCGCGAGCGCGGCATCACCATCAAGAGCCAGGCCGTCCGGATGCCGTGGACCATCCGCGACGGCGAGCGGGCCGGTGAGCACGCGGTGCTCAACATGATCGACACCCCGGGGCACGTCGACTTCACCTACGAGGTGTCCCGGTCGCTGGCCGCCTGCGAGGGCGCCGTGCTGCTGGTCGACGCCGCGCAGGGCATCGAGGCGCAGACCCTGGCCAACCTCTACCTGGCGCTCGAGAACGACCTGCGCATCATTCCGGTGCTCAACAAGATCGACCTGCCGGCCGCCCAGCCGGAGAAGTACGCCGAGGAGTTGGCCCACCTCATCGGCGGGGACCCCGCCGACTGCATCCGGGTCTCCGGCAAGACCGGCGAGGGCGTGCCGTACCTGCTCGACGAGATCGTCCGGCAGTTCATCCCGCCGGTCGGCGACGCCGAGGCGCCCGCCCGGGCGATGATCTTCGACTCGGTGTACGACGTCTACCGCGGCGTCGTCACGTACGTCCGGGTCATCGACGGCCGGATCAGCGCCCGCGACCGGATCAAGATGATGTCCACCGGGGCGGTGCACGAGCTGCTGGAGATCGGCGTCATCTCACCGGAGATGGTGAAGGCCGAGGCGCTCGGCGTCGGCGAGGTCGGCTACCTGATCACCGGTGTGAAGGACGTCCGGCAGTCCCGGGTCGGTGACACGGTCACCATCAACGCCCGGCCGGCGGCCGAGGCGCTGGGTGGCTACAAGGACCCGAAGCCGATGGTCTACTCCGGCCTCTACCCGATCGACGGGTCCGACTACCCGAACCTGCGTGAGGCCCTGGACAAGCTCAAGCTCAACGACGCCGCCCTGGACTACGAGCCGGAGACCTCCGGCGCGCTCGGGTTCGGCTTCCGCTGCGGCTTCCTCGGCCTGCTCCACCTGGAGATCATCCGAGAGCGGCTGGAGCGCGAGTACAACCTCGACCTGATCTCCACCGCGCCCAACGTGGTGTACCGGGCGATCACCGACGACGGCGCCGAGATCGTCGTCACCAACCCCAGCGAGTACCCCACCGGCAAGATCGCCGAGGTGTACGAGCCGGTGGTGCGGGCCACCGTGCTGACGCCCAACGACTACGTGGGCGCGGTGATGGAGCTCTGCCAGGGCCGGCGCGGCAGCCTGCTCGGAATGGACTACCTCTCCGCCGACCGGGTGGAGCTGCGCTACACCCTGCCCCTCGCCGAGATCATCTACGACTTCTTCGACCAGTTGAAGAGCCGGACCAAGGGCTACGCCTCACTCGACTACGAGCCGTCCGGCGAGCAGGCGTCCGACCTGGTGAAGGTGGACATCCTGCTGCACGGCGAGCCGGTGGACGCGTTCAGCGCCATCGTGCACAAGGACAAGGCGTACAACTACGGCGTCACGATCGCCGCCAAGCTGCGCACCCTCATCCCGCGCCAGCAGTTCGAGGTGCCGATCCAGGCGGCCATCGGCAGCCGGGTCATCGCCCGGGAGACCATCCGCGCGATCCGCAAGGACGTCCTCGCCAAGTGCTACGGCGGTGACATCAGCCGTAAGCGCAAGCTGCTGGAGAAGCAGAAGGAAGGCAAGAAGCGGATGAAGATGGTCGGCCGCGTCGAGGTGCCGCAGGAAGCCTTCATCGCCGCCCTGTCCTCCGACTCCGGCGACAGCAAGGCCCCCAAAAAGTAACCCCCACCCCCACCCCTGGCCCCCGGTCCCGCCTCCCACGCCCCGGTGATCAAGAGGTTTGCGTCAGCCGCAGCCCGGATTCTGACGCAAACCTCTTGATCACCGGGGCCGGGTGGGGGCGCAAGCCCGCCCGGGTGGGTGGGTGGGAGGTGGTTGGGGGAGGAATTTTTGGGGGCGTGGATGGGGTCGTCGCCCTGGGCAACATGTTGCCTGACCTGTGTGGACGCGCTCCCACCTCAATCGACGCAGCCGTTCCGCATCGACGCCGGCAACTTCTCTGCGGTTGAGTCGGTTTGGTTTTTCGGTGGGTCGGGAACTTAGTCGTCACGACAGGAAGCACACATTGTGTGTCAGACATTCTTAGAAGGAGGGCGACCGTGGAGCTCACCGTGTGGGGCATCATCACTGCCATCGTTGTTGGTCTCATCGTCGGGGCGCTCGGCCGCCTGGTTGTTCCGGGCCGGCAGAACATGCCGATGTGGCTGCACCTGCTGATCGGTGTTGGTGCGGCTCTGCTGGGTACGGTGCTGGCGCGGGCGATGGGTATCGCGACCGAGACGGCCGGTATCGACTGGACGGAGCTGCTGGTGCAGGTCGTGGTGGCCGCGATCGCGGTCGCGCTGGTGGCCGGCGTGGGTGGCCGCCGCCGCGTCACCCGATAACACCAGCACACCCGTAACACCGAACCACTTCCGAGGGGCGCCCGGCCGACAGGCCGGGCGCCCCTCGGCGTTCGCCGGGCCGGTGGGTGGGGCCGCTCTCCACTGCGGCGACGTGGCCGGCATTCGGTTCGCCAGACACCGCCACATCGGGGCACTGGAGTCGATCATGCCCGTGCGCAGCCAGCGCACCTCCCGGCCAGGCTCAGTCGATCGCGGTGTCCCGGTCCGCGCCGCCCGGGGGCCCGGTGGAACGTGCCGCTGTTGACCAAATCGTGATCCTCTGAGCCGCGAAGTCGGTTTGGTTTTTCGGTGGGTCGGGAACTTAGTCGTCACGACAGGAAGCACACATTGTGTGTCAGACATTCTTAGAAGGAGGGCGACCGTGGAGCTCACCGTGTGGGGCATCATCACTGCCATCGTTGTTGGTCTCATCGTCGGGGCGCTCGGCCGCCTGGTTGTTCCGGGTCGGCAGAACATGCCGATGTGGCTGCACCTGCTGATCGGTGTTGGTGCGGCTCTGCTGGGTACGGTGCTGGCGCGGGCGATGGGTATCGCGACCGAGACGGCCGGTATCGACTGGACGGAGCTGCTGGTGCAGGTCGTGGTGGCCGCGATCGCGGTCGCGCTGGTGGCCGGCGTGGGTCGCCGCCGCAGCGTCACCCGGTAACAACCTGGCATCACCGCACCACGGAAAAGAGCGCCCGACCACTGGTCGGGCGCTCTTTCGTGGTGAAGTGCCCGGATTCGGCCCGATGCCACGGGCCCGTCGGGTCGGTTCCCTGCGGTACGGTCGCGACGCTTCGGCCTGCCCGCCCACTGTCGTAAAGGATTTCTTCGTACTAAGGTGCGGCGGAGAAGGTAAGTTCCAGGCGGCGCGAGGGGAGAAGTGGCGTGAACAGGTGGAAGCGGCTGGCCCCGGTCACCGCCGTGGTGGCCTCGGCCGCGATGGTGCTGACCGGCTGCGGAGGCTCCGACGACAAGGCGGGCGACGACAGCAAGCTCACGGTCTGGATGATGGGCGAGGGCGGCGACGCGCAGAACAAGTTCCTCGACGGCGTCGAGGCGGAGTTCCGCCAGAAGCACCCCGACACCGATGTGGTCGTGCAGTACATCCCCTGGCTGGAGGCGCCCAAGAAGTTCCAGGCCGCGCTCGCCGGTGGTGAGGGACCGGACATCACCGAGCTGGGCAACACCGAGACCCAGGGCTGGGCCGCGCAGGAGGCGCTCGCCGACGTCAGCGGCCGGATGGGCGGCTGGGCCGACGGCAAGGACCTGCTGCCCGACCTGGTCCGCAACGCGCAGCTCGACGGCAAGCAGTACGGCGTCCCCTGGTACGCGGGCGTGCGGGCGATCTACTACCGCACCGACTGGTTCGCCGAGGCGGGCGTCCAGCCGCCGAAGACCTGGGACGACCTGGTCACGGTGGCCAAGACCGTGCAGGCGAAGAAGCCGGGCACCTACGGCATCGCGCTGCCGGGCAACTCCGAGCTGCCCTTCTACTCCTTCCTCTGGGGCGCTGGCGCGGAGATCGCGACCAACCAGGGCGGCGCCTGGAAGTCCGGCTACACGACGCCGGAGGCGCAGCGGGCCGTCAAGTACTGGACCGACCTCGTGACCGTCCACAAGGTGGCCCCGCCGGCCGCCGCCGGGTGGAACGAGATCGACGCGCGCACCCAGTTCGCCACCGGCAAGGCCGCCATGGCGTTCGCCGGTAGCTGGCAGCAGGCCGCCATCAAGAAGGACAACCCCGAGATCGAAAAGGTCTGGGGTACGTTCCCGATCCCCGGCCCGGACGGCAAGGCCGCGCCCGGCTTCGCGGGCGGTTCGGACGTGGCGATCTGGAAGGACAGCGAGCGCCAGGATCTGGCCTGGGACTACCTGACGGTGCTGCTGAACAAGAAGAACTCGCAGAGCTTCGCGAGCAGCCTCGGCTTCTTCCCGGTCTACCAGGATCTGGTCGCCGGTGACACGTACGCCAACGACAAGGTGATGGCGGCCTTCGCCACCACCATGCAGAACACCAAGCTCACGCCGCTCACCCCGAAGTGGGTGGAGGTCAGCCGGACGAAGACGGTGACCCAGGCGATGAACAGCTCGGTCATGAAGGGTCAGAAGACGGTCGAGAAGGCCACCGCCGACGCGGCCGCCGAGATGGAAGGCATCTTGAACAGCAAGTGAGCTCACTGACCAAGAGCGCCGAGACGTCCGCCGCGCGGGAGACCCCCGCGCGGCGGCGTCGCCCGGTGGACCGCCTGCCGTACCTGCTTCTCCTGCCCGCGCTCGTCATCATCGGGGTGCTGCTGCTCTGGCCGCTCGGCCAGGTGGTGGCGATGTCCTTCTACCGGCTCAACAGCGTCCGGCAGTTGCGCGGCGACCGGGAGTGGCCGTGGGTGGGGCTCGGCAACTACACCGACATCCTCTCCGACCCGTTCTTCCTGACGGTGCTGCGCAACACGGTGCTGTTCGCCGCGGCGAACGTGCTGCTCACGATGGTGCTCGGCACCCTGGTCGGGCTGCTGCTCAACCGGCTCGGCCGCAAGATGGCCACCTTCGTCGCCAGTTGCGTGATGCTCGCCTGGGCCACCCCGGCGCTCACCGGCACGATCGTCTGGAAGTGGATCTTCGACGACACCAGCGGCCTGGTCACCTGGCTGTTCAACGCGCTGCCGGACGGGTTCTCCCACGCCCTGTTCGGCCGCAGCGACTGGACCGGCTACGGCTGGTTCAACTCGCCGCTGCTCTTCTTCGCCATCCTCACCCTGGTGGTCGTGTGGCACTCGTTCCCGTTCATCGCGGTGAGCGTGCTCGCCGGCCTGAAGAGCGTGCCGAGTGAGTTGCACGAGGCGGCCCGGGTGGACGGTGCCAGCCCGTGGCGGGTCTTCTGGAAGATCACGTTCCCGCTGCTGCGCCCGGTCTTCGGGATCCTGATCGTGCTCTCCACCATCTGGGACTTCAAGGTCTTCACCCAGCAGTTCGTCCTGGCCGGCGGCACCCAGGACCGGCCGACGTTCATGCTCTCCATCTACTCGTACGCCGAAGCCTTCTCTCCGCCACCGAAGTACGGCCTCGGCGCGGCCATCGCGGTGATCCTCACGCTGATCCTGCTCGTGGTGACCGGCTTCTACGTACGGATGGTGCTCAGGCAGGAGGACGAGTCGTGAAGAAGGTGGCCCTCAACGCCGCCGGGCTGCTGGTCGCGCTCTTCGCGGCGTTCCCGGTCTACTGGATGATCTCGACCTCGTTGAAGCCGAGCAGCGAGATCTTCTCGTCCACCCCGCAGCCGGTGCCGGCCCACCCGACGCTGGCGCACTACCGGGAGATCCTGACCGGCAACCTGATCCCCGGCGTCAGTTTTCTGGACTTCTTCCTCAACAGCGCGATCGTCGCCGTCTCCACGGTGGTGCTCAGCGGCCTGGTCGCCCTGCTCGCCGCGACGGCGGTGGCCCGGTTCCGCTTCAAGCTGCGGACCAGCTTCCTGATCATGCTGCTCGTGGTGCAGATGATCCCGCTGGAGGCGTTGGTCATCCCGCTGTTCCTGATGATCCAGCGGCTCGGGCTCTACAACACCCTGCCCAGCCTGATCCTCACGTACCTCGGCTTCTCGCTGCCGTTCGCGGTCTGGATGCTGCGCGGTTTCGTCGCCGCAGTGCCCAAGGAGCTGGAGGAGGCGGCGGCCATCGACGGCGCGAGTCGGGCCCAGACGTTCCGTCGGGTGCTGTTCCCGCTCGTCGCGCCCGGCCTGGTCGCCACCAGCATCTTCTCCTTCATCACCGCGTGGAACGAGCTGATCTTCGCGTTGACGTTCATCAACGACCAGGGTCGCTACACGCTGCCGGTGGCGATGACGTTCTTCTTCGGCCGCGACGACACCAACTGGGGGCCGGTCATGGCCGCCTCCACCCTGTTCACCCTGCCGGTCATCATCTTCTTCCTGCTGGTGCAGCGGCGGATGGTCTCCGGCCTGGTGGCCGGCGCCGTCAAGGGCTGACCGGTCGGACCCGACCCCCGGCGGTCAGTCGGGGGGGTTGACGCAGCGTCAAGGTCAAGCCCGTACCGCGGATTCACCTAGGCTGTCCGTCATGACGGGCAGGGTGGCAGCGGTGAACCTCGGCATCGTGACCGAGGCGGCGTGGGCGGGCGACGCGAGCGGTCGTAGCGGCATCGACAAGCGACCGGTCGACGGGCCCGTGGCGGTGCTCACCGGTGGCCTGGCCGGTGACTTCATCGGCGAGCGGGCCGTGCACGGCGGGCCGGACAAGGCCGTCTACGCGTACGCCGAGGAGGACGCCGCGTGGTGGTCGGCCGAGATCGGCCGGTCGGTCCGCTCGGGCGGCTTCGGGGAGAACCTGACCACCTACGCCGTCGACGTGACCGGCGCGGTCATCGGCGAACAGTGGGCGGTGGGCACAGCGGTGCTCCAGGTGACGATGCCGCGTACTCCCTGCACGACGTTCGCGGGCTTCTGGGGTGTGCCCGACCTGATCCGGCGCTTCACCGTGCGGGCCTCCCCGGGGGCGTACCTGCGGGTGCTGCGCGAGGGCAAGGTGGGTGCCGGCGACCCGGTCGAGGTGGTGGAGCGGCCCGCGCACGGGGTGACCATCGGCGAGGTGTTCCGGGCGACCAGCCTGGAGCCGGAGCTGCTGCCCCGCCTGCTCGACGCGGACGACCTGCCGGAGCCGATCCGGGAGAAGGCCCGCCGCCGCCTGGCCTCGCGCGGCTGACCGCGCCGCCGCGAGGAACGCACGGCTGAGCGCGGTGCCGAGACGACACGCCAGCGTTGGGTAGCCGGCCGTCACGCTACCGACAGCGCGGCACCGGGTGGCCCGGAAGCGGATACGAGAACGGCCCCCCGCCGACGGTGGCGGGGGGCCGTTCGCAGACGCAGGTGATCAGCGCAGCCAGGGAATGTTGCGGTCGAGCAGGCCGCGCTCCTTGAGCTCCTTGCGCAGCGGGATCTCGTCGTCGACGTACCCGTCCCAGTTGATGCCCCAGTAGTTGGCGGTGTGGGTGCCCTCACCGATCAGCTGGCGCTGCACGGGGGTGCGGTTGCGGTACCACTCGCCGTTCAGGTCCGGGTGCAGCTCGTCGAGCGGCCGGATCCAGCGGTAGGTGTAGCCGACGAAGAGCATCTTGCGGGTGATGGTCGACAGGTTCGTCGAGCGGGAGTGCCACTGCCGACGGTCGAAGATGAACGCGTCGCCCGGGTTCGCGGTGATCTCCACCGTGCCCTCCGGGTCCGGGTTGTGCACGCTGAGGTCCTTGGGCCGGTCCAGCGAGTTCCACAGGTGGCTGCCCGGGATGACCTTGGTGGCGCCACGGCCGGTCTGCGACAGGTCGGACAGCACGTACGCGACCTTCAGCGAGAACATCGGCCGGGGCAGGTTCGGGTCCATCGTCTCCGGGTCGGAGTTCTGCCGGTACCCGTCCTGGTGCCAGCCCCAGTACGGCTTCTCCGGCTCGGCGGCCGGCGGGGTGACGTCCAGGTGGTTGTGGTGGGTGTAGATGTTCCAGCCGGCCAGCCCCCACATGTACGGGAAGGCGATCGGGTGGGTGAGCAGCTCGCCGAAGAGCTCGTCACGCTCCAGGAAGCCCAGCAGGTGCAGCGTGCCGTCCTTCTTGGTGTTGCCCTTGGCCTGCTCCTCCGCGTAGACGCGGTCGACAGCCGCCTCCAGCGCCGCCCGGTGGTCCTCCGTCAGGACGTTGCGCAGCAGGAGGAAGCCCTGCTCGTGGAACTCCTTGCGGTCAGTGTCGCTGATCGGTTCGTAGCCGGTCCGGTCGCCGTAATCGAACACCGCGTCGTACCCCTCCCCATGAGGTGAAACCATTTCTGGCACAGGCCGCCGATCGTAACGCGACTGTCCAGACATCGGGGAGGGCGTGCGGCGCGGGCGGACCCGGACCAGACCATGTGCAGCGGTACTGCTGCGGACAGTGAGATTTCTGTGGTCAATTGGGCATCATGTGGTGCGGTGCCCGATTGTGCGGTGACTGCCGGTTAAGAGATCCGGGTCGTCAGCCCTCGGCGAAGACCTCGGCCACCACCTGACCCGCGGGGCCCTGCTCGCCGGTGACCCGGCCCCAGGTGCCGTTGCGGGCGGTCCACTCCAGGTCGCCGAAGCGGACCCGCTTCACCCCGTGGTCCTGGGCGTGCGAGACCAGCCAGTGCGCGTACCGCCAACCGTCGCGCTGGTCGTCCGCCGTCACCGCCAGCCCGGTCTGGCTGGCCGGGCCGGCGCTCGACACGCCCCAGTCCAGCACCAGGTTGCGGGTCAGTTGGGCGGTCGCCGCCGCGCCGTGCATCACCGGGGTACGCCCCACCGTGCAGGCCACCGCGCCGGTGACGTCGCCGAGCAGGGCCTTGCTGAGCACCTCGGAGTCGTCGGCCCACTTCTCGTACGCCTCGGGGAACGCCGAGCGCTGCACCCGCTGGGCGGCATCGGTGACCCGCATCTTCTCCCAGCCGCGCACCTTCTTCAGCGCCGCGTAGAACCTGTTCGCCGCGTAGCGGGAGTCGCGGATCTGCGCCGACGTGCCCCAGCCCTGACTCGGGCGCTGCTGGAACAGGCCGACCGAGTCCCGGTCGCCGTCGGCGAGGTTGCGCAGCCCCGACTCCTGGTAGGCGGTGGCCAGCGCGATCACCACGGCCCGCTCCGGCATTCCGCGCTGGGCGCCGATCGCCGCGATGGTCGCCGCGTTGGCCATCTGCTCGACGTCCAGCGCGACCCGGCCGTCGGCCTGGACCGTGCAGGTGCGTCCCGCCCGCGGCAGTCGCAGTTGATCCCCGACCTGCCGGACGACGAGCCAGATCGCGATCACAGCGACGAGGATGAGCACCACTCCACCCGCCACGGCTGCCCGAGTTCGCACCCACACCCCCTGATCGACAGTTCGACAAGCGTACGTCCCCGGTGGCGTCGTCCGGGTCGTCCGACCGGTTCGGGGTCCGCGCTGCCGCCGCGTACCGATCGGGACGTTCCCGCTCCGGCGCCGAACTCACCTGCCGCGCCGACCGGGCTCCGGGTTGTCTGCCACGTCACCCGACCTGGACGCCGGGAAGCGATTGACCGGTCAAGGACTTGACCGATTGACACGTCCCGGCCCTACCCGGCACGTTCAGCGGCGCGTCCCGCCCCTACCCGGCATGATCAGCGGAACCACCGTCCAGAGCGGCCACCCATCGACTTAATCTCTTCTCCCGGAAGGCCAGGACCCCCTCGCGCCCCTCGTCGGAGAGGAAGTAACCGGTCGAGAGGGCGGACAGCCGCGCCAGGTCAGCCCGCAGCTCGGTGGTGCCCGGTCGGCGCAGCAGCTCCTTCGCGCCGGCCAGCGCGCCGGGCGCGCCGCGCACCAGCGAGTCGCAGTAGCGCCGTACCGCGTCGTCCAGCCCGTCCGCCGGCACGGCGGCCGTGACCAGGCCGATCTCGGCCGCCCGTCGGCCGTCGAAGGTGTCGCCGGTCAGGTACAGCTCGGCGGCGGCACGCGGGTGCAGGCGGGGCAGCACGGTTGCCGAGATCACCGCCGGGATCACCCCGATCCGCACCTCGGTGAAGGCGAACGTCGCCTCGTCGGCGCAGACCGCCAGGTCGGCGGCCGCGATCAGGCCCAGCCCGCCGGCCCGAGCCGGCCCGGCGACCCGCGCGAGCACCGGCTTCGGGCAGTCCCAGAGCGCCGCCAGCACGTCCCCCAGCATCCCGGCCGGCACCGTGCCGCTGGCGTACGCCGCAGCGGTCTCCTTCAGGTCCGCGCCCGCGCAGAAGACCGGGCCCGTGTGGTCCAGCACGATCACCCGGACCGCGTCGTCGGCCACCGCGTCGGCCAGTCCGGCCAGCAACTGGGTCATCAGGGCGGTGGAGAGCGCATTGCGGTTGTGTGGGCTGTCCAGGGTGAGGGTGGTCACCCCACGGGCCGTGGCGACCCGCACGAGGACGTCGGGAGAGGTCATGCCGGGCACACTAGTGGCCATGCCCGGCGTCCTTCCAGATGGTGAGACCGTCCCCGTCGACGGATCGCTGCCCGCCACCGCCACCTCGGCGGTCGGCGCGCGCGGCTTCGGCGTGTACGTCCACGTGCCGTTCTGCGCCAGTCGCTGCGGCTACTGCGACTTCAACACCTACACGGCCGCCGAGCTGGGCGGGGGCGCCAGCCGCGAGGCGTACGCCGACACCGTGCTGGCCGAGCTGTCGCTCGCCGCCCGGGTGCTCGGCGACAGCCCGCCGCCCCGGGTCGACACGGTCTTCGTCGGCGGCGGCACCCCGACCCTGCTCCCCGCCGACGACCTGGCCCGCATCCTCGACGGCATCGACCGCACCTGGGGGCTCGCCGCCGACGTCGAGGTGACCACCGAGGCCAACCCGGAGTCGGTGACCCCGGAGTCGTTGCGGCGGCTGCGGGCAGCCGGCTACACCCGGATCTCGCTGGGCATGCAGTCCGCCTCCCCGGGGGTGCTGGCGATCCTGGACCGCAAACACAGCGCCGGTCGGGCCACCGCCGCCGCCCTGGAGGCACGCGACGCCGGGTTCGAGCACGTCAACCTGGACCTGATCTACGGCACGCCGGGGGAGCGGGCCGAGGACTTCGCCGCAACCCTGGAGCAGGTCGTCGCCGCCGGGGTCGATCACGTCAGCGCGTACGCCCTCATCGTCGAGGACGGCACCCGGCTCGCCGCCCGGATGCGGCGCGGCGAGCTGGCGTACCCCAGCGACGACGTCGCCGCGGACCGCTACCTGGCCGCGGAGGCCGCCCTCGACGCGGCCGGCCTGTCCTGGTACGAGGTGTCCAACTGGGCGCGCACCGACGCGGCCCGGTGCCGGCACAACCTGCTCTACTGGACCGGCGCGGACTGGTGGGGGCTCGGCCCGGGGGCGCACAGCCACGTCGGCGGGGTGCGCTGGTGGAACGTCAAGCACCCCACGACGTACGCCCAGCGGCTGGCCTCCGGCGCGTCACCCGGCCTGGCCCGCGAGGTGCTCACCGTCGACGAGGCCCACATGGAGGACGTGATGCTCCGGCTGCGGCTCGCCAGCGGGCTGCCGCTGGCGGTGCTCGACGCGGCCGGCCGGGCCGGCGCCGAGCGGGCCCTCGCCGACGGCCTGCTGGCCGCCGGGGACTACGCCGTCGGCCGAGCGGTGCTCACGCTGCGCGGCCGGCTGCTCGCCGACGCGGTCGTCCGCGACCTGCTGCCCTGACCCGGACGCGCCGCCCGGCCGGCAGGTGCGACCGACCGTCGCCGGTCAGCCCGCGCCCCGGCCGGCGGTGCGGGCGGTGCGCCGGACCGGCCGGGGGAGCGGCCGGCCCGGATCACTTGACGAGGTTGGCCGAGAGGGGGTAGCGGTAGAGGCTGCCCTCGTTGGCCTTGATGCCGGCGAGGATGCCGAACACGGCACCGAGGATGATGGCCGCCCCGACGCCGATGAAGCCGATCAGGATGCACGAGAGCACCCAGCCGACCAGGCCGACGATCGACCAGATGAGCTGGAAGTTGAGCGCGGCGACGGCGTGCGCCCGGACCGTCGGGGACTGGTTGCCCCGGGCCAGCATCGCCACCAGCGGGGCGACCCAGCCGAGCACGCCCCCACTGATGATCATGCCGGCCGCGCCGCCGAAGTGCGCGACCAGCGCCCAGGTCTTGTCCTCGTTGTTGGCGTAGCCGCCGCCGGGGCCGCCGAAGGCGCCGCCGGTCGGATAGCCGCCAGTCGGGCCGCCCGGGGGGTAACCGCCCGGCGGGGGGTAACCACCTGGCGGAGGGTAGCCGCCCGACGGCGGTTGGTCACCGGTGGGCGGCGGATAGCCACCGGCCGGGGGATAGCCGGCCGGGCCGGGTGCCCCGGACAGTGGTGCGGTGGGCGGCTCGGCCGCGGAGGGCGAGCCCGGGAGAGTCGGCTCCGGCGGGTAACTGCCGGGGTCTCCCGCGCCGGGAGGGCGAGGTGGTTCAGTCATGACTGTCACGGTAGGTGTCGGCGGCAACGTCGCACCAGAGCGATACCGCCCGGCCGCGCGGGCCGATCGGCCCGCGCAAGGTGGCGCGGGCCGCACCCACGGCCTGTCGTTGATCATCGCGTCGGCGGGGGTGCCGACGTAGACTGGCACTCGTTACAGTCGAGTGCCAGGACGGCCGTCGGCCCCGGGTGGGCCGCCGGCCGACGTGCGACAGGAGGTGCGGAGGATGGGTCTGGACGACCGCAAGCTCGCCGTGCTCCGCGCCATCGTCGAGGACTACGTCTCCACCCAGGAGCCGGTCGGCAGCAAGGCGCTGGTCGAGCGCCACCAGCTCGGGGTCTCCCCGGCGACGGTCCGCAACGACATGGCCGTGCTGGAGGAGGAGGGCTACATCCGGCAGCCGCACACCAGTGCCGGCCGGGTGCCCACCGACCGCGGCTACCGCCTCTTCGTCGACCGGCTGTCCCGGGTCAAGCCGCTCAGTCCGGCCGAACGTCGGGCCATCGAGCGCTTCCTCGTCGGCGCGGTCGATCTCGACGACGTGGTGCACCGCACCGTACGCCTGCTCGCCCAGCTCACCCGGCAGGTGGCCGTCGTGCAGTACCCGAGCCTGGCCCGCTCCTCGGTGCGGCACCTGGAGCTGGTGCCGATCTCCACCACCCGGCTGATGCTCGTCATGATCGCCGACACCGGGCGGGTCGAGCAGCGGCTGGTGGAGCTGCCCGGCCCGGTCCCCGCCGACGACGTCACCGACCTGCGCCGGCTCGTCAACGAGAAGCTCGCCGGCGCCCGGCTGTCCGAGACCCCGCCGCTGGTGCAGGCGCTGGTCGAGGAGGCGCCGGCCGAGCTGCGTCCGGCGATGACCACCCTCTCCACCGTCCTGCTGGAGACGCTTGTCGAGCGGCACGAGGAACGCATCGCCCTGGCCGGCACCGCCAACCTCACCCGGGGCGGCCTACTCGACTTCCAGGGCTCGCTGCGACCCATCCTGGAGGCGCTGGAGGAGGAGGTCGTGCTGCTCAAGCTCATCGGCGAGACCGAGCCCAGCACGACCCGGGTCCTGATCGGCGACGAGAACGAGTTCGACAACCTGCGCGCCGCCTCGGTGGTCAGCACCGGGTACGGCCCGGGGGCCACCATCGTGGGCGGCCTCGGCGTGTTGGGGCCCACCCGCATGGACTACCCCGGCACCATCGCCACGGTGCGCGCCGTGGCACGCTACGTGGGCGAGCTGCTGGCCCAGAACTGACCAGTCAGGGCCGACGGCCGGCTGCGGCCGCCGGTCGGCGTAACGCGAGACGAACATGAGGACACGGAACGCAGTGGCCAGGGACTACTACGGCATCCTCGGTGTCAGCCGGGAAGCCTCCGATGACGAGATCAAGCGCGCCTACCGCAAGCTGGCACGCCAGTTCCACCCGGACGTCAATCCGGACCCGGAGGCCCAGGAGAAGTTCAAGGACATCAACGCCGCGTACGAGGTCCTCTCGGACGACCGCAAGCGGCAGATCGTCGACCTGGGTGGCGACCCGCTCGCCCCGGGAGGCGGCGGCGCGGGCGGCCCGGGTGGTCCGGGCGGAGCCGGCCCGTTCGTCGGCTTCCAGGACATCATGGACGCGTTCTTCGGCGGCGCGGCAGGTGGCGCCCGTGGCCCACGGCCGCGGACCAGGCCGGGCGCCGACGCGATCCTGCGGCTCGAACTCGACCTGCACGAGACGGCGTTCGGCGTCGAGGCCCCGATCACCGTCGACACCGCGGTGCTCTGCACCACCTGCTCGGGCG
Source organism: Micromonospora sp. NPDC005237 (assembly GCF_040607775.1). Taxonomy (NCBI): domain Bacteria; kingdom Bacillati; phylum Actinomycetota; class Actinomycetes; order Micromonosporales; family Micromonosporaceae; genus Micromonospora; species Micromonospora sp. NPDC005237. The sequence continues at coordinate 691,365 of NZ_JBEXHJ010000003.1, read as the reverse complement.
CCGGCACGGCAGCCGGCACCCACCTGGCCACCTGCGAGGCGTGCGGCGGTCGGGGCGAGGTGCAGTCGGTGCAGCGCACCTTCCTCGGCCAGGTGGTCTCCGCCCGGCCGTGCACCGTCTGCCAGGGCTACGGCACGACCATCCCGCACCCCTGCCCCACCTGTGCCGGCGACGGCCGGGTGCGCACCCGCCGTTCGCTCACCGTCAAGATCCCGGCCGGTGTCGAGGACGGCATGCGGATCCGGCTGGCCCAGCAGGGCGAGGTCGGCCCGGGCGGCGGCACCGCCGGTGACCTCTACGTGGAGATCCACGAGAGGCCGCACGACGTCTACTCCCGCAAGGGCGACGACCTGCACTGCCGGGTCACCGTGCCGATGACCGCCGCCGCGCTGGGCACCCGGCTCACCATCAAGACGCTGGACAGCGAGGAGACCGTCGACGTCAAGGCCGGCACCCAGCCGGCCAGCACGCTGCGGCTGCGCGCCCGGGGTGTGCCGCACCTGCGCGGCACCGGCCGGGGCGACCTCTACGTGCACCTCGACGTCCGGACGCCCACCAAGCTCGACCCCGACCAGGAGAAGATGCTGCGCGACTTCGCCAAGACCCGGGGTGAGGAGGTCGCCGAGCTGACCAAGCAGGGCGGCTTCTTCTCCCGGATGCGCGACGCGTTCAACGGCCACGCCTGACGTGTCCGCGCCGCTCTTCCTGGTCGACGCGCTGCCCACCGGCGACGCGCTGACCCTCGACGGGCCCGAGGGGCACCACGCCGCCACCGTGCAGCGGCTGCGCGTCGGCGAGGAGCTGCTGCTCGCCGACGGGCGGGGCGGCACGGCCGCCGCCGTGGTCACCGCCGTCGGCCGGGGCAGCCTGGAGGTCGCCGTCACCTCCCGGGGGTACGCGGACGCGCCCGTACCCCGGATCGTCACCGTGCAGGGCATCGCCAAGGGTGACCGGGGCGAGCTGGCCGTGCAGGCGATGACCGAGGTCGGGGTGGACGAGATCGTGCCCTGGGCGGCGTCGCGCTCGGTGGCCCAGTGGCGCGGCGACCGGGGCGTACGGGCCCGCGAGAAGTGGGTCGCCACCGCCCGCGAGGCGGCGAAGCAGGCCCGCCGGCCCTGGCTGCCGGTGGTGGCCGGCGCGCCGGACGAGTCCACCGCGACGGTCGCCCGCCGCATCGCCGGCGCCGCCGCCGGGTTCGTCCTGCACGAGGAGGCCGAGGAGCGGCTCACCACCGCCGACCTGCCCTCCATCGGCGAGATCGTCCTGGTCGTCGGCCCCGAGGGCGGCATCGCCCCGGCCGAGTTGACCGCCTTCCGCGAGGCCGGCGGCCGGCCGGTACGCCTCGGGCCGGAGGTGCTGCGGACCTCCACGGCCGGCGTGGCCGCGCTCAGCGTGCTCGCCACCCGCCTCGGCCGCTGGTAGTCCCACCGCTAGCTGTGGTGACTCGTGCCCCGACCCAGGCATCCCACCTTGTCGGCGTCCTTTGCTCTGCTTCAACTGACGCAACAGTTTCGGCCGTTGAGTGTTGCGGTGGTTGAAGCAGAGCAAAGGACGTGATGAGCAGGCGGGAGGCCCTGGCCGGTGGCGGCGCGGGCTGGCGGGTGGTCAGGTGCGCAGGTAGGAGGCGCCGTTGAGGTCGACGATCGTGCCGGAGGCCCACTCGGCCTCGGGGGACGCCAGCCAGTGCACCGCGGCGGCGATCTCCTCCGGCCGGGCCACCCGGTCGAACGGGCTCTGCGCCCGGATCGCCGCGCCCTCCGCACCGCTCAGGTACTCGGTGACCATGTCGGTCGCCACGAAGCCCGGCGCGACGGTGGCCACCGTGATGCCGTACGGCGCGAGGGCCACGGCGAGGGACTGGCCCAGCGCGTTGAGCCCCGCCTTGCTGGCCCCGTACGCCGGCTGGTGCGGCTCGCCGCGGAACGCGCCCCGGGACGACACGTTGACGATCCGGCCGCCACGCTCGCGCAGGTGCTGGGCGGCGCACCAGATGACGTTGCCGGCCCCGGTCAGGTTGGTCTCCAGCACCTGCCGCCAGCGCCGCTGCCACTGCTCGTAGGAGGCGCCGAAGATCGGGTGCGGGTCGTCCCGGTCGCCGTACGTCCCGGCGTTGTTGACCAGCACGTCCAGCCCGCCGAGCAGTTCGGCGGCCCGGTCGACCATGGCCCGGACCGCGTCCGGGTCGGTGAGGTCGGCGCGGACCACCACGTGCCCCAAGCCGGGCAGGCCCGCGCGCAGCTCCTCGGCCGCGTCGCCGGAGTCGCGGTGGTGGATGGCCACCCGGTCGCCGCTGGCGGCGAACGCCTCCACCACCGCGCGGCCGATGCCGCGCGAGGAACCGGTCACCAGTACCGCCCGATCCGTCATGCCGGCCATCCTGCCTCAGCCGTGCCCCGCGTCCTTACACTGCCCCGATGGGATCCGACTGCCTGTTCTGCCGCATCGTCGCCGGGGAGATTCCGGCCACCGTGGTCCGGGAGACCGCCACCACGCTCGCCTTCCGCGACATCGACCCGAAGGCCCCGGTGCACGTCCTGGTCATTCCGAAGGAGCACTACGCCGACGTCGCCACGCTCGCCGAGGGTGACCCGGCGCTGGCCGGTGCGGTGCTCGCCACGGCCGCCGCGGTGGCCGATGACGAGGGGCTGCTCGGCGACGGGTTCCGGCTGATGTTCAACACCGGGGTGTACGGCGGGCAGGAGGTGTTCCACGCGCACGCACACCTGCTCGGTGGCACGCCGCTCGGCCCGATGCTCGCCCGGGACCTGGCGTGACGGCCGGCCCGTACGCGCACGACCGGTTGGGCCGGCTGGTCCGCCGGGTGCAGGCCGACGCCCGGGTGCCGGCGGTGTCGGCGGCGCTGCACCGGGCCGACCGACCGCTGTGGAGCTGCACTGTCGGGGGCACCGGCACCGACAGCCCCTTGGGTCCGGGCACCCAGTTCCGGATCGGCTCGGTCACCAAGACCTTCACGGCGGTGCTCACCCTCGGGTGCCGCGACGACGGGCTGCTGGACCTGGACGACCCGGTGGGCCGGCACCTGGACCTTCCCGCACACGGCGAGCTGACCGTGCGCCGGCTGCTGTCGCACACCGGCGGCCTGCAACGCGAGCCGTTCGGTGACGTCTGGGACACCCTGAACGCGCCGGACGCCGAGCAGTTGGTGGCCGGGCTGGACCGCGCCGAGCGGGTGTTGCCCACCGGCCGGCGTTTCCACTACTCCAACCTGGGCCTCGCCGTGCTCGGCCTGCTGGTCGGTCGGCTGCGCGGGGGCAGCTGGGCGGAGGTGCTCGCCGAGCGGGTGCTGACGCCGCTGGGGCTGACCGACACGACCGTGACCCCTCGGCCCTCGGCGGCCACCGGCTACCTGGTCGACGCGTACTCCGACGAGGCGCACCCGGAGCCGCCGACCGACTTCGGCGCGGTGGGCCCGGCCGCCCAGCTCTGGAGCACCGCGACCGACATGGCCCGCTGGGCGGCGTTCCTCGCCGACCCGGCGGCGCTCGACCCGGCCGGCGCGGTGCTCGCCCCGGGCACCCTGGACGAGATGCGCTGGCCGTTGACCACGACCGACGAGACGCTCTGGGGCGCCGGCTTCGGGCTCGGCCTGATCCTCGTCCCGCAGGGCGAGCGGGTGGTGCACGTGGGGCACGACGGGGCGATGCCCGGCTTCCTGGCCGGCGTGTACGGCCGGCGGGGTGGCGACGGCACGGCCGGCGCGATGGGCGCCGCGGTGCTCGGCTCGTCCGGCACGGCGGCCGAGTTGCTCGAACTGCCGCACCGGCTGCTCACCGAGGCGGTCGAGCACGATCCCGCCGACATCGAGCCGTGGACGCCCGGCGCACCCGCTCCGGCGGCCCTGCGGGGGGTGCTCGGCCGCTGGTGGGGCGAGGGTTTCGAGTACGTCTTCTCCTGGCACGACGGCGCCCTGCGGGCGCGCGGGGCCGGGGATGCGGCCGGCCGCCCCCCGGCGGTCTTCGCACCGCTGCCGGACCGGCCGGACGTGTTCCGGACCGTCTCCGGCCGGGAGGTCGGCGAGCTGCTGCGGCTGACCCGGGACGAGGCTCGGACGGTGGTCCGGATGCACTGGGCGACCTACCGGTTCACCCGCCACCAGGAGACCTTCGACCGGTACGACTTCCGGGCCGGGAGTTGATCGCGGCCAGCGGAAATGGGCGCGATGCGGCCCGCGTTGACCCGATACGATGGGTGTAACGTCCGCACGCCGTGCCAGCAGGGCCGGCGCCGAGATCGAGAGCAGGTGCGCAGGGCCCTTCGGCCCGACCTATGACCGGCACCCCACCTCCCGGCCCGCCCCGGGTGCAGACCAGGATCACCGTGCCCGACTCCAAGATCATGGTCAATCTGCTCGGCGCGGGCGACGAGATCCTGCGACTCGTCGAACGCTCGGTCGCCAGTGACGTGCACGTCCGGGGCAACGAGATCACGATCACCGGCGCCCCCGCGGACAACGCCCTCGCCGAGCGGGTCTTCAGTGAGCTGCTCGAACTCATCGAGAAAGGCGAGACCCTGACCACTGACGCCGTCCGGCGTACCGTCGGCATGCTCGAGCAGGGCAGCGCCGAGCGGCCCGCCGAGGTCCTGACCCTCGACATCCTCTCCCGTCGCGGGCGCACCATCCGCCCCAAGACGCTCGGGCAGAAGCGGTACGTCGACGCGATCGACTCGAACACCATCGTCTTCGGCATCGGCCCGGCCGGCACCGGCAAGACCTACCTGGCGATGGCGAAGGCCGTCCAGGCGCTCCAGGCCAAGCAGGTCAACCGCATCATCCTGACCCGACCGGCAGTCGAGGCGGGGGAGCGGCTGGGCTTCCTGCCCGGCACGCTCAACGAGAAGATCGACCCGTACCTGCGCCCGCTCTACGACGCGCTGCACGACATGCTCGACCCGGAGTCGATCCCGAAGCTGATGGCCGCCGGGACGATCGAGGTCGCGCCCCTGGCGTACATGCGGGGCAGGACGTTGAATGACGCGTTCATCATCCTGGACGAGGCGCAGAACACGACGCCCGAGCAGATGAAGATGTTCCTCACGCGACTCGGCTTCAACTCCAAGATCGTCGTGACGGGTGACATCACCCAGGTGGACCTTCCCGGCGGGACGAGCAGCGGCCTGCGGGTGGTCCGGGAGATCCTGGAGAACGTCGACGACGTGCACTTCTCCCAGTTGTCCAGCTCCGACGTGGTTCGCCACCGGCTGGTCGGGGAAATCGTCGACGCGTACGCCCGCTGGGACGCCGAGCGGGAGACCCAGCAGGCGCAGGGCGTCCACGCCGTTCCCGGGCGACCCGCCCAGGGCGGCCGGTCCGGCCGCCGCCGCTAAAGCAGAGGAAAGCAGTTGTCCATCGAGATCGCCAACGAGTCCGGTGTCGAGGTCGACACCGACGCCGTGCTCGCCGTCGCCCGGCACGCCCTCGACGAGATGGGGGTCAACCCCCTCGCCGAGCTCTCCGTGCTGCTGGTCGACATCGACTACATGACCGAGCTGAACCACCGCTGGATGGGTGGGGACGGCCCGACCGACGTGCTCGCCTTCCCGATGGACGAGGGAAGCGTCGACCACGGTCCGGGCGAGAGCGCCCCCGCCGGCGGCGAGCCGGCCCTGCTCGGTGACATCGTGCTCTGCCCCGAGGTCGCGGCCAAGCAGGCGGCGACCGCCGGGCACGCCTCAGCCGACGAGCTGCACCTGCTCACCGTTCACGGGGTGCTGCACCTGCTCGGCTACGACCACGCCGAGCCGGAGGAGGAGCGCGAGATGTTCGCTCTGCAGGCTCGACTGCTGGCGAGCTGGCGGTCGACCCGCACCCAGTGATGTCCACTCCTTCGTTACTCGCGGTCGGCCCCACGGCCGGCCTTCCCGACCTGCAACTGATCGTCTTCGCGGCGGGCCTGGTGGTGCTGGGCGGTGTGATCGCCATGACCGAGGCGGCGCTCGCCGCGGTCTCGCCGGCCCGGGCCGCCGAGCTGGCCCGGGACGGTGTGCGCGGCGCCCGGACCCTCCAGGTCGTGGCCTCGGACGTCGTCCGGCACCTCAATCTGCTGCTGTTGCTGCGGCTGCTCGCCGAGCTGACCGCCACCACGCTGGTGGCGTTGGTCGCGGTGGACAGCTTCGGCGCCGGCTGGCGTGCCGCGCTGGTCACCGCCGGCGCGATGACCGTGGTCAGCTTCGTGGTGGTCGGTGTCGCGCCGCGCACCATCGGCCGGCAGCACGCGTACGCGGTGGGCCGGGCGGTCGCGCCGCTGGTCCGCTGGCTGGGCCGCGCGCTCAACCCCCTCGCGTCGCTGCTCATCCTGATCGGCAACGCGGTCACCCCGGGGCGCGGCTTCCGGGAGGGGCCGTTCGCCAGCCAGGTGGAGCTGCGTGAGCTGGTGGACCTGGCCGAGCAGCGCGGCGTCGTGGAGCACGGCGAGCGTCAGATGATCCATTCGGTCTTCGCGCTCGGCGACACCATCGCCCGCGAGGTGATGGTCCCGCGTACCGAGATGGTGTGGATCGAGGAGGGCAAGACCCTCGCCCAGGCGTTGGTGCTCTTCCTGCGGTCGGGTTTCTCCCGCATTCCGGTGATCGGGGAGAGCGTCGACGACGTGCTCGGGGTGCTCTACCTCAAGGACCTGATCCGGCGGTCGCGGGGCGGCGACCCGGACGCCGAGCAGTTGCCAGTGGCCGAGCTGATGCGCCCGGCCACCTTCGTCCCGGAGTCCAAGCCGGTCGACGATCTGCTGTCGGAGATGCAGGCGGCCCGCAACCACCTGGTCATCGTGGTCGACGAGTACGGCGGCACCGGTGGTCTGGTCACCATCGAGGACATCCTGGAGGAAATCGTCGGTGAGATCACCGACGAGTACGATGTCGAACGCCCGCCGGTCGAACGCCTCGCGGACTCCTCGGTGCGGGTGACCGCCCGCCTGCCGGTGGAGAACCTGGGCGAGATGTTCGGCGCCGATCTGCCCACCGACGAGGTGGAGACGGTCGGTGGCCTGCTCGCCCAGTCGCTGGGACGGGTGCCGATCCCCGGAGCGCAGGCCGAGGTGGCCGGCCTCCGGCTGGTCGCCGAGGGCACCACGGGCCGGCGCAACCGGATCGACACCGTCCTGGTCAGCAGGGTGGAGTCGGGCGACGAGCAGGACAGCACCGGGCGCGGCGACCATGCCGGCCCCGGGGACGACCCGGATCATTACCGAGACGAGGAGAGGCAAGCCGCCGATGCCTGAGACACCCGCCGCGCCCGCCGCCCGGCCCACCCCCACCGCACCGGGACCGCTGAGCGCCGAGGACGGCAAGCTCGTCGTCCTGGCCCGGGGCGCCCGCGGGCGGGTCGGTGCCGTGGAGGGGGCCGCGGTCCGGGACTCCGACGGCCGGACGTACGCGGCGGCCAGCGTCGCGCTGCCCTCGCTGACTCTCACGGCCCTGCAGTTGGCGGTGGCCTCTGCCGTGGCCGCCGGTGCGGGCCGGTTGGAGGCGGCGGTGGTGGTGACCGAGGCGTCGACGCTTGACGGCGCCGGGCACGCCGCGGTACGCGACCTCGCCGTGGACGCGCCGATCCACGTGGCCGCCCCGGACGGCACCGTGCTCGGCACGGTGACCCAGTGAGCCCCGTCCGGGATCCGGAGCCGCGTCCGTACCGGGCCGGGTTCGGCTGCTTCGTGGGCCGGCCCAACGCCGGCAAGTCCACCCTGACGAACGCCATCGTCGGCACCAAGATCGCGATCACCTCGAACAAGCCGCAGACCACCCGGCACGTCATCCGGGCGGTGCTGCACCGTCCGGAGTCGCAGCTGGTTCTGGTGGACACGCCGGGTCTGCACCGCCCCCGTACGCTGCTCGGTGAGCGCCTCAACGACCTGGTCCGCTCGACCTGGACCGAGGTCGACGTGATCGGCCTGTGCATCCCGGCGGACGAGCCGGTGGGGCGCGGCGACCGGTTCATCACCGGCGAGCTGGCCGAGCTGAAGGCGACCGTGCTGGCGGTGGTCACCAAGACCGACCTGGTGGACAAGCGCCGGCTAGCCGAGCAGTTGCTCGCGGTCAGCGAGCTGGGCGAGTTCGCCGAGATCGTGCCGGTGAGCGCCGTCTCCGGGCACCAGGTGGACACGCTCGTCGACGTGATGACCAAATACCTGCCGCCGTCGCCCCAGCTCTACCCGGACGACATGCTGACCGACGACCCGGAGCAGGTGATGGTCGCCGAGCTGATCCGGGAGGCGGCCCTGGAGGGCGTCCGCGACGAGCTGCCACACTCCATCGCCGTGGTGGTCGAGGAGATGATCCCCGAGGGTCAGGTCATGAAGATCTACGCCGACCTGTACGTGGAACGGCCCAGCCAGAAGGCCATCGTCCTCGGTCACAAGGCGAGCCGGCTCAAGGAGGTCGGCACGAACGCCCGCCGGCAGATCGAGGAGCTGCTGGGCAGCCGGGTCTATCTCGACCTGCACGTGCGGGTCGCGAAGGACTGGCAGCGCGACCCGAGGCAGTTGCGCAAGCTGGGCTTCTGAGCGTCATCCGGCGGCCCTGCTGAGGGGCGGGTGCCGGTCGGCCTGATCGTTTCCGGTTAGCCCCATGGGCAGCCTCACGATCGGCCGGGGTCGGCGTCGTTTGGCGCGCGGGCCGCGAAGGGTAGGGGAGAAAGCACCGCGTCCCCGATCCAGATGCAGGCTGATGCGCAACAGATACCTCGATCTGCTCCGTTTCCTCGCCATCGTCCGGGTGGTCGTCTACCACGTCACCGGCTGGGCGACCCTCACCCTCGTCTTCCCCGCCATGTCGGTGATGTTCGCGCTGGCCGGCTCGTTGATGGCCGCCTCGCTCGCGCGGTCCGGCCCGGTGGCGGTCGGCCGCCGGTTGCGCCGGCTGTTGCCGTCGCTGTGGGTGCTGGCGGCGGTCTTCGTGCCGGCCATGCTGCTCACCGGGCTGGCGCTGTCGCCCCGGGTGCTGCTGTGGCTGTTCCCGATCACCGACCCGCCGGCGAACAACTGGGGCGCCCTGGCGCTGAGCATCATCTGGTACCTGCGGGACTACCTGTGGTTCGTGCTCGCCTCGCCGGTCGCGCTCTGGCTGTTCCGGCGGGCCCCGTTGCCCACCCTGCTCGCCCCGTACGTGGTGCTGGTGACGATCGAGGTGGGGATCTACCCGGCGCCGCCGGTGGTGCGCGAGTTCGGCCTGTACTTCGGCGCGTGGCTGCTCGGCTTCGCCCACCACGCCGGGATGCTGCGTCGACTCACCGGCCGGGTGCTGTACCCGCTGTCGCTGGGCCTCGCGGTCGTCGGCGGGGCCTGGATCGTCACGCATCCCGGCCCGCGCGGGTACGACCTCAACGACAACCACCTCGGCAACGCGCTCTGGTCGGCCGCGTTCATCCTGGTCGTGCTGGGTCGGGCGCCGGCCGGGGTGGCCTGGCTGGAGCGCAGCCGGCTGGCCGAACGGGTGGTGACCGTGTTCAACCGGCGGGCGCTCACCATCTATCTCTGGCACATGCCGTTCGTGGTGGCGCTCACCCCGCTGGTCGACGTGGTCGGTTGGTCGCACCAGGACCCGGTGGGGCTGGCTGTCCGGGTGCTGCTGGTCTTCGCGCTTGTCGGTCTGGTCACCCTGGCCGTCGGCTGGGTCGAGGACGTCGCCGCCCGTCGCCGCCCGGAGCTGATTCCCGCCGGCTCGTCGCGCCCGACCGGCCCGCCGGCCCCCTCCGACAGTGGTCCGGCGGGTCGTCTCGGAGTCGGCGAGACCGTCGGACGGGCGGCGGTACCGGCGCAGCGGGTGTCCGGAGCGGCGGCGACCGTCGAGATCAACGCTGGCTGATCGACACGTCGCCGCTGCCGGCCGAGCCGTCGAGCACCAGGGAGGCGGCCGGGTCGTCGGTGACGGTGATCCGGGCGTCGCCGGAGCCGGTGTTGGAGCGGACCCGGTAACTGCCGGCCGGCACCACCAGCGAGACGTCCCCGCTGGAGGCGTGCAGACGCGCCGAGGCGGCGGTCTCCAGCTCGACGACGACGTTGCCGGAGCCGGCCTCGGCGTCCGTCGTTCCGCCCACGCGGCGAGCCGTGATGTCGCCGGAGCCGGCGCGCAGTCGTACGGCCGAACGGGCCTCGCTCAGCTCGATGTTGCCGGAGCCGGTCTCCACGTCGATCGCACCGGCGACGTCGCTGATCCGCACGTCGCCCGAGCCCAGCCGCAGCTTCACCGCGCCGACCCTGGTCAGCTCGACGTCACCCGAGCCGCTCTCGCCCTGCACGGTCACGCCCCCGGGGACGGTCACCTCGTACGAGACGCTGCACCGGTCGCCGCAGTCGGTGTCCAGCACCAGCTCGCTGTCCTTGATCTCGTACCGGGCCTTGGGTTCGCCGCCCTGATAGCGCACGACCCGCTTGATCCGTGCCTCGCCCGCCGCGCCGCCGCCTCGGACGATCACGTCTCCGGAGCCCCCCTGCACCCGGATGGTGCTGATCTTCACCGCCTCGGTGTTGTCGTAGTCGAGCCGGCGGAAGGACAGGTTGTCGCACCCGGCGAGCAGGATGAGGGCGGTGGCCAGCCCCAACGCGACGGGCGCGGTGGCGTGGCGACGACGGGCGGCGGTGGTCTCGTGCAGTGCCATGACGAGCACGCTACGGCCGGTGACGAGCCGGGCGCATCGGGGTTCGTCCGCGCGTCCACCCCGAACCAACCCTGATTTCACACCCCGAGGGAGAATGGTCCGATGGCCGGGTACCGCCGACAGCTCTACCGCGACGACGCGGTGGTGCTGCGCGTTCAGAAGCTCGGCGAGTCCGACCGGATCATCACGCTGCTCACCCGCCGGCACGGCCGGCTGCGGGCGGTCGCCCGGGGGGTCCGGCGCACGATGAGCAAGTTCGGCGCCCGGCTGGAGCCGTTCGGTCACGTCGACCTCCAACTCGCCGGTGACCCCAAGGGCAACCACGGCAGCTCGCTGCACACGGTCAGCCAGGTCGAGGGCATCGAGCTGTACGGCAAGCGGTTCCTCGGCGACTATCCCCGCTACACGGCGGCCAGCGCGATCGCCGAGACCGCCGAGCGGCTGACGCCGGTCGAGCGGGAGCCGTCGCTGCGGCTGTTCCAGCTCACCGTGGGGGCGTTGAAGGCGCTGTCCCGGGGCGAACACGCGACCACGCTGGTGCTCGACGCGTACCTGCTGCGCGGGATGGCTCTCGCGGGCTGGGCTCCGGCGCTGATCGCCTGCGCGGTCTGCGGCACCCCCGGGCGGCACCGCGCGTTCTCCGTGCCGGCCGGCGGCGCGGTCTGCCCGGACTGCCGGCCGCCCGGCGCGGCCCATCCCGCGCCGGCCACCATCGACCTGATGTCCGCGCTGACCACCGGCGACTGGGTGGTCGCCGACGCCACCGAGACCGGTGTACGTCGGGAGTGCAGCGGGCTGGTCGCGGCGCACCTCCAGTGGCATCTGGAACGCGCGCTACGCTCGCTGCCGCTGGTCGACCGGGGGCCCTCGGTCGCCGGCACGGTCCCGCCGCCGGGCGGCGGTGGGGCTGCGATGCTCCGGCCGCGCGGTGACGTCGAGGCCGGTGCGGACGGCACGAGCAGGGAGAGAGCCGAGTGATCCGATCGATGAGGTCCGGCCGGCGGGAGCCGACGCCACCGACGCCGCACCCGTCCGGTGCCCGGCCGCCGGCGCTGCCGAGCGAGGCGGTGCCGAAGCACGTGGCCGTCGTGATGGACGGCAACGGCCGGTGGGCCAAGGAGCGCGGGTTGCCCCGCACCAAGGGCCACGAGGCGGGGGAGCACAGCCTCTTCGACACCATCGAGGGCGCGATCGAGATGGGCATCCCCTACCTGTCGGCGTACGCGTTCTCCACCGAGAACTGGCGGCGCTCGCCCGACGAGGTCCGGTTCCTGATGGGGTTCAACCGGGACGTGATCCGTCGACGCCGCGACCAGCTGGTCGACCTCGGCGTCCGGGTGGTCTGGTCGGGGCGGCCGGGGCGGTTGTGGAAGAGCGTCATCTCCGAGTTGCAGACCGCCGAGGAGATGTCCCGGGGCAACTCGACGCTGACCCTGCAGTTCTGTGTGAACTACGGCGGGCAGGCCGAGATCGGCGACGCCGCCGCGGCGATCGCCCGGGACGTGGCGGCCGGTCGACTGGACCCGTCGAAGGTCACCGAGAAGACCGTCGCGAAATACCTGTACCACCCGGAGATCCCGGAGGTGGACCTGTTCCTGCGGCCCTCCGGCGAGGAGCGGATCTCCAACTTCCTGCTCTGGCAGACCGCGTACGCCGAGTTGGTCTTCCTGGACACCCTCTGGCCGGACTTCGACCGCCGCCACCTCTGGTACGCGTGCGAGCTGTACGCCCAGCGGGACCGGCGGTTCGGCGGCGCGCTGCCCAACCCGGTGGCTCCGACGGTCTGAGCGAGGCTTATCCACCCGTCACGCTGGGTATCAGGAACGTCAGAAGCCACTGACGGAGGTGAACCCACATGATCCAGAAGCGCATTGCCCAGTGGGCGGTGATGGCGATCGCGGTGCCGCTGGCCGCGGCCGGCGCCCGCCGGCTCAGCCACACCCTGGAGGCCCGGCGTGGTCCCTCCGGGGCGACCCGGCTGCTGACCAGGGGCGCGGATCTGATCCGCCCGCAGAAGGCCAAGCGCCGCCGGTTCTGGTAACGCGAGACCACCCTCCCGGCGCCGCCCCGCACACGACGTGCGGGGCGGCGCCGGCGTCTCACCCTGTCGATCATGGATTTGTGGTGGCCGGTTCGGCCGCATTCACGACTTTCGTTCACCGCCACAACTCCATGATCGACGCGGCCGGGGTGGGGGCCTGGGTTGGTTGTTTCGGGGTTCGGGGAGGTGGGGGCAGGTAGGGTCCGGAGGTGGCGGGACTCGGCGGGAATCGGCGGCTGGGGGTGGATATGCGGGATCTCCGGTACAAAATGATCATGGCGTTGAACGCGGCGGATCTGGGCGACCCGATCTGCGAACAGGTCGCCGAGATCTGCGCCGAGATCGCCGAGCAGCACTGCGCGGAGTTCGGTCACACGCCGCAACTGCGCACCGGTGAGATCGCCGAGCTGGTCACCGGTGAACCGGCCCTGACCTGGGCGCCGTCGACTCCCGACGCCGGGCAGCGTGCCTGGTGACCGCACCCGCGCCGTCGGTCGACCTGCGTCGGGCCGAGGACCGGTTCGCCACCCGGATCTCCTGGTTGGACTCCAAGCACTCCTTCTCGTTCTCCCGGCACTACGACCCGGCCAACACCCACCACGGGTTGCTGCTGGTGAACAACGACGACGTGGTCCGGCCCGGCGCCGGCTTCGAGACCCACCCGCACGAGGACATGGAGATCGTCACCTGGGTGCTGCGCGGCTCACTCGTGCACCAGGACTCCACAGGCCACTCCGGGGTGATCTACCCCGGCCTGGCGCAGCGGATGAGCGCCGGCACCGGCATCCTGCACTCGGAGAAGAACGACGCCTGGCGGCTCAACAACCAGGCGCCGCACAGCGACCCCGTGCACTTCGTGCAGATGTGGGTGCTCCCCGATGAACAGGGCGTCGACCCCGGCTACGAGCAGCTGGAGATCGAGGACGAGTTGCTGCGCGGCGGCCTGGTGCCGATCGCGTCCGGGATGGACCGCTACGACGGCGCGTCCGCGATCCGGATCCGCAACCGGTACGCGACCCTGCACGCCGCCCGACTCGGCCCCGGCGACGAGGTCACCCTCCCGGACGCGCCCTTCGTGCACCTGTACGTGCCGAACGGCACGGTGACCCTGGAGGACAGCGGCCCGCTCGGCACCGGCGACGCCGCCCGGCTCACCATGACCGGCGGCCGGCGGGTGACCGCCCACGAGCCGGCCGAGATCCTCGTCTGGGAGATGCACGCCACGGTCGCCTGACGGGTGCCCACGCGTACCTGCCGTCGGGTCCCATGATCACGCTCGAACATGGATGTAGTGGCCTCCCGTTGTCGGAAGGCCACCACATCATGGATCGAGCACGATCTTGCGGGGCGCGGCGCGCGGGGCGATTCCGGCTACGCCGGGGACTCGGTCTTCTCGCCGGCCCAGGTGGTGTGGAACGAGCCCTCGCGGTCGACGCGCTGGTAGGTGTGCGCGCCGAAGTTGTCCCGCAGGCCCTGGATCAGCGCGGCGGGCAGCCGCTCGGCGCGCAGCCCGTCGAAGTACGCCAGCGACGACGAGAACGCCGGCGTCGGCACCCCCGCCCGGGCCGCGTCGGCCACGACCCGCCGCCAGCTCGGCACGCCGGCCGCGACCGCCTCGGCGAAGTACGGCGCCACGAGCAGCGTCGGCAGGTCGGGCTGCTCGTCGTACGCCTCGCGGATGCGGTTCAGGAAGCGGGCGCGGATGATGCAGCCGCCCCGCCAGATGGTCGCCGTGCCGCCGAGGTCGATGTCCCAGTCGTATTCCTGGCTGCCGGCCCGGATGTGGTCGAAGCCCTGCGCGTACGCGACGATCTTGGAAGCGAGCAGCGCCCGGCGCACGTCCTCCACGAACGCGTCCCGGTCGGCGACCTGCCACTTCTCACCGGCGTCCGGGAACGCCCGCCGGGCCGCCTCGCGCTGGTCGACGTGCCCGGACAGCGAGCGGGCGAACGTCGCCTCGGCGATCCCGGTGATCGGGATGCCCAGGTCGAGGGCGCTCTGCACCGTCCACCGGCCGGTGCCCTTCTGCTCGGCCCGGTCCTGCACGACGTCGACGAACGCGCGGCCGGTCGCCGCGTCGGTGTGCGCGAGCACGTCGGCGGTGATCTCGATGAGGAAGGACTCCAGCTCGCCGTTGTTCCAGTCGCGGAAGATCTCCGCGATCTCCGCCGGCTTCGCGCCCAGGCCGGACCGGAGCAGGTCGTACGCCTCGGCGATGAGCTGCATGTCGGCGTACTCGATGCCGTTGTGCACCATCTTGACGAAGTGCCCGGCGCCGTCCGGCCCGACGTGCATGCAGCACGGCACGCCGTCCACGTGGGCGGCGATCTTCTCGAACATCGGCCCGAGCTTGGCGTACGACTCGGCGGAACCGCCCGGCATGATGCTCGGCCCGAGCAGCGCGCCCTCCTCACCACCGGAGACGCCGGTGCCGCTGAAGTGCAGCCCCTGCGCGCGCAGCGACTCCTCCCGGCGACGGGTGTCGGCGAAGTGGGCGTTGCCGCAGTCGACGATGATGTCGCCCTCCTCCAGCAGCGGCACCAGCTCGTCGATCACGGCGTCGGTGGGCGCACCGGCCTTGACCATCACGATCACCGCGCGGGGCCGTTCCAGCGACGCCACGAAGTCGGCCATCGACTCACCGGGCACGAAGGAGCCCTCGTCACCGTGCTCGGCGACGAGGCTGCGGGTGCGCTCCGGCGACCGGTTGTGCACCGCCACGGTAAAGCCGTTGCGGGCCAGGTTGCGGGCCAGGTTTCGGCCCATCACCGCCAGCCCGGTCACGCCGATCTGCGCCGTCGCCTGCTCAGCCATTCGTGCCGCCACCTCTCGCCGTCGAACTATCCTGCTGCGACCGTATCGCGGCGCGCGGCATCGTGGGCGGGTCGTCCCACGGCGGGTCACCGCCTGGTCGCGGCCCGTTCGCCCGGCGCGTCCACACCTCGACCGGCAGCCACGCTCACCCCTGGGCCAGTCGATCCTCCACACGCGCCACCTTCGCGGTGAGCGCATCGGTGACCCCGGGCCGAACGTCGGCCTTCAGGACGACGCTCACCCGGGGCGCCTGCGCGGCCACCACGTCGACCGCCCGCTTCACCACCGCCATCACCTCGTCCCACTCGCCCTCGACGGTGGTGAACATGGCATCGGTCCGGTTGGGCAACCCGGACTCGCGGACCACCCGTACCGCCTCGGCAACCAGGTCACCCACGGAGTCGCCGGCACCGAGCGGAGTGATCGAGAACGCGATCAGCATGCGCCGATCGTGCCAGGAAATCGGGTGCGCGTCTCATCGGGCGGTGGTTAGGGTTCGGGCATGCGTAACTGACGCCCCACTTCCCGAGCCGGCCCGCCGCCCCGCGATCGCGGTCCGTGCGCTCCCGGGCGTCGCGCGTCTCCGTCCACCGTTCGGCGGTGTTGACCCAGCCCGATCCCCGGTGAGCAGTCCCTTCCCATTCGACCGTCGCGTTGCCACGGTCACCAGCCGATCCGACCGACCGCGGGAGCGCGGGACCGCCGGGAAGGTCGGCACCGAAGGAGGCCCGGATGCCCGCCAGGCGCAATCCGAAGAAGACCCGTACGCCCGCGCCGACGCCGCTGGGCACCGACCCGGCGGCCGGCCACGGCCCGCTCCCACCCACCCGCCCCGACCTCCCGGTCGAACCGATCGAGCCGGCGCTGCCAGCCGTGCTGACCGAGCCGGCGGCGCCGGTGGAGCCCGCGTTGCCTGCGGCGCTGGTCGAGCCGGCGCTGGCCGTCGACGTGCCGGCGGCGGTCGACGCGCCGACGGTGGACGATCTGCCGAAGACCGCCGGGCGACCGACGGCACCGACGGCCGGGCCACCGCAGGCCGGCGGTAACCGCTCGGGCGGTGGCCGCAGCCAACGGGCCGGCCAGCCCCGCCGGTACGCCTTCCGCCGGAGCTGACCGACCCGACCCGTCGGGGCGGTGGCACCAATGTCGGTGATGTGGTGGCCTGCGCAGTGCAGGAGACCACCGCATCACCGAGGTGGTGCGGATCGTCTCGACTGGCTGAGCGGCCCGCTCAGCCGATCAGCGGGCGGAAGGTGCCGAGGAGCACGCTTGTGGTCAGGGCTGCTCCGGCCAGCGCGGCCGCCCCGGCGATCAGCAGCGCGTCGGCGAGGCCGAAGCGCTGGCGTCGGGCGACGGTACGGGGTGTGTCGCCGTCGAAGCCGCGCGCGTCCATGGCGACGGCCAGCCGGGTGCCCCGGCGGATCGCCCCGACCAGCAGCGCGAACGCCGTGGACGCGAACAGCCGCAGCTTCGCCACCGGGTTGCGTCCGGCGTCGACGCCGCGTGCCCGCCGGGCCATGCTGATCATCTGCCATTCCTGACCGAGCAGCGGCACCAGCCGGAACGCGGCCAGCGACCCGACGGCGAACCGCGCCGGCGCCTTCGCGTTCTGGATCAGCGCGTCCGCCAGGTCGGTCGGGTCGGTGGTGGCGAAGACGATCACGCCGGGCAGGGCCACCGCGAAGACCCGCAGCACCAGGCCGAGAGCGGTGCGCAGCACGCCGGTGCTCACCAGCACCGGCCCGGCGTCCAGCAGGATCCGGCCGGACTGGTCGGCGGCGAAGAGCACCAGGGTGACCAGGATGCCGGCGGCGCTGAGCAGCAGGGGCAGGGCCCGCCGGGCCAGCATCCGGTAGCGGACGCCGAACAGCGGCAGGACGGCCAGTTCGACCGCGATGGCGATCGCCGGCGCCACCGGGTCGAGCGTCGCCAGCAGGGTGAACGAGAAGACCAGCGCGGCGGCCACCTTCGCCACCGGGTTGCGCCGGGCCAGCGGGGCGCCGGGCGCGGCGATCGGCTCGATGCTGATCACCGGGCGCCGTCCGGTGCCCGCTGGAGGGTGACCGTGCGATCGGCGAGCGCGGCGACGAAGTCGAGGTCGTGGGTGACCGTGACCACGCCGTGCCCGGCGTCCCGCAGGTCGGCGAAGAGGTCGACCAGCTCCCGCCAGGTCCGCCGGTCCTGCCCGAAGGTCGGTTCGTCGCAGATCAGCAGGCGGGGCGCCGTGGCCAGGGCCGTCGCCACGCTCAGTCGCCGCGCCTCCCCACCGGAGAGGGTGTACGGGTTGGCGGCCGCGAGTCGGGTCAGCCGCAGCCGGTCCAGCAGCCCCGCGGCGGTCTCCCGGACGGCAGCCTCGGGTTGACCCGTCCGGCGTGGCCCGAGCGCCAGCTCGTCGAAGACGGTGCCGGTGACGAACTGGTGCTCCGGGTCCTGGAAGACCGACCCGATCCGTCGGGCCAGCGCGGGCGCTCGCCAGCGGTGCGGGGGAGCGCGGTGGTCGGCGCCGGCCAACTCGGCCGAGGCGGTGACGCGGCCGGCGCCCGGTTTGAGCAGGCCGCCGAGCAGCAGCGCCAGGGTGGACTTGCCGGCGCCGTTGGGTCCGCGTACGGCGAGTGCCTCTCCGGCGCGTACCGCCAGGTCGGTGGGGCCCAGCCGGGGCGGCAGGCCGAGCCGGTCGGCGGTGAGCAGCAGGTCGCCAGGGGCGGCGGTGGCCGTGCGGGGTGCGATGGGGTGACCGGGCACCCAGACGCCCTCGGCGGCGAGGGCAGCGCCGTGCGCGGCGAAGACCGCCTCGGGCGTCCCGTCCGCGCGGACCCCGCCGCCAGGCTCCAGGACGACCACCCGGTCGACCAGTGGCAGCGCCTCGGCGACCCGGTGTTCGACCAGGATCAGTGTGGTGTCGGCGTCCAGCGCGCCCGCCACCGCGCCCCGGACCAGGTCGGCCCCGTCCGGGTCGAGGTTGGCGGTCGGCTCGTCGAGCAGCAGCAGGCCGGGCCGCAGGGCAAGCGCGCCGGCCAGGGCCAGGCGTTGCTGCTCGCCGCCGGAGAGCGCGGCAGTGCTGCGGTCGCGGGGGTACGGGAAGCCGACCCGCCGCAGCGCTTCGTCGACCCGGGGCCAGATCTCGTCCGTCGGCACGCCCCGGTTCTCCAGCCCGAACGCGACGTCGTCGCCGCTGCGCGCCATCACCAGCTGGGTCTGCGGGTCCTGGAAGACGATGCCGACCCGTTCCCGCGCCTTGCGGGGGTCGAGCCCGTCGATCTCGACGGTGCCCTCCTGCTCACCGGAATCCTCGGGCAGCAGCCCGGCCAGCGCGGTGAGCAGGGTGCTCTTACCGGCCCCGGAGGGCCCGAGCAGCAGCACCCGTTCTCCGGCCTCGACCCGCAGATCCACCCCGCGCACGGCCCAGGCCCGCCGCCCGGCATGCCGCCACCCGAACCCCCGCAGCAGTACCCCGCCCACCCAACACCCCCTCCCGGCCGTCTCCCGGCCGTCTCCCGGCCGTCCTCCCGCCGTCTTCCCGCCGTCTCCCCGCCGGTGATCAAGAGGTTTGCGTCAGAATTCCGGCTTCCGTTGACGCAAACCTCTTGATCACCGGGACAGTTGCGCCCTCAGATGAGGGCGCGGTTTCGGCCTACCGGGAAGCGGTCCAGCGCGCCGGTGTTGGCCAGGGCGCGGGTGAGCAGCCAGCCGCCCACGCCAGCGATGATCGTGGCGCTGACGATGGTGAGCAGGGCGTACGGGATGCGGTAGTCGCCCAGCGCGTAGTCGACGTTCCAGACGAAGAAGTCGAACAGCGCCGCGCTGAGACCGGTCAGCGCGCCGGCCAGCACGGCGGTCGGCAGCCGGTACGACCGGTACCGGAAAGCGGCGAACGCCAGCTCGGCCCCGATGCCCTGCACGATGCCCTGGGGGATCACCGTGCCGGCCCACTGGCTGCCCAGCAGCGCGGAGACGACCGCGGCCACCGTTTCGCAGTAGAGCGCGGCGCCGGGCTTGCGGATGACCAGGCCGCCGACGACGGCCGGCAGCAGCCAGACGCCGTAGATCAGCGTCTGCGCGGGCGGGAAGAAGGCGAACGCGCCCTCGGTGGCGCTCCAGACCAGGCCCCAGGCCCAGAAGATGACGCCGAAGGCGACCGCGATCACCGAGGCGACCACGATGTCGATGGTGCGCCAACGGCTGGTGGTGTTGTCCATGCTGTGCTCCCAGTTCAGTGGAACGAACCAGGAGAAGACGCACGCCGCGCGCCCGGTGGCACCGGACTCACGGCGCGGCTGGAGGTCGACCGAACTCCCTGCGCTGGCATTACCCAGATCAGGTTCGAGGGTCTGCGGGCGTGCCCGCACTCTCAGCGCTGTGCGCTCCCCTGTCGGATGTGAAGTTGTCTCGGTGACGCTAGCACCGACCAGGGGTAACGGCCCAGCAGGGCATTCGGCCGCCCGCGCATCAGGGCCGGCGCTCGGCCGGCTGGGTAGGCTGCCGATCATGCAGGTCGACGCGCGAGGTCTCACGTTCGAGATAGGCACCGGCGGCCCGGCCGACGGCATTCCCGTCCTCCTGCTGCACGGCTTCCCGCAGCACAGCGGCGAGTGGGACGACGTCGTGCCGGCACTGCACGCCGCCGGGCTGCGCACGTACGCGCTGGACCAGCGGGGCTACTCGCCGGGTGCCCGGCCGGAGGCGGTGGTCGCGTACCGGATTCCGGAACTGGTCGCCGACGTGGTGGCGGTGCTCGACGCGCTCGATGTGGACGCCGTCCACCTGGTCGGCCACGACTGGGGCGCGATCGTGGCCTGGGCGGTGGCCGCCGCGCACCCCGAGCGGGTCCGTACGTTGACCGCGGTGTCCGTGCCGCATCCGGCGGCCATGGCGCACGCTCTCGCCACCGACGGCCAGCAGAAGGCGCGCTCGTCGTACATCGCGCTGTTCCGCAAGCCGGGCAAGGCCGAGAAGGTGCTGCTGGCGTGGCACGCGACGGCGCTGCGCAAGATGCTCGGCGGGGTGGGTGACGCCTCCCGGGTGGACCGCTACGCCGACCCGATGCGCGAGCCGGGTGCGCTCACCGCCGCCCTGAACTGGTACCGGGCCATGTCCCGTGCCGACCTGGCCGGCGTCGGCCCGGTCGCGGTACCCACCACCTACGTCTGGAGCGACCGGGACGTCGCCATCGGGCGGACCGCCGCCGAGGCGTGCGAGGCCAATGTCACCGGTGACTACCGCTTCGTACCGCTGCCCGGGGTGAGCCACTGGATTCCGGACGCCGCACCCGCCGCGCTGGCCGAGGCGGTCCTGGCCCGGATCGCCGGGACGGCCTGAGCCGTGCCGTGCCGAGACGCGCCGGGCAGACCAGCGTCGGGCCGTCGGGCGTCGGGCCGTCGGGCGCCGGGTGGGCCGGCGCCGGGCGGAGGAGCGCCGTGACGGCACCTGCCGGCGGGCCGGACACCCGTCGCTCGCTCGCCGCGCAGCTGCGCCTGCTGGGTGTACGCCCCGGCTCGACGCGGGCGACTTCGGCGCGTTGGGTCGGGACCTGGAGGCCACCGGGGCGGTGCGCTGCGGCCCGCTGGGCGCGGGGACGGGGAGGTTGGTACGCCAGCGGGCGGCGGTCGACTTCGCGGTGCAGTGGATGGCCCGCAACCGGACGACGGAGGACGCATGAGTGTGAGCGCCGAGGACTACCTGGCCGTGGTGACCGAGACGATCGGCCGGGTGGCCGCCAGCCAGCGGGATGCGGTCGGGCGGGCCGCCGATCTGATCGCCGAAGCGGTACGCGCCGACGGGGTGGTGCACGCCTTCGGCACCGGGCACTCGGAGGCCCTCGCCATGGAGATCGCCGGTCGGGCGGGTGGTCTGGTGCCCACCAACCGGATCGCGCT
Organism: Micromonospora sp. NPDC005237; assembly: GCF_040607775.1. Classification (NCBI taxonomy): domain Bacteria; kingdom Bacillati; phylum Actinomycetota; class Actinomycetes; order Micromonosporales; family Micromonosporaceae; genus Micromonospora; species Micromonospora sp. NPDC005237. The sequence goes on along the minus strand of NZ_JBEXHJ010000003.1, from coordinate 670,028 downwards.
GCGTGACCTGGTGCTGCTCGGCGGCGAACCGGCCGATCGTCTCGGGCCGCTGCTGGAGCGGGACCCGGCGGTGGCGCACCGGCTCTGGGAGCTGGCCCCCGTACGCCCTGCCGACGTCTTCGTGCTCGCGTCGAACTCCGGGGTCAACGGCGCGATGGTCGAGTTCGCCACGCTGGTCAAGGAGCATGGTCACCCGCTGGTGGCGATCACCTCGGCGCAGCACTCCGGCCGGATGACGTCCCGCCACCCGTCCGGGCGCAAGCTGGCCGACCTCGCCGACGTGGTGCTCGACAACGGCGCACCGTACGGCGACGCGACCCTGCCGCTGCCCGGCGGTGGCGCGGTCGGCGCGGTCTCCTCGATCACGGCGGCGCTGCTGGCGCAGCAGATCACCGTGGAGGTCGTCGCCCGGTTGCTGGCAGCGGGGGAGCGGCCCCCGGTCTACCTGTCGGCGAACATCCCGGACGGCGACGCGCACAACACGGCCCTGGAGGCCAGATACGCCGGCCGGATCCGCCGCGGCTCCTGACCCCCGGCGGCGCGGGCGATGGCGCGACCCGGGCGGTCGGCATGGCGCGGGCGGGCGACGGCACGGCGGGTGGCGCGGGCGGCTCGGCTTGGGGCGGGCGGGCGACGGCACGGCGACCGGGCGATGACCGGCGGGCGACGGGGAGATGGCCGGAACGTGTCGTGAGCCTGTTTCGCGCTCGGCCGTGTGGGGCATTGGCGTTGCTGCCGGCGGCTGGGACCGCCGGCAGTACCGTCTGACCGGAGGTAGCGCGTGTCCAAGGAGACCGAGAAGCAGCGTTGGCAGCGCAACTTCGCCGACCTGTTGCAGGAGCTGCGGGTCGCCCAGACCGGCGTGCAGATCCTCTTCGCCTTCCTGCTCACCCTGCCGTTCAGCAACGGGTTCACCCGGACCAGCGAGTTCCAGCGGGACGTCTACATCGTCGCGCTGCTCGCCGCGGCCGCCGCCACCGCGATGATCATCTCGCCGGTGGCGTTCCACCGGGCGCTGTTCCGTCAGGGGCGCAAGCCGGAGCTGGTGCGGTTCGCGCACCGGATGGCCACCGGCGGCCTCGCCTTCATGCTGATCGCGATGGTCAGCGCGGTCCTGCTGATCACCGACTTCGTGCTGGACCGGCCGATCGCGTTCCTGCTCAGCGCGCTGGCCGGGCTCTGGTTCCTCCTGTTCTGGGTGATCCTGCCGTTCGCCCGCCGCAACTGGGGGGACGACGACATCGACGACGACGATGACGACCCGGACACGCTCAGCGGCCGCTGACCCCGCCGGAGCAGCGAGCAGACGATCCGCACGCAGCGCTACCCCTGGGTAACAACCGGGGGTAGCGTGACGGTAGTCGCGCACGTCGACGCAGCCGCAACCGAGGTTCGAGGGGGCAGCCGTGACCACGACGCAGAATGGCCGACCGGCACCGGACGGCCCCGACTCCGAAGCCGGCAGCGTCACACCGGGCAGCACCGGGCCGTTGCCGGCGGAGGCGGGGCAGGTCTCCGAGAAGGAGGCCCGGCAGGTCGCCGAGGCCGCCCGGGAGTCCACCTGGGATCGGCCCAGCTTCGGCAAGGAGCTGTTCCTCGGGCGGTTCCGGCTCGACCTGATCGATCCCTGGCCCCGCTCCGACCCGGACGACGTGGCCCGCGCCGAGGAGTTCCTTGGTCGGTTCCGCGCCTTCCTCACCTCCGAGGTGGACGGCGCTGCCATCGAACGGGACGCCTCCATTCCGGACGCCGTGTTCCACGGGCTGGCCGACCTCGGCGCGTTCGGCATGAAGATCGACCGCAAGTACGGCGGCCTCGGGCTGAGCAACCTGCACTACTGCCGGGCGCTGATGCTGGCCGGCTCGGTCAGCCCGGCGATCGGCGCGCTGCTCTCGGCCCACCAGTCGATCGGGGTGCCGCAGCCGCTGAAGATGTTCGGCACCGCCGAGCAGAAGCAGCGCTTCCTGCCCCGGCTCGCCGCGGGCGAGGTCTCCGCGTTCCTGCTCACCGAGCCGGACGTGGGCTCCGACCCGGCCCGGCTCGCCACCACCGCCGAGCCGACCGAGGACGGCACCGGCTACCGACTCAACGGGGTCAAGCTCTGGGCCACCAACGGCATCGTCGCGACCCTGCTGGTGGTGATGGCCCGGGTGCCCGCCGCCGAGGGTCGGCGCGGCGGGATCACCGCGTTCGTGGTGGACGGCGACAGCGCGGGCATCACCGTGGAGCGGCGCAACGAGTTCGTCGGCCTGCGCGGTCTGGAGAACAGCCTGACCCGGTTCCACGACGTGTTCGTGCCGGCGGAGAACGTCATCGGCGGTGAGGGCAAGGGGCTCAAGATCGCCCTGACCACGCTGAACACCGGTCGGCTCTCGCTGCCGGCCATGTGCGTGGGCGCCGGCAAGTGGTCGTTGAACGTGGCCCGGGGGTGGGCCGCCGACCGCGTCCAGTGGGGCCGGCCGGTGGGCGAGCACGAGGCGGTCGCCCAGAAGCTCTCCTTCATCGCCGCCACCACGTACGGCATGGAGACCATGCTCGACCTGTGCTGCCTGCTCGCCGACGACGACCGCAACGACATCCGGATCGAGGCGGCGCTGGTCAAGCTGTACGCCAGCGAGATGGCCTGGAAGATCGCCGACGAGCTGATCCAGATCCGGGGCGGGCGTGGCTACGAGACGGCCGACTCGCTGGCCGCCCGCGGCGAACGCCCGGCCAACGTCGAGCAGGTGCTCCGCGACCTGCGGATCAACCGGATCTTCGAGGGCTCGACCGAGATCATGCATCTGCTGATCGCCCGGGAGGCGGTCGACGCCCACCTCTCGGTGGCCGGCGACATCATCGACCCGGAGGCGGGGCTCGGCCGCAAGGCCCGCGCCGGCGCCCGTGCGGGAGCGTTCTACGCGAGGTGGCTGCCCACCCTCGCGGTCGGCAAGGGCCAGAGCCCATCGGCGTACGCCGAGTTCGGGCCCCTGGCCGCGCACCTGCGCCAGGTGGAACGGTCGTCGCGCAAGCTGGCCCGGTCGACGTTCTACGCGATGTCCCGCTGGCAGGGAAAGCTGGAGCGCAAGCAGGCGTTCCTCGGGCGCGTGGTGGACATCGGCGCGGAGTTGTTCGCGATGTCCGCCGTCTGCGTCCGGGCGTCCGCCGAGCGCGACACGCGGCCGGAGAACGTCGAGCTGGCCGACCTGTTCTGCCGGCAGGCCCGGGTCCGGGTGGACGCGCTGTTCACGGCACTCTGGGACAACACCGACTCCGTCGACACGGCCGCCGCCAAGCGGATCCTCGCCGGCCGCTACGCGGGGCTGGAGGAGGGGGTCGTCACCCCGTCCGACGAGTTGCCCTGGGTGGCCCGCTGGTCGCCCGGCCCGTCCACCGCCGAGGACGTCCGCCGCCGCATCCCGCCGAAGCCGTAACCTCCGACCCCGCGGCCTGACCCCCTGCGGCCCGCCCGCCGGGCCGCCCCTCGCCGCTGTTCGCGCCGGCCGGACTGGTCGCGTTGGCCGCGCTTGCCGTGCCGGCCGCGCTTGCCGTGCTGCGTTTGCGCGTGCCGTGCCGCCGCGGCGTGGCCTGGCTGCCCGGCGCGCTGTCAGCGGGCGACCGCCCAGGCCAGCACCCCCGCCAGGATCAGACCGTTGAGCCCGGCCAGGGCGAGGTACGCCGCGGGTGGGATCTTCCTGCCCCGGCGGACGAGGGAGACCAGGACGGCGGCGTAGCCGAGCAGCAGTACGGCGATGACGATCAGGAAGTAGAACACCCGAAGACCTTAACGGCCGGCGTGCCGCACGCAGGTTGTGGCACGCGACGGCAGCTGGTGGTCGATCCACACCAGGTCGCCGAGGTGGGGGCATCCGGCGGCCCGGACAGACCCACATCGGCGATCTGGTGTGGATCAAGCCAGGGGCGTACCGCAGGTTCAGCGGCCTCTGCTGCGCAGGCCGAGTTGGCGTAGCTCCAGCGCGGCCAGGGCGTCGACGGTGTCGTCGTCGCCACGTCGCCACGCCTCGGCGACGTCCGGCGCGATCCGGGTCAGCCGGCCCAGCGGCTGGGTGGCCAGCGCGCGTAGCGCGAGCAGATCCCGCCCGGCCGGCCCGGCGGCCAGCTTCGCGGCCGATCCGGCCCGGCGCATCCAGCGCAGCCGCAGCGGCAGCCAACCGAAGAGCACCAGGCCGAGCGGGAAGATCAGCACCGCGACGGTGAGGGCGAGGGCGAGCTGGTCGACCAGGTGCTGCTGGTCGCGGCCGGCGTCGGCGAGACCCCGGGCGGCGTCGGCGGCCCGCTGGAAGGGCGCGGTCAGCTCGTCACCGACCAGCGGCACCCGCCGGACCTTGCCGCCGGCGTCGGCGAGGTTGTCGGCGAGGCCACTGCCGGCGCCCTCCAGCTTCTGCCCGGGTACGGCGAGCTTCTGCACCAGGTCGTGCAGCCAGAGCGCGGCGCGGATCGCGACGTACACCCAGGCGACGACGAGCAGGTCGGTGAGCAACTGGCGGACGGCGGTCGGAAACCGATCGGCGTAGATCTTCACGCCGGACAGCGTGCCACGAACGGTCCCCGCCCGGCACCCGTCGATCGGTGGCCGGGGTGACCCCGGCCCGGAGCGCCGCAGGCTCCGCTCCCCGCCACCGCCGCCCGGTTGGGGGACCGGCGATCAGGCGAGCCGCAGGTCCCCGAACGCGACGGTGTCGCCCACCGGCTGGACCGGGCTGAACCGAAGGTCGGCCACGCTGGTCAGCGGACGCAGGCCGGGCAGGTGCCGAAGATCTCCAGGGTGTGGCTGACGTCGGCGTAGCCGTGTTGTGCGGCGACCCGGTCGGCCCAGCTCTCCACCGCGGGGCCGGCCACCTCGACCGTACGCCCGCAGGCCCGGCAGACCAGGTGGTGGTGGTGCCCCTCGCTGCACCGGCGGTAGAGGTGCTCGCCGCCCGGCGGGCGCATCACGTCGATCTCGCCCGCGTCGGCCAGCCCCTGCAGGGTGCGGTAGACAGTCGTGAGGCCGACCCGCTCACCGCGCTGCCGGAGCATCGCGTGCAGGTCCTGGGCGCTGTGGAAGCCCTCCATCTCGCCCAGCAGCGCGCTCACCGCCGAGCGCTGCCGGGTGTTGCGCACCGCGGCGCCGCTCTCGCTCATGATCCCTCCCCGGCGTGGCTGACCGCGTCCGCCACGATGTGCGCGACGTGCTCGTCGACCAGGCTGTAGGCGATCTCCCGGCCCCGGCGGGAGCCCCGCACCACGCCCGCTCCGCGCAGCACCCGCAGGTGCTGGGACACCAGCGGCTGTGCCGCGCCCAGCTTCTCCACCAGCTCGTGCACGCACCGCTCGCCGCTGGCCAGCTCGCTGACGATGGCCAGCCGGATGGGCGCCGACAGGGCCCGGAGCAACTCGCTGGCTCCGTCGAAACCCTCGTAGCCTGTTGCGCTGGTCATCTTGCAACGGTAACCAATACCACCGACATCCGCCGATCGGGCTCAGTGCAGGACGACCTCGTGCGGTTCCGGCGCCGGTACGGGGGCCGGCGCGGTGCGGCGGCGTACCGCCCGCCAGAGCGCGCCAGCCACGGCCACCACCAGGAACGAGGCGATCGCCAGCAGCACCACCGAGGCGCCGGGCGGGGTGTCGGCGGTGGCCGCCACCCAGACGCCGGAGCCGGCAGCGAAGAACCCGAGCGCCATCGCGGCGGCCATCGTGCTGCGGAAGCCCCGGGTGACCTGCTGGGCGGTGGCCACCGGAACCACCATCAGCGCGCTGATCAGCAGCACTCCGACGGCCCGCATCGCGATGGTCACCGTGACCGCTGTGGTGACCGCGATCAGCAGGTTGAGGGTGCGCACCGGCAGGCCGGACACGCGGGCGTACTCCTCGTCGTGGCTGATCGCGAAGAGCGCCGGCCGCAGCACGATCATGGTGAGCAGGATCGCCGCGCCGAGCACGCCGACGGTGATCAGGTCGGTGGTCGAGGTGGAGAGCAGGGACCCGAACAGGTAGGCGTTGAGGTTGGCGCTGGTCGCGTCCGAGAGGCCGACCAGCAGGACGCCGCCGGCGATGCCGCCGTAGAAGAGCAGCGCCAGGGCCAGGTCGCCGGAGGTCCGCCCGCGCGCGCGGACCACCTCGATGGCGATCGCGCCGACCGTGGCGACGATCACCGCCACCAGCACCGGCGAGCGGTTGAGGAGCAGGCCGGCGCCGACGCCGGTCAACGCCACGTGGCCGATGCCGTCGCCGATCAGCGTCAGTCGGCGCTGCACCAGGTAGATGCCGAGCGCCGGCGCGGCCAGGCCGATCACCAGCGCGCCGATCAGGGCGCGTTGCATGTAGGGGTACTGGAAGAGTTCCATGGTCAGTTGCTCCACAGCCCGGCGGGCTCGTCGGGACCGTGCGGGTGCACGTGGTCGTGGTCGGGCTCCGCGTGGTGGCCGGCCGGGTCCGGAACCGGGCCGTCGTGACAGACGCCGCCCTGGTGGACGACGACCGCCCGGCTGATCACCGGCCGCAACGGGCCCAACTCGTGTGCCACCAGCAGCACCGTCCCGCCGTCGGCGACGAAGTCACGCAGCGCGCCCGCGAACGCCTCCTGGCTGGCCGCGTCCACCCCGGCGGTGGGCTCGTCGAGGATCAGCAGCTCCGGCCGGCCGGCCAGCGCACGGGCGATCAGGGTGCGCTGCTGCTGACCGCCGGAGAGGGTGGACACCGGGTCGGTGGCCCGGTCGGCGAGCCCGACCGCGCGCAGGGCCGCGTCGACGGCGGCCCGGTCGGCCGCGCCGGGCGGGCGCAGGATCCCCCGGCGGGCCAGTCGGCCGGACGCCACCACCTCGCGGACGGTGGCGGGCACGCCTCCGCCGGCGCCGAGGCGCTGCGGGACGTACCCGATGCGCTGCCACTGGCGGAACTGGCGCAACGGCCGGTCGAAGAGGGTGATCGAGCCGGCGCCGAGCGGCACCAGGCCGAGGATCGCGCGGATCAGCGTGGACTTGCCGGAGCCGTTGGCGCCGAGCACCGCGACCACCTCCCCGGCGGTCACGGTGAGCGAGACGTCCCGGAGCACCGGGCGGCCGTCGTAGCCGACCGCGCCGTGCTCGACGGTGATGACGGGGGTGCTCACGAGCAGCTCAACGCCGTCCGCAGGGTCTGCAGGTTGGTACGCATCACCGAAAGGTAGTCCGAGCCGCTGCCCGCGGCGAGTCCTTCGATCGGGTCGAGCACCGCGGTCTTCGCGCCGACCTGACCGGCGATGGTCTCGGCGACCTTCGGGCTGACCAGCGCCTCGAAGAAGATCGTGGTGGCGTGGTGCGCCTTCGCATCCTCGATGACCCGGGCGAGCCGCTGCGGCGAGGGCTCGACGTCCGGGCTCAGCCCGGTGATGCCGACCTGTTCGAGCCGGTAGCGGTCGGCCAGGTAGCCGAACGCGGTGTGGCTGGTCACGATCTCCCGCCGCTGGCAGGTCGCGAGGCCCTGGGTGAACCCGCCGTCGAGGGCCGTCAGGTCGGCGCGCAGCGCCGTGGCCCGGGCGGTGTAGTCGGCGGCGTGGTCCGCGTCGACCTCGCCGAGCCGCTGGGCGAGCTGGTCGCCGATGGCGGCGAGCCGGGTCGGGTCGAGCCAGACGTGCGGGTCCTTGGCGTGAGCGTGCTGCTCCTCGCCCTGCTCCTCCGCACCCTCGTGGTTGTGGCCGCCGGCGCTCGCGTCCAACAGCGGCTGCACGCCGGCCACGTCGAACACCCGGGCGTCGTCGTCCTGCGCGACCGTCTCGTCCACCGCGGGCTGGAAGCCCTTCAGGTAGACGATCAGCTCGGCCTCGGTGACCTGGCCGACCTGGCGAGGGCTCAGCTCCAGGTCGTGCGGCTCGGCGCCGGGCTTGGCCAGGTTGGTCACGTGGACCGCGTCACCGCCGACGCGCTCGGCGATGAACTGGAGTGGGTAGAACGCGGCCACCACGTCGACCCGTTGGGGATCGGCGCCGGCCGCGCCGCCGGTGGAGCAGCCGGCGACGGCGCCCAGGGCGAGCAGGGCGGTCGCGGCGGCCAGGACGCGGGACGTGGTGCGGTTGGTCATGTCCCCAACTGTCCGTGGTAACGACAATGATTGTCAAAAACGCATGCTTGCATGTCAGAGCAGCTTCGCGAGGCCCACCGTGACCAGCAGGGTCAGCATCAGCAGCCGGATCAGCCGGGTCTGCGGGGCCTGAACCGGCCAGGTGGTCGCCAACAGGGCGATCAGGGCGGCGGCGAGGGCCAGCGTCAGCAGCCCGCCGACCACCCCCGGCGTGAAGAACGCCACCAGCACCACCACCAGGGTGAGCAGGAACACCGACGTTGGGTTCGCCCCGGCCAACCGGGCCAGCAGAGGGCGCTGCGTACGCTGCATCCCACAGACTCTACGAGGAGGAACCCCCGGTGCTGGTGACCAACCGGTTCGTGGTCGACGTCGATGTCGCCGACGGCTTCGCCGAACGGGCGCACGCCGCCCTCACCGCGCTGGCCGCCTGCCCCGGCTACCTGCGCGGCCAACTGGTCCGAGCCCTGGACGACCCCCGGTACTGGTCACTCGTCACCGAGTGGGAGTCGGTCGGCACCTACCGGCGGGCGCTGGGCGCCTTCGAGGTCAAGGTGACCGCGGTGCCGTTGCTCGCCGAGTCGGTCGACGAGCCGTCCGCGTACGAGGCGCTGGCCAGCGCCGCGCCCGGGGGAGCCGTGGTGGTCGCCGAGAGTGATCGGGCTGCTGGTCCTTACCGCTGAGCCGCCGGGCACTACCCTGCTCCTATGACCGCACCCGCCCCGCCGCCCGGTCCCGGTGTGGCTCCGCCGTTCGCCGCGCCGCCCACCGAGGGCCGCCGGACCCGGCTCTGGATCGGCCTCGGCGTCGGCGCCCTCGCCGTGCTGCTCTGCTGTGGCGGAGGAGGCACGGCCGTCGTCGGCCTGGCCGTGAGCGGCGTGCAGGCGGTACGCGAGCAGGGCCGTACGGTGACCGGCGACTACTACCAGGCGCTCGTCGAGCGAAACTACGGCCGGGCGTACGACCAGCTCTGCGACGACGCGCAGCGGCGCGAGTCCCGCCCCGAGTTCGAGCGGCGGGCGGCCGCCGAGCCGCAGGTCACCGCGTTCCGGGTGGGTGAGGTGGACACCACCAACCTGACCGTCGGAGTCGACGTGACCCTCGACGGCGGCGACCGGGAGCGACAGCAGGTCAGCCTGGGCCAGGACGGTCAGACCGGCGGCATGGAGGTGTGCGGGGTGAGCTGACCCGCCCCCGGTATTCTGCTGGGCTCGGGACGCCGGTGGTCGTACCGTTGTCCCGAACCGACCCGATCCATCCACATCTCGCCCCCGCCGACCGCCAGCCGGCGTAGGAGGAAACATGCCAGTCGACCGTATCGACGCCGTCGTCAGTCTCGCCAAGCGCCGAGGCTTCGTCTTCCCCTCCAGCGAGATCTACGGAGGCACCCGATCGGCGTGGGACTACGGTCCGCTCGGCGTGGAGCTGAAGGAGAACGTCCGCCGGCAGTGGTGGAAGACCATGGTCCAGCAGCGCGACGACGTCGTCGGCCTCGACTCCGCGGTGATCCTGGCCCGCAAGGTGTGGGAGGCGTCCGGCCACATCGCCGAGTTCGTCGACCCGCTCACCGAGTGCCAGTTCTGCCACAAGCGGTTCCGGGCCGACCACCTGGAGGAGGCGTACGAGGCCAAGCACGGCCACCCGCCGGCCTCGCTCGCCGAGATCAACTGCCCCAACTGCGGCAACAAGGGCACCTTCACCGAGCCCAAGATGTTCAACGGCCTGATGAAGACCTACCTCGGCCCGGTGGAGAGCGACGAGGGGCTGCACTACCTGCGCCCGGAGACCGCGCAGGGCATCTTCGTCAACTACAAGAACGTCGAGACGGTCGCCCGCAAGAAGCCGCCGTTCGGCATCGCGCAGACCGGCAAGTCGTTCCGCAACGAGATCACCCCGGGCAACTTCATCTTCCGGACCCGCGAGTTCGAGCAGATGGAGATGGAGTTCTTCGTCGAGCCGGGCACCGACGAAGAGTGGCACGAGTACTGGCTCCAGGAGCGCTGGAACTGGTACCTCGACCTGGGTCTGTCGGCGGACAACCTGCGCCTCTACGAGCACCCTGCCGAGAAGCTCTCGCACTACTCGAAGCGCACTGTCGACATCGAGTACCGCTTCCAGTTCGGCGGGACCGAGTTCGCCGAGCTGGAGGGTGTCGCCAACCGCACCGACTTCGACCTCTCCACGCACAGCAAGCACTCCGGCGTCGACCTGTCGTACTTCGACCAGACCAAGGGCGAGCGCTGGATGCCGTACGTCATCGAGCCGGCCGCCGGTCTGACCCGCGCGGTGCTCGCCTTCCTGCTGGAGGCGTACGACGAGGACGAGGCGCCGAACACCAAGGGCGGCGTCGACAAGCGCACGGTGATGCGGTTCGACCCGCGGCTGGCCCCGGTGAAGGTGGCGGTGCTGCCGCTGTCCCGCAACGAGGCGCTGTCGCCCAAGGCGAAGGACCTCGCCACGCTGCTGCGCAAGCGCTGGGTGGTGGAGTTCGACGACTCGCAGGCGATCGGCCGCCGCTACCGCCGGCAGGACGAGATCGGCACCCCGTTCTGCGTGACCGTCGACTTCGACACGCTGGACGACAACGCCGTGACGGTGCGCAACCGGGACACCATGGGCCAGGAGCGCGTCTCGCTGGACCAGGTCGAGCGTTACCTGATCGAGCGCCTCCCCGGCTGCTGAGACGGTGGGCACGGGGTCCCGGCCGACGCGGAAAGCGCCGGTCGGGGCCCCGTACACTTGTGCGGTGACCGCCTCGACCGTTCCCGCGCTGCGCCCGTTGGCCCTCGGGCCGTACCAGGTGTCGCCGCCGGTGGTGCTCGCGCCGATGGCCGGGATCACGAACGTCGGGTTCCGCCGGCTCTGCCGCGAGCAGGGCGGCGGCATCTACGTCTGCGAGATGATCACGACCCGTGCGCTGGTCGAGCGCAACCCGAAGACGCTCCGCATGATCGCGTTCGGCGACGACGAACAGCCGCGCAGCCTCCAGCTCTACGGCACCGACCCGGAGGTCACCGCCGCCGCCGTGCGGATCGTCGTCGAGCGCAACCTGGCCGACCACATCGACCTCAACTTCGGCTGCCCGGTCCCCAAGGTCACCCGGCGGGGCGGCGGCGCGGCGCTCCCGTGGCGACGCCGGCTCTTCGCCCGCCTGGTGCGGGCCGCGGTGGACGCCGCCGCACCCTCCGGGGTGCCGGTCACCGTGAAGATGCGCAAGGGCATCGATGACGACCACCTGACGTACGTCGAAGCGGGGCTCGCCGCCCAGGACGCCGGCGTCGCCGCGGTGGCCCTGCATGGGCGGACGGCCGCCCAGCGCTACTCGGGCACCGCCGACTGGGACGCGATCGCCACCTTGAAGCAGGCCCTCGACGTGCCGGTCCTCGGCAACGGCGACATCTGGGAGGCCGACGACGCGCTGCGGATGGTCGCCCACACCGGGGTCGACGGCGTGGTGGTCGGCCGGGGCTGCCTCGGCCGGCCGTGGCTCTTCGCCGACCTGGAGGCCGCCTTCAACGGCCGGCCCGAACGGCGTCTGCCCAGCCTCGGCGAGGTGGCGGTGACCATGCGCCGGCACGCCGAGCTGCTCGTCGACCAGTTCGTGGCGGGCGCCCGCAACCCGGCCCGGGGTGAGCGGGACGGCTGCACCGACTTCCGCAAGCACGTCGCCTGGTACCTGAAGGGCTTCCCCGTGGGCGGCGAGCTGCGCCGTTCGCTGGCGATGATCGAGAGCCTGGCCCAGCTCGACGACCTGCTCGGCAAGCTCGACCCGGCGGAGCCGTTCCCGGTGGCCGCCCTGGGTCAGCCGCGCGGGCGTACCAACTCGCCGGGCAAGGTCTTCCTCCCGGACGGCTGGCTGGCCAGCCGGGACGACGACACCGTCCCCGAGGGCGCCGAGATGGACGACTCCGGCGGCTGACCCGCAACCGGCTGTGTGCGCCATGGCGCGCGGGTGGCCTACCGAGGCCCCGGCGGACCATGCGCCAGAGCCGCCGGTCGTGCGTGCCAACGCCAACGCCGACGCTGATGTGGCTCGGAGCGGCCAAGGGGCCGCCTCACCCCGTCTCCGAACCCGTCTCCGACCGCGCCGCCGCAGCCTGAACGCACAGATCTTGGACAGTTTCCGTTAGCCGATAACGGAAACTGTCCAAGATCTGCTCATGTCTTGGGCAGGTGGGCTGAAGAACCGGGCCACTCGGCGCGGGGGCGGGGGGCGGAGGCCGCGCTTCGTGCCTGCCTCGCTGCCGGCTGACGGCATGCCGAAAGGGCCGGGCCCGTGTGGTGGGGTCCGGCCCTTGTCGGGCCACTCGGCCCGGGGGCGGAGGCGCGCTTCGTGCCTGCCTCGCTGCCGGCTGACGGCATGCCGAAAGGGCCGGGCCCCGTGGTGGGGTCCGGCCCTTTCGGTTGTGTGCTGGGTGCGGTTGTGCGGGGTGCGGTCAGCTGGTGGCGTAGCCGCGGGTGGCGATCCAGTCGGCGAGGTGCTCGACGGTGACCTCGTAGGAGGCGGTGTTCGGGTCGGCCGAGTCGGCGATCCGTACGATGGTGCCGTTGTCGCGGTAACCCACGACGCTGATGTAGTGCCCGCCCTCGAACGAGTGGGTGTTGCCGTCGGTGTCGGTGCTGGTGCCGGCGATGTTCGCCACCACGGCCCGACCGTTGTCGACGGTCTTGACGATGTCGGCGCGCAGCTGATCGGTCTGCTTGGCGTCGGCGTCGGGCTTGCTGATCTCGACGCTGCGGTACGCGTCGGCCTTACCGGTCTCCTTGTTCAACACCGGCGTGATGTCGTTGATGCTGTTGGTGCCGGCCTCGGTGGTGCCCATCTCCTTGGCCATGGCGTCCACGCTGATGTCCTTGCCCTGCACGCTCAGAGCGTTACGGGCAGCGGCGGGGCCGCAGTAGTAGAAGTTGGGCTGGGCTTCGTAGCGCACGCCCAGCTGACGCTCACCCGAAGGCTTGCGGTCGGCCTGGGTCTGCGACGCGGGCTTGGCCTCCGACGCCGCGTAGGCGGTGGTGACGGGGCCGGCGATGGCGCCGCCGGTGAAGGCGAGGCCAGCAGCGGTCAGAGCGGTCTTACGAATCAGATCGGTACGCATGATGGCGTGCTCCTCTGCATCGGGGGAAACGCAACGACACACAAAAACGCCGAGCGGGAAAGTTCACGGGGGACCTGACCCGGCGACCCAGCAGGGGGCCTGCACGGGGATGTCCCGGAGGGTGGTGCAACGGCCCGGGGCAGCGAGTCATTCCGCATTCCGGACGACGCCGGCCAGTGGTGCTCGGCCGTGCGGGGATGTAACCGCGGCGGCCAGGCGGGTGTTCCCGGCGGCTGTCACACGGGCCGGCCAGTGGTGCTGCTCGGCCGTGCGGGGATATAACCGCGGCGGCCAGGCGGGTGTTCCCGACGGCCGCCACACGAGCCGGCCAATCGCCGTGCGGGGGTGTAACCGTGGCGGCCGGCGGGGTGTTCCCGGCGGCTGTCACACGGGCCGGGCCAATGGTGCTGCTCGGCCGTGCGGGGATGTAACCGCGGCGACCAAGCGGGTGTTCCCGGCGGCTGCCGCGCCACCGAAGCCCGAGGCTCGCGGCGGCATGCCAGGTATAACGACCCCGCCGGGTCCGCGATTCCGCCGCCAGGGTGGCACCGACCACGGGACGGCGATGCCGAATCCACCCCAAACCATCCATCGGAAACGGACATCCGCCACCACCGGTGGTGATCAACTCGACTTCGGCGAAGTCGGGGTATCCGGGCGCCCGGGACACCCCGACATCACCGAACCCGAGTGGATCACCTCCAGGCGGCCCCACCGCCACCGGATGATCGTGCTCGATCCTGGAAACAGGCCCCTCACCACGCGGGCGAGGCCACTACGTCCGGGATCGAGCACGATCATGCCCCGCCGAGACGTGCGTGCACGGTGTCCGTCGGTGGGGCGGCACGCCGCTGAGGGCGACCTCGCGGTGTGCCGCGCCTTCAGGGGGTTGTCGGGTCGTTCTGGGGTGCGCGGTGTTGCCGGGGGACCGTGGGCGTCGCCGGCCAGGGGATCTCGGGGGAGCGGTGGAAGGTGATCCCGGCGGTGGACCAGCGTGGCCCGTGCCCGGCCAGGCGCTCGCGGAATCCGGCCCAGTCGTGCGCGGCCCGGGGTGACCAGCCGAGCTCGGCGATGGCGGGCAACCGGGGAAACAGCATGAACTCGATGTCGGTGAGCGAGGTGACCGATTCGGTCCACAGCGGGGCCTCCACGCCCAGGACGGCCGTGGTGGGCACGCCGGCGACGTGCGTGCCCGGATCCCAGTCGTACGCCCGACGTACGTCGATGAGGCCGGCCCAGTCGTGCCCAATCGGGGTGTCCTCGGCGTACTTCATGTCCAGGTAGGCGTGGTTGCCGGGGGAGAGGATCAGCCGGGCGCCCCGCCGGACCGCGTCGGCCGTGGTGGGATCGTCGGCGTCGGTGCCCCACCACTGCAGGACCCGCCCGTCGAGGTGTGCGGCCGGGGCGAGCTGGTGCCAGCCCACCACGGTCTTGCCGGTGTCGGCGACGATCCGCTGCGCCCTCTCCACGAAATCGGTGTAGACCGCACCCTTGACCTTGAACGCCTCGTCGCCGCCGATGTGCAGCCACGGCCCGGGGGTGAGGGCGGCCACCTCGCCGAGCACGTCGGCGATGAAGTCGTACGTCTGCTCGTCGGCCGGGTCGACGTAGCTGAAGCCGACCTCGGTGCCGGTGTACGGCGGCGGCGCGAGCTTGTCCGGTGCGAGCTGGGGGTAGGCGACGAGCGCCGCGTTGGTGTGGCCGGGCAGGTCGATCTCCGGGACCAGCGTGACGTGCCGGGCGGCCGCGTGGGAGACGATCCGCCGGTAGTCGGCCTTGGTGTAGTGCCCGCCGGGGCCGCCGCCGACCTCGCTCGCCCCGCCGACGGTGGTCAGCTTTGGCCAGGAGTCGACGGTGATGCGCCACCCCTGGTCGTCGGTGAGGTGCAGGTGCAGGTGGTTGAGCTTGTAGCGGGCGAGGTGGTCGATAACCCGCAGGACGTCCTCGACGGCGAAGAAGTGTCGCGCCACGTCGAGCATCGCGCCCCGGTAGGGGAAGCGGGGCCGGTCCACGATCGTGCCGCCGGGCAGCGCCCAGCGCGTGGTCACCGGCGTCGGGCTCTCCACGGCGGCGGGGAGTAGCTGCCGGAGCGTCTGTACGCCGTAGAAGAGACCGGTTGCGGTGTCGGCGACGAGGCGTACCTCGGCGCCTGTCACGTCGAGCCGGTAGCCCTCCGCTCCGAGGTCGGTGGTCGGTCGCTCGACAGCGGGGGCCGGGCTGGCGGGCGTGGCGGCCAGGGTGAGCGTCAGCGTGCCGGTCGGCCCGACCGCACGGGTGTCGGCGACCGGCAGGAGGAACCCGGTTGCCGGTCGGAGCAGCTCGGCGAGGTGGTCGGCCACCGCGCGGGCGCCCGGGTGGGCGGTGACCCGGATGGCCGTGTCCCCGGTGAGCACGAAGGACGCGGTGGGATCCGGTTCGACCCGTTCCGGTGCCGGTACGACGCTGTCGAGGCGTACCGCAGGGGCGAGCAGGTCGTCGCCGGCCGCCCGCGCGGCGAGCACAGCCAGGTCGCCGGCCTCCGGCTGGTGCGCGGGCACTGCGGCCGAGTCGGCGACGGTGGCCGTCGGGGTCGGCTCGGGGGCGGGGGAGGAGAGCGGAAGGGATGACACGACGACGGCTCCGGAGGGGTTATTCGCGTCGGATATGGCAAAAGCGAGTTTCGACAGAACCAGTGCCGTCAAGAATACGAGGACCGGCGGAGATGCGTGATCGTGCGCGTGGAAGCGTTCCCAAAAACCCGTACGAACGCGGATAGTCGTGATGGCTGTGCCTATTGTCACCGAACGGTCCCAGGCCACCCGATCTTCGCTTAACCTTCGCCCTGAACCTTCGTTAAGTGTCAATCCGGCGCGCGTGGGAGGCTCTGGTGGCAGCGCAAGAGACCGACGAACACAAGTACGTCTACGACTTCTCCGAGGGCAACAAGGATCTCAAGGACCTGCTCGGCGGCAAGGGGGCCAACCTCGCCGAGATGACCAACCTCGGTCTGCCCGTCCCGCCCGGCTTCACCATCACGACCGAGGCCTGCCAGGCGTACCTCGCGACCGGGCGGGAGCCGGACGGCCTCGCGGGTCAGATCGAGGCGCACCTGGAGGCGCTGGAACGGGCGATGGGCAAGCGCCTCGGCGACCCGGGGGACCCGCTGCTGGTGTCGGTCCGCTCCGGGGCCAAGTTCTCCATGCCCGGCATGATGGAGACCGTCCTCAACGTCGGCCTCAACGACCAGAGCGTGGTCGGGCTCTCCGCGCAGGCGGGGGGCAACGACAGGTTCGCCTGGGACTCCTACCGCCGGCTGATCCAGATGTTCGGCAAGACCGTCTGCGAGGTGCCGGGCGAGGAGTTCGAGCACGCCCTCGACGAGGCCAAGAGCGCCAAGGGTACGCACAACGACCTGGACCTGGACGCGGACGACCTGCGCGGGCTGGTCGACGCGTACAAGAAGATCTTCGCCAAGCACACCGGCCGGGAGTTCCCGCAGCAGCCGCGGGAACAGCTCGACCTGGCCATCCGGGCGGTCTTCGAGTCGTGGAACGCCGAGCGCGCGGTGCTCTACCGCCGCCAGGAGCGCATCCCGGCCGATCTCGGCACCGCGGTCAACGTGGTGACCATGGTCTTCGGCAACCTCGGCCCCGACTCGGGCACCGGCGTCGCCTTCACCCGCGACCCGGGCAGCGGCGCGCAGGGCATCTACGGCGACTACCTGGCCAACGCGCAGGGCGAGGACGTGGTCGCCGGCATCCGCAACACCGTGCCGTTGCAGGAGCTGGAGCAGCTCGACAAGAAGTCCTACGACGAGTTGCTCTCGTTCATGGCCCGGCTGGAGGAGCACTACCGGGATCTCTGCGACATCGAGTTCACCATCGAGCGCGGCAAGCTGTGGATGTTGCAGACCCGGGTCGGCAAGCGCACCGCCGCCGCCGCGTTCGTCATCGCCGGGCAGCTCATCGACGAGGGCCTGATCGACCTGGACGAGGCGCTGCACCGGGTCAACGGCGCACAGCTCGCCCAGCTCATGTTCCCCCGCTTCCAGCTCGACCACGAGTTCGAGGCGGTCGCCACGGGCATCGGCGCCTCACCGGGCGCGGCGTCCGGCACGGTGGTCTTCACCTCCGCGCGGGCCGTCGAGCTGGCGGCCGAGGGCAAGTCGGTGATCCTGGTCCGCCGGGAGACCAACCCGGACGACCTGAACGGCATGATCGCCGCCAAGGGCATTCTCACCTCGCGCGGCGGCAAGACCAGCCACGCCGCCGTGGTGGCCCGGGGAATGGGCAAGACCTGCGTCTCCGGCGCCGACGCGATCGACGTGAACGTGCCGGCGAAGCGGTTCACCGTGGCCGGGCGGACCGTCAGCGAGGGCGACGTCGTCTCCATCGACGGCACCACCGGCAAGGTGTACCTCGGTGAGGTGCCGGTCATGCCGTCGGAGGTCGTGCAGTACTTCGAGGGCAGCCTCGACCCCGAGCACATCGACAACGCGCTCGTCCGGGCCGTACACCGGATCATGACGCACGCCGACGGCAGGCGGCGGCTGGCGGTCCGCACGAACGCCGACACCGGCGCGGACGCCGCCCGTGCCCGGCGCTTCGGCGCCGAGGGCATCGGGCTGTGCCGCACCGAGCACATGTTCCTCGGCGACCGGCGGGAGCTGGTCGAGCGGCTGATCCTGGCGCGCGCCGCGGACGAGCGGGAGGCCGCGCTGGAGGCGCTTCTGCCGTTGCAGCGGGCCGACTTCGTGCAGATCTTCCACGAGATGGACGGGCTGCCGGTCACCGTCCGGCTGATCGACCCGCCGCTGCACGAGTTCCTGCCGCCGTTGGAGCAGCTCGCCGTCAACGTGGCGGTCGCGCAGGAACGCGGCGAGGACGTGGCCAAGGAGGAGGCGTTGCTCGCCGCCGTCCGGCGGATGCACGAGGAGAACCCGATGCTCGGGCTGCGCGGCGTCCGCCTCGGCCTGGTCATCCCCGGCCTGTTCGCGATGCAGGTCCGGGCCATCGCGGAGGCGGCGGTGACCTGCGCCCGGGAGGGCCGGGTGGCCAAGCCGGAGATCATGGTGCCGCTCGTCGGAGCCGTGCAGGAGCTGGAGACGGTACGCGCCGAGGCCGAGAAGATCATCGCCGAGGTGGTCGGTGACAGCGGAGTCGAGGTGCTGATCGGCACCATGATCGAGGTGCCCCGGGCGGCGCTGACCGCCGGGCAGATCGCCGAGGCCGCGGAGTTCTTCTCCTTCGGCACCAACGACCTGACCCAGATGGCCTGGGGCTTCTCCCGGGACGACGTCGAGGGCGCGTTCTTCTGGCGCTACCTGGAACTGGGCATCTTCGGCATCTCGCCGTTCGAGTCGATCGACCGAGACGGGGTCGGCCGACTGATCCGGATCGCCGCCGAGGAGGGCCGGGCCGCCCGGCCCGGGCTGAAGCTCGGCATCTGCGGCGAGCACGGCGGGGACCCCGACTCGGTGCACTTCTTCCACGAGGTCGGCCTGGACTACGTGTCCTGCTCGCCGTTCCGGGTGCCGGTGGCTCGCCTGGAGGCTGGCCGGGCGGCCGTGGAGACCGACGGGTCGGACAGCCGCTGACGCGGACGCCGGCGGCGGCCCGGACGACCGGGCCGCCGCCAGCGCGCTCAGATCGGCGGCGGACCGGCCCGCCGCTGGCGCTCAGATCGGCGGGCGACGCCAGGTGGGTCGGGCCGAGCGGCGCAGCTGCGTCGGCAGGGTCGCCATCGGGGTACGCACGGCCAGCGGCGCGTGCGCGTCGGGTACCGCCGTGGCGCCGATCCCGCCGCCCCGGGTGTCCAGCACACGGCCGGCCCGGTGCGCCACCACCCGGGCCTCCTCGTGCAGCCCCTCCAGATCCTTCGCCGCCGACCCGGTGACCAGTGTCAGCAGGGCGCTGCGCCCGGCCGGGTAGGTGACCACGCAGCCGTCGGTGGTGCACACCACCGACTCGCGGAACTCGCCCCGCCGGACCGTGTCGGCGACCCGGTGACCGAGCCCGTAGCTGGCCGCGGCGAGCGCGGCGAGGTGGGTGGCGTCGGTGCTCGGCAGGTCGCTGGAGATGAGCAGCCCGTCGGTGCCGGCCAGCACGGCACCGGCGACCTCGGGCCGGCGTCGACGCAGCCCGAGCAGTTCCGTTCCCACCACCGTGTCTGCATCCACGAGCGTCTCCCTAGCGGTCGGCTCCGCGTCTCGGTCGGTTGGTCACTTTCCGCGCTGGGAACGCTACCGGTGGCCACTTCCGCCCGCGAGCCCGTAACCCAGGGCGATCGGTCCACAACTGGGGACCGATCGGCGGTTGCGCGCGCGCCGGTGCTGCGTCGCGGGCAGGCCGAGCGGCATCGGCGGGCGTAACCTTGGCTCGCTCACACGGCCGACTGTGTCCGCCGTCGACGGGAAAGGTGGTTGTATGACCAGCGTCTGGGAGAACCTGACCATCGATGCCCGCGATCCGGCCCGACTGGCCCGCTGGTGGGCCGAGGCGCTCGGATACCAGGTCGTCACCGAGAGACCGGACGAGGTGGAGATCCGCCAGTCCGCCGACCGCCTTCCCGGGCTGGTCTTCGTGCCGGTGACCGACGGCAAGGAGCGCAAGAACCGGTTGCATCTCGACCTCCGCCCGGCCGACCAGGAGGCCGAGGTTGAGCGTCTGGTCGACATGGGCGCCCGGCACGTCGACATCGGCCAGGGTGACGTCGACTGGACGGTCCTGTCCGACCCGGAGGGCAACGAGTTCTGCGTTCTGCGCCAAAAGTGAACCCATCGGACGCCCGGCTGGTCCAGGAGCCGCCCAAGGACACCGGCCACCGCCGGTCGCCGTACGAGCGTGACCGGGCCCGGGTGCTGCACTCCGCGGCGTTTCGCCGGCTGGCCACCAAGACCCAGGTGCACACCGCCGGCACCGACGACTTCCTGCGGACCCGGCTGACCCACTCGCTGGAGGTGGCCCAGATCGCCCGGGAGATGGGCGCCCGGCTGGGCTGCGACCCGGACGTGGTGGACGTCGCCGGGCTCGCCCACGACCTCGGGCACCCGCCGTTCGGGCACAACGGCGAGGCGGCGCTGGACCTGCTCGCCGCGCCCTGCGGCGGCTTCGAGGGCAACGCGCAGACGCTGCGGGTGCTGACCCGGCTGGAGGCGAAGGTGCTCGCCCCGGACGGTTCGTCGGCCGGGCTGAACCTCACCCGGGCGTCGCTCGACGCTATCGGCAAGTACCCCTGGCCGCGCCGCGACGGGCAGCGCAAGTTCGGGGTGTACGCCGACGACGCGGCGGTCTTCGGCTGGATCCGGGCCGGTGCGCCCGGCGACCGGCGCTGCCTGGAGGCGCAGGTGATGGACTGGGCCGACGATGTCGCGTACTCGGTGCACGACGTGGAGGACGGCATCCACGGCGGGTACGTCGCGCTGCGCCCGCTGCTCGCGGACGCCGACGAGCGGGCCGCGCTCTGCGCCGACGTGGCCGCCGCCTACTCCGGGGAGTCTCCGGCCGACCTGGCCGAGGTGCTGGTCGAGCTGCTGGCTGACCCGCTGCTCGCCCCCCTCGTCGGCTACGACGGCAGCCACCGCGCCCAGGTCGCGCTGAAGGCCACCACGAGCGGCCTGACCGGTCGGTTCGTGTCGGCGGCGGTGGCGGCCACCGAGGAGCGGTACGGCCCCGGGCCGCACCGCCGCTACGCCGCCGATCTGGTGGTGCCGAGACGGGTCCGGGCCCAGTGCGCGCTGCTCAAGGGCATCGCCCTGCGCTACGTGATGCGGCGCACCGGCTTCCGGGGTCGCTACGAGCGGCAGCGGGCGATGCTGGCCGAGCTGGCGGCGGCGCTGGTCGGACGAGCCCCGGACGGGCTCGATCCGGTGTTCGCCCCGCTGTGGCGGGCCGCGCCGGACGACGCCGCCCGGCTGCGCGTGGTGATCGACCAGATCGCCTCGCTCACCGACCCGGCGGCGATGAGCTGGCACACCCGTCTGGTCGGCGGCGGCGCACCGCCGGAGGCGACCGCAGCAACTTAGGCTAACCTAAGTGCATGACGGAACGCCCAAGGAACGTCACCTCGGTCCAGGTGCTGCGCACCGAGCGACCCACCCCGCACCTGATCCGACTCGTCCTCGGTGGGGACGAGCTGACCGGCCTGCCGGTGGGCGAGTTCACCGACCACTACATCAAGCTGGTCTTTCCGGCGCCCGGCGTCGCGTACCCGCAGCCGCTGGACCTCGCCGCGATCCGCCGGGACCTGCCCCGGGAGCAGTGGCCCCGGCTGCGCGCGTACACCGTGCGGCGGTGGGACCCGCTGGCCGGGGAGCTGACCGTGGACGTGGTGCACCACGGCGACGAGGGGCTGGCCGGCCCGTGGGCCGCGGCGCTGCGCCCGGGTGACCCGGTGCACTTCGTCGGCCCCGGCGGGGCGTACGCGCCGGACCCGGACGCGGACTGGCACCTCCTGGTCGGCGACGAGAGCGCCCTGCCGGCGATCGCCGCCGCCCTGGAACGGCTGCCGTTGGGCGCTCCGGCCCGGGTCCTCGTCGAGATCGCCGACCCGGCGGAGGAGCAGCAGTTGCTCAGCCCCGGCGCCGTGGAGCTGACCTGGCTGCACCGGGGTGACCGCCCGGTGGGCGACGCCCTGGTGGCGGCGGTGCGGGAGCTGGAGTTCCCGCCCGGTTCCGTGCACGCCTTCGTGCACGGCGAGGCGACGTTCGTCCGGGAGCTGCGCCGGCTGCTGCGCGGCGAGCGGGGCGTGCCCGCCGACCGTCTCTCCATCTCCGGCTACTGGCGGCGCGGCATGGACGACGAGGGCTGGCGCTCCACCAAGGCGGACTGGAACCGGCAGGTCGCCGCGGAGGAGCCGGCCGCGGCCTGAGCGTCAGGCGCCGACTGCCGGGTCCTCGTCGAGCTTGCCGAGGGCCCGGCTGAGCAGCACGGCGTACCCGACGATCGCCACCGCGAGCAACAGCAGCATCAGCTTCGGTTCGTGCACCCAGGTGGTGACCACGCCGACCGAGACGATCCCGTACCCGGTGATCGCCAGCCGGCCCGCGCTCGGCCGGCACCACAACCAGGACAGGGCCAGCCCACACAACGTCCAGGCGATCACGGAGGCGGCCAGCACCAGTCGCAGTTCGAGCGGCAGGTGGCGCACGTTGTCGTCGACGAGTCGGACCACCTGGCCGAGGGCCCAGCCCAGCAGCAACAACGCACCGCCGAGCGGAAAGTGCAGGTAGCCGTACGCCTGCCCGCCGCGCAGTCGGCTCTGCAGCACCCGGGTGGTGACGAAGGCGGTGTACGCCCACCAGACGGCCGCCGGTATGAGGAAGGCCAGCCCGGCCGTTAGGATCATGTGCGGTGGAGGGTGATCCGGCACCGCGAAGAGCAGGTTGGCCATCGCGCTGCCCAACACGATGATCGTGAACTGGCCGATGCGTTCCGGCAGGTGCCGGTTGTCCACCGGCCAGTCGTTCAGCCAGCGTCGGCCGACCCAGGGGGTGGCCAGCTCGACGACCATCGCGATGATCCACAGCGTCGGGCGCGACCCGGTGGGGGCGACCAGTGAGGCCAGCCAGATGAGCCAGCCCGTCCCGAAGCCGAGCAGGTAGATCGTGGTCACCGTCCGGGCCATCGGGCTGGTCGGTCGGGCCCGTAGATACAGCAGGAGCAGCACACCCCGCACGACCAGGTATCCCACCGGAAGCAGCACGCTCTCCGGCACCTCGTCGACGCCGAGCGTCATCGCGCCGGCGCCGACCAGGGCGACCAGCACCAGCAGCCGGTGCGGCGCGTCGTCCGGGTCGAACCGGTTGTCGTAGAAGACCTGCCCCAGCCAGCACCACTGCACCACCAGAAACAGCCCGATCACGGCCAGCACGGCCGTCGGCGCCGGGGTCGGGTCGTCGCCGAGCCGACGTACGACGGCCGCCAGCGCGTACACGAAGATGAGGTCGAGGAAGAGTTCGAGCCAGGTGGCATGCCGGTGGCCGGCCTCGTCCTGGGCGGGCGCCACGCCACGCAGCCCCAGCCGCCCGAGGATCCGGCTTCGCCGGCGGGCGCCGTCACCGCGTACCCTGCGCATCTGGTCATGGTCCCCGCGCGGTCCCGGCGGCCGGGCCGGAACGGGTGAGCCCGACGGCGGCCCCCGCCACACCGGTGTCCCCCGGCCGGCGTGTCGTCGGCCCGGCAGGGCAGGATGTACGCCGAGGGGGTGGCGCATGGCTGGGCGGATCCGGGACGAGGACATCGCACTGGTCCGGGAACGCACCTCGATCGGGGATGTGATCTCCGAGACGGTCACCCTGAAGTCCGCCGGCGGCGGCAACCTCAAGGGCCTGTGCCCGTTCCACGACGAGAAGAGCCCGTCGTTCAACGTCTCGCCGGCCCGCAACGTCTGGTACTGCTTCGGCTGCGGGGCCGGCGGCGACGCGATCAAGTTCCTGATGGACGCGGAGCACCTCAGCTTCGTCGAGTCGGTTGAGCGGCTGGCCGGGCGTGCCGGCATCCAGCTGCGCTACGTCGAGGACGACCGGAGCACCCCGCGTCCCCGCCCGCAGCAGGGCCAACGGCAGCGCCTGGTCGCCGCGCACGCCGCCGCGGTCGATTTCTACCGGGCGCAACTCAGCACCGCCGGGGCGCGGCCGGCCCGGGAGTTCCTGGCCAAACGGGGCTTCGACCGGGCCGCCGCCGAGCGCTACGGGTGCGGGTTCGCGCCGGATGGCTGGGACCTGCTCACCAAGCACCTGCGCCAGCAGGGCTTCACCCATCAGGAGCTGGTCACCGCCGGGCTGTCCCGGGAGTCCCGCTCGGGCACGCTGATCGACCGGTTCCGACGCCGGCTGCTGTGGCCGATCCGGGACCTCGCCGGCGACGTGATCGGCTTCGGAGCGCGCAAGCTCTTCGA
The DNA here is from genome assembly GCF_040607775.1 of Micromonospora sp. NPDC005237. Lineage (NCBI taxonomy): Bacteria > Bacillati > Actinomycetota > Actinomycetes > Micromonosporales > Micromonosporaceae > Micromonospora > Micromonospora sp. NPDC005237. The sequence goes on along the minus strand of NZ_JBEXHJ010000003.1, from coordinate 646,017 downwards.
CGACGACGACGGCCCGAAGTACCTGAACACCCCCGAGACGCCGATCTACAAGAAGTCGCACGTGCTCTACGGCATCGACCAGGCCAAGCGGGAGATCGCCAAGCAGGGCCGGGCGGTGATCGTCGAGGGTTACACCGACGTGATGGCCTGCCACCTGGCCGGGGTGACGACTGCGGTGGCGACCTGCGGCACCGCGTTCGGCGCGGACCACATCGGGGTGCTGCGCCGGCTCCTGCTGGACACCGACTCGGTGGCCGGCGAGATCATCTTCACCTTCGACGGGGACGCCGCCGGGCAGAAGGCGGCGCTGCGTGCCTTCTCCGACGACCAGCGCTTCGTGGGCCGGACCTTCATCGCGGTCAGCCCCGACAACATGGACCCGTGCGACCTGCGGTTGGCCAAGGGCGACCTGGCGGTCCGCGACCTGGTCGCTCGGCGCGAGCCCCTGGTCGACTTCGCGCTGCGCCACGAGATCAGCCGCTTCGACCTGGACACCGTCGACGGCCGGGTCGAGGCGATGCGCCGGGCCGCGCCGCTGGTCGCGCAGCTGAAAGACCGGGAAAAACGCCCGGAGTACGTCCGCAAGCTCGCCATGGACCTCGGCATGGAGATCGAGCCGGTGCAGCGGGCGGTGCTCGCCGCCGCCAACACCCCGCCGCCCGGCGGCCGGGACGCCGCACCCGCCCCGCGATCCGCCCCGTCCCGCCCCGAACCGGCGGTGGACAGCCCACAGTCGATGGTCGAGCGCGAGGCGTTGAAGCTCGCCCTGCAACAGCCGGTGCTGGCCGGGCCGATGTTCGACGCGGTCGAGGCGACGGAATACCGCAACCCGGTGCACGTCGCCGTGCGGGCTGCTGTCGCGGCGGCCGGTGGGGCCGCGTCGGCGACCGGCGGCGCCGTCTGGATCGAGAAGGTCCGTGACGCCTGTGACGACCTGGCCTCGGCGGCGCTGGTCGGCGAGTTGGCCGTCGAGCCGCTGCGGATCGACGGTGAAGCGGACCCACGCTACGTGTCGATCACCATGGCCCGGGTGCAGTTCGGGTCGGTGACGGCCCGCATCCGCGACCTCAAGTCGCGCATCCAGCGGATCAACCCGGTCAACAACAAGGACGAGTACTTCGCCGCCTTCGGCGAACTGCTGTCGCTGGAGCAGCATGCCCGGGCGTTGCGCGAGCAGGCCGCGGGAGGGCTCTAGATGGGACTGTTCAGCCGCAAGCCGAAGCTGCCGCCGGCCGACCGGCCACCGTTGGCCGCCGACGAGCGGGTGCTCGCCTGGTCGGCGGCGGGCAACGGCGAGGGCGACGGGGTCGTCGTGGCCAGCAACCTCGGGCTGTGGCTGCCCGGCCGGGGGCACCGCATCGGCTGGCACGACGTGCTCAAGGCGGTCTGGTCCGGTCGGGAGCTGACCGTCACGCCCGCCGAGACGGTCGTCGAGCGCGACGGCTACACCGTGGTCGCCGACGGCCCAGCCGAGACGTACCTGCTGCTCGACCCGGGTGAGCTGCCGCACCAGGTGCGGGCACGGGTGACGCGCTCCGTCGCGTACACCGAACACCAGCCGGTGCCCGGCGGCGCGGCCCGGGTCGCGGCCCGGCGGGTGGCCGGCGTGGACGGTCTGACCTGGACGGTCCGCCTCGATCCCGGCGCACCGGCGGACGACGCGGCCCTGCTCGCCGAGACCGACCGGCTGGTCGCCGCGGCCCGCGCCGCCACCGCGCCGGCCGACGGCTGACCGGCCGTCACTTCGCTCCGAGGTCGTTCAGCGCCTTCTCGGCGCCGCGGTGCAGCGGCACCGGCAGGGTCCTGCGGGCCTTCTCCAGCGAGATCCCCTTGGCCGCCGGGTTGGCCTGGGCCAGGACGTCGCGCTTGTCGAACACCGTCCGGGTGATCGCGCAGGCGACGTTGGCGTCCAGATCCTCGCGGACCAGCAGCACGTTGGGTACGACGATGGTCGGGGTGTCGGTCGCCGTCCGGTACACGTCCCGACCGATCGTGCCGGCCTGGTAGCCGGGGCTCAGCGCGGTCAGCTTCGGCAGCAGGGCCGCGATGTCGACGAACCGCACGGTGTCGCCGGCGGTGGTGAACAGGTCGGTCAGGCCGCCGGTGGGCAGACCGCCGGACCAGAAGAAGCCGTCGATGCTGCCGTCCTTCATTCCCTCGACCGTCTTGGTCAGGTCGAGCCGCTGGGCCTGAACGTCCTTGGCCGGGTCGAGTCCGGCGGCCTCCAGCAGCCGGTTCGCCATCACCTCGGTGCCGGACTTCGGGGAGCCCGTGGAGATCCGCTTGCCGCGCATGCCGGCCACCGAGGTGATTCCCGAGTCCTTACGGACCACCACCTGGGTGTAGTTGTCGTAGAGGCGGGCCAACGCCTGCACCGGCTGCGGCGCGGAGAAGCTGCCCTTGCCCTCGACCGCGTTGACCGCCGTGTCGAACAGCGAGAACGCCACGTCGTACTGGCCGCCGACCAACTGCTCGACGTTCTGGACCGAGGCGCCGGTCTCGGCGGCGGTGCCGGTGAGCTTGCCGCCGGTCGACCCGGACAACTGCCCGGCCAGGGCGTTGCCGATCGGGTAGTAGACGCCTGTCGCGTTACCGGTGGCGATGCCGACCCGGGTCTCCCGGGCCACCTCGCAGGTGACCGCGCTGGACGTGTCGTCCTCGGCGGCGCCGCCCTGCTGGCCACCGCAGCCCGCGGTCGTGACGAGGGCGAGCACGCTCAGGCCCGCCGCGAGTCGTACGTCGATTCGTCGCACAGTTTCTCCTCTGTTGGTGTTCGCGGTCGGCCCGTGGATCCGCGTCGGACGAGCACTCCCGCTGCGGCGATGGCGGCCAGCGCCACGCCGACCGCGACCGGCACGGGTTCGAGCCAGAGCAGGGTGACGCCGGCGAGGGCGCCGAGCACGCGTTCCGGGGCGCCGGCGGGACCCACGCCGGGCAGCCAGCCACCGGCGGCGACGGCCAGCACGGACACGCTGAGCGCCGTCACCACGGCGGCGAAGGCGATCCGCGGCACGCCGCCGATGCCCAGCAGACCGAGGCCGGCCGGCGTGATCACGAACGCGATCGGGATCAGGTAGGCCGGCAGGGCGTAGCGCAGGGTCTGCCACATGGTCGGCACCAACCGGCCGCCGGTGACGGCGGCGGCGGCCACTGCCGCGAGCGCGGTGGGCGGGGACACCTCGGACAGGACCGCGAAGTAGAAGACGAACATCGCCGCGGCGGGCGCTGTCACGCCCAGGTCGAGCAGGGCCGGGCCGACGATCACCCAACCGATCACGAACGAGGCGGTGACCGGCACGGCCAGGCCCAGCAGGCTCAGTGCGACGGCAGCGAGCAGCGCGGTGAGCGCCAGCACGACAGTCGGGTTGGAGGTGGCCGCCTTGGCCCCGCCGACCAGCAGCGCCGCCGCCTGCGGCCCGAGGCCGGTCTTGGTGGTGGTCGCCGTGATGATGCCGGCGGCGGCGCAGACGGCGGTCACCGCGAGCGCGCCGCGCACCCCGGTGACGAGCGCGGTCATCAGCCGGGGTGGCGTGAGCCGGTGCGTACGGTCCAGGAAGGAGAGCGCGGCGGCCAGGAGGGTGGCGAAGACGACCGCCCTCGTCGCGGACATGCCGACGGCGAGGAACACGACGATGGCGATCAGCGAGGCGAAGTGGTAGCCGAACCGGGCCAGCAGGCGCCACGGAGAGCCGACGTCGATCACCACCGGGCGTACGCCCGAGCGGCGGGCGTCGATCTCCACGGAGAGCAGGATGCCGAGGTAGTAGAGCACGGTCGGCACGGTTGCCCAGCTCAGCACCTGCAGGTACGAGACGCCCAGATACTCGGCGATGATGAACGCCGCCGCGCCCAGGGTGGGCGGGGAGAGAATCGCGCCCACACCGGCGGCGGCCAGCATGCCGCCCGCGCGCTCGGCCGGGTAGCCGGCACGGCGCAGCAGCGGCCAGGTGACCGCCCCGATGCTCACCGTCGTGGCGGCCCCGGACCCGGAGACGGTGCCGAGCAGGAAGCCGGAGGCCACCGCCGTACGCCCGGCGGCGGTGCGCGAGCGGCGGAACGCCGCCGCCGACAGCTCGACGAAGAACCGCCCCGCCCCGGACAGTTCCAGAACCGCGCCGTAGATGGTGAACAGCACGATGTACGAGGCCGCCACGTCCAGCGGGGTGCCGTAGAAGCCGCTGTCGGAGTTGTAGAACGCGTCGACCAGTTGGCTGAAGTCGAGCCCGGCGTGGGCTACCGGAAAGGACTGCGGCAGCAGCCCGCCGTAGTAGCCGTAGCCGAGGAACAGCAGGCAGACCGCGGGCAGGATCCACCCGGTGGTGCGCCGGCACGCTTCGAGCAGCAGGAGCAGCAGGATGGTGCCCAGCACCAGATCCGGGGGTGCCAGCAGACCCTGCCGGTCGAGGAAGGCGTTGTAACCGCCGCCACCCGTACCCAGGGGGATCGGTAGGACGGGGTAGAGGCAGGCGGCCACCGCCAGGACGGCCAGTGCCCAGTCCACGGCGGTGGGCCGCGCCAGAGCGCTGCCGTCGCTGTCGCTGTCGCTTCTGCGCCGCCGCCAGGCCGGCATTCGCAGGCCCGCCGGGTGGACCAGGAAGACCGGCGGCAGCATGCCCGCCAGGAAGATGATCAAATAGTATTTGCTGCCCTGCGCCAGAGGGCGGAAGACCTGCCACAGGGCGAGAAGGCCGACCGCCAGCGCCGCTGCGGTGAAGAGTAGGCCGGCCGGCCCGGACAGCACCCGGCCCGGCTTCTCGTCCTCGAACTGGGCGGCCAGCTCCCGGGTGGCGCGCTCGTCAACGGCCCGAGCATCATCGCCGAGCCGCTCGGCCGAATCGGTGCCTTCGGGCGTGCTGGTGTCGGCTGAGCTGGCGTGGGGCGCTCTGGGGCGAGGTGGCGACCCGTTTCCGGCCGGGCCGGGCTCACTGACGGGAGAGTTGGCTGGTCGTGAGGGTGGCGACGAACCGTCGGGCGAACGGATGGGCGACACAATCGGACGATACACGTCGATTGGCTGGTGGGTGGGGCAGCGAAGAGTGTTTGTGTCTCCTCGGGGTATGCACGGCCCGTGCCGCGGCCTTTCGCATGCCGGATCTGCACGCTGGGCCCGAATTTCCGTGGAAAGCTGTCGGATCCGGCCGCTAGGGTCGGGCGGTGACTTCGGGGCGACCACTGATTCAGGCTCGTGGGCTGGTGAAGCGGTTCGGTGACTTCACCGCCGTCGACGGCATCGACGTCGAGGTGCGTTCGGGTGAGGCGTTCGGTTTCCTCGGGCCCAACGGCGCCGGCAAGTCCTCCACCATGCGAATGGTCGGCTGCATCTCTCCGCCGAGCGGCGGTGAGCTGCGCATCCTCGACCTGGATCCGGTCCGCGACGGGCCGGCGATCCGGGCCCGGCTCGGCGTGTGCCCGCAGATGGACAATCTCGACCCGGAGCTGAGCGTCCGGGAAAACCTCACGGTGTACGCCCGCTACTTCGGCATCTCGCGCCGGGTCGCCCGGGAACGGGCCGCCGAGCTGCTCGACTTCGTCCAGCTCACCGAGCGGGCCGACAGTAAGGTCGAGCCGCTCTCCGGTGGGATGAAGCGCCGGTTGACCATCGCCCGCGCCCTGGTCAACGACCCGGAGATCGTGCTGCTCGACGAGCCGACCACCGGGCTCGACCCGCAGGCGCGGCACCTGGTGTGGGAGCGACTGTTCCGGCTCAAGCAGCAGGGCGTGACGCTGGTGCTCACCACGCACTACATGGATGAGGCCGAGCAGCTCTGCGACCGGCTGGTGGTGATGGACGGCGGGCGGATCGTCGCCGAGGGCTCACCCCGGGCGCTGATCGAGGAGCACTCCACCCGCGAGGTGGTCGAGCTGCGCTTCGCCGCCGAGTCGCAGGAGCCGTTCGCCGGCAAGCTCGACGGTGTGGGGGAGCGGGTCGAGGTGCTGCCCGACCGCGTCCTGCTCTACGTGCCCGACGGCGACGCGGCGGTCGCCGAGGTCGGCGCGCTGGGGCTCAACCCGGCCAACGTCCTGGTGCGGCGCAGCGGCCTGGAGGACGTCTTCCTGCACCTGACCGGCCGCACCCTGGTCGACTGAGCCCGTGCCGCCGCTCGCTTCGCAGATCTTGGACAGTTTCCGTTAGCTGCTAACGGAAACTGTCCAAGATCTGCTCTAGGTGTCGTTCATCGGGCTCTTGCCCAGGTGAGGAAGCGGTCGCGTAGTTGGTCGGTGCCGGGGAGGTCTCCGGTCGCCTCGTCGAGCAGCGTCGCGAGGTAGATGAGCAGGCCGGTCCGGTTCTCGCGGTACTCGCCGAGCAGTGCCAGGCGAGCCGGGGAGCAGGGCCACGCGGCACCGCAGACCCGGCAGCGCCACGACGGTCGCGCCGCCACGTGCGAGCGGTAGCGGGGCATCGGAGCCTCCCTTTCTCGTGGACCGGCGTGCTCGATGGATGGGAGCGCCCCGGATCGGGGGTCACGGGGCGCCCCGGCCTGGTTCCGCCCGCCGTCCGATCCCGTGAGCGGTCCCGCTGCGTGACAGTCTGCTGAGGACGCGACTACCGTGGGAGGTTCCGCGCGCCGACGACCAGCGCGTACGGTGATCGGCCCGGCACGGTACGAGGATGTACGGAGGGTGTCCGTGGAGAGTTCGTCCATGCTGGAGCATTTCGCCGAGGAGCTACGGCTGGCCCGGGCTGCCAGTGGCATGTCCCAGGCGACGCTGGCGGAGGCGCTGAGCTACTCCGGGGCACTGGTCGCCAAGGTGGAGACCTCCGAGCGCCGGCCGAGTCTGGACTTCGCGCGCCGGTGCGACGCCGTGTTCACTGCCGACGGGCGCTTCGAGCGCATCCAGCGGCGGATCAGCCGCGAGGCCGTGGTGCCGTGGTTCCGCGACTGGGCGGGCATCGAGCAGGAGACCACCGCGCTGCGTTCGTTCGAGCCGCTCTACCTGCCGGGCTTGTTGCAGACCGAGGGCTACGCCCGCGCCATCCTGGCCGGTGCCGGGCTCTTCGCGGCGGATGAGGTCGAGCAGCAGGTGACAGCCCGGCTCGACCGGCAGGCCGTGCTCACCCGGGACCGGCCACCGCTGCTGAGTGTGGTCGTCGACGAGTACGCGCTGCGCCGCAGCGTCGGCGAGCCGGAGGTGATGAGCGAGCAGTTGCGGCACCTGGCGAAGCTCGGCTCGGCCCTGCCCCGGGTCAGAATCCAAGTAGTGCCGCTGTCCGCCGGTGCTTACGCTGGGCTCGATGGCCCCTTCGTGATCGCCACCACCGCGACCGGTGAAGATGTGGTCTACCTGGACGGGCAGCGCCACGGGCAGGTCATCGACCGCGCCGAGTACGTGCGGCAGATGGTCGAGGTGTGGGAGTCGATCCGGGGTGAGGCACTATCGCAGCAGCAGTCCCTCGAACTGATCGTGGAAATGGCGGAGACATGGAGCTGACCGGCGCCCGGTGGCGCAAGAGCAGTCGCAGCAACGGCAGCGGCGGCAACTGTGTGGAGGTTGCGGAGAATCTGTCGGGGGTGGTGGCCGTTCGTGACTCGAAGGATCCGGCTGGCCCGGTGCTCGTCTTCGAGCCCGAGGCGTGGCGCGCGTTCGTCGGGCTCGGTGCCGGTGTCCGGTAGGTCCCCGGCCCGGTAAATCCCTCGGCGGTCGCGCGGTCCGACCGCCTGGGCCTGCCCAGTCCCAAGGTCAACTCGGCTTCCTGAAAACCGGGGTGTCCGCGGGACCGGGATACCCCGGTTTCCAGGAACCCGAGTTGATCTGCCATGAGGCACTACCGCAGCAGCAGTCATCCGACGGGAGCGCAGGAAGTGGCGGAGACATGGAGCTGACCGGCGCCCGGTGGCGCAAGAGCACCCGCAGCGGCCCGGATGGCGGTAACTGCGTGGAGGTGGCCGACAACCTTCCGGGGCTGGTGGCCGTTCGTGACTCGAAGGATCCGGCTGGCCCGGTGCTCGTCTTCACGCCCGACGCGTGGGGCACGTTCGTCGGGTCCGACGCTGTCCGGGCGATGTGATCGACTCCGGATCGGCGATACGGCGGTGTCCGGGCGACGGGATGGCGCCACATCGCCGATCTGTAGTGGATCATCGCGCCGGCAGGCCGCCGGCAGGCCGTGGGCGTGGCGCGCGACCCGGCGGAAACCCGGGCGACACGTCGACGGGGTCGCCGTAGGGTGACCGGCGGCCTGTCGTACCCCGGGGGTAGGAAGGTCGGGGACGGGGGGTGGTCATGGTGAGTGTGGCGCAGCGGACGCGGTTGCCCTGGGTGCCGGCGTACGCGGTGTTCGAGCACTACCTGGTGAATCTTCGTCGCACCTGGCGGGCGGGGGTGTTCTCGTCGTTCCTGCTGCCGGTGCTGACCGTGCTCGGCTTCGGGCTGGGCGTCGGCGCGTACATCGACCAGGGCGTCGACGGGGTGCGCTACCTCGACTGGCTGGTCCCCGGGCTGATCGCCTCGACGGCGCTCCAGGTGACCGTGGGCGACTCGACGTGGCCGGTGTTCAGCAACTTCCAGTGGGTCAAGATCTACTTCGCGCAGACGGCGTCGCCGCTACGGGTGGGCGACATCCTGGCCGGGCACCTGGCCTTCGTGCTGTTCCGGGTGCTCACGACGATCGCGGCCTTCCTGCTGGTCACCGGGGTGTTCGGGGCGTTGCGGTCGCCGTGGGCGGTGGCCACCCTGCCGGTGGTGGCGCTGCTCGGGCTGGCCGGGGCCACGCCGACGTTCGCGTACGCCGCGGTGGTGTCCAGCGACAGTTGGCTGGCGATGCTGTTCCGGTTCGCGGTCATCCCGATGACGCTGTTCGCCGGCGTGTTCTTCCCGGTCGAGTCGTTGCCGGAGGCGCTGCGCTGGCTGGCGTACGCGACTCCGCTGTGGCACGCCGTCGACCTCTGTCGTGCGGCGACGCTCGGTGTCGCCCCGCAGTGGTCGATCGGCGGGCACCTGCTCTACCTGGCTGCGTGGGCGGCCGTCGGTTGGCTGCTGGCGCTGCGCGCCTTCCGCCGCAAGCTCGTCGTCTAGGGAGATCTCGTGGTCACGCTGGTCCTGCCCCGGCTGGTCGACGTCTCCGCCGCGTCCCGGCGGTCGGGGTCGGTCATCGAGCGCAATCTCGCCGCGCTGAAGTCGGTCTACTGGCTGCTGCTGCTCTCCGGCTTCGTGGAGCCGCTGCTCTACCTGCTCTCCATCGGCGTGGGCGTCGGGTCGCTGGTCGGTGACCTGCCGCTGCCCGACGGGCGGCTGGTGTCGTACGCCGCGTTCGTCGCGCCGGCGATGCTGGCCGCGTCCGCGATGACCGGGGCGCTTGCCGAGACCACATTCAACTTCTTCGGCAAGATGAAGTACATGAAGCTGTACGACGGGATGATCGCCACCCCCGTACGGCCGTTCGAGATCGCCCTCGGTGAGCTGAGTTGGGCGATGTTGCGAGGCAGCGCCTACTCGGCCGCGTTCCTCGGGGTGATGGTCGCGTTGGATCTGACCAGCGTCGTCCACGCGCTCACCGCGCTGCCCGCCGCAGTGCTGGTCGGGTTCGCGTTCGGGGCGCTCGGCATGTCGATCTCCACCTTCATGCGCAGCTGGCAGGATTTCGACCTGGTGGCGTCCGCGCAGTTCACCCTGTTCCTCTTCTCCGGCACCTTCGTGCCGGCGCAGGCGTACCCGACCCTGCTGCACTGGCTGGTCGAGGTCACCCCGCTGTACCGGGCCGTGCACCTGATCCGTGGCGTCGCGCTCGGCACCGGGGGTTGGCTCTGGCTGCTCGACGTGCTCTACCTGCTGGCGATGCTGGCGGTCGGCCTGCTGGTGGCGTCGCGCCGGATGGGCAGGTTGCTCTACCCGTAGGTGTTATCAGCCGCTGTTCGCGGGGCATGTCCTGGGGGCGACACCGCCGACGAAGAGGAGGGGCGATGGCCTCCGACGAGACGTCCGCCCACCGTGAGCGCAGCGGGCCGGTCGGGCCCGACGCTGGGCCGGACAGCCCCACCGATCTGCCCGGCAGCGGCTGGAAGGCCGCGCTGCGCCGCACGGTCACCGAGTTCCAGGACGACAGCCTGACCGACTGGGCGGCGGCGCTGACCTACTACGGGGTGCTGTCCATCTTCCCGGGCGTGCTGGTGCTGATCTCCATCCTCGGCCTGCTGGGCACCAGCGCCACCGAGGGCGTCAAGGAAACGGTCAACCAGGCGGTGCCCAACGAGAGCATCCAGAAGATCATCGAGGATGCGATCAACCAGGCCCGGGACAGCGGAGGCCTGGCCAGCGTCGCGGCGATCATCGGTCTGCTGGCGGCGTTCTGGTCCGCGTCGGGCTACGTCGCCGCGTTCATGCGCGCCTCGAACACGATCTACGACGTGCCGGAGGGCCGGCCGATCTGGAAGACGCTGCCGATCCGGGTCGGCGTGACGGCGGTGATCGGCGTGCTCCTGCTGGCCTGCGCGGTGATCGTGGTCTTCACCGGCCGGCTCGCCGAGGTGGTCGGGGACGTGGTCGGCCTCGGCTCGACGGCCGTCACGGTCTGGGACGTCGCCAAGTGGCCGGTGCTGCTGCTCCTGGTCAGCCTGATGTTCGCGATCCTCTACTGGGCCTCGCCGAACGCCCGGCACGGCGGGTTCCGCTGGGTCAGCCCGGGTGGCGTGCTCGCTGTGGTGATCTGGCTCGTGATTTCCGGTCTCTTCGCCTTCTACGTGAGCAACTTCGGCTCGTACAACAAGACGTACGGTGCGCTGGCCGGCGTGATCATCTTTCTGGTCTGGCTCTGGCTGAGCAACATCGCGATCCTGTTGGGCGCCGAGTTCGACGCGGAGTTGGAGCGCGGCCGGGCCATCTCGGCCGGCCACGCCGTCGACGACGAGCCGTACCTCGAACTGCGCGACGACCGCAAGCTCAGGAAGAAGCGGAATTCGGCTGCCAAGCGCTGACCTGATCGCACAGCAGCTGCTCCCGCAGCCGCAGCGCCCCGACCTGGTTCTGCACCTGCTTGCGGACGGCCCACGGCCCGGCATCGTCCCAGCACGCCTCGACCAGACGTGTGACGTCCATCACCGCCCGGGGGGCGGGAGCGCGAGGCGCTCCCGCCCCCCGGTTCGTTTCCGCAGGCCCTTTTCTTGATCCACTATTAGCTTTTGCTCTTACGGACAAAAGTTGCCACCGGAACGGTCGAAGCTCTGGACAGGCGGTGCGGAACGCTCCTACTGTGTCGGACACAACACCTCGGCGTTGCGTCGATGTGAACGAGTTCGATGAAGAGGTGAACTCCCCGGTGCGGACCGTCGAGCCCCTGCACGTCCGACTGTTGCGGTTGCTCCGCGACGAGGGAGCCGTGTCCCGCGCCGAGCTGGGCGACCGCCTCCAGATGCCCCGCCCGCGCCTGTTGGCCGAGCTGGACCGGCTGGTCGCCCTGGGTTACGTCGCCGAGGCCGGGCTCGCCGCCTCCCGGGGCGGGCGTCGCTCCACCCTGGTCGAGCTGAACCCGAAACTGCGCTTCGCGGCCGTCGACCTGGGCGCCAGCTCGATGGACGTCGAGGTGGTCAACGGTCGGCTCGAACCGGTGGCCCACTACGCCGAGCCGGCCGACATCCGCAATGGACCGAAAGTGACCCTGCAACGGGTCAACGAGCTGCTGCACAAGGCCCGGGTCGACGGCGCGTACGAGCGGTTGGACGCGGTCGGCATCGGGGTGCCCGGCCCGGTCAGCTTCCGCGACGGTGTCCCGGTCTCGCCGCCGATCATGCCGGGCTGGGATCGGTTTCCGGTCCGCGAGCTGCTCAGCCGGGAGCACGGCTGCCCGGCGGTGGTCGACAACGACGTCAACATCATGGCGATCGGTGAGCGGCACGGCGGGGTCGCCCACTCGGTGGACGACTTCCTCTTCGTGAAGATCGGCACCGGTATCGGCTGCGGCATCTACCTGACCGGCGACGTCTACCGCGGCACCGACGGCTGCGCCGGGGACATCGGCCACATCCAGGTCGACTCGCACGGGCCGATGTGCTCGTGCGGGAACGTCGGATGTCTGGAGGCGCTGTTCAGTGGTGCCGCGCTGGCCAAGGAGGCGACCGCCGCCGCCCGCAGCGGGGCGTCGCCGGCACTGGCCGAGCGGCTGGGCCTGCGCGGCGTGGTGACCGCTCTGGACGTCGCCGAGGGCGCGGTCGAGGGCGACGTGACCTGTATCCAGCTGATCCGCGACGGCGGGCGACGGGTCGGCGGAGTCCTCGCCGGTCTGGTGAGCTTCACCAACCCGTCGATGATCGTGATCGGCGGTGGGCTGGCCCAACTCGGGCACATCCTGCTCGCCGAGATCCGCAGCGTGGTCTACCGCCGGTCGCTGCCGCTGGCCACCGGCAACCTGCCCGTCGTGCTGTCCGAGCTGGGTGGTCGGGCCGGCGTCGCCGGCGCGGCCGTGCTCGCCAGCGACGTCGCCTTCGGGGAAGCATCATGAGCGAGGAGGAGACCGTGGCCCTGTCCGACGAGACCGCCACCACCGGGTCGGCCGACGCCGACGCGCCGCTGGTCGAAGCTCCGCCCGACACCGTCGCGGGCGAGGTCGTCCTGCGCCTCACCGACGTGGTCAAGACCTTCCCCGGCGTACGCGCCCTTGACGGTGTGCAGCTCGAGGTACGCGCCGGAGAGGTGCACTGCCTGCTGGGGCAGAACGGCGCCGGCAAGTCCACCCTCATCAAGGTGCTGGCCGGAGTGCACCAACCGGATTCCGGGCTCGTCCAGTGGCGCGGCGAACCGGTCACCTTCGCCAACCCGCAGGCCGCCATGAAGGCCGGCATCGCCACCATCTACCAGGAACTCGACCTCGTCGAAGACCTCTCGGTCGCGGAGAACGCGTTCCTCGGGCACGAGTACCGCAGCCTCGGCTTCGTCCGGCGCGGCCGGATGGCCCGGCACACCCGGCAGATCCTCAGCCGGCTGGGTCACGGCGAGATCCCGCCCGGGCGGATGGTCCGCTCCCTGCCGGCGGCCGGCAAGCAGATCGTCAGCATGGCCCGGGCGCTGTCGCACGAGGCGCGACTGATCATCATGGACGAGCCGAGCGCGGTGCTGGCGCACGACGAGGTCGGCAACCTGTTCCGGATCATCCGCGAGCTGGCCGCGCAGGGCATCGCCGTCATCTACATCTCCCACCGTCTGGAGGAGATCCGCGAGATCGGCGACCGGGTCACCGTACTCAAGGACGGCCGGACCACGGCGGCGAACCTGCCGGCACGCGACACCCCGACCCGCGACCTGGTCAGCCGGATGACCGGCCGGACCATCGAGTACGTCTTCCCGGACCGGCCGGCCGACGACACCGCCGGCGCCGACCTGCTCCAGGTGGACGGGTTGACCCGCACCGGCGAGTTCGCCGACGTCTCGCTGAACGTGCGGGCCGGGGAGATCGTCGGCATCGCCGGCCTGGTCGGCTCCGGCCGGTCCGAGCTGCTGGAGACGATCTACGGCGCCCGGCTGGCGGAGGCTGGCACGGTGCGGATGGACGGCAAGGTGCTGCGCCCCGGCGTCGGTGCGGCGGTGCGGGCCGGCATGGGCATGGCCCCGGAGGAGCGCAAGAGCCAGGCGCTGCTGCTCGGCGAGCCGATTTACCGCAACGTCACACTCGCCACCTTCGGCCGGTACGCGCGGCTCGGCTTCACCAACGCGGCGGCGGAACGCGCCGAGGCGGACCGGATCGCCGAGACCCTGGAACTGCGGCCCCGGGACGTCGACCGGCCGGTACGCACCCTGTCCGGCGGCAACCAGCAGAAGGTGGTGGTCGGCCGATGGTTGCTCGGCGGCACCAAGCTGCTGCTCCTCGACGAGCCCACCCGGGGCGTGGACGTGGGCGCCCGGGCCGAGCTGTACCAGGTCATCCGATCACTGGCCGCGCAGGGCGTCGGCGTGCTGCTGGTCTCCAGCGAGGTACCCGAGGTGCTGGGCCTCGCCGACCGGGTGCTGGTGATGCGGGAGGGCCGGGTCGTCCGCGAAGCCGCGGCCGGCGAACTCGACGAGAACACTGTGCTTGACCTCGTGATGGCGGGGTCCTTGATGGAAGGCGCACCGGCATGAGCGACGCGACTCCCACACCCACCGCGACACCGGAACGCCCACAGCTTCCGGCGCAGTCGCCGCCGGTGGACCCCGCGGAGACGGCGGTGACCAGCGACAAGGCCGCATCCACCGGCAAGCTCTCCTGGTGGCGGGGCGACGGCGGCGACGGCGCGAAGCGCAACCTCGGTCTGATCGGCGTGCTGGCCGCGCTCATCGTGGTCGGTGCGGTCACCAAGCCCGAGCTGTACGGCGACCCCACCTGGGTCTGGAACAACGTGCTGGCGATCCTCCAGCTCGCCTCGGTCGTCGGCGTGGTCACGGTCGGCATGACCTTCGTGATCATCGGCGGTGGCATCGACCTGTCGGTCGGAGCGATCGTCGCGCTGGCCGGGGTCTGGTGCACCACGGTGGCCACCCAGAGCTACGGCGCTGGCGGCATGATCTTCGCGGCCCTCGTGGTCGGTATCTGCGTCGGCCTGGTCAACGGCGTCCTCATCTCGTACGGCAGGTTGGTGCCCTTCATCGCGACCCTCGCGATGCTGGTGGCCGCGCGCGGCCTGGCGGCGTCGATCTCCAACAAGCAGACGCAGGTGTCGAGCAGCACGTTCATCAACGACATCGCGGCCCGCAAGGTGATCGGCATCCCGATCCTCGTCTACATCCTCGGCGCGGTGGTGGTGGCCGGGTGGGTCCTGCTCAACCGGACGACCTTCGGCCGGCGGACGGTCGCCGTGGGCGGTAACCCGGAGGCGGCCCGGCTGGCCGGCATCAACGTGCGCCGGCACACCATGCTGCTCTACGCGCTCTCCGGTCTGTGCTGCGGCATCGCCGCCATCATGCTCACCTCGCAGGCCACCTCGGCGCAGGCGGCGATGGCCAACCTGTACGAGCTGGACGCGATCGCCGCGGCGATCATCGGCGGGACGCTGCTGAGCGGGGGGCGCGGCACGATCGTCGGCTCGCTGCTGGGCGTCATCATCTTCGCCACGATCACGAACCTCTTCGCCATCAACGGCCTCTCCATCGAGGCGCAGAACATGGTCAAGGGCGGCATCATCGTCGCCGCCGTCTTGATCCAGCAGTTCCAGTTCAAGTCCGTCACTCGGCTCCTCGCGCGGAACAGGGTCACCACCGCAACCTGACGCACCGCACCGTTGTCCAGGCGACGTCGAGATCTTCGACAGTGGCCGGGCCTCGCACACCCTCATCCCTAAAAAACGCTCCCAGGAGGTCGTTCATGACCCAGCACAGTCGCGACCTGTCGCGCCGCCGGTTGCTCTTCGGTGGAGCCGCGGTCGGCGCCGCCACCCTCTTGACCGCCTGCACCAGCAACGAGACACCGGCCGCCAGCACCCAGACCAAGGCCGCCGGCAACGCCGAGGGCAACAACGCCCCGGGCAAGAAGGTCGTCATCGGCTTCTCCGCCCCGGCGGCCGACCACGGCTGGATGGGCGCCATCCACGCCAACGCCAAGGCCCAGGCCGCGGCGTACTCGGACGTGGAGTTCAAGGAGGTCGACGGCGGGTCGAACTCGGAGGCCCAGCGCTCCACGCTCGGCACCCTGATCGCCCAGAAGCCGGACATCATCGTCGTGCTGCCGCACGACGGCAAGGAGGTCAACGCCGTTGCCCTCCAGGCCATGCAGGCCGGCATCCCGATCGTCAACCTCGACCGGGCGTTCCCCGACGCGCTGGCCTCCCGGCTGGTGATCAAGGGTGACAACTACGGCATGGGCGTCTCGGCCGGGCACTTCATCGGCAAGCAGCTCAAGGACAAGGGCGTCACCAACCCGGTCATCGGTGAGATCGCCGGTCTGGAGATCCCGCTGACCGTCGAGCGCAGCGAGGGCTTCAAGGCGGCCCTGGCGACGTATGGGTTCAAGGTCACCAACCGTCGTTCGGCCGAGTTCACCCCGGACAGCGGCCAGCGCGAGGCGGCCCAGCTCCTCCAGGCGTTGCCGAAGATCGACGCGATCTGGAACCACGACGACGACCAGGGCATCGGTGTGCTCGCGGCCATCAAGCAGGCCAACCGGTCGGAGTTCTTCATGGTTGGCGGTGCCGGCTCCAAGCTCGCGATCGACGCGATCAAGGCCGATAACTCGGTGCTGAAGGCGACGGTGACCTACAACCCGTCGATGGCGTCCTCGGCGATCTCGCTGGCGCGGCTCATCGCGCAGGGTCGGGGCCTGGGCGACCTGACGGAGCTGCAGGTGCCCAAGGAAATGACCCTCGCCTCCGAGACGATCACCAAGGAGAACGCGAGCAGCTACGACAAGCTCGGGTTCTGACATACCGGGGGGAGACCCACCTTGTCCACGACAGACAGAGAACTGCGGATCGGCATGGTCGGTTACGCGTTCATGGGCGCCGCGCACTCGCAGGCGTGGCGCACCGTGAACCGCGTGTACGACCTGCCGGCACGGGCCAGAATGGCGCTGATCTGCGGCCGCGACACACCGAAGGTGGCCGAGGCCGCCGACCGGCTCGGCTGGGACGCGTACACGACGGACTGGCGTGACGTGATCAACTCCGCCGACATCGACGTGGTTGATATCTGCACACCCGGCGACAGTCACGCCGAGATCGCCCTCGCCGCACTGGCGGCCGGCAAGCACGTCCTGTGCGAGAAGCCGCTGGCCAACACAGTGGCGGAGGCACGGGCGATGACCGCCGCGGCGGACACCGCCCGCGCCGCCGGGGTGCGGTCGATGTGCGGGTTCAACTACCGCCGGGTCCCCGCGGTCACGATGATGCGCCAGATGGTCGCCGACGGACGACTCGGGGTGATCCGGCACGTCCGAGCGACGTACCTGCAGGACTGGATCGTGGACCCGCAGTTCCCGCTGGTCTGGCGGTTGCAGAAGGACAGGGCGGGCTCCGGCGCGCTCGGTGACATCGGTGCGCACATCATCGACCTGACGCAGTTCGTCGTCGGTCAGCGGATCACCGGCGTCAGCGCGATCACCGAGACGTTCGTGAAGGAGCGGCCGTTGCCGGCCGGGTCGAGCGGGTTGGCGGCCACGGTGGACGGCAGCGGATCGGTCGACGGCAACGGCTCGGCCACCGGGCCGGTCACCGTCGACGACGCCGCGATCTTCGTGGCCCGGCTCGACGGCGGCGCCCTGGCGACGTACGAGGCGAGCCGTTTCGCCACGGGCCGCAAGAACGCCCTCCGAGTCGAGATCAACGGCTCGCTGGGCAGCGTGGTCTTCGACCTGGAGCGCCTCAACGAGTTGGAGTTCTACGACGCCACCCGGCCTACCCTGGAACAGGGCTTCAGCCGGATCCTGGTGACCGAGAGCGACCACCCGTACATGTCGGCGTGGTGGCCGCCCGGCCACATCATCGGCTACGAGCACTCCTTCACCCACCAGATGCGCGATCTCATCGAGGCGATCGCCACCGGCACCGACCCAGCGCCCTCCTTCGCCGACGCGTTGCAGGTCCAGCTCGTGCTGGACGCGGTGACCCGTTCGGCGGACGTCGGTTCCTCCTGGACCGACGTGGAACCGGCGCTGACCGCGGTGGCCGTCTGACCCCCTGACCATCCGCGACGGCGGTGTTCGCGCCGCCGTCGCCCGACCGGCTTTCCGGAGCCGACCGGCGAGGGACCGACCGCGGTTTGCGCCCCGCGGTCGGGACGAGGTCGGCTCCGGAGAGTGTGCAGCCGGGCCGCGTGGCCCGGTGGCGCACGAGCAGGACGGTCGTCCGGTGCGACCGGACCGGGATTCCCCGGCCGCACCGGAGGACCGCCACCACCTGAGACGTCCGGTCGGGGCACGCCAACGCCCCGGCCGGCCGGATGCGGGGGAGGCAGGGTCGAGACGCCGACCGACCCTGCCTGCCAGCCCCGTCTGCCCGCACCCGTACCGGAAACCGGTCCGTCGTCGTCGCCGCCGACGCCGACGCCGGATCCGGTGTCGTTCCGGTACGGGTCGGGCGGGCGGGGCCCATCCGCCAAGGCCGTAGCTTTTCGAAAAATATTCTGATATTCCTATATTTAAGTACACCGACGGTTCCTCCTGGACGGGAAGGAGCACCATGCGAACGGGTGTCTGGCTGGTAGGAGCACGCGGTTCGGTCGCGACCACCAGCATCGTCGGAGGGCTCGCGCTGCGGGCCGGCCTGGCCGGGCCGACCGGCTGCGTCACCGAGTTGCCGGATCTGCGCGGTCCCGCCCTCCCGTCCTTCGCGGACCTGGTCTTCGGTGGGCACGATGTGGCCACCACCCCGTTGAGCAAGCGCGCGGAGGCCCTCGCCGACACCGGTGTGATACCCGGTCGGCTGGTCGCCGCGCTCCCCGACGAGCTGGCCGCCGTCGAGCAGGAACTGCGTCCGGCCCCGCTCGGCGGCACCCAGGCCGACCGGGTCGCGACCGTCGTGGGTGACCTCACCTCCTTCCGTGCGCGCAACCGGCTGGACCGCGTGGTCGTGGTGAACGTCTCCGCCACCGAACCCGCACCTCGACCGCACCCCGGGCACGCCGACCCGGCCGCGCTGCGTGCCGCCCTCGCCGGCCCGGACGAGGTGCTGCCGCCCAGCTCCCTGTACGCGTACGCGGCGCTGCTGGCCGACTGCCCGTACGTCGACTTCACCCCGTCCACCGGGCTGCGGCTGCCGGCGCTGGCCGCGCTGGCCGACGAGCGGCGCCTGCCGTACGCCGGGCACGACGGCAAGACCGGTGAGACCCTGGTCAAGTCGGTGCTCGCGCCGATGTTCGCGATGCGCAACCTCGCCGTGCGCTCCTGGTTCGGGATGAACCTGCTCGGCGGCGGCGACGGCGCCACCCTCGCCGACCCGGCCGCCAACGCGGCCAAGGTGCAGAGCAAGCAGCGCGTGCTCGGCGAGACGCTGGGCTACGTCCCGCAGGGCAACACCCGCATCGAGTACGTCGAGGAGCTGGGCGACTTCAAGACCGCCTGGGATCTGATCACGTTCGCCGGCTTCCTCGGCACCGGGATGCGGATGGAATTCACCTGGCACGGCTGCGACTCCGCGCTGGCCGCGCCGCTGGTGCTCGACCTGGCCCGGCTCACCGCCGCCGCGCACGCCGCCGGGCACGTGGGGCCGTTGGCCGACCTGGGCTTCTTCTTCAAGGACCCACTCGGCTCGCCCACCCACTCGCTGGCCGAGCAGTGGGCCCGGCTGACCGACTTCACCCAGCGGTTGCACGCCGGTCTGGACGGTGGCCATGCCCACGCTGGCTGACGTGGCCGAGCTGGTCCGGGCGCCGGCCGCGCTCTCGGTCCCCGGTGACGTGGTCGCCGGCGCGGCGGCCGCCGGCGCGTTGAGCCCGCGTACCCCCGCCCTCGCCGGCGCGTCGGTGCTGCTCTACTGGGCCGGCATGGCCGCCAACGACTGGGCCGACCGGGAGTTGGACGCCGTCGAACGCCCCGAGCGGCCGATCCCCAGCGGCCGGGTCACCCCGGCCGCCGCGCTGGGCCTCGCGGCCGGCCTCACCGCCGCCGGCGTGGGCCTGGCCGCCGCCGTGGGCGGTCGCCGCGCCGCCGCGCTCGCGGTGCCGCTGGCCGCCAGCATCTGGGGGTACGACCTGCTGGCCAAGAACACCGCCGCCGGCCCCGCCGTGATGGCCGCCTGCCGAGGGCTGGACGTGCTGCTGGGCGCATCCGGCGGCCACCTGTGGCGGGCGCTCCCCTCGGCGGCGACCGTGGCGGCCCACACCTGGACGGTCACCACCCTGTCCCGGCGCGAGGTCACCGGCACAGACGCGGCCCTGCCGATGCGGACCCTGGCCGGCACCGCCCTGGTCGCCGCCAGTGCCGCCATCGCCGTCCCCGGCGCTCGTCGCGCTGTCGTGCCCGGTGTTCGTGGCGCTGCCGTCCCCGCCGTCCGTGGCGCTGCCGCCCCCGGCGCCGGGGCTGCCGAAGCTGCCGGGGCCGACGGGCGGGCCGTCGTGGGCGGGGGCCGGGCCCGGTCGGCCGGGTTCGCCGTCGCGCTGCCCGCGCTGCCCGCGCTGCTGGCCGGGTGGTACGCCGCCCGGTACGGCGCCGCCCAGGCCCAGGTCGTCCGGGATCCCTCGGCCGGGAAGGTCCGCGCGGCGGTCGGCGCGGGGATCACCGGCCTGCCCGCCCTGCAGGGAGCGCTCACCGCACGCGGCGGCGCCGGCCTGCTCGGGCTGGCCGTCGCGGCGGCGGCGCCGCTGGGCCGTCGGCTGGCCCGGAAGGTCTCCCCGACATGACCGTGCCCCGGCCCCGACCCTCCCAGCCCGAAACCGCTCGGCCCGAAAGCGCTCGGCCCGGAACCGCTCGGCCTCGACCCGCGCCGTCCGGCAACGGGACGGTCGTGCCGCCGAGCGGCGACGCGACGACGCTGCGCCTCGGGTACGGCACGAACGGTTTCGCCAACCACCGGCTCGACGACGCGCTCGCCGTCCTCGCCGACCTCGGCTACGACGGCGTGGCGCTCACCCTGGACCACGACCACCTGGACCCGTTCGCACCCGGGCTCACCCGCCGGATCGCCGCGGTCGCCCGGCGGCTGGACGCGCTCGGTCTGGGGGTGGTGATCGAGACCGGGGCCCGCTATCTGCTCGACCCGTGGCACAAGCACGCACCGACGCTGCTGCACGACGACCCCACCCGGCGGATCGAGTTCCTTCGCCGGGCGGTGCGGATCGGCGCTGACCTGGGGGCGGAGGCGGTCTCGTTCTGGGCCGGTGTGCGGCCCGAGACGGTGTCACCGCAGTGCGCCTGGGACCGGCTGGTCGCCGGCTGCGCCAGCGTGATCGACGCCGCCGACAGCGCGGGCGTCACCCTCGGCTTCGAGCCGGAGCCGGGCATGCTTGTCGAGAGCATCACCGACTGGCGTCGACTGCACGCGGCGCTCGACGCGCCGGCCCGCTTCGGCATCACCCTCGACATCGGCCACTGCCGGTGCCTGGAGCCGTGGCCGGTGCCGCAGTGTGTCGCCGAGGTGGCCGACCACCTGGTCAACGTGCAGATCGACGACATGCGCCGGGGCGTGCACGAGCACCTGGAGTTCGGCACCGGTGAGATCGACTTCCCGCCGGTGCTGGCGGCCCTGGCCGAGGCCGGCTACCGCGGGCTGGTCGCCGTCGAGTTGCCCCGCGACTCGCACGCCGCACCGGACGTGGCCGCCCGGTCCATTGATTTCCTGCGCGCCGCGGCGGCCACCTCAACAATCGGTGACCGCCGGCGACAGAAGGTACCCGCCGACGCCCTTTGCTCTGCTTCAACGGACGCAACAGATCGGGACACCAACCGTCGCGTGGAGTGAAGCAGAGCAAAGGACGCGCTCGGGCACCCGCGGAGCGGCGCAGCAGCACAAGGGGAGGAGACGGGATGACACCGGATTCACTACGGGCCGCGCTGCGGGGCGTACCCGATCCCGATTGGCTGGACGAGGCGCTGCGCCAGGTCGCGGCCGAGCCCACCGCGATCGCCCGGCTCTTTCCCGCCGTCGGCCGGCGTTGCGGTCGGGCCGCGTTGCCCGACGCCCCCGGCTGGACCGCCGACGACGCGGCCCGGGTGCTGCTGCTCACCGCCCTGCCGGGCGAGCACGCCTCGTACGCCGAGAGCCTCTACCAGCACGGTGACGCGGCCGAGCGGCGGGCCGTGCTGCGGGCCCTGCCGCTGCTGCCGATCGGCGCCGCCGGGGTGCCGCTGCTGCATGACGCGATCCGGACCAACGACACCCGGCTGATCGCCGCCGCCCTCGGCCCGTACGCCCGGCACCTCGACCCGGCCGCCTGGCGGCAGGCGGTGCTCAAGTGCGTGTTCAGCGGCGTGCCGTTGGCCGTGGTCGCCGACCTGGAGACCCGCGCCGACGGGGAGCTGGCCGGGATGCTGGCCGCGCTCACCGCCGAGCGGCACGCCGCCGGCCGGGAGATGCCCGCCGACGCCACCGACCTGCTCGACCGGCTCACCGCCGCACTGCCCCGGGAGGCGTGAATGCGCATCTTCGACCCCCACATCCACATGACCTCACGCACCACCGACGACTACGAACGGATGGCCGCCGCCGGGGTGCGCGCGGTGGTGGAGCCGGCGTTCTGGCTGGGCCAGCCGCGTACCAGCGCCGCCTCGTTCATCGACTACTTCGACTCGCTCATCGGCTGGGAGCCCTTCCGGGCCGGGCAGTTCGGGGTGCGGCACCACGCCACGATCGCGCTCAACCCCAAGGAGGCCAACGACCCGCGCTGCCGCCCGGTGCTCGACCTGCTGCCCCGCTACCTGGACAAGGACGCGGTCGTGGCGGTCGGCGAGATCGGGTACGACTCGATGACGCCGGAGGAGGACGAGGCCTTCGCGGCGCAGCTCGCCCTCGCCGTGGCGTACGACCTGCCGGCGCTGGTGCACACCCCGCACCGGGACAAGGCGCGCGGCTGCGAGCGCACCCTCGCCGTGGTCGCCGAATCCGGCATCGACGCGGGTCGCGTGGTCGTCGACCACCTCAACGAGGTGACCGTCAAGCTCGTCCGGGACAGCGGCTGCTGGCTGGGTTTCTCCATCTACCCGGACACGAAGATGACGCCGCAGCGGATGGTCGATCTGCTGCGCGAGTACGGCACGGAGCGGATGCTGGTCAACTCGGCCGCCGACTGGGGTCGCTCCGATCCGCTGCTGACCCGGGCCACCGCGGAGGCGATGCTGCTCGCCGGGTTCAGCGACGACGACGTCGACCGGGTGCTGTGGCGCAACCCGGTGGAGTTCTACGGCCAGTCCGGTCGGCTCGACCTGAGCGACCTCGACGTCACCGCCGTGGACCCGCAGACCGGCAACTCGATCCTGCGCGGCGGCAGCTGATGCGGCTGCGACATGCCGGCGGCGACACCGTCCATCTCGGCTACTGCACCAACGTGCACCCCGCCGAGGACCTCGCCGGCATCCTCGGTCAACTGGACACCTACGCCGTACCGGTGCGGGAAGCGCTCGGCAGCGACCTGCTCGGCCTCGGCCTGTGGCTGGCCGCCCCGGTCGCCGCCGAGCTGGCCGCCGACCCGGCGCTGCGTCTGCGGCTGCGCGCCGAGCTGGACGCGCGCGGGCTGGAGGTGGTCACCCTCAACGGCTTCCCGTACGCGGCCTTCCAGGCGCCGGTGGTCAAGCAGGACGTGTACCACCCGGACTGGACCACCGAGCAGCGGCTGACGTACACAGTGGATCTGGCTCGGGTGCTCGCCGACCTGCTGCCCGACGACGCCGCCCGGGGCTCGATCTCCACCCTGCCGCTGGCCTGGCGGCGGCCCTGGGACACCGAGCGGGCCGACGCCGCCCGACGCCGGCTGGACCAGCTCGCCGCCGGCCTGGCCGCGGTGCAGCGCGACACCGGCCGCGAGGTGCGGGTCGCCTTCGAGCCGGAGCCCGGCTGTGTGGTGGAGAGCACCGGGCAGGCAGCCACGCTGCTGGACGGCATCGACACCGACCGGTTGGGCGTCTGCCTCGACCTGGCCCACCTGGCGTGCGCCTGGGAGGAGCCGGCCGAGGCGTTGGAACGACTGCGGGCGGCCGGACTGCCCGTGGTGAAGGTGCAGGTCTCCGCCGCCGTCGAGGCGGCCGACCCGGCCGGCGGCGCGGACGCGTTGCGCCGCTGGGTGGAGCCGCGCTTCCTGCACCAGACCCGGGGCGCCGGCTGCGCCGGTCTGGCCGACCCGGCCGATGCGGCGTACGCGGCCGACGACCTGGACGAGGCGTTGGACCGGGAGCTGCCCGGCCCGTGGCGGGTGCACTACCACGTGCCGCTGCACGCCCCACCGGAGGAACCGCTCGGGTCGACCCTGCCCGTCCTGCGCGCCGCGCTGAGAGCGCTCTACAGCGGGCCGGCCGCCGGGTGCGACCACCTCGACGTCGAGACGTACACCTGGGGGGTTCTACCGGCCGCGCGGCGGCCGGGCACCGACGCGGAGCTGGCCGCCGGCATCGCCGCCGAGCTGGCCTTCGCCCGAGACGAACTGGTCGGCCTCGGGCTGACCCCGGAACACACCGTGACCGCGGGAGTGACGCGATGAGCCGACGACTGGTGGTACTCGACGTGGTGGGGCTGACCCCCCGCCTGCTGGCGCACATGCCTCGGCTGCGCGGCGTCGCCGACGGTGGCTTCCGGGCCGAGCTGGGCACCGTGCTGCCCGCGGTGACCTGCTCGGTGCAGTCCACCTTCCTCACCGGCGAGCAGCCCAGCGGGCACGGCATCGTCGGCAACGGGTGGTACTTCCGGGAGCTGGGCGAGGTGTTGCTGTGGCGGCAGCACAACGCGCTGGTCGGCGGGGACAAGCTCTGGCAGGCGGCCCGTCGGGCCGAACCGGGCTACACCGTGGCCAACGTCTGCTGGTGGTACGCCATGGGCGCGGACGTCAACTGGACCGTCACGCCGCGACCGGTGTACTACGCCGACGGCCGGAAGGAGCCGGACTGCTACACCGACCCGCCGGAGCTGCACGACGCGCTCACCGGGCGGCTGGGCACCTTCCCGCTGTTCACCTACTGGGGGCCGACCGCCGGGCTGCCGTCGTCGCGGTGGATCTGCCAGGCCGCCGAGCAGATCCTGGCCGACGTGTCACCCGACCTGACCCTGGTCTACGTCCCCCACCTGGACTACGACCTGCAACGCTTCGGCCCCTCGTCGGCCCAGGCCGCCGCCGCGGCGGCCGAGCTGGACGCGGTGCTCGGCCCGCTGCTGGACGCCGCACGGGCCCGCGACGCGACAGTGGTGGTGCTCTCCGAGTACGGCATCACCGACGTGTCCCGGCCGGTGGACGTCAACCGGCTGCTGCGTGCCGAGGGGCTGCTGCGGGTGCACACCCAGGCCGGCATGGAGTACCTCGACCCGTGGACGTCGAAAGCGTTCGCGGTCGCCGACCACCAGGTCGCGCACGTCTACGTCAAGGACCCGGCCGATGTGCCGGCGGTGGCGAAGCTCTGCGCCGGGCTGCCCGGGGTGGCCGAGGTGCTCGACGCCGAGGGCAAGGCCGCGCACGGGCTGGACCACCCGCGCGCCGGCGAGCTGGTGCTGGTGGCCGAGCCGGACTCCTGGTTCACCTACTACTACTGGCTCGACGACGCCCGCGCGCCGGACTTCGCCCGGCTGGTCGAGATCCACCGCAAGCCGGGGTACGACCCCGCCGAGCTGTTCTTCGACCCGGCCAACCCCGGTGCCGCGAAGGCTCGCGCAGGCGTGGCGCTGGCCCGCAAGAAGCTCGGCATGCGCTACCTGATGAGCGCCGTCGGCCTGGACGCCGGCGCCCAGGCGGTACGCGGCTCACACGGGCGGCTGCCCAGCGACCCGGCGGACGCCCCGGTGCTGCTCTGCTCCGACCCGTCCGCTGCCCGGGACCGGGTCGCGGCCACCGAGGTGAAGGCGCTGCTGCTGGAGTTGGCCGGGTTGGCCAACGGCGACGGTGGCCGGACCGGGGTGGGATCGTGACGTCCACCGTCGCCCCGACGGACGCGAGCAGGCTGCGGGAGCGCTTCGACGCGGAGTTGGCCGCCTTCCTCGACCGGCAGGGCCCGGACTGGCCCGACGGAGCGCCGCGCGGGGTGTTCACCGCGCTGCAACGGTTCGTGCTGGCCGGCGGAAAGCGGCTGCGTCCGCTGTTCTGCTACTGGGGCTGGCGGGCTGCCGGGGCTGCCGACGGCCGCCCGATCGTGGTGGCCGCGGCGGCGCTGGAGCTGTTCCACGCTTTCGCGCTGATCCACGACGACATCCTGGACGGCAGCGACCGCCGCCGGGGCGAACCGTCGGTGCACCGCCTCTTCGCCGACCTGCACGCCCGCTCGTCGTGGCGCGGCGACCCCGAGGCGTACGGGCGCAACACCGCCCTGCTCTGCGGGGACCTCTGCGCGGCCTGGTCGGATCAGATGTTCCACGAGTGCGGGCTGGACACCGAACAGGTGCACCGGGGCTACGCCGTGTTCGCGCTGATGCGTACCGAGGTGATCGCGGGGGAGTACCTCGACCTGGTCTCCGGGGTGGGTGACGGCTCGGTGGCCAGCGCGCTCACCGTGATACGGATGAAGGCTGCCCGGTACACGGTCACCCGACCGTTGCAGATCGGCGCGGCGCTGGCCGGGGCGGGGCCGGAGCTGATCGCGGCTCTCGGCGAGTTCGGTGATCCGTTGGGTGACGCGTTCCAGCTCCGCGACGACGTGTTGGGCGTCTTCGGTGATCCGGCGGTCACCGGCAAGTCGATCCTGGACGACCTGCGCGAGGGCAAGCCCACGGTGATGATGGCGCTGGCCCGCAGCGCCGCCGACCGGTCGCAGACCCTGCGGCTGCGTGAGCTGTTCGGCAACCCGAAGTTGGACGCGGACGGCGCGGTCGAGCTGCGCGAGATCATCGAGGCCACCGGCGCCCGGGACCGGATCGAACAGATGATCAGGATCCGCAAGGAAGCGGCGACGGGAGCGCTGGCGGCGATCCCGCTCCCGGATTCGGTACGGGCGGCGTTGGTGGGGTTGGCCAGTCAGGTGACCGGTCGGCAGTCGTGACGTGTCGGCGTCGCGTGCCGCCCCTCGTCGGGTGCGGCACGCGACGCCCTTTCTGGGGTCCCAACCCGGCAACTTTCGATCAAATCGACGAAAGTTGATGCTGGATCGTCGGAAGGTATGGACACATCGACATGCGCGACTTAGTGTCGGGGCCAACACGACATTGTTTCGTCGAGGTGAACCGGCGGCGCGGTAACCCATCGACCCCACCACCGCTACGGCATCCGGCGCGACGGCGCGCGCCCGGCCTGGCTTCATTCGTCAGGAAGGGACAGCACAGATGTCCAACAAGGACGCACCCCCTCGTCGATCCCGACGATGGCTCTCCACCGGATCGGCCCTGCTCCTCGTGGCCGCGGCCGGCACGGTCACGCTCGCGGCCAGCCCGACACCGGCCCAGGCGCACACGATCAACGCCACCGACTTCCAGCAGGTCGAACTCGCCCGGGGCGTGTCCGACATGGGTGAGCCGATGTCGTTGGCCGTGCTGCCGGACCGTTCGGTCCTGCACACCGCCCGCAACGGCACGCTGCGCCGCACCGACGCGAACGGCACCACGTCGGTGATCGGCACCCTGTCGGTCTACAACCACGACGAAGAGGGGTTGCAGGGCGTCGGCGTCGACCCGAACTTCGCCAGCAACCGGCAGATCTTCCTCTACTACGCGCCGCCGCTGTCCACCCCCGCCGGCGACGCGCCCGCGACCGGCACCGACTTCTCGGCCTGGCAGGGAGTGAACCGCCTCTCCCGGTTCACCCTCAACGCCGACTTCACGATCAACCAGGCCAGCAAGGTCGACGTGCTCGACGTACCGGCCGATCGCGGCCTGTGCTGCCACGTCGGCGGGGACATCGACTTCGACGCCGCCGGCAACCTCTACCTGTCCACCGGCGACGACACCAACCCGTTCGACTCCGCCGGCTACTCGCCCATCGACGAGCGGACCAACCGCAACCCGGGGTACGACGCGCAGCGCAGCGCCGGCAACACCAACGACCTGCGCGGCAAGATCCTGCGGATCAAGGTGAACGCGAACGGGACGTACTCCATCCCGTCGGGCAACCTGTTCGCGCCCGGCACGGCCAAGACCCGGCCGGAGATCTACGCGATGGGGTTCCGCAACCCCTTCCGGATCAGCGTGGACAAGGGCACCGGGGTCGTCTACGTCGGTGACTACGGGCCGGACGCCGGCACCACCAGCTCCACCCGCGGGCCGTCCGGCCAGGTCGAGTTCAACCGGGTCGCCGCGCCGGGCAACTTCGGCTGGCCGTACTGCACCGGCACGAACACCACGACCGAGACGTACAACGAGTGGGACTTCGCCACCAACGCCAGCGGAGCGAAGTACAACTGCGCCGGCGGGCCGACCAACAACTCGTTCCGCAACACCGGCCTGACCACCCTGCCGCCGGCCCAGCCGGCCTGGATCCGGTACGCCGGCGACGCCGGCACCCCGACCGAGTTCGGCGGCGGCTCCGAGTCGCCGATGGCCGGCCCGGTCTACCGCTACAACGCCTCGTCGACCTCCACCACGAAGTTCCCGCAGTCGTTCGATGGCCAGTTCTTCGCCACCGAGTTCGGCCGGGGCTGGATCAAGCCCATCCACGTCAACTCCGACGGATCCCGGGGCACCATCGACGCCTTTCCCTGGGTCGGCAAGCAGGTGATGGACTCGGCCTTCGGCCCGGACGGCTCGTACTACGTGCTCGACTACGGCACCGGCTACTTCAACGGTGACGCCAACTCGGCGCTCTACCGCTTCGACTACGTCGGCGGCGGCAACCGGGCGCCCAGCGCCGCGGCGAGCGCGAACAAGACCTCCGGCGCGGCCCCGCTGACCGTGGTGTTCTCCTCGGCCGGCTCGTCCGACCCCGAGGGCGGGGCGTTGACCTACTCGTGGAACTTCGGCGACGGCACCACCTCCACGACGGCGAACCCGACGAAGACGTACAGCACGAACGGCACCTACACCGCCACGCTGACCGTACGGGACCCGCAGGGCGCCACCGGCAGCGCCAGCGTGCAGATCAGCGTCGGCAACACCGCGCCCACGGTGACCATCAACAACCCCGGCAACGGGCAGTTGTTCAGCTTCGGTGACACCGTGCCGTACAGCATCACGGTGACCGACCCGGAGGACGGCACGATCGACTGCACGAAGGTCAAGATGACCTACGTGCTCGGGCACGACCAGCACGGGCACCAGATCACCTCGAAGACCGGCTGCTCCGGCTCGATCACCATCCCGGTCGACGGTGAGCACGACGACGCGGCGAACATCTTCGCCATCTTCGACGCCGAGTACACCGACGCCGGTGGGCTGACCACGCACACCCAGCACACGCTGCCGCCGCGCCACCGCCAG
Source organism: Micromonospora sp. NPDC005237 (assembly GCF_040607775.1). NCBI lineage: Bacteria > Bacillati > Actinomycetota > Actinomycetes > Micromonosporales > Micromonosporaceae > Micromonospora > Micromonospora sp. NPDC005237. The sequence continues at coordinate 617,164 of NZ_JBEXHJ010000003.1, read as the reverse complement.
GCCGAGTTCTTCGGCAGCTCGTCCGGGATCAACGTGTTCAGCAAGACCCCGGCCGAGGGCGGCAAGACCGTCGGCGACATCAACGACGGCGACTGGATCGCGTTCCAGCCGTACCGGCTCGGCAACGTCACCTCGTTCACCGCCCGGGTCTCCTCGGCGGGCGCCGGCGGCACCCTCCAGGTGCGGGCCGGCTCGGCCACCGGCACGGTGCTCGGCTCCGCCACGGTCCCGGTGACCGGCGGCTGGGAGACCTTCACCACGGTCACCGGGGCGATCACCAACCCGCCGACCGGCACCACCACGCTCTACCTGACCTTCGCGGGTACGGGCACCGGCGCGCTCTACGACCTGGACGCGTTCACCTTCACCACCGGCTCGGCCCCCGTCGGCGGGACCGGCCCGATCAAGGGCCTGGGCGGCAAGTGCCTCGACGTACGCAACGCCGCCACCGCCGACGGCACGCAGATCCAGATCTATACCTGTAACGCCAGTGCGGCCCAGACCTGGGCGGTCACGCCGAACTCCACAATCAAGTCGTTGGGCAAGTGCCTGGACGTCTCCGGTGCCGGCACCGCCGACGGCACCAAGATCCAGCTCTACACCTGCAACGGCACCGGGGCGCAGAACTGGGCCGGGCAGGCCGACGGCACGCTCCGCAACGTGGCGTCCGGGAAGTGCCTGGACGTCTCCGGAAGCAACTCCGCGGACAGCACCGTGGTGAACCTCTGGACCTGCACCGCCGCCGCGAACCAAAAGTGGACCCTGCCCTGAGCTGAGCGGAGGGGCTCCCGCCACACGGGAGCCCCTCCCCACCGTCGATAGGAGAGCGACATGCGCAGACTCCTGCGAACCGTCCTCGGCGCGACCACCGCCGTCCTCGCCGTCATCGCCTGCACCACCCCGGCCACCCCGGCCAGCGCCGCCGACGCCCCGTACGACGTGCTGGTGTTCTCCAAGACCGCCGGCTTCCGCCACGACGCGATCCCGGTCGGCATCCAGACCATCCGGGACCTGGGCGCCGCGAACAACTTCACCGTGACCGCCACCGAGGACGCCGCCGCGTTCACCACCGCCAACCTCGCCCAGTACGAGGCGGTCGTCTTCCTCAACACCACCGGCGACGTGCTCAACGCCACCCAGCAGACCGCCTTCGAGTCGTACATCGGGTCCGGCCGCGGGTACGTGGGTGTGCACGCCGCCGCCGACACCGAGTACGACTGGCCGTTCTACGGCAACCTGGTCGGCGCGTGGTTCGCCTCGCACCCGGCCATCCAGCAGGCCAACGTCAAGGTGGAGGACCGGGGGAACGCGGCCACGGGGCACCTGCCGCAGACCTGGACCCGCACCGACGAGTGGTACAACTACCGCACCAACGCCCGGTCCACCGCACACGTGCTGGCCACCCTGGACGAATCGTCGTACTCCGGGGGCGGCATGGGCGCCGACCACCCGCACTCCTGGTGCAAGAGCTACAGCGGCGGCCGGTCCTTCTACACCGGCGGCGGGCACACCCAGGCGTCGTACGCCGAGCCGGCGTTCCGGGCCCACCTGCTCGGCGGCATCCGGTACGCGGCCGGTCGGAGCAAGGCCGACTGCCGGCCCGAAACCGGCTACACCCCGCTCTACAACGGCTCCACCACCGGCTGGTCGCAGGCCGGGCCGGGCAACTTCACCAACTCCGACGCCACCCTCACCTCGGTGGGCGGCATGGGCCTGTACTGGTACAGCGCCAAGCAGTTCACCAACTACTCGCTGAAGCTGGACTGGAAGCTGGCCGGCGACGACAACTCGGGCGTGTTCATCGGCTTCCCGCCGTCGAGCGACCCGTGGTCGGCCGTCGACAACGGCTACGAGATCCAAATCGACGCCACCGACGCGGCGGACCGCACCACCGGCTCGGTCTACACCTTCAAGTCCGCGGACCTCGCGGCCCGCGACGCGGCGCTCAACGCGCCGGGGGAGTGGAACACCTACGAGCTGCTGGTCGAGGGCGAGCGGCTGCAGATCTTCCTCAACGGGGTGAAGATCAACGACTTCACCAACACCAATCCGGTACGGTCGCTGGCCGGCCACATCGGCATCCAGAACCACGGCACCGGCGACGACGCCTCGTTCCGCAACATCCGGATCAAGGAGCTGGGCACCACGCCTCCCCCGAGCGGGAACACCACCATCCAGGCCGAGTCGTTCAGCTCGGCCAACGGGGTCTCCGCGTTCACCAAGGCGGGCGCCAACGGTGGTCAGACCGTCGGCTACATCGACCCGGGTGACTGGGCCGCGTACAACGGCGTGGACCTGACCGGCGTCACCTCGTTCACCTCCCGGGTGGTCTCCGGCGGCGCGGGCGGCACCATCCAGGTCCGCACCGGCTCGGCCACCGGTCCGGTGCTCGGCACGGTCACGGTGCCCAACACCGGCAGTTGGACGACGTTCGCCAACGTCACCGCGGCGCTGTCCAACGTCCCGTCCGGCACCCAGAACCTCTACCTCACGTTTGGCGGCAGCGGCACCGGGCTCTTCGACGTGGACGACTTCACCCTGGTCAAGGGGACCGGCGGCAGCACCGGGGTCGGCCCGGTCAAGGGCCTCGCCGGCAAGTGCCTGGACGTGCGCAGCGGCGCCACTGCCGACGGCACCCAGATCCAGATCTACACCTGCAACGGCAGTACGGCGCAGACCTGGACCGTGACGCCGAACTCGACGATCAAGGCGCTCGGCAAGTGCCTCGACGTGTCCGGCAGCGGCACCGCCGACGGCACCAAGATCCAGCTCTGGACCTGCAACGGCACCGGCGCGCAGAACTGGGCGGCCCAGTCCGACGGCAGCCTGCGCAACACGTCCTCGGGCAAGTGCCTGGACGTCTCCGGCAACAACTCGGCGGACAGCACCATCGTCCACCTCTGGACCTGCAACGGCGCGGCCAACCAGAAGTGGACCCTGCCCTGACCGACTGAGCACGCTGGGGTCGCCGGTCACGGCCGGCGGCCCCTGCGAGCCACCCGCTACCGACGCCACCCGATCCTGGTGTCAGTCGCAGCCGCACCGGACGCGCTCCGCCTCACCGGGCGTGTCCCAGTCACCCGGGGTTGCTCGACGCGCCCCACAAGGCCGGCCCCACCGAACGGGGCCGGCCTTGTCTCGCACGGGTGGTTTCGCGCCGGGGTCCGCATCGCCGTTGGGCGCGTTGCGTGGACGCCGCGGGCCCACTCTCAGGAGGCTGCCGTACCTTGACCAGCATGGGGCGTTTCGCGCGATGGCACCGGATGGCGCGGACCCAGGGGCACCGCCTGCGCGCAGCGCTGCACCGGGCCGAGGAGCCCGACCCGTTGACCGGGCCGGCTCCCAGCCTGAACCGTCTCGACGCGCTGGCAGAGGAGTTCGCCGCAGGCCAGCCCGTGCGTTGGAGCCTCGGCGGGGCACCCCGGCCGCTGCCCGGCGCGGTCGACGTGGCGGCGTACCGGATCATCGAGGAGTCGCTGGCCGACGCGCGTCGACACGCCCCCGGCGCGGCGGTGGCGGTCCGGCTGCGCTACGACGCCGAGGGCGTCACCATCGAGGTACGCGACGACGGCGCCGATGCCGCGACGCCGGCCGGGGAGACCCGGGGCGCCGGGCGGGGGCTGGCCGCGGTGCGCGGGCGCACCGAGCGGGTCGGTGGCACCTTCTCCGCCGGCCCGAATCCCGGCGGCGGGTTCACCGTCCGGGCGGTCCTGCCCGCGCCCGAAGAAGCGGCCGAGTGACGATCCGGGGCTTTCGCGATGGGGCCCAACGGAAATAGGGTGGAGGTGGCGACCGTGACGGTGGCCGGTGACCCGGTGGGAGGCGCAACCCGCCGGGCTCAGGTGCGCTCGGCATCCACCGGTGTTCCGCCTCGGTGCCACGTACCGGTCTGACCGGTCACCCTCGCCCCGGTCCGCACAACGGAATCCCCATCACATCAGGGGAGAAGGACAATGGCGCGACCCATCACGCTCTTCACCGGCCAGTGGGCCGACCTTCCGTTCGAGGAGGTCTGCCGGCTCGCCTCCGAGTGGGGCTACGACGGTCTGGAGATCGCCTGCTGGGGCGACCACTTCGAGGTCGACAAGGCGCTCGCCGACGACTCGTACGTCGACCGCAAGCGGGAGACGCTCGCGAAGCACAACCTCGAGGTCTTCACGATCTCCAACCACCTCGTCGGTCAGGCGGTCTGCGACCATCCGATCGACGAGCGGCACCAGGACATCCTGCCCGCCCGGATCTGGGGCGACGGGGAGCCCGAGGGGGTCCGCCAGCGGGCCGCCGAGGAGATCAAGGACACCGCGCGGGCCGCGGCGAAGCTCGGGGTGAAGACCGTCGTCGGGTTCACCGGGTCGTCGATCTGGCACACCCTGGCGATGTTCCCGCCGGTGCCGCCGTCGATGATCGAGCGCGGCTACCAGGACTTCGCCGATCGGTGGAACCCGATCCTCGACGTGTTCGACGAGGTCGGGGTGCGGTTCGCGCACGAGGTGCACCCCAGCGAGATCGCGTACGACTACTGGACGACCAAGCGGACCCTGGAGGCGATCGGCAACCGGCCCGCGTTCGGGCTGAACTGGGACCCGTCGCACTTCGTCTGGCAGGAGCTGGACCCGGTGAACTTCATCTTCGACTTCGCCGACCGGATCTACCACGTGGACTGCAAGGACGCGAAGGTGCGTACCGGCGATGGCCGGCGCGGCCGGCTCGCCTCGCACCTGCCCTGGGCCGACCTGCGCCGCGGCTGGGACTTCGTCTCCACCGGGCACGGCGACGTGCCCTGGGAGGACTGCTTCCGGGCGTTGAACGCGATCGGCTACACCGGCCCGATCTCCGTCGAGTGGGAGGACGCCGGGATGGATCGCCTGGTCGGCGCCCCGGAGGCACTGCAGTTCGTCCGCCGGCTCGCCTTCGACGCCCCGAGCGCCGCCTTCGACGCGGCGTTCAGCAGCAAGGACTGACCACAGTTCGGACAGACCACGGGCCGGTCGCCGTCAGGCGACCGGCCCGTCTACGTGCGGATGGGTCAGAGCGTGCTGCCGTTGGTGCCCGAGCCGGACGGCTTGGTGCGGGGGGTGGTGGCCGACGGCGACCCGGAGGTCGTGCCGACCGTGCTGCTGCCCGTCGAGCCGGAGCCCGCCTTGGCGGCCACCGTGGCGGGCGTGCCGGCGAACGCGTCGTCGGCGGCGGTCAGCTCCTGCTTGCCGGTGCTGCCGTTGCCCAGCTTCTCGCCCAGCTTGGTCTGGCCGAGCTTGTCCTTGCCCTCGCTGTAGAGCCGGTTGGCCTGGGCCTGCGCGACCCCGGCCGCCTCCTGGACGGTCGGGTGGTCGAGCACCTTGCGGCCCCGAACCACGAGCTCTTCGTACTTCTCCCGGCCGGCACGGGCGCCCAGGACGAATCCCGCAGCCAGCCCGCCAAGAAACATGATCTTTCCGCGCATGGCGGCTCCTTCCGTACCTGACGCGCCGTCGCCCCCGCCGGGTTGCCCCGTCGGGCGCGACAAATTCGCGCCTGCGTCCTCTGTCCGCAGCTAACTACCCATCCTGCTCCCCGCTCAAGCCTGCTTGTGCCGGGATGGCGATTTGTCCCGATTGCGATCCGGCCGTGGCGCTGACCTGGGAATCTGGATCAAGGCGGCTGCGGGTGCAACCCACTGGACCACCACCGGGGGATGTCCTGTACTCTTGTCCCGTCGCAGGGCACCGGCGAGATCCGGTTCCAGGCGGTGCACGATCCCCTGTAGCTCAATTGGCAGAGCAGCCGGCTGTTAACCGGCAGGTTATTGGTTCGAGTCCAATCGGGGGAGCTTCTCCACCAACGCCCGTCGGCAGCATGCCGACGGGCGTTTCTGCTGTACCCACGTCCCGCGCCCCCCCCCGCCCCGGCGGGCCCGACCCTTGCCCCCGCGACCGTGGCAGCAACTTCGGGGATGTTGCTGCCTCCCGCGTGCCGGAGGCAGCAACATCCCCGTTGTTGTGACGATCTTGGCGGCGTGGGGTGCGGGGCGCGGGGCGCGGGGCGCGGGGCGGAATGGGAGGTTTGGGCCGCTTGCGGCTCCCGTGCCCGGCAGGATGGTCGATGTCGACCCAGACTCCAGCTGCGTCGATTGATGCGTCGATTCTTGGGGTGAGCGCAATGTCCGGACGAGGCGGCTTCGGCCGGGCCACACTGGTCGCGGTGGCGGTCGTGCTGGCCTGGCTGGTGATCGGCGGTGTGGCCGGCCCGTACGCCGGGCGTCTCAGCGAGGTCGCCACCAACGACAACGCCGCCTTCCTGCCCACCGACGCCGAGGCGACCCGGGCCCAGGACCTCGCCGGCGGCTTCGTCGACCGGCAGACCGTGCCGGCGCTGGTCGTCTACGAGCGGTCCGCGGGGATCACCGACGCGGACCGGCAGCGGGTGAGCGCCGACGCCGCCCGTTTCGCCCAGGTGCCCGGCGTGGTCAACCCGCTGCCCCCGCCGATTCCCAGCGAGGACGGCCAGGCACTCCAGATCGTCGTGCCGGTGGACGACGCCGAGGGCGAGGAGATCGGCTCGGTCGTCGAACAGTTGCGCGACATCGCCGGCGGCGACCGGGACGGGCTCACCGTGGACGTCGCCGGCCCGGCCGGCCTGCTCGCCGACCTGATCGAGGTCTTCTCCGCCATCGACGGGCCACTGCTGCTCGTCACGCTCGTGGTGGTGCTGATCATCCTGCTGATCGTCTACCGCAGCCCGGTCCTGTGGATCTTTCCGCTGCTGGCCGCCGGAATGTCGTACGCGCTGGCCTCGGTCTTCGTCTACCTGCTCGCCGACGCCGACATCGTCAAGCTCAACGGCCAGGCACAGGGCATCCTCACCGTGCTGGTCTTCGGCGCCGGCACCGACTACGCGCTGCTGATGATCGCCCGCTACCGCGAGGAGCTGCACCGGCACGACCGCCCGTGGGACGCGATGCGCACCGCGTGGAGGGGCGCCGCGCCGGCCATCATCGCGTCCGGCGGCACGGTCATCGTCAGCCTGCTCTGCCTGCTGCTGTCCAGCCTCAACTCGAACCGGGCGCTCGGCCCGGTCGCCGCCATCGGCATCGCCGCCACCCTGCTGGTGATGCTCACCTTCCTGCCGGCGTTGCTGGTGCTGGGCGGCCGGTGGGCGTTCTGGCCCCGACGTCCCCGAGCCGACCAGGCCGACCCGCGGGCCGAGCACGGCATCTGGAGTCGCATCGCCGGTTTCGTGGCCCGGCACGCCCGACCGATCTGGCTGAGCACCGCCGTCGTCCTGGCTCTCCTCACGCTCGGCCTGACCCAGCTCGGCGCCACCACCCTCGGTCAGTCCGACCTGTTCACCCAGCGCACCGACTCGGTGGACGGCCAGGACGTGATCGCCCGGCACTACCCGGCCGGCACCGGCAGCCCGGCAACCATCTTCACCACCGAGCAGAGCGCACGGCAGGTGGCGCAGGTGGCCCAGGGCGTACGCGGCGTCGCCGACGTCCGTCCGCTCTCCAGCGGCCCGCAGACCGGCCCGCCCGAGGAGAACGCCGCCCCGAAGGTCGTCGACGGGCGGGTGCAGTTGGAGGCGACGCTCGCCGACCCGCCCGACAGCGACGGCGCCGAGCAGACCATCCGCGACCTGCGGGTGGCCGTACACCAGGTGCCCGGCGCGGACGCCGTGGTGGGCGGCTTCACCGCGATCAACGTGGACACCTCGGACGCCGCGAAGCGCGACCAGAACGTCATCATCCCGGTGGTGCTGGTGGTCATCGCGGTCATCCTGGCCCTGCTGCTGCGGGCCCTCCTCGCTCCGGTGCTGCTCATCGGCACGGTGCTGCTCAGCTTCGCGGCGACCCTCGGTCTCTGCGCGCTGCTGTTCCGCCACGTCTTCGACTTCCCCGGCGTGGACTCGTCGTTCCCGCTGTTCGCGTTCGTCTTCCTGGTCGCCCTCGGGATCGACTACAACATCTTCCTGATGAGCCGGGTCCGCGAGGAGTCGGTCAAGCGGGGCACCCGCGCCGGTGTGCTCGCCGGCCTCGCCGTCACCGGCGGGGTGATCACCTCCGCCGGCATCGTGCTCGCCGCGACCTTCTCCGCCCTGGCCGTCCTGCCGCTGGTGGTGCTCGTCGAGCTGGGTACCGCCGTCGCGATCGGGGTACTGATCGACACGATCATCGTCCGGTCGCTGCTGGTGCCCGCGCTCGCGTACGACATCGGGCCGAAGATCTGGTGGCCGGGCCGCTTGTCCCGGACGAACGGCGAGCGGGAGGCGCGCGATGCTGGCTGAGACCGACGTGGTCGTCGTCGGCGGGGGCCTGGCCGGGCTCGCCGCCGCCCGCCGGCTGCACCGCGCCGGCGTGCCCTGGCGGCTGCTGGAGGCCGGCAGCCGGCTCGGCGGCCGGGTCGCCACCGACGTCGTGGACGGCTACCTGATCGACCGCGGTTTCCAGGTGCTCAACACGGCCTACCCGCGGCTCGGCACGCTGCTCGACACCGACCGGCTCAACCTCGGCTACTTCACGTCCGGGGTGCTGGTGCGCCGGGGCGACGACCTGCTGCGGCTGGTCAACCCACTGCGCGAACCGGCCGGCGGGCCGCGTACCGCGCTGGCCGGCGTGGGCTCGCTGCTCGACCGGCTGCGCTTCGCCGCGCTCGCCACCGGCTGCGCCACGCTGCCGGTGTCCCGGCTGCTCTCCGCGCCGGAGACCCGCGCCGAGACGGCGCTGCGCCGCGCCGGTCTCTCCGACGCGATCATCGAGGAGCTGCTGCGGCCGTTCCTGTCCGGCGTGTTCATCGACCGGGAGCTGGCCACCTCCAGCCACGTGCTCGCGATGGTGCTGCGCTCGTTCGCCCGCGGCCGGATCGGTCTGCCCGCCGAGGGGATGGCCGCGCTGCCCCGGGCCATCGCCGACCCGCTCCCCGCCGACCTGCTCGACCGGGACACCCCGGTCGCGCAGGTCGCGCCCGGCCGGGTCCGCACCCAGGCCGGCGACATCCGCTGCCGAGCCGTCGTGGTCGCCGTTGACCCGCCTGCCGCGGCCGCGCTGCTGCCGGCCCTGGCGACGGTACGCATGCACAGCTACACCACCTACTACCACAGCGCGCCCGAGCCGCCGCTCGCCGAGCCGATCCTGCTCGTCGACGGCGACCGGCGGGAGATCGTCGCGAACACGGTGGTGCTCAGCAACGCCGCCAGCACGTACGCGCCCGCCGGACGGCACCTCGTGGCCACGTCGGTGGTGGGTCCGACGGCCCCGCCCGAGTCGACCATCCGGGCTGAGTTGACCCGGCTGTACGGTCGATCCACCGCCGACTGGACCCACCTCACCACAGTGGTCGTCCCGGACGCGCTGCCCGCCGCGCCGCCGCCGCAGGGGCGGCTGCGCAAGCCCGTGTCGGTGGGGGAGGGGCTGTTCGTGGCCGGTGACCACCGCGACAGTCCATCGATCCAGGGCGCTCTCGCCAGCGGCTGGCGTGCCGCCGGGGCGGTGCTGAAGGAGTTGCGCGCCGGCTGAGCCCGCCTCGAACGAGGGCCCCGCAGCCGTAGTTGATCACCTATGATCGCCGCCATGCCCGCCCCCCTCCCGGCGCCCACCTTCGATGCCGCTGCCGCGTACCCCGAGGTCAACGACCTGCGCAAGGCGCTCGACGCCGCCGACTGGCCCGCCGTCCGGGCCGTGTTCGCCGACCGGGACCCCGCCTTTCACACACTGCTCGTCAGGGAGGCCGGCGACCACGCCGGGTCCGCGGCGTTCCTGCACCGCGTGTACGACGACGACCCCACCGACAGGCTGGCGGGCACCCTGCACGGCACTCACCTCATCTGCGACGGCTGGCGGATCCGCAGCTCCTACCGGGCCCGACACGTCAGCCGGTCGCAGTTCGAACAGTTCCATGAACACCTGCGTCGCGCCGAGCGGGTGCTCATCGACGTCACCGCCCGGTACCCCGACGACGCGGCCGCCTGGACTGAACGGATCATCATCGCCCGGGGTCTGCAACTGGGCCAGAACGAGGCACGCCGCCGCTACGACCGACTCGCCCAGCACCACCCCCACCACGCCCCCGCACAGGCGGCCCTGCTCCAGCAGCTCTGCCCGAAGTGGAGCGGCGACTGGGACCGGGCCTTCGCCTTCGCCCGCGAGTGCGCGCAGGCCGCTCCCGCCGGGGCGCCCAACGCCGTGCTGGTCGCCGAGGCGCACCTGGAACGCTGGCTGGACTTCGACACCGACCGGGAGCGCACCGCGTACGTGCGCAGCACGCCCGTCGTGGACGAGGTGATGCAGGCCGGGCAGCGATCCGTGCTGCACGCGGACTTCGTCGACCGGCCGGGCTGGGTCTGGATCCGCTCGACGTTCGCGCTGATGTTCAGCCTCACCGAGCAGTGGCCCGCCGCCGCCAGCCAGTTCACCGCCCTGGGCAACCTGGGCACCGAATACCCCTGGGCCTACGTCGACGACGCCGAGGGCTTCACGAAGTACCGCGCGAAGGCGTACGCGAAGGGTGGCCAGTCATGATCCAGCACCTGGACGTGGACGGGGTGCCCACGCTGCTCGCCCCCACCGGCGGGCCGATGCGCGCCGGGCTGACCTTCCGGGTCGGCACCGCCGACGAGACGCTCAGCCGCGCCGGCATCACCCATCTCATCGAGCACCTCGCGCTCGCACCGCTCGGCCTGGCTGACTACCACGTCAACGGCGTGACCGCCCCGGCGTTCACCATGTTCCACACCCAGGGCTCCGAGGCGGACATCGCGGCGTTCATGACCGCCGTCTGCGGGCACCTGTCCGACCTGCCGGTGGCGCGGCTGGACGTCGAGAAGGACATCCTGCGCACCGAGTGGAGCAGCCGGGGCGCCGCCGCGATCGACGACATCCCGCTGTGGCGACACGGCGCGCGGGACTTCGGGCTGAGCAGCTACCCGGAGTGGGGCCTGGGCGCGCTCACCGCGGACCACCTGCGCGAGTGGGCGGCCCGCTCGTTCACCCGGGAGAACGCGGTGCTCTGGATCGCCGGCGACCGGGTGCCCGCCGGGCTACGCCTCGCACTGCCCAGCGGCGTCCGTCAGCCGGTGCCGGCGGTCTCGTCGGCTCTGCCGCAGACCCCGGCGTACTTCGTCAACGGCGCCCGCGCCGTGGTGCTCGACTCGGTGGTGCGGCGCAGCACCGCCGCGGCCGTCTTCTCCGGCGTGCTGGAGCGGGAGCTGTACCGGTCGCTGCGCCAGGAGTCCGGGCTCTCCTACACCACCACGACGGGGTACGAGCCGCGCGGCGACGGGTACGCCACGCTGCGGGCGCTCGCCGACGCGCTGGCGGAGAAGCAGGACGCCGTGCTCGGCGGCTTCGTCGACGTGCTGGCGAAGCTGCGGGTCGGGCGGATCGAGCAGGCCGACCTGGACGCCACCATCGCCAAGCGGGAGGACGTGCTCGGCACCGCCGAGATCGACGCCGCGCGACTGCCGGGGTACGCCCTCAACGTGTTGACCGGCGAGCCGAACCTCAGCATCGACGAGCACCGGGCCGAGCTGAAGGCCGTCAGCCTCGCCGACCTGCGCCAGGTGGCCGGTGAGGTGACGTCGTCCGCGCTGCTCATGGTGCCGGGCGGGCTCCGCGCCGACTGGGCCGGCTTCGTCGCGGCGCCCACCCACTCCAGCGACACGGTCGACGGCACCACGTACGCGGCGAAGCAGGGTGCCGGCGCGCTCCGCATCGGCGTGGACGGGGTGACCTACCTGGGCACCGACGGGCCGCTGACCGTCCGGTACGCCGACTGCTCCGCGATGCTCGCCTGGCCCGACGGGGCGCGGCAACTGATCGGCTCGGACGCCATCGTGCTGCACGTCGAGCCGACGATGTTCAACCTGCACCCGGCGGCGCTTCCGGTCATCGACGCCCAGGTGCCCGCCGACCGGCACATCGCCATGCCGGCCCGCACACCGGACTCCATCCCGCAGCCGTCGGCCGCCGAAAAGCCGGCCGCAACGCCCGCCGACCGCCCCTGGTGGGAGATCGCGGCGATCGTGGTCAGCGGCGTGGCCGTCCTGTTGGCGGGCGCGGTGAGCCTGCTGCTGACGTACGTCATGGTCGCCGCCGGCACCGAGCCGGGCGAGGAATGGCTCTGGGGCGTCGTCGTGGCGGGCTGGCTGCTCACTGTTATCCTCGCGTTGCCCATCGTGCTGCTGTGGCGACGGCGGCGGGAATGAGGCGGGGCCACACCGGTGCTGGCCCGTGATCCACCGAGCGGGATAAGATCCGCGCGGTGTCGGGGCGGTAGCTCAGCCGGTTAGAGCAGGGGACTCATAATCCCTCGGTCGCGGGTTCGAGTCCCGCCCGCCCCACCAGCCCAAACGCTATCGTCGATCTTGCCGTGGTGCTACTCGCGGTGCCAGCGTCTATGCGGTCGCGCCACCGGGACCGTATACCTGGATGAGGACTTCGGCGGCGTCGTTGGTGCCCGCGAACTTCTGTCGTGGCAGTCGCGCTGCTTACCATGCAGCGGCTGTACCTGGGCCTAGTGCGATGAGCCGTTCGGTCGATGCAGCATCTGGACGAGATCAGTCGTTGACCAGCTCGGTGATCACCACCAGGTGCATGTCATGGTGATGAAGGATTGTCGAGCGGCACTATCAGTAGCGGGCCATTCGCCGGATCGCCGAGACCTTCGAGGGCGACGCACAGCGCTCAACGCCGCGCAGCTTGACTTCATCAATCTAGTCATCAACGACCTGACTGCCACCGGTGTGATGGACCCGGGTCGCCTCTACGAGTCTCCGTTCAACGCCATCGCGCCTCACGGGCCCGAAGTGCTGTTCCCATCGGCGGACGTGGGCCGGCTCTGTGTGATCCTCGCCGTCGTCAAGCGGAACGCTATGCCGGCAACCGAGGCGGTCTGATGGCCTGCCACCACCGACGAGTTCCAAGTCGATCACAGAGCGCAGGTGCAGTCGGCCCTGCTGGGCCGAGCTTCTCACGGCAAGACCTGCCGGCGCGAGTTGGCCTCCACTCGGGCAATGCCCACCCTGGCACTGCCAAATCCGGCCTGATTGATAGCCAACACAGCTTGGCGACAACTGGACTGGCGGATGGTTTTTGCTGAGTGAGGTTATTCCGATGGCGTTCTTGTCAGAAATCCGACGCATAGACCGACACGTCATCCGGCCTATCCTGGAGGGCTTTGCCTCGGGCCAACGGCCCGGCGGATCAGCTTTGGCGTACGTCGACCGACTTGGAGACGAGATGCTGTTGACCCAACCGGATGTGCTCCACCTCGTCCAACAGGCCGCCGGCCGGTGGGCAGACCAACTGGTCGACTTCGGCCCGCGCAACACGCTGCTCTACTTCAAGGAGCGACAGACCACCACCCTCGATCTCGCCGAGGCGGCTGCTGAGGTGGTCGCCGATCTGATCCGAGGACAGAAGGTTCGCCTACGGACGCTGTTCCCGGACCAAGACCGGCACAACACCGCCTGCAACACTGCCCGCAGTCTCCGCCGGAAGCTGGTCGAGCTGGAGGAGGAGCAGGGCATCCAGGCCGGTTGGGTGACCCGCGGTCTGCTCTGCATGGTCGGTCCGTACACCCGCGGGTCCGTGCCGATGCAACCGCTGCGGGCGCCGCTGATCCTGCAGCAGCTTGCCCTGGACAGCAGGACGGTGACCGAGAATGACTTCACGCTGGAGCTGTCAGAGTCACCTGAGATCAATCCCGTTCTCCTGTACGCGCTGGAGCGGCAGTACGGCGTGGAGGCGGACATCAGCGCCCTGGGCGAGAAGCTGAGCGCGATGCTGTCCGAGATCGCTGACCCAGACCAGCAGCTGAGCTCCGCCTACCAGCTGATCGCCGAGGCAGTAGCTCCCAGCGGCCTATCTCTCCGGCTCGAGCCCGCGGTGGTTGCCGGCGTCTTCAGCTTCGACAAGCTCCCCATGGTCGAGGACCTGCGCAACTCGGCCGAGCTGCTCGCATCACATCCGGTGATCGGCGCAATGGCGGGCGACCGCGACGCTCGACAACAGCTGCGCACTGAGCAAGCTCAGGGGTCCAGCTCCAGTGCCGATCGGATCGATCCGGCCAACGAGTTCCTGGTCCACGACGCGGACTCGTCTCAGCAGTCGGCGATCGACGCGGTGCTGTCCGGCCGGCATGTGGTCATCGAGGGCCCACCCGGCACGGGCAAGAGTCAGACGATCGCGAACATCATCGCGTACATGGCCGCGATGGGTCGCAGCGTGCTGTTCGTCTCCGAGAAGCGGGCTGCCATCGAAGCGGTGATGAACCGCCTTGGCGACGTCGGGCTCGACAACCTGGTGTTCGACCTGCACGACCGCAAGATCAGCAAGCGGCAGGTCGCCCAACGCATCGCCAATGTCCTCACTCAAGCCGGCGCCGAACCACCCGTCGACACCGACGAACTGCACCGCCGCCTACAGAGCCGCCGGGCCGCAGCAAAACGGCATCCGGCCGAGCTGCACGAGGTACGGCAGCCCTGGGGCGTGAGCGCCTTTCAGATCATCGAGCAGCTCCTCGCGCTTCCGACGTGCGACGTCAGCGGCTACAACCTGCGCGCATCCGAGCTGCGGAACCTCGACCGGTCGAGGCTTGAGTCCGCGCGGGAGGACCTTCGGACGTTCGTGGATCGTGGCGGCCTGAGGATCTGGCGCGGGGAGTCGCCGTGGGCGAAGGCCGTCATCCGCACCCCAGACGATGTCGGCAAGGTGCTGGTGCATCTCGAAGAACTCGCGGCCGGTGCCCTGCAGGGCGCACAGCGCCAGATCCGGGACTTGGTCGACCGAGCGGGGCTGGACGTGCCGGACGACCTCGCTGCGTGGAAGGATCTGTTTGACCTGCTCAGCGAGGTCGACCGCACGATCGCCAGCTACGGCGAGCAGGTCTTCGGCCCGGATCTGGACGACTTCGTCTATGCGACAGCACCTGGGCGATCCCGGCCGCGCCGTTCGGAGCCGCTCGGGATCTTCCGCCGGTTCCAACTGCGCCGCGAGCTGCGGCGGACTTGTCCGGCCGCTCCCCGGAATCGATCCGAGATGTACCAGGGCCTGGTCGCCGCAGTGGACCAGCGTGAGCGGTGGCGGAAGCTCAGCCGTCAAGACAGCGCACCCACTGCTCTGGCGGGCGCCGACCTGTGCATGTCGTCCTTCACGCAGGTGCGTAACCACCTCGCTGCGGTGGCGGCATGTGCCCGGATCGATGGCCTTGAGCGTGGAACCACCACGACCGCGGCCAACACGCTCGCCGAGTTGAACGCCGACCGCGAGACGTTGTTCCTGATGCCCGACCTGAACAAGCAGCAGCAGCTGTTCCGCTCGCTAGGGCTGAGCCACATGCTCGACGACCTGGCCACCCGGCAGGTCTCGAGCGACGAGGCAGCCGACACCCTGTTGCGCTCCTGGTTGCAGGTGGTCCTCGACGAGATGCGCATGCGGGTCCCGTACCTCGGTCAGTTCGTCGGGCAGCAGCATGCCACGGTGGTCCAGGACTTCCGCGCTGCGGACAGCCGGCACATCGAGATGGCCGCCCGGCACGTGCGCCGCAACGTGGCAGTGAACCTCCGGAAGGCTCGAGACGCCTATCCCGACCAGAACGGCCTCGTCCGGCGGGAGGCGGCCAAGAAGAGCCGGCACCTCTCTCTTCGGAAGCTGCTCAGCAGCGCACCGGAGGTGCTCCTCGCCGCGTTTCCGTGCTGGGCCATGTCACCACTGGTGGTCAGTCGCATCCTGCCGCCCGAGCGGTCGTTCGACATGGTGATCTTCGACGAGGCGAGCCAGATCGAGCCGCACGACGCGGTCGCCTCGATCATGCGTGGCACCCAGCTCGTCGTGGCCGGCGACCCGAAGCAACTCCCACCCACGCCGTTCTTCCGGCGCCTCGTTCAGCAGAGCCCGGCTGGCGAGGACGACGATCTCCGCGACGAGAGCCTCGAGGACTACGAGTCCGTTCTTGACGTCCTCGGTGGCCTTATCTCGGACCGGTACCGCTTGACCTGGCACTACCGCAGCCGAGACGAGCGCCTGATCGCATTCTCGAACGTCGAGATCTACAACCGGTCCCTCGTCACGTTCCCCGGCGTGCAGGTCGACAGCCCGCTGCGCTTGGAGACAGTGGACGGCCGTGTCGCCCCCGGGCAGGGCGGTTCATCAACCGAGGAGGTCAACAGAGCGGTCGAGCTGATTCTCGAGCACGCCGAGCAGCGACCAGACGAGAGCCTCGGCGTCATCACCATGGGGCAGAAGCACGCCCTGCGGATTGAAGCGACCCTGCGCAGCCGACGCCGCGAGCATGAGCACCTCGACGACTTCTTCTCGCAGGACCAGGCCGCGAGCCAGCGGTTCTTCATCAAGAGCCTGGAAAACGTCCAGGGCGACGAGCGGGACGCCATCATCCTGAGTATCGGCTACGCCAAGACCAGAGATGGCCGACTTCCGCTGCGCTTCGGACCGCTCAACCAGGAGGGCGGTGAACGGCGCCTCAACGTCGCGGTCACCCGAGCGCGTAGTCGGATGACCGTGGTGAGCGCCTTCTCCCACCACGACATGGACCCGAACCAGACCGCGGCAACACGGAACCGCGGACCCGAACTGCTCCGCCGTTACCTGGAGTTCGTTGACCTAGGCGGCGACCTCGGCGCGCGACAGCACACCGGGGTCGAGCTCAACGGCCTCGAACGCAGCGTCCTCAAGGCTCTCCAGCAGCAGGGCATCAACGCCGTGCCGCAGTGGGGTGTCTCCGGCTACCGCATCGACCTGGCCCTCGCCCACCCAGACCAGCCCGGCCGCATGGTCCTCGCTGTGGAGACCGACGGTCACTCGTACCACCAGGCACACAGCGCCCGGGACCGGGACCGGCTGCGCCAGCAACACCTCGAGCGCCTCGGGTGGGAGTTCCATCGCATCTGGTCGACCGACTGGTACGTGGATCCGGCAGGCCAGACAGCCCGACTCATCGCCCGCTGGAAGCAGGCGGTCGACCGCGCCAACCACGCCGCGGGGAGCCACCCCGTACCGCCGGCACGCCGGCCCGCTCAGCCACCGTCGCCGCCGGCGACCCGCCGTGGCCCACGCCCCGACGTGCCGATCGGTCTGCGGATCACCGACTACACGCGGGAACAGCTGGTACGGATCTGCACCTGGCTGGTGAGCGACCAGCTTCAGCGTGATCGGGATGAGCGCCTCCAGGAGGCCATGAGCGAACTTGGCTTCCGCAAGCGGGGCTCAATCATCCTCCAGCGCCTGAACGAAGCACTCGACATCGCGCAGCAGCGCGCCGACCGGGAGGTGTCCCGATGATTGCCCTCGACCCGCTCACTCTGGAACGCGTCGCTCGCCTGATCTGCGACGTCGATGGTCCCTACGAGCGGACCGGTACGCAGATCGAGCGTTTCCTTCACCGAGTCCGGTGGCCTGGCGATCCGCAGTACGACGGCTCTCCGCGGATCCCCTGGCTGACAGAAGTACTCAATTCCCATGCCGATGACGCCGCCGCCCTCGACCGGCTGCTCTGTCGCATCGGCGATCCGCTGGAGTACGACGGCGGCGTCGAGGCCGCCGAGCCGATCGCGCAGGAGCTGAACCGCATCCTGGCCCCCGAACAGCTCACCATCACCTACATCGGCGGGCGTCCCGTGCTCGGGCAGCTCAGCCAGAGCAGCGACGTTCCCCTGTACGGGCCGCCGCCAGATCTCCACGAGCGGGTGCGACGACTAACCGGGAACAGCAAGGCGGTCGACGTCCTTATGGCGCGCGCCGACGAAGCGTCGATCTGCCAGAACAACGGGGCCTACGCGCTGGCGATCATCGGCATCGGCAGCTTCGTCGAAGGGCTGCTGCACGTCGTGGTGACTGATCGCGACGAGACGGTGCGAAGGAACGGCCTGGTCGGCCGGGGTGGCCGACGGGTTCCGGCCGAACGAGCGGGCCTTCACCTGCTTCTCGAGTACGCGCATCGACAGGAATGGGTCCAGACCGACGCGAAGGACTTCATGGAGAAAGTCCGGGACTACCGGAACTTTGTCCACCCCCGCCACCAGGTCGAGTACGGACTCGTGCCCGACCTGGACACGGTGCGGATGTGCTGGGCGCCTGTACACGCGCTTCTCAACGACCTGGAATCCGCACCATGATCAAAAGCTCATCTCGGTGACCAGCAAGCAAGCGGATTGACCTCTCCTTGTCCAGATGCCGACCTCGACACCGCCGCTGCTACTCCAGCTCCGAAACAAGACCAGGTGCTGGAGTAGCAGGCGGAGGTCAGCAGGGCCGCATCGAGCGAGTGCGGCGACGCGTTCGGCGGAGCTCTCTCGCCTCTAACCCCTCGGGACGTGCAAATGCTCGGTCTCAGGTCTGTGTTCACGACCCAGCACGAACGGAACCATCTGCAGCCACTGGTACGGGAACAACTCGACCGTTGGATAGCGGGCCCCAAGGGCTGGGATCCTTCTGCGCTTCATGAGAATCGGTGGGCGACCATCGGCGACAACGTCAGGGCCCTCCTACTGCAACACGAAGGGCAGGATGGATCGACGTCAACGCGCGTACGGATCGTCGAAACGAAGCCGGACGGGCAGTGGATCATCCAACTGACCGTGCACTCGCCCAATGCGAGAGAGCGGGCGGCGTGGGCTTGGATCGACATCGAATCACCCGACCCCGACAGTGAGGACCCACGCCGCCGCCCCCGCCTCGCAGGCACACCCCGCTTCCTCGCGCCCATGCTCGAAATCATCGATGCCTGGGACGGTGCCGCACGCCTCACGACGCGACCAATCGTCATCCGCGGAGACGAAGTCGACGAGGTCCACCGAGCCCTCATCGACACCGAGCGACGAGGTGTCGTCTTCGTCGCCGGCAACGACGACTCGCTGCCTTCAGTCCCATGGACGAACCGGGTCGCCAACCTGACCCGGTTCACCATCGGCATGGCCTCGTGCTACGTGCTGGACGGGGAGGCCACACAGTTACTCAACGCCCGGCTCGGCCAGGCCCACGCCGTACTGCCTGGCCGGCTACGTACCTATCGCTCCCAGGTTCAACCGGACTCCGTCGTCGACGGACTGCGGCACCGGGTGCTGAGCGCCGAACGGATCGCCGACGACAACGAACAGCCCCGGCTCGCGCGAGTCCTCGCGTCTAACGCCCAACTTCAGGCTCTCGAACAGCCGCTACCCGCATCGGTGGCACGGGTACACCGGATGCTGGAACGTCTCGCCGACGACATCCTGGTGCACCGGCTCGGCGACGTCGGTTCGAAGCGGCCATCGCTCGTTCCGTCGCAGCCCCAGGCGTCGGGCGTCGAGACGCGAGAGAGTGATCGCCGACAAGATGACGTCGGCGCGCAGCAAGGCATGTTGCTGGACTACCTGAAGATCAAGGTAGGGGTCGATGACCTGACCGTCGACCGAATCGACGAGATCGTGCGCCTGATCGAGGTCGGTCGGTCATCGCAGGAGGCGCAGAAAGACATCGCATCCCGACTCGCGCAACTCCAGGCCGAACTCGATGAGACACAGAAGGCGTATCACGACGTCAAATGGCAGCTGGATGATGAGCAGATCGAGAATCGGGACGTCGTCGACCGCCTGACCCGGTCCGCGGAGACTGAACGGACGCTGCGCCACCGGCTCGCCTCTATGGGGCAAACAGAAATGGCCTGGACGGCACAGCCATCGGAAGCGGACGTCTCCCGGCCGGCCAGCTTCGGCGAGTTGCTCCGTTGGCTGCCAAGGCTTGAACATGTCGTGTTCACGGGCGATCCTGACTGCGCTGAGGAACTCGACAGCAACGACCCCCTGGGCGCCTGGGCTTCGAAGACCTGGGACGCGTTGTTGGTGCTCCAGGACTATGCAGCGGCGAAGGCAGACGGGCGCTGGGATCGGGACGTGCATGGCTTCCTGGAGAACACTCCGGATGGCTGCCACGAGTGGCCGACGCGACGACACGCCCGTGACGAGAGCGCGGATGTCCGAACCAACCCGGCGTTCTGGAGGAAGCGGGTGCTACCCGTGCCGGTCTCCGTCATTCCGGCGGGCGAGACCTTCATGGGGGCGCATTTCAAGATCGCTCAGTTCGCGATGATCAGCCCCCGCATGCACTATTATGACGATACGGCGCAGAGCGGACGGATCTATGTCGGATACATCGGCCGGCACCTTCCGACCGGGCAGACCAATTGACGCAACAGACGCAATGGACGGGGTCAGCACGGCGCACCGTCCGACCGGCGCGTTCGTCCTCGACCATGGCCGTCGACGCGACGACGAGCATCCCGTCGACGGACAGCGGCAGCACGTAGGCGACCTCTGGACGTTCACCGAACCTCAATCCCGATTGCCGAGGTCGCCTACGACGGTTGGCTTGCCTTCGAGAGGAAACGGAGGGAGAGCCGATGAGCGACTTCCATGACTGGGACGACATCCGCGCCGCGCTGCACGATGGGGACGACCATGCGCTCGATGCGGAAGGTGCCCGCACCGAGGCGTGGGTCAGTGCGTTCCACCGCGCCGAGGAGCGCAAACGCCTCGGTTCACCCAACGGCCGGTGGCCGAGCTGATGGGAGTTACGCCCGGCCGGGTAAGTCAGATCGAGAGCGGCGATCTGGAGGCCAACGAGGTCGCGACACTCAGCCGGTATGCACGAGCGCTGGGCGCGCGGATGCGGCTCATCTTCGACTACGGCAGCGATCTGCGGCAGATCGCCTGATCTCCGCTAGCGCTCGGACGGCATGGTGCCCGGCAGGGGGTAGCCCTTCCGGCGAACTGCACCGGTCGGCACGCCGAGGTCACCCAGCACCAGCCGACGCGCCTGAGCTGTGCAAAGTTAGCGGTAGCGGCGTCAGGCGTCTCCTGCCTGCCGGTTGCGCTCATCAGCTCAGACCCCGCGTTTCGAGCGGCACGAGAGGTACCAGCAGTTCCTCCGGAACGCGACGCAGATTGTCAGATGTACGGGATGGACCAATCGAACATCCGCACCGGCAGGAGTACCAGAACGACGGTCGCGGCGACGGCGAGCAGAACGCGCACGGTGCGAAGACCTCGCCACCACGGGATGATCCAGAGCAGCAACCACATGGCACCCGAGATCGCCAGATGCGTGCCGATCACCCCGAGGCTCGTCTCCTCGCACATGTTGTCGGCCACGGCCTTCTTGCACAGGGCCGGCGGGCCGTTGTGGTCCCCGAAGTTTCCCAACACGCCGACGATGCCGGCCAACACTGGAGCCGCCACGAGGGTGAACAGCGGCGTCACCAACCATCCGGCGAGGTCCCGGCGCCGGTTCGCTAGCCGTTCCACTCGCAAAACGGTACAGCCGGGTAGGCGGGTGGCGCAGCCCGTGAGATCAGCTGGGCGGTACGCGGACCGCCTCCGGCGAGGTGTGCCGTGACGGCGAGCCGTACTCCAATGCGGGCGGAGTCCCGACCGGGACCGCTCACCGGCACGACCAGCCCGCGGAACTCGGTCAGGAAGGCACGAGCCGGAGCGTGCATGGCAAAGCCCTCCGGGGCGAGCCCTTGCTTCCGCTCGCCGACGTCCACCCGGCGGCGTGGCGTCCAACCCGCCATCCCGAGTGTCTGAGCCGCGCGGTCCGGCAGCGGGCGGTCGTCCCCCCGCATCACCGCACCTCCCTCAGGTCGAACGCGTTGCGCTGGGCCCTCGGGTGGTGGACCAGGCCGCCGATTCTGGCCACGATGCCGTCTCGGGTCTGTGTCGCGGTGGCGAAGACGGCTGACGGGCGGCCGAGCGCGTCGCCCTGGTGAACTTCGATGTCGCTGGTGCGGGATGTGTCGAGCAGGTGGGCGGCGAGGCAGCCGACGCTGTTGGCGTTGACGATGTCTTCGTCGACACCGATCGCGGGGGCGAACATGCGGGCGCTGGCTGGTCCCGCGGTCGGCGCGAGCACGTAGGCGAAGCAGCCGAGATAGCCGAGCCGGCGGCACTCGGCTGCCAGCTGGGTCAGGTCAGGCCGCATTGCTGACAGCGTCCGGCGTTCTCGGACACGGACGAGAAGCCGGGGCGTGCCGGGCGAGGCGACCCGCAGGTCGTCGGCGACGATGTCGCTCGGCGTCAGACCGAGGGCCGCGATGATGGCGCTGCTGGCCGGTTCGGTGCGGTCCGACAGCGTGATGATGCCTTGTTCGAACCAGACTTCGATGCCGTCGCGCCGGCGGGTGGCGGTCACGGCGACGATTCGGTTGCCGGTGCTCTGGAGGCCGTGGTGCTGGGTGCCGCCGGCACGGTGCAGCAGGACGGCCTGCGCGGCGATGGTGCCGTGGCCGCAGTTCTGGAGTTCTCCCTCGGTGGTGAAGAACCGTACGCGGGGCAGGGCCACACCGCTGCTGTCGACGAATGCGGTGTGGGAGGTGCCGACCGTCGATGCGACAGCGCGCCGCTCCTCGTCGGTGCGGCTGGCGTCGTCGATGACGACCGCGGTAGGGCTACCGCCTCGTCCGTCGCGGGTGCAGGCATCCACCACGATCAACCCCATGGGGCAACTCCCAGATGATCCGGAGGTTCCAGCGGCGCCCGAACAGGTCGAGGGCGGCCAGCAGTGGCCTCTCGATGCTTCGATGTCCGACACGGTAACCAGTAGCCGGGACAGCGCCGGGCACGACCGTCGGGAGCGGCTCGGTGGGACCCCTCGATCCGGCCGCGCGGCGTAGCGTCGAATCCGTGGCGAGCCGTTCGTAGTACAGACAGGAGGCGGTCGGAGGAGACCGCCGGGACGAGGGAGTCGTGTTATGCCGCGGTACCTGATCTCGTTCAACGAGGGCGCGATGGACCACATCCCCGCCGAGGACTGGCCCGACGTGGGCAAGGCCTCGCACGCGGTGGTCGAGGAGGCCGTGAACGCCGGCGTGTGGGTGTTCGGCGCCGGGCTGGAGAGGCAGCAGGCGAGCATCGTGGCCACGGACGGAACGGTCACCGACGGTCCCTACCCGGAGACCAGGGAGGTCGTCGGCGGTTTCGCGGTCGTCGACGTGGCCACACGCGAGGACGCGCTGGCGTGGGCTGCCAAGGTCGCGGCCTCGTGCCGTTGCGCGCAGGACGTCCGGGAGCTCATGCCCGATCCCGAGACGGACGCGATGATCCGCCAGGCCGCCGGTCGGGGGTGACGACGGCCCGACGGGGTCTGATCGAGGACCCGCGTGACCCGCTACGACGGCACGTCAGGCGACACCCGCAACGGCCCGTACACCGGGCAGATCCGGCGTCGTGTCCATTGCGCGACGAACAGATCGAGCCTGCGGGCTGCGGAATTAGCCTGATTCGGTGATGTCGATGGCTGGCGCGGGCGTACGCGTCCGGCTGCTCGGCCCGGTGGAGGTGGTCGCCGCCGACGGCCCGCAGGCGGTGAACGGGTTGCGCCGCAAGGCGGTACTGGCGACGTTGGCGCTGCACGCGGGCCGGGTCGTGAGCGTCGACCGGCTCATCGACGTGGTCTGGGGCGAGCGCCTGCCGGCCACCGCGGAGAACACGCTCCAGCGCCACGTCTCCTACCTGCGCGGGGTGCTCGGCGAGCCCGGATCGATCGTGGCACGTCGGCCCGGTTATGTGCTCAACACCGGGCCGGAGTCCACGGACGTCCAGGTCGCCGAGCACCTCCTGGAACTGGCCCGCCGCGCGACGGACCGGGCGGAGCAGGTGGCCCACCTGACGGAGGCGGTGGCACTGTGGCGCGGACCGCCGCTGGCCGACGTGGCCGGGTCCGCCTGGCTCGAGGAGCAGGCGGAACACCTGGCACGCCTGCGGTTGGAGGCCGAACGAGCGCTCGCCGAGGCCCGGCTGTCGGTCGGCGAGCATGCTCGGCTCGTCCCCGGGTTGGAACGGCTCGTCCGGCAGCATCCCTTCGACGAGCACCTGCACGCGCAGCTGATGCTCGCCCTGTACCGGGACGGCCGACAGGGCGAAGCGGTCACCACGTACCGGCGGTTGCGCGACGCCCTGCGGGACAACCTCGGCATCGACCCCAGTCCGCGGCTACGGGATCTGGAGCGCGCCATCCTGCGCCAGGACACCGCGATCGCCGCGCCAGCCCCGACGCCGACGGCACGGCCGGTGGCGGTGGCGGCGCAGCTGCCTCCTCCCGTACCGACATTCACCGGGCGCGAGGCGGAACTCGCCGCCCTGGACGCGCTCGTCGACCAGGGCGGCGCCGTGGTGGTGTCCGGCACCGCGGGCGTCGGCAAGACCGCGCTTGCCGTGCACTGGGCGCACCGCGCGGCCGGGCGCTTCCCCGACGGCCAGCTCTACGTCAACCTGCGTGGCTTCGACCCGGCGGCCACACCGACCGAACCGGCGCGAGCGCTGCACGGATTCCTGGAGGCGCTCGGCGTTGCGGCGGCGCGGATGCCCAGCGAACCGGACCTGATGGTGAGCTTGTACCGCACGGCGGTGGCCGGCAAGCGTCTGCTGGTGGTGTTGGACAACGCGCGCGACGCGGAACAGGTCCGACCGCTGCTGCCCGGCTCACCCGACTGCCTCGCGATCATCACCAGCCGGGACCAGCTCACCCCGCTGGTCGTCACCGAGAGCGCCCAGCCGGTGATCCTCGATCTGCTGAGCCCCGACGAAGCCCGCCACCTGCTGGTCCGCCGGCTCGGGGCGCACCAGGTCGCCGCCGAGCCCGCCGCGGCCGACGACATCGCCGACCGCTGCGCGCGGCTGCCCCTCGCGCTGGCCATCGTCGCGGCCCGAGCCGCCACCAACCGGCGGCTCTCACTGGCCGCGGTCGCCGGTGAGCTGGGCGACCTGAACGCCTTCCACGGAGGCGACGAGGCCACCGACGTCCGGGCGGTGTTCTCCTGGTCGTGCCGAACGCTCAGCCCGCCCGCGGTCCGGCTGTTCCGGCTGCTGAGCCTGCATCCCGGCCCGGACGTGTCCGCCCCGGCCGTGGCCAGCCTCGCCGGCGTCACCCCGACGGCGATCGGTCCGCTGCTCACCGAGCTGACCCGGGCGAACCTCCTCACCGAGCACACCCACGGGCGGTACGCGTTCCACGACCTGCTGCGCGCGTACGCCGCCAGCCTCGCCGACGACGCGGAGTCACCGGCCGACCGACAGGACGCCGTGCACCGGTTGCTGGACCACTGCCTGCGCGCGGCACACGCCGCGGACCTCGCACTGCACCCGCACTTCAGCGAGATCAGCCTCCCGCCGCCCCGGCCCGGCGTGACGGCGGAGTACCCCAGGAACAAGTCGGCCGCCACGGCGTGGTTCACCGCCGAGGTCCCCGTTCTGCTCGCCGCCGTACCGCTCGCCGCGCGGTCCGGGTTCGAGGGACACGCCTGGCGGCTCGCCTGGGCCATGGCCGGCTTCCTGCACCGGCAGGGGCACTGGCAGGACTGGCTCGGCACGCAGCGGATCGCTCTCGCCGCCGCGTCCCGCATCGGCGACCAGGCCGGGCAGGCCCATGCCCACCGCAGCCTCGGTCTCGCCTGCTCCCGGCTCCGGCGGTACGACGAGGCGGACGACCACCTGCGGCGCGCGCTCGACCTGTTCACCGAGGTCGGCGACGACGCCGGGCGGGCACACACCTGCCTCAACCTCGGTCAGCTGGCCGAGCGGCAGGGGCAGCACCACCAGGCGCTCAGCCACTCCCGGCGGGCGCTGACGCTGTTCCGGCGGGCTGGGAACCGGGCCGGGCAGGGGTACACCCTCAACGCGGTCGGTTGGCAGGAAGGGCTGCTCGGCAACTACCACAGTGCCCTCACGTCGTGCGGCGAGGCGCTGCGGATGTTGCAGGAGGTGGACGACGTGCAGGGACAGGCCGACACGTGGGACAGCCTCGGCCACGCCCATCACCAGCTCGGGGACGACCGGCGGGCGGTCGCCTGCTACGAGCACGCCCTCGAACTCTTCGCGCAGGTCCACGACCGGTACGCGGTGGCGAGCACGTACGTCAATCTGGGCGGCAGCCACCGGGCCCTCGCCGACCTGGGTGCCGCCCGTGCCGCGTGGCGCCGCGCCCTGAGCATCCTCGACGACCTCGGCGATGCCGACGCCGACTCGCTGCGCGCCGACCTCGAACAGCTCGACGTCACCCGGCTGTCCTGACGCCCCGCGCTTTCAGCGCCGTTTCCGGGCCGTTTCAGTCCGGCCCGGCACTCTTCGGGCACCAGTTTCCCTCGCCAGGAATGGAGCATTCGATGAGTCGCTTGGCACGCAACCTCGCGGTGGTGGGGGTGGTCGGCGCGATGGTGCTGGCCACGTCCTCCGCAGCCGTGGCCCAGACCGACAAGCCGCCGACCAGAGGCACCGACTGTGTGGTCCAGTACCTCGACGACCGCGGCGGGATCGCCCGCACCGAGACCGAACCGGAGGGTCGGGAGCACGGTCAGTTCCGCTGCGTCGCCGCGCAGTGGACATTCGCCTGGGACCCGTTCGGGGCGGACGACATGATCATGACCGACGAGATCTGGATCGATCCGTCCGGCGCTGTCACGGCCCGGCGGTTCATCGGTCCCGCGCTCGGCAACGACCTCGCACTGGGCGAGATCGCCGCCATCACCCAGGCCGTCACCGGCAGCGGGAAGGTGCTGATCGACCGCGCGATCGTGGCGATCGACGACGGCAAGGAGCGGACCCCGGAGCAGGTCCAGGCGCTACTCGCCGGCAAGGACACCACCGGCGTACGGGTGCTGGGCACCATCGACAAGCCGGATCCCGCCAAGTCGACGAAGGACATCATCGACGAGGCCGGCGGCACACCCGAGTCCACCGTCGTCTACTTCAGCATCTTGGGCGCGATCAAATCCGCGCTCGCGTGGGTCGCGGACACGATCCACGACATCGGTGAGTGGATGGAAGAGCACTGCAGTTGGGGGCCCTCTCCCACCGGCCTGGGTGTGGTGATCACGTGTGGCTGGTAGCCCGTACGACTCCGCCGACAGCGGTCACCGAGATGAGGACGCCATGAGAGCTCTGCGGGACATCGCCAAGCGTGCCACCGTCGTCACCGTGGCACTCGTCGTCGGGCTGGTGGCCTCGTACGCGCCGTCGCACGCCGCCGAGGACACGGCCAGGACGACGGTCACCGACCAGCCCGGTGCTCCGGGGATGATGCTGCGGCAGTTCGAGGACCTGACCGGTCAGCCCGTCGGTGATCTGGACACGGTGCTGGCCGTCGACGCCGGAGGCCGGGATCTCACCGCCGACCAGCTCGCGGCGCTCGTCGCCGGCGAGAAGGTCGACGGCGTCACGGTCGTGGGCGC
This sequence comes from Micromonospora sp. NPDC005237, assembly GCF_040607775.1. Classification (NCBI taxonomy): domain Bacteria; kingdom Bacillati; phylum Actinomycetota; class Actinomycetes; order Micromonosporales; family Micromonosporaceae; genus Micromonospora; species Micromonospora sp. NPDC005237. The sequence goes on along the minus strand of NZ_JBEXHJ010000003.1, from coordinate 589,982 downwards.
GATGCCGGGCGGCCGGGAGATCCTCGGCACGACGATGGCCGACCTGGCCGACGGCGTGTACGACGGCAGGGGTGACAGCGGGACAGCGACAGCCCTGCTGTTCGCCTCGTCGGTGCCGGGGGGCCGGGAGTGGTGCCTGACCATGTGCATGGCCTCGGGCAAGTCCTACTGGGAGTGCATCCAGTCGCGCCGGGGCGACCAGACCTTCACCCTCGACCTCGGCGGCGACACCACGGTGGGCGGGATGAAGGCTGCCTTCGAGAAGGCCAACGGCGTCGCCGCCGACGGCCCGTACGCCGTGGACACGTTGACCGGCGACCGCGAGCCCTCGGCGCAGGAGATCGAGACGCTGCTCGACGGCAAGGACGTCGACTCGCTGCGCCGGGTGGCGAGCGTGGCGGGGCCGGACGCCGGGTGGGCGCTGGGCGACATCGCCGAGAAGTCGGGCGTGCCGTACCTGAAGACGAGGATCCACATCTTCACCCTCGGGCTGCCCATTCTCGGGAAGGTCGTCGTGGTCTGCGTCTCGCACAACGACGGAAAGACCTGGAAGTGCTCGGCCCGCCCGTGGAGTGGGTTCTAGCGGTCGATGAAGCCGCTCCGCGTCGACCGGGTCGGTCGACGCGGAGCGGGACCGGTCCGAGGTACGGCCGGGGCTGCGACTCAGCCTTCGCTCAGCGCGCCCGCCACGGCCTGCCGAAGGGCCGTCGGTGGACGGCCGTCCGAGCCCGCGTCGCCCTTCCTCGTTGACGGGGTCAGGTACTGATCGCGTCAGCTCGGATGCGAGGCTGAGGGGCGTGCCGTCCTCTCTCGCGCGTCGTGTGTACGAAGCCTGTCACCTGACCGGGTCGTTCCGGCTGCGATCCGGTCAGGTGAGCCCCGAGTACTTCGACAAGTATCTGTTCGAGGGGCAGCCCGATCTGTTGCGCGACGTGGCCGAGGCGATGGTCGCCCTGCTGCCGGAGTGCGACGTGCTGGCCGGGATGGAGATGGGCGGCATACCGATCGCCACCGTCATGTCACAGCTGACCGGGCTGCCGACGGTCTTCGTTCGCAAGCAGGCCAAGGAGTACGGCACCGGCAAGGCGGCGGAGGGCGGCCCGGTGGACGGCCGGCGCGTCGTGGTGATCGAGGACGTGGTCACGACGGGCGGGGCGCTACTGGCGTCGTGCCGGCAACTGCGCGCCAGCGGCGCGGTGATCGAAACCGTGGTGTGCGCGATCGACCGTGAGCAGGGCGGGCGGGAGAACCTCGCCGCCGAGGGGCTGGGGTTGCGCGCCGCCCTCAGCCGACGCGATCTGGCGCCCTCCGCGTCGGCCTGACCGCCTCCCCCCGCCGCAACGGGGTAGCGCAGGCGGTACCGCAGGAGGGCAGCAGGAGGGATCGTCCCGGCATCGGAATCCTTGAACCATTGATGGCGTCAAGCGAGTTCGATACCGAGGAGCCGTCATGCCCCTGCAAGAGCGCACGTCCACCCGCCGCCGCCGGACCCTGCGGGCAGCCGCCGGGACGCTGGCCGCCGTCGCCGTCCTGACCGGACCCCCGGCGTTCGCCGCCGAATCCGGTCGGCCCGCCGGCCCACGCGACGCCGTGCAGCGGCAACTGGACCGCCTGGTCAGCGAGGAGGGCTTTCCCGGCGTGCTCGCCTCGGTGCGGGGGACCGGTGGACGCGTCCGCGACTACACCGCCGGCGTCAGTGACCTCCGGTCGCACGGCCCGGTGCCCCGCGACGGCCAGGTTCGCATCGGCAGCAACACCAAGACCTTCACCGCCGTGGTCGTCCTGCAGTTGGTGGGGGAGAGCCGCATCGACCTGGACGCCACGGTCGAGCACTACCTGCCCGGCGTCGTGCGGGGCAACGGCAACGACGGCGGCGCGATCACCGTACGCCAGCTGCTCCAGCAGACGAGCGGCCTGCCCGACTACGACGACGTGCTGTTCACCCAGCCGCAGGACCTCGTCGACAAGAGTCACTCGTACTACCAGCCGCGCCGGCTGGTGGACGCCGCCCTCACGAACGCCCCGCACTTCGCGCCCGGGGCGAAGTGGGAGTACAGCAACACCAACTACGTGCTCGCCGGGCTCATCGTCGAGCAGGTCACCGAACGCCCCATCGGCGAGGAGATCACCAACCGCGTCATCAGGCCGCTCGCACTGCGCGACACGTACTGGCCGGGCGTCGGGGAGCAGCGCCTTCGGGGCACGCACCCACACGGCTACGTCGCGGTGGCCCCGGGCGCTGAGTGGGTGGACGTCACCGACATGGACCCGTCCCTGGGCTGGGCCGCCGGCCAACTGGTCTCGACCCCGGACGAGTTGCGGACCTTCTTCGAGGCGCTCGTCGGTGGCAGGCTGCTCAAGCCCGCGCAGCAGGCGGCCATGATGACGACCGTGCCCGCGCCCGGCTTCGAGCCGACCGGCGAGTACGAGTACGGGCTGGGCATCGCCCGGCACGAGCTGCCCTGCGGCGGCGACGGCTGGGGTCACGGCGGCGACATCCAGGGCTTCGAGACCCGCAACCTCGTGACCGAGGACGGCCGCAGCGCCGTCGTCGCGGTGACCGGTCTGCCGACCGGTGAGCAGATGCTCGCCGAGGTGAACGAGAGCGTCGACACGGCGCTGTGTGCCACCGTCCACTGAGGCATCGTCAGCGCGGTGACACCACGGCGCGGACCGCTGACGGCTTCGGCCGTCGCGGTCCCGTCGGCGCGGGTACCGGCTGCCGGCTCTGGCATCGGAGGAGCTTCCGGTCGACCGATGTCCGGCCCTGGCGGGTCCGCGAGCCGTGATCCGAGCTGAGCGAGCTGCGCTACCGGCCCGCCGGTGGCCGGGTCCTCAACTGGGTGACGAGCCGATGCCCGAGGAGGGAGGCGGTTCCCAGCGGACGCCGGCGATCCCGGCCGCCTGTCCGTGGGCCCGGTTCACAATCGCCTCCGCCTCCCGTCGCGCGGCGGTCACGATGCCCTCCGCTTCAAGCCGCGCGACGGCGCGGTGGTCGTCGGCCTGCTTCTCGGCGAGGTCGAGGATCTGCTCCACCCGGGTACCCAGGCCGCTGAGGGTCGGCGTCTGTCGCTTCCGCCGTCGTTGCGCGGCGACCGCCGCGCCGCCGGCCGCCGCCTCACTGCCAGGGTCGCGGTCGACCAGGCCGTCCTCGACGAAACTCGACTCCGTGGTGCCGACCAGGGAGAGCGCCACGCCGAGGGCGGCGATCGCGACACCGGACCAGACGGCGGCCGGCCCGAGGGACGGGCCGGCCGCGGCGCCGACGCCGAGCCCGACGAGGACGGCAGCGGTCCTGACTGGCTTGCGCACGAGCTCTCCTCGGGTGGCGCGGGACGTCTGTTCACGTTTCAGCATGACGACCGGGTCAAGCATGGACCGCAGGGTTCACCGCGAGCGGCCCGGGCTGGCCCGTCACGACACCGTCGCGGCGGCCTCCGTCCGGGTGGTGGTGACGCGGCGGCGGCGCACCGGGTACGGGATCGGGTGGGAGATGCTCCAGGCGGCGCCCCTGCACACGACCTCCTTGTAGCGGGCCGCCAACCGTCCGGTGAGCAGGGACGGCTTGGCCCGGTCGTCGGCGGTCACGTACTGGATGATGCCGTCGCGGCGGCCGAGGCTGATGCACTGGTTGAAGTAGCGCAGTGGGGCCTTGGGGATCTTCACCCGACCGGTCAGCCGGGCGGCGATGGCGTCGGCCGCCTGCCAGGCCATCGGGGTTCCCGAGGCGCAGGACATCCGCAGCGGCTTGCCGCCCGGCCCGTCGGCGAGTCCGGCGTCGCCGACGGCGTACACCTCGGGGTGCGAGACGGAGCGCATGGTGTCGTCGACGACGATCTGCCCGGTGGCCGCGACCGTCAGGGTCGTGGCGGCGGCGATGGGGTGGACGGCGAAGCCGGCCGTCCACACGGTCACCTGCGCCGGGATCGTCCGACCGTCGCCGGTGACGACGCCGGTCGCCTCCACCCGGGCGACGTCGGTGTGCTCGTGGACGGTGATGCCGAGCCGGGCCGCGACGCCCCGCAGGTGCTGTCGCGCCTTCCCGGTGAGCCAGTCACCGAGGCCGCCGCGGGTGGCGAGCGCGACGTCGAGGTCGGGCCGGGCCTCGGCGATCTCGGTGGCCGCTTCGAGGCCGGTGAGGCCTCCGCCGACGACGAGCACGGTCGCGCCGGCCGCGAGGTGGGCGAGGCGGTCACGCAGCCGCAGCGCCGACGGCCGGCCGGCGATGTCGTACGCGTGCTCGGCGACACCGGGCACGCCGTGGTCGGCGGCGGCGCTGCCGAGGGCGTAGACGAGCGTGTCGTACGCGATCTCGTCGGCGCCGCGCTCGTCGGTCAGCGCGACGGTCCTGCGGTCGACGTCGACGGCGGTGACCCGGGCCCGTCGCACCCGCACGCCGGTGCCCGCGTACACCTGGCTCAGCTCGTGGCGCTTGAGGTCCTGGCCGGTGGCGAGCTGGTGCATGCGGACCCGCTCGACGAAGTCGGCCTCGGCGTTGACGACGGTGATCTCGATGTCGTCGGGGTGCAACCGGCGGGCGAGGCGGCCGGCGGCGATCGCTCCGGCGTAGCCGGCTCCGAGGACGACGATGCGGTGCTTCATGGCGGCACTCCTGTCTCGGCGATGGTCGCTACCTGAACCGGACAGCGACGAGATTGCTGACAGGAGCCGGCTATGACCTGGGTCACCAGACGTGCAGGAGTGGTTCGGAGTGTGCGGCGACGGACCACTGGCGGGTGACGCGTTCGAGCTTGTCGGGGTTGACCTGGACGCGGATCGCCGCGACCCCCTGGGGTGTCACCTCCAGGGACATGACGCCGACGACCTGCTGGCCGGTCACCACCACCACCGCGGGGCCGCCGTTGACGACCTCGGCGTAGAGGGCGGGGCTGCCGCCCACCAGGTTCCGCTTGACGTCGCTGGGCCGGAACAGACCGCGCAGGAACTTCGCCACCGCCAGCGCGCCGACGACCGGGGTCGTGCGGGCCGGGATCTTGCCGCCGCCGTCGCCGACGCTGGTCACGTCCCCGGTCAGCAACTCCACCAGCCGCTGAATCTGACCGCTGTTGGCCGCCGTGAGGAACTCCGTGACGATCCTCCGCGCGGCGGCGTCGTCGACCTCGGCATGCGCCCGCTCGACGGTGACGTGCTGCTTGGCACGCCGGTAGATCTGCTGGCAGTTCGACTCGCTGACGCCGAGGATCTCGGCGATCTCACCGTGCGGGTAGCCGAACGCCTCGCGCAGCACGTACACCGCGCGCTCGTTGGGTGACAGCCGCTCCATGAGGGTGAGCACCGCCATCGAGACCGATTCGCGCTGCTCGACGGTGTCGACCGGGCCGAGCATCCGGTCCCCGGCGAGGACCGGCTCGGGAAGCCACGTGCCCACGTAGGTCTCCCGCCGGGCGCGCGCCGAGGTGAGCTGGTTGAGGCACAGGTTGGTGAGCACCCTCGTCAGCCACGCCTCGGGCGTCTCGACGTGCTCCCGGTCGGCGGCCTGCCAGCGCAGGAACGTGTCCTGGACCGCGTCCTCGGCGTCGCTGGCCGAGCCCAGCAGCCGGTAGGCGATCGCCTCCAGGCGGCCCCTGGAGCGCTCGAACACCTCGACCTCATCCGGACGCAGCGGCATGGCTCGACAGTAGCCGCGTCCGTCGCGTGGCCGGCCGCCCACCGGGCGAGGCGCAGCGGGCGGTCGGAACCGGCCCGCGCCGGCGGCTTCAGCAGGCGGACCGCAGGTGGTTGTTCCGGTACCACGAGCAGATCTTCGACACGCCGGGCTTCTGCGCCAGCTGGCGGCGCAGTTGGTCCTGCCCGTCGGCCGACAGGCCGGGCGTGAACTCGACGAAGCTGGTCGGGCCCTCGTCGCCGTACCGGGTCTGCACGCCGCCCACGCTCCCGTCGCCCGGCCCGACGAGGTCGGCCACTGCGGAACCCGCGTCGGTGTGGACGACGAAGCCCACCGGCGGGGACGTCAGCGAGTCGTGCACCGCTCCGGCTGACGCCACGACCGGGACGACCACCAGCGCCGCGCCGACGAGCACCGACAGCCAGGCCCGCCACGGCGACCAGCGCGGATCCGCGGTGGTCGCCAGCAGGACCAGCAGCGCCGGCAGGATCCCGTCCGGCACGGGCCCGCAGGCCAGGACGAGCAACGGGACACCCACCGCCAGGCAGGCGTACGTGAACTGCTGCCGCCGCGCGACGAACAACGGGACCACGGTCAGCGCGACCGCGACCCACCCGATCCGGAAATGCAGGGTGTCGCCCCCGGTCTGGTACGTCCAGCCGAGACTGACCACGGAGGCCACCAGCGCGGTCACCACCAGGATGCGCTGCCACGCGTGGACCCTGTGCACCGTCGACGTCCGGATCATCGTCACGGCGGCAGTGTGCCAACCCGGCGCAACGAGGCGCTGCACACCTGCGCCACGGGCGGCTGTCGTATCGTGCGGACATGACACACCCGGTGTGGGCGGACGCCGATGCGTACGAGGCGTACGTGGGTCGGTGGAGCCGCCTGGTCGCGGGCGATTTCGTACGCGGACTGGCCGTGGCACCCGGGCGGCACTGGCTGGACGTGGGCTGCGGCACCGGCGCGTTGACCTCGACGGTCCTCGGCGAGGCCGATCCCGCCCGGATCACCGGCATCGACCCCTCGGCGGGCTTCATCGCTCAGGCGCGTGCCCGCGTCCAGGATGCGTGCGCGAGCTTCCACGTCGGTGACGCCCGCGCTCTGCCGGTGGCCGACCGTGCCGTCGACGTGGTGGTCAGCGGGCTGACGCTCAACTTCGTGCCCGAGCCGGCGCGGGCGGTGGCCGAGTTCGCCCGGGTCGTCCGGCCGGCGGGGGTGGTGTCCGCCTACGTGTGGGACTACACGGAGGGCATGGCGATGATGCGGCACTTCTGGGCCGCCGTCGCCCACCTCGACCCGGCCGCGGCGGGGCGGGACGAGGCGAGTCGCTTCAGCGTGTGCCGGCCCGACCCCTTGCGGGAGCTGTGGGTGGACGCCGGCCTGCGGGACGTGTCGGTCCGGCCGGTGGACGTGCCGACGGTGTTCGCCGACTTCGACGACTACTGGCGGCCGTTCCTCGGCGGGCAGGGCAGCGCCCCGTCGTACGTCACCTCGCTTGACGAGCCGCAACGGGCGGCGTTGCGGGACCTGTTGGCCGCCCAGTTGCCGATCGAGCCGGACGGCTCGATCCGGCTCACCGCGCGGGCCTGGGCCGTGGCGGGCACGGCGCCGTGACGGGGACGGGTCAGGCCGGCTGCATGAGGCCGGCGCGACAGGCGAAGGACACCACCTGTCGTCGGCTCGCGGCACGCCGGTAGTCCAGCACAGCGCGCTGTCGGCGAGCTTCCGATCGGCTGTCCCGCGCCCGGCGCGGCCCGACACCAGGGCGTATGTCGCTAACCGGACAAGACGGTAAAGCCCCTGGTAGAGCACGCTTAGGGCAGGCGAGAAGGCGGACGGATGTCGGGCCACATCCCAGTCCTCCGGCCCACCGCGGACAGCATCGTCCGCGTCGGTGCCGCCCTCACCCAGCCCGGCCCCGCCCCGGCGGGCACGGCACAGCCGCCGGCCCGACCACCCGTACGGCTCGGCCGCCCACACCGCTGCGGGCGCCAGCGGCGGTGGCCATCGCCCACCGCCGGCGACGCCGCCCACCGGCCGCGCCACCGCTTCGTGCCCCACCAGCCTTCACGCATCGTGGATTCCGCCTGGTCCGGCGTCGCTCATCCGCGCGTCCGCCCCGGCGACCTCATCAGAGAGGCCCTGACATGGCGGCTCCTACCGCGACCGCAGCCCTGAACGCGTCCGTCTTCGCGCCGGGTGACCAGATGCTGCTGACCGTCACGTACTCCGACGCCGACACCAAACCGCTGACCGTCACCATCGTGGTCACCGACGCGCAGGGCAACAGCAGCGCGCCGGTCAAGGTCACCGCGGTCATCGATCCGCTGGCCGTGACCGTGACCGACAACTCCGGGCGTACCTGGTCCCGGGTCTCCGACAACGGCTCAGTTGCCGTGTACCGGGCGGTGGCGTGATGCCCCGGGTCACCGTCCAGGTTCGCGACGCGGCCGGCAACACCGCGACGGCCGGCGTCGACTACAGCCTGCGCCAGCCGGTCCTCGGGGGCTACTACCTGTCCGGAGGCGCCGACCCGACGGCCGACATGGCCGGTGGCAACTTCCGCTCGCTGACCCAGTACCGCAGCTTCGCCGACGGGTACATCTTTCCCGGCTACAACCGGCCCTGGCTCATCAACCTGGGCAAGGCCGGGATGCAGATCAACATGGTCCTTGAGCTGAAGCACTACGGCGCTCCGAACGCCGGGCCGCAGACCTTCACGGTGGACGGCGTCACCTACACCGTGCCGGCGCCGTCGATGACCATCCAGCAGCGTCCCGGCACCACCTGGCCGAAGGCGTACGGGTACACCCAGGTGCTCAACGGCCAGTGCGACGGGTTGTTCGCGCGTGCCCTGTCCCAGTACCGGGCGCTCGGTTTCGGGGTGAACATCCAGCTCGCGTCCGAGTTGGACACGGACCACGAGTTCGGCACGACCGAGGCTGGCAAGGCGTACACCTGGGCCGAGTCCGACTCGCGGGCGGTGCAGGCCGTGACCTACATCGTCACCTGGTTCAAGTCCCGCACGTTGCCCGCCGGGACGACCTTCTCGGTCGGGTTGGGCGGCTTCGACCGGGCGTGTTTTCAGCGCACCCACCCGGAGTCGCTGATGTCGCGGCTCGACTACCTACAGTGGAACGCCTACGCGACAGCCGTCGGCCAGACCGCGCTGGCCCGCTTCCGCCGGACGAAGGACTGGGCGGTGGCGGATCTCGGCCCGGTGGCGCTGTCCCGGCCGGTGATCATCACGGAGTACGGGGTGCGGTCGGCCCAGATCCCGGACCAGGCGGCCTGGATCGCGACAGTTCCCGCGGCGATCGCCCAGCTCAACGCCGAGCGTGGGCCCCGCATCGCGCGGACCAACTACTTCAACTCCGGGTGGGGCACCCTGTCGCCGAAGTCGGCCGGGTTGGCCGCGCTGCGCACCGCGTACGCCACCCGGCCGTACGTCTGACCGGGGCCCTCGGTCACTCGGCTTCGAACCGCTCGGCGTACGTGTCGCGCAGCTCGGCCCAGCCGAAGTCCTTGGCCTCGGCCCCCCGGATCGGGCCGACCGGGTCGCCGTCGAGCAGCCGGTCGGCCACGTCGAGGCAGAGGTGCCAGCCGGCGGCGACCATCGGCAGCATGCCCCGCTCGGCGATGGTGTGCCGCAGGGTGAGCCGGGTGCCGGCGCCCAGTGGGGTCAGCTCCCAGCGCAGCAGGTCGTCGCCCCAGGTGTACTCCAGCAGGTGGGGCGGCTCGGCCCGTCGTACCGTCGCCGGTTGCTCCTGGGTGGTCTCGCCGTCGACGAGGGTGAGCACGGCGGCGCCGGGGTCACCGAGGTTCCGGTCGGCGAGGAACGGGGCCCACTGGGCGAGTTGGGTCGGGTCGGTCAGCGCCGCCCACACGGTGGCCGGCGGCTGCCGTAGGTCACGGACGAAGACCAGGATGGCGCCGCCGTCGGTGGGCTCGGCGCGCACCTCGGCGGGTGGGCTCGGGCGGAATGCGTCGCGGTTCATTCACTGCTCCTGACTGTCGAGGTGCCGTTGCAGGGCGTCCAGGTGCCGGGTCCAGAGCCGGCGGTACGGGTCGAGCCAGCCGTCCACCGCTCGCAGCGGGCCCGGCTCGAGGCGGTAGATCCGCTGCCGGGCCGCGGTCCGGCAGGAGACGAAGCCGGCCTCGCGGAGCACCCGCAGGTGTTTGGAGACGGCCGGCTGGCTGACACCGAGCCCGTCGACCAGCTCGCCCACACTGCGGTCGGCGTCGAGGAGCGCGTCGAGGATCCGGCGTCGGGTGGGCTCGGCGAGGACGGTGAAGGCGTCGGTGGACACCGACCCAATATGCCTACTCAGTTATATGTCTGTCAAGGTATATGACGAGGACGGGCGGTGCCCGGTGCGGCTACCTATGCTCGGACCATGGAACTGCGGATCTTCACCGAGCCCCAGCAGGGCGCCAGCTACGACCAGTTGCTCGCGGTGGCCCGCCGCGCCGAAGATGACGGCTTCGGCGCGTTCTTCCGGTCCGACCACTACCTCAGGATGGGCGCGGGGAGCGGCGATCCCGGCCCCACCGACGCGTGGACCACGCTGGCCGGCCTGGCCCGCGACACCAGCCGCATCCGGCTCGGCACGCTGATGACCGCCGCCACCTTCCGGCTGCCCGGCCCGCTGGCGATCACCGTGGCGCAGGTCGACCAGATGAGCGGCGGCCGGGTGGAGCTGGGCATCGGCACCGGCTGGTACGCCGACGAACACACCGCGTACGGCATTCCGTTCCCGGACCTGGGCGAGCGGTTCGACCGGCTCCAGGAGCAGCTCGCGGTCATCACCGGGCTGTGGTCCACCCCGGCCGGGCAGCGGTTCAGCCACGCTGGCCGGTACTACCCGGTCAGCGACTCCCCGGCCCTGCCCAAGCCGGTGCAGCAGCCCCGCCTGCCGATCCTGCTCGGCGGGATGGGTCCGAAGCGCACGCCCCGGCTGGCCGCCCGCTACGCCGACGAGTTCAACCTGCCGTTCGCCTCGCCGGCGGACTCGGCGGCGCAGTTCGAGCGGGTCCGCGCGGCGTGCGCCGAGATCGGTCGGGACCCGGGTGACCTGGTCTGGTCCAACGCCCTGGTGCTGTGCTGCGGGCGCAACGACGCCGAGGTCGCCCGCCGGGCCGCCGCCATCGGCCGCGAGCCCGACGAGCTGCGGGCCAACGGTCTCGCCGGCACGCCCGACGAGGTCCTGGACACCATCGGCCGGTACGCGAAGATCGGCAGCCAGCGGCTCTACCTCCAGGTGCTCGACCTGACCGACCTGGACCACCTCGACCTGGTCGCGACCGAGGTGATGGCGAACCTGTAGGTCGTCAGGCGCGGTGCTGCGCGTGCTGGCCCGGGTCGTGCAGCACCGTGTCCAACCGGCCGTCGCGGTCGCTGTCCACATAGGTGATGTCCGGTACGCCGTCGCCGTCCACATCGATCTGGACGACGTCGGCGACGCCGTCCCCGTCGAGGTCGGTGACCACCTCGACCGACCCGTCCAGGTGGCGCGTCACGATCGACTGCGGCCCGGCGGCGGGTTCGCGCGGCGGCGGACCGGGCGACGGTACGGGCGTCGGCGCGGGCGCGGGGGCGGGTGTCGGACGGGGGCCGGGCGTGGGCGACGGGTGGCTCGACAACCGGGCGCCCGGCGGGGCGCTGGCCGGCTCGACAGCGCTGCCGGTCGGGTCCAGCTCCTCCTCCGACGGGAACACGTCGCCCCGCAGGGCCGGATCACGGTAGCTGCTCATGGGCGTAGGGTTCCCCGACGATGGCGAGAACAACCGTGCCCGATCGTCCGGTGTCCGTGGCGCCCGGTCTGTCAGAGGATGCGGGGACCGACGCCACGGTCATGAACGGGGGTCCGAGCGTGGAGCTGCGCCGGAGCCGGGGGGCCCGGGTGCTCGCCCTGGTGTGCGTACTCGGTGGGGTGCTCCTGTTGGTCTACCCCAGCGACGGCGCCCTGCTACGGACGATCGTCGCCGTGGGTGCGATCGCGCTCGGCGCGGTGGCGCTGGTCAGCGCGATGCGGCCGTTCCGCTTCGGGATCACCCCGGAAGGGCTCAGCATCCGGCGGCCCGGCCTGCGCCGGGAGATCCGGTGGGCCGAGGTCGACGCGCTGGTCCTCGACGAGCCGCCCCGCCGCGACGGCTACTCGACACCGCCGCGCCTGCTGCTGGTGCCCGCCCCGGGTGTGACGTTCGAGCCGGTCACCGCCCGCCACCCGATCGACGGCCGGCCGGCCATCGAGCTGCTCGTCTTCGACCAGGTCCGGGAGCAACCCGAGCAGGTGGCCGAGGCGCTGGCGAGCTGCGCCGGGGACCGCTTCGTCGACCTGGTCGCTCTGCGCCGCGCCGCCTTCGCGGCCCCGGAGCTCCCGGTCGGCCTGCGTGGCTATCAGATGGATCGGGTCGACCGGTTGATCCGACGCGGCCAGGACGCCCTGATGTCCGGGGACGCGGCGACCCGGCAGGCGGCCCGGGGCGAGATCGAACGCGCCACGGCCGCCGGTCTGCCGATCGCCCAACGCGGTTACCACACGTTCCAGACGGATACGGTTCTGGACGCCCTCATCGCCGCATTGGCCGACCACCAGTCCACCGATCGGGAGACCGCCCCATGACCGCGCAGGGACAGCACCTGACGTCGAGCAGCGACGTGCCACGCCGCAACTGGGCCGGCAACGTGCGCTACGCCGCGCGGGAGTTCCACAGCCCCACCACCGTCGACGAGGTGCGCCGGCTGGTCGCCGGCAGCTCCCGGATCCGCGCGGTGGGCACCGGACACTCCTTCAACCGCCTCGGCGACACCACCGGGGACCTGGTCTCGCTCGCCGGCCTGCCCCCGACGATCGAGGTCGACCGCGAGCGCGGGCGGGTCACCGTCGCCGGCGCGCTGCGCTACGGCGACCTCGCCGGACACCTGCACACCCAGGGGTACGCGCTGGCCAACCTCGCCTCGCTGCCGCACATCTCGGTCGCCGGCGCGGTGGCCACCGCCACCCACGGCTCCGGCCCCACCCACGGCAACCTGGCCACCTCGGTCGCCGCCCTGGAGCTGGTCACCGCCGATGGGGACCTGACGCACGTGGACCGCGACACCGACGGCGACACGTTCGCCGGCATGGTGGTCGGGCTCGGCGCGCTCGGCCTGGTCACCCGGGTCACCCTGGATTTGGTGCCGGCGTTCGAGCTGCGCCAGTACGTGCGCCTCGACCTGCCCGTCGAGGCGCTGGACGAGGCGCTCGACTCGGCGTACAGCGTGAGCGTGTTCACCGACTGGCGTACCCCGCGCCTGCGGGAGGTGTGGCGCAAACAGCTCGCGAACCAGCCGCCGCCGGAAGCGGACTGGCTCGGCACCACGGCCGCCGACCAGCCGCGACACCCGGTGCTCGGCATGCCGGCGGAGAACTGCACCCCACAGCTCGGCGTGCCGGGCCCGTGGCACGAGCGGTTGCCGCACTTCAAGCTCGGCTTCACCCCGAGCAGCGGTGACGAACTCCAGTCCGAGTACCACCTGCCGCGTACGGCGGCGGCCGGGGCGCTCGCCGCGCTGGCCGAGGTGGCGCACCTGATCGCCCCGGTGTTGCACGTGTGCGAGCTGCGCACGGTCGCCGCCGATGAGCTGTGGCTCAGCCCGAACCACAGGCGGGACAGCTTCGTGGTCCACTTCACCTGGGTCGACGACGTCGACGCGGTGCTGCCGGTGCTGGCCGAGGTGGAGGACCGCCTGGCGCCGTTCGCGCCCCGTCCGCACTGGGGCAAGGTCTTCGTCACCGCCCCGACCGAGCTGGCCGCCCGCTACCCCCGCCACGCCGACTTCGCCGCCCTGCTGACCCGCCTGGACCCGACCGGCACGTTCCGCACCGACCTGCTGGACCGCTACTTCCCCCGCTGACCACCCGGCCGCCCACCCCGGTGATCATGAAGTTATTGCCTCTCGGCCCGGCGTGTCGGCGCAATAACTTCATGATCAGCGGGACGGGGTGGGGGTGCGCAGGGGTGCGCGTTGGACGGCGCGGGCGATGTCGCTGGGGGAGACGATGCCCGCTAGACGGCCGTCGTCGCTCACCACCAGGGCGCGACCGTCGGCGCACTCGTTGAGCCGGGGAAGCAGGTCGTTGAGCTGTTCACCCGGCCGGGCGAGCACCAGATCGTCGGCCCGGCAGGCCACCTCGGCCAGCGTGGTCGACGCGCGCCGCTCGGCCGGTACGCCCCGCACCCGGTCCACGGTGACCAGGCCGGTCGGTCGGCCATCCTCGGTCAGCGGCAGCGCCGAGTGCCGGTACGCGAAGAGGTAGTGGTCCACGAAGTCGGCGACCGTCATGTCCGCCGACGCGGTCTGCGGCTGCGGCGTCATCACGTCGGCGACCCGGATTCCGCGCAGCGCGGTTCCGGTGCGGGCCTGCCGCTCCTCCACTCCGGCGGCGCCGATCAGGAACCAGCCGATCAGCACCAACCAGAGGCCGCCGAAGCCGACGCCGGACAGGAACCGCCACAACCCGAGGCCGATGAGCAGCGCGCCGAGCACCCAGCCGGCCCGGGCGGCCACCACCGAGGCTCGACTCCGGTCGCCGGTGACCTTCCACACCGCCGCGCGCAGCAGCCGACCACCGTCCAGCGGCGCGGCCGGCAGCACGTTGAAGATCGCCAGCAGTACGTTGATGCCGGCCAGCCACGCGATCGCGCCGAAGAGCAGCCCACCCTGCCCGGCCAGGGCGATCAGCAACGCGATGGCACCGAAGAACGCCCCGAGCAGCAGACTGACCAGCGGGCCGACGCCGGCGATCCGCAGCTCCGCGCCGGGGTCGCGCGGCTCGCCCCGCAACTCGGCCACCCCGCCGAACAGCCAGAGCGTGATGCTCTCGACGGTCAGCCCGTTGCGCTTGGCCACCACGGCGTGCGACACCTCGTGGGCGAGCAGGCCGACGAAGAAGACCACCGCCGCGGCCAGACCGGCGAGGGTGTACGCCACGGGCGAGCGGTCCGGGTACGAGCGGGGGAACTGGTTCGCGGCCAGCGCCCACGCGATCAGCGCGAAGATGACCAGAACGCTCCAGTTGACCCCGACCGGCACCCCCGCGATCCGTCCGAGCCGGAAACTTGCCCTCATCCCGGGCTGATACCCCTACTTAGCCTGCCCATGCCAGTCGACGAGGTGGCGTCTCGGTGGGTGTGATCCGTCGACCGTGCCGAGCGAACATCTGTACAAATTCCGTCCGGCCGCGCTCCACCACCCTTAGTCAAGGGTGGTTGACCAGATGCACTGTGTGCGCGAGCGGTGGTCTCCGCTGATCAAGCGCCGAAACGGTAAAGTGCCCAGACTGAGCCGGAACATCGACGGCCAGGGCGGAAGGGTCGGCGCATGCGGGAGGATTCACCGCGCTGGGAGCAGATCAACTCCAGCTCGTACATCTGGGAGCAGGACGGGCTGCGCGAATTGGCCGGTTACCTGCCCGACGCCGACCCGTACCACGTCTGGACGAACGTCGAGTTCGTCGGCGCCGACGGCTCGATCAACGAGGTCGACGCCCTGGTGTTGACCCCGAGCGGGCTATACGTGCTGGAGCTGAAGCACTGGCAGGGGGAAATCCGCGGTGACGGCACCCAGTGGCTGCGCCGGGTGCCGAATTCTCGACTGATCCCCGAAGACAACCCGTACATTCTGGCCAATCGGAAGGCGAAGCGGCTGGCCAGCCTGATCCGCTACTACGCCAAGCAACACGGACGGCAGCGCGAGACGCCCTATGTCGGGGCGGCGGTCTTCCTGCACGCGAAGGCGATGCGGGCCGACCTCGACGCGATCGGCAGCCAGCACATCTACGGGCTGGAGCAGCACGACTCCGGGCTGCCCGGCCTGAAGAAGCTGCTGCTCGCCCTGCCGCGAAACCCGGACCATCTGGTGGACGAGGCGCGCGGCCGCGACATCGTCGAGCTGGTGCGCGGCGCGAAGATCCGGCCGTCGGTGGCGGACCGCAAGGTTGGCCAACTGTTGCTGCACCCGAAGCCGTTCGCCGAGGGTCTCGGCTGGCAGGACTTCCTCGCCGGGCACGCGCTGGACACCTCGCTGGTGCGTCGGGTGCGGTTCTACCTGACTAGCCGGGCCGCCGAGCATGAGGTTCCGGCGATCCGCAAGGCGGCGGAGCGGGAGTTCCGCCTGCTGCAGGGCATCCATCATCCGGGCGTGGCCCGGGCGCACGATCTGGTCGAGCATTCCTGGGGCCCGGCGGTCGTCTTCGACCACCAACCGGACTGGGTACGCCTCGACCAGTGGCTGCTGCGCCGCGGCGACGCGTTGACCCTGGCCCAGCGACTGCAACTGGTGCAGGATCTCGCCGAGATCATCGACTACGCGCACTCCCGCCGGCTGGCCCACCGGGCGCTCTCGCCCCGGGCGATCTACGTCGGTAATCCGGACGGGCCACGCCCCACGCTGGTGGTCACCGACTGGCAGACCGGCGGCCGGTTGGCCGGCACAACCCAGCTCACCCGACTGGGCCCGTCGAGCGACCCGGCCAGCCTGGAGCTGTTCTTCGACGACGAGGTCCGTCGCTACCAGGCGCCGGAGGCTGAGAACGCCACCCGGCTGCCGGGCCACCAGCTCGACGTGTTCTCTCTCGGCGCGCTGGCGTACCGGATCTTCGCCGGTGCGGTGCCGGCCGCCACGCCGGAGGAACTCGTCAACGCGGTACGCGACAGTGGCCTGCACCTCGATGCCGCGGTCGACGGCATGCCGCACACGCTGGTCACCTTGGTCTACGACGCGACCCGGGGCGATCCGGCGCAACGGCTGCCCAGCGTCTCCCGGTTCCACAAGGACCTGGAGAAGGTCTGGGAGGAGCTGACCGCGCCGGAGCCCGAGCCGGTTGCCGACCCGCTCTCCGCCCACCGGGGTGACGTGCTCGACGGCGGCCTGGAGGTGAAGGACCGGCTCGGCTCCGGTGCCACGGCCGTCGCCTTCCTGGTCACTCGCGACGGGGAGTCGCGTGACCTGGTGCTGAAGGTTGCCCGCGACGAGCAGCACGAGGAACGGCTGACGGCGGAGGCGCGTACCCTCGCGGGGTTGAAGCACCCCCAGGTGGCCGCGCTGGTCGACGGCCCGGTGCGGGTCGGCGGCCGGACCGCGCTGCTGATGGAGAGTGCCGGGCAGCGGACCCTCGCCGAGGAGCTGCGCGGCGGCCGGCTGGCGCTGGACCTGCTGGAGCGGTACGGCCGGGACCTGCTCGACATCGTCAACTACCTGGACGGCCAGGGTGTCTGGCACCGGGATCTGAAGCCGGCGAACCTGGCGGCCCGACCGCGGCCGAAGGACAAGCAGCCGCACCTGTGCGTCTTTGACTTCTCGCTCTCGTCCGCCCCCGCCGACCAGCTCGGCGCGGGCACTGTCGGCTACCTCGATCCGTTTCTCGGTCCGCCGCGCCGGCTGCGTTACGACGCGGCGGCCGAGCGGTTCGCGGCGGCCGTCGTGCTCTACGAGATGGCGACGGGCGTGCTGCCCCGCTGGGGTGACAACGCCAACCCGGCCGTGGTCAGCGACGAGGTGGCCCTCGACCCGGCGGTGTTCGACCCGGCGGTTGCGGACCGGTTGGTGGAGTTCTTCGGCCGGGCGTTGGCGAGGGACGCGGCGGCCCGGTTCGACACGGTCGACGAGATGACCGACGCCTGGCGGGCCATCTTCCAGCAGGTCCCGCAGCCGGCGGTGACTCCGGTCGGCCCGCTGCCAGCGGCCGTGGGATTGACTCGCGAGTCACCGCTGGAGGTCACCGAGCTGACCGCTCGGGCCCGCTCGGCGCTGCAACGACTCGGCCTGCACACTGTCGGCGAGCTACTGGACGTCGAGCTGTCGGCGCTGACCCGGGCCAAGGGAGTGCCGGACGCGACCCGCAAAGAGATCATCGCCCAGGCGCGGGCGCTGCGCGCCGTGCTGCCCGGCGGCAGCGAGTCGCCCGCCGTCGACGAGCAGCCCCTGGCGCAGGGCGTGGAGGCACTCTGCGCGACCCTGCTTCCCGCCTCGACCTCCCGCAACCACCGGACGCTGGCCGTGCTGCTCGGGCAGACGCCCACCGACGACGGTGAGTTCCTGTGCTGGCCGGCACAGAGTGAGGCGGCCCGGGCCATCGGCCGGAGTCAGCCCCAGATCTCCAAGCTGCTCGCTGCCCAGGCCAAGAACTGGCTGGGTGAGCCGGCGCTGGAGGCGGTGCGCAACGAGATCGTGGCACTGCTCGACGCGCGCGGCGCGGTGATGTCCGCCGAGGAGTTGGCCCAGGCGCTGATCGCCGCCCGCGGCTCGTACACCCCCGCGCCGAAGCGGCTGCCACAGGCGATCGGGCTGGTCCGCGCCGCCGTCGAGGCCGAGCTGAGCACCGGCGGGGACGCCCGGGTGGCCATCCACCGGTTCCGCGCCTCCGGCACCGTCCTGGTCGGCCGGGAACCGGACGATCCGGCGTCCGACGTCACCGCCGCCGACTTCCTGGGGTACGTGGTGGAGCTGGGCAGCCGTGCCGCCGAGTTGGCTGTCGCCGACCCGCTGCCGACCCGGCAGCGCGCTGTCGAGGAGCTACGCCGACTGTCCTTGCCGGCCGGCATGCCGGCGGTGGCCGACCTGCGGCTGCTGCAACTTGCCGCAGTCGGGAGCAACGATCGGGTCGATGTCAACGCGCAGGGGCAGCTCTATCCGGTGGGCATGTCGGCCGAGCGCGCGCTGCGGTTGTCGGTCGGTGGCCTGATCGGCCAGCGGCTGGGGCCGCAGCAGATCCGTGACCGGGTGCACAGCCGATTCCCTCGCGCGGAGCGCGTGCCGGATCGGCCCGCCCTGACCGACCTGCTCGCGGCGGCCGAGGTGCCGCTGACCTGGCACCCACAGGACCGGTTGTACGGGCCGGCGAGCACGCCTGCGTCGGTGACCGGCACCCGCCTGGCCACCACCCACGCGCCGCTGCTCGGGCTGACCGCCGCCGACGAGGTGGGCGAGAAGCTCGCCGCGGCCATCGACCGGCGAGCCTTCCTGGCGGTGCTGGCACCCCTGCGCAGGCTGGTTTCGGCCCGTCGGGCGCTGCTGGCCCGGCTGCCGCTGACCGAAGTGGACGTCACCGCGATCCTGCTGGACCGGCTGCGCGCGCTGGGCTTCCCCTGGGAGGCGATCGTGGCGGCCGACAACAGCTCACCCCTGGACGCCGACTTCCGCAGCCTGGTGGACCTGGTCCGGCATCAGGTGGTGCCGGCGGTCAACGAAGCGATCGCCGCCGCCGACCGACCGGTGTTGATCACCGAGGCGGCGCCGCTGGCCCGCTACGGGCAGCTCGGGCTGCTCCAGGAGATGGCCGACCCGACCCGACCTCGACCGGCCGCCCGGCTGCTGCTGGTGCCGGCTCGTCGACCTGACCCGGCGGTGCTGGACGGGGTGCAGTTGCCGCTCACCTCCCCGGCCAGCCAGTCGCTGTGGCTCGCCGACGACTGGATCGAGTCGTCGGGCCGGGCGGCATCGCCGACGAGTTGAGAGGGAGACGCTCGGCGCGGTGACGCTTCGTCTGTCGCGTGGCGGCTATCGTTGCTGGGCGCCGGGACCGGTAAGCCAGCGAAGGGATCGAACGTGGCAAAACTCGCCCTGAGCCCGGCCGAGGCCGCGCTCTACGAGCTTGTCGGCTCCCGGACCTTCGTGCGCGCGCGCCAGCTGCTTGAGCGTGGGGAACTGCTGGACGTGCAGTGGGATCCGGAGACCGGTCAGGGGCGCGGTCGGCTCGACGGCAGCGTGGCGGGCCAGGTGGCGGCGACGGTGCGGTCGGACGCCGACGGCATGGTCGAGGCGTTGGATGGTTCGTGTACGTGCGGGCAGACCGGCTGTGCCCACCCTGCCGCGCTGGTGCTTGCGACGTTCGCCACGGCCGAACCCCGGAGACCCCGTCCGGCGCGGTCTGCGCCGAGTTGGGAGCGGGCGGTCTCCGCGTTGGTCCGGGACGTCGCCCCGCCGCCGGTTGTGCCGGAGTCGGAGCCGCCGGGTCTCGGCCTGCAGTTCGACGTCGTTTCCCAGGGCTCGGACGCTGCGGCGGGTTTCCAGGTCGAGCTGCGGCCGGTGGTGCCGGGCCGCACCGGCTGGGTGCGGTCCGGGATCAGCTGGTCGACGTTGAGCTACGCCTATTTCGGCCGATCGGCGCAGACCGAACGGCACCGCCGACTGCTCGTCGAGATCTCCCGACTGGCGAGCACAGACACCGACTCCTACCACTACTACGACGGCCATCGGCGGGCGCTCGCGCTACACGAGTTCGCCAGTCGGCGGATCTGGGACCTGCTGGCTGAGGCGGACGAGGCCGGGCTGCCGCTGGTGCAGGCCGGCAAGCGAGCCGGGCCGGTCGTGCTGGGCCGTCCGGCCCGGCTCTCGGTGCAGGTCGGCCGGTCCGATGGGGAGCTGGTGCTGGCGCCGACATTGTCGGCCGGCGGTGCACCGATCCCTGTGTCGCGCGTACTCCTCATCGGCGAACCGGCGCACGGCGTCGCCGGGGTGGGGGAGCTGAGCGGGCCCGACGCCCGATCCGGCGGACCGGCACTCTGGTTGGCGCCGCTGGCCGGGACATTGCTGCCGGGGATGGTGCGGGCGCTCGCCGGGCCGGCGATCCGGATTCCGGCCGCCGAGGAGCAGCAGTTCTTCGACCGCTTCTACCCGGAGCTGCTCCGCCAGGTGGAGGTGTTCGCCGCGGATCCGGCCGTTCAGCTTCCGATGGTAGGGCCGGCCACACTGACCGCGACGGTGAGACCCGAGCCCGATCACCGTCTCCGGGTGGGCTGGGAGTGGCATCGGGTCGTCGGTGGCCGGCGCCATCCCGAGCCGCTGCGGGACGGGGTGGCCGTCGCCGCGGACGAGCGCCGTGCGGAGCTGTTGCGGCGGGTCGTCGACCTGGTCGCCAAGCCGGCGCCCGAGCTCCTGGAGCCGTCCTCGACCGGGCCCCGGCTGGCCGCCTCGGTGAGCCTCGCCGGTGACGCCCTGGTCCGGTTCGTCAGTGACGTCGTGCCGCGACTGGCCGAGCTCGACGGTGTGGAGCTGGCCACTCCCTCGGATGGGACGCTCGACGACTACCAGGAGACACACGCTGCGCCCGCCATCACCTTCGCCGATGGCGGTGATCCCGGCGAGCATGACTGGTTCGACCTGTCGGTGCGGGTCTCCGTCGGTGGGGAGCAGGTCGACTTCGCCGCGCTCTTCGCGGCGTTGGCGCAGGAACAGCAATACCTCATCCTGCCCAGCGGCACCTACTTCGCGCTCGAACGACCGGAGTTCCAGCAGCTGCGGGACCTGATCGCCGAGTCCCGGGCACTCGCGGATGCCCCGCCCGGGGTGTTGCGGGTGGGCCGGTTCCAGGCGGGGCTCTGGGACGAGCTGGCTGAGTTGGGTGAGGTCACCGGCCAGGCCGCGGCCTGGCAGCGGTCGGTACGCGCGCTCAGCGAGGCGGAACCCGCCGCCGAGCAACAGATCCCAGCCGGGGTACGGGCGCAGCTGCGCCCGTACCAGCAGGATGGTTTCCGTTGGTTGGCCACCCTGCACGACCACGGCCTCGGCGGCGTCCTCGCCGACGACATGGGGCTCGGCAAGACCCTGCAGACGCTGGCGCTGATCTGCCACGCGCGCGCCGAGGCGCCGTTCCTGGTGGTCGCTCCGGCCAGCGTCGTCGCCAACTGGGCGAGCGAGGCGGGCCGCTTCACTCCGGAGCTGGACGTCCGGGCGGTCACCCAGACCGTGGCACGGCGCGGCGTGCTCCTGGCCGGGGCGGTGGCCGGCGCGGACGTCGTGGTCACCTCGTACACGCTGTTTCGGCTGGAGTACGACGACTACCGTGCCCTCGACTGGGCCGGGCTGATCCTCGACGAGGCGCAGTTCGTCAAGAATTCGCAGTCCCAGGCGCACCGCTGCGCGAAGCTGTTGCCGGCGCCGTTCAAGCTGGCGATCACCGGCACGCCGATGGAGAACCACCTCGGCGAGCTCTGGGCGCTCTGCTCGATCACCGCACCCGGGCTGCTGCCCCGCGCCGACCGGTTCACCGAGTACTACCGCAACCCGATCGAGAAGGAGCGGGACGCGGAGCGGCTCGCCCAGCTGCGCCGCCGGATCCGGCCGCTGATGCTGCGCCGTCGCAAGGCGGACGTGGCCACGGACCTGCCGGCCAAGCAGGAGCAGGTCATCGAGGTGGAGCTGGACCGCCGGCACCGCCGGGTGTATCAGGCGTACCTGCAGCGGGAGCGGCAGAAGGTCCTCGGTCTCCTAGGCGACCTGGAGAAGAACCGGTTCGAGATCTTTCGGTCGTTGACCCTGCTGCGGCAGGCGAGCCTCGACGTGGCGCTGGTCGACCCGGCGCAGCAGAAGGTGCCAGCGACGAAGCTGGACGTGCTCACCGATCGGATCTCCAGTCTGGTCGCCGAGGGGCACCGCAGCCTGGTGTTCAGCCAGTTCACCCGCTTCCTCGACGCGGCCCGGCAGCGGCTGGAAGCGGACGGGATCGAGTGCAGCTATCTGGATGGGAACACCCGCGACCGGGCCGCGGTGATCGACGAGTTTAAAAGCGGCGGCAACCCGGTCTTCTTGATCAGCCTCAAGGCGGGCGGTTTCGGCCTCAACCTCACCGAGGCCGACTACTGCCTGCTGTTGGACCCGTGGTGGAACCCGGCCGCCGAGAACCAGGCAATCGACCGGACGCACCGCATCGGCCAGACCCGCAACGTCATGGTCTACCGCCTGGTCGCCAAGGACACCATCGAGGAGAAGGTGATGGCGTTGCAGGCCCGTAAGGCGGAGCTCTTCAGCAGCGTCCTGGACGGCGGCGAGTTCGCCTCCGCGCAGCTCACCGCGGGCGATATCAGGAGCCTGCTCGAGTGAACGCGGCCGCGTGGCGTGAGCGGCCGGGGGCGCTTAGTCAGTATGCAGCAGGTATGCTCGGAGTATGACGCGCCGCATCACGATCAGCTTGCCCGACGACGTGGCCGCGTACGTCGAGCGCACGCAGGGCAACACGTCCGGTTTCATCGCCGGAGTCCTTCGCCGGAAGATGCGGGCCGACAATCTCCGTGCGCGGTGGGCGCAGCTCGGCTATATCGTCACCGATGAAGACGTGGAGCGGACAAGGGCTCGCCTGGCAGCCCTCCCACCGATCAGTGACGAGCAGCATGCCCGCAATCTCGAGTGGCTTCGCCAGTTCGACGATGAGGGGACTGCGGCCGCGTGAACGGCCTGGTCCTCGACACCTCTGCTCTTCTCGCCTACGCCTCGGGGACCAGCGTCGAACCTGGTGCGATGCTGACCCTCGCGCAGGAGGACCCGGAGCAACAGGTGTGGGTTCCCGCCCTTTGCCTGGGGCAGGCGCAGCTCGAACTGGCGGGCACTGCAGTCGCCACCATGCTTGACCTGTTGTTCACGGAGGACCGCGACATCCAGGTAGCGGTCTACGACGCGGCCACGAGCCGACGGGTTGCCCGTATCGCCGCGCGTTCACACGTGTCGTTGGATGTCGCGCACGCCGTCGCGACCGCCGCGCTCTACCGCTGCTATCTGGTCACCCGAGACCCGAAGACCGTGTCGCCGGCGATGCCCCCTGGGCTGGAGATCCTCGATATCAGCCTGACCTGGGACTAACACTCCGCTGGGACCTCTGTCTCGGCCGTTCGACGGGGCCGGTCAGGTCGGGCAGGGCTCAGTCGCCATGCCGACAATGCGTGGATGGTGGTCACTCGTCGGGGATAGTGGCGAACGTGGCGAGGCTGACCGACGAGGGCGATGACCCGTACCTCTGGCTGGAGGACCTGGATGGCGCGGACGCCGCCGGGTGGGTGCGGGACCGCAACGCGGAGACCCTGGCCACGCTGACCGGAGGCGAGGCGTTCGCCGGGCTGCGGGCCGAGATCCGGCAGGTGCTCGATGCGGAGGACCACATCCCCTACCCGGGCTGGCGCGGGGACGGCTTCTACTACGGCTTCTGGAAGGACGCGTCGCACCCGCGTGGGGTCTGGCGGCGGACGACGCTCGATGAGTACCGCCGGCCTGCGCCGGAGTGGGACGTGCTGCTCGACGTCGACGCGTTGGCGGCGGAGGAGGGCGAGAACTGGGTCTGGAGCGGGGTGACGGTGCTGCGGCCCGGTTATCAGCGCTGCCTGATCAGCCTGTCCCGGGGCGGCGCCGACGCGGTCGTGGTGCGCGAGTTCGACCTGCTCCGCCGGGCTTTCGTCGAGGACGGCTTCACGCTGCTGGAGGCGAAGAGCCGTGTCTGCTGGATCGACGCGGACCACATCTACGTCGGCACCGACTTCGGGCCGGGGTCGCTGACCTCCTCCGGGTACCCACGCGTCGCGAAACGCTGGCGGCGAGGCACGCCGCTGTCGGCGGCCGACACGGTGCATGAGGGGCGGCCGGAGGACGTAGCGGTGTTCGCCTCGCACGATCCAACCCCTGGATTCGAGCGCGACTTCGTCGTTCGCAGCCTGGACTTCTACCGCACCCAGAGCTACCTGCTGACCGGGGCGGGCGAACTGACCCGGATCGAGGTGCCGGAGGACGCCTGGTGGGAGGTGCACCGGAAGTGGCTTTTAATCCGGCTGCGCTCGCCGTGGCTGGTCGGTGGGGTGACCCATCCCTCTGGTGTTTTGCTGGCGACCCGATTCGAGGCGTTCCTCGCTGGTCAGCGGGAGTTGACGGTGCTCTTCCGGCCCGACGCTCGCACGGCGCTGAGCTCTTACGTCTGGACCCGGAACCATCTGATCCTGGCCACGCTAGTTCACGTGCGGAGTCGGCTGGAGGTGCTGACGCCCGGCGAGACCGGTTGGCGGCGGGAGCCGCTTGCGGGGGTGCCGAAGCTCGACCACAGCCGGATCCTGGAGACCGACCCGCACCACGACGACGCCTACCTGCTCGCCTCCGAAGGGTTTCTGCAACCGGCGAGGCTGCGGCTCGGCCAGGTCGGCGGCGCGGTCGAGACGCTCAAGCGGGAGCCGGAGTTCTTCGACGCGGACGGCCTGGCGGTACGCCAGTTCTTCGCCACCTCGGCCGACGGAACCCGGGTGCCGTACTTCGTGGTGGGGGAGCCGGGCGCGGCCGGCGGGCCGACGCTGCTCACCGGGTACGGCGGCTACGAGGTCTCCCTGACCCCGCACTACAGCGGGACCATCGGGCGCGGCTGGCTGGCCCGGGGCGGCAGCTACGTGGTGGCGAACATCCGGGGCGGCGGAGAGTACGGCCCCGAGTGGCACCGCGCCGCGCTGCGGGAGAACCGGCCCCGGGCGTACGAGGACTTCGCGGCGGTGGCGGTCGACCTGGTGACGCGCGGGATCACCACGCCGGAGCGGCTCGGCGTCGAGGGCGGCAGCAACGGCGGGCTGCTGATGGGGGTGATGCTGACCCGCTACCCCGCGCTCTTCGGGGCTGTCGTCGCCAGCGTGCCGATGCTGGACATGCGGCGCTACCACCGGCTGCTGGCCGGAGCCTCGTGGATGGCCGAGTACGGCGACCCGGACCGGGAGGCCGACTGGGCCTACCTGCGGGAGTACTCGCCGTACCACAACGTCCGCGGCGGCCGGCTGTACCCGTCGGTCCTGTTCATCACCTCGACGCGAGACGACCGGGTGCATCCGGGGCACGCCCGGAAGATGGCTGCCCGGCTGCGCGAGCACGGCCACGACGTGTCCTACTACGAGAACGTCGAGGGCGGGCACGGGGCGGCGGCCAACAACGAGCAGCGGGCCTTCGTGTGGGCGCTGACGCTGGAGTTCCTGTGGCGAAAGCTGACCGGACAACCCGACAGCCTGCCGCGCCAGGTCTCGCCGGACGACGCGGTTGAGGCGGGAGCGGACCTGGGCGTTGCAGCGCCGGGAGGACGCGGGGGAGAAGGTCGACATCGAGGTGCCGCCGAAGTACAGCTCGGCGGACTTCGCCCGGCCGTCGTACTGGAAGGCGCGCGGCAAGCTTGACGTGCCGAAGGAGCGGTTCATCTCGTACCCGCAGGCGGGGCGGGACAGTGACGGCAGCGAACTGCTCGGCTGGGCCGGGTGGGACCACTTGGCGCAGGCGCAGGCGCTCGCCACCATCTACCTTGACCGGAAGACGCAGGAGGCGTGGCCGGCGCACCGGCGGCTGCCGCTGCTCGCCGGGCTGGTGGAGATCGAGCCGTGGCTGCACCAGTGGCACACCGACGACAATCCGGCCTACATGGGTTCACCCGCAGCGTTCTTCAGCACATTCATAGACGCTGAGCTGGCCCAGCTCAGCTCCGACCGCTCGGCGTTGGCGCTGCTGCGTGGCGTGCCGGAGCTGCCATGAGCATCAGGAATCCGGCATGATCCGACGGTCCGCAAGGAGGGCGTAGAGGTAGCTGGGCCCGCGTACGACGTTGTTCAGTGCGCCGGGCCCAGCCACCGGCCACAGGCCCAGCGCGGCCGTCAGCTGACTGCGGTGGATCCAATGGTGGGTGCGGTCGGTCAGCAGCCGGTCTCCGTCAACTGTGTAGTAGAACTTCAGCCCGCTGACCGTCCGAAAGGTCTGACCGGCGTGCTCGGTGATCGCGGCCCAGACTTCATCGATGTCGTGCATGGACGGCTCCGCTCTACCGGTCGAAGGCGGACCAGTCGTCCTCCCACTGTGCGACGTCCTGCGGCTCGATCTTGGTGTGTCGGCTCTCGCTGTTGCGCGGTCTGACGCCCACCCGGGCCATGAACTGCTGGTGGCGCTGCCGCACGTCATGACGCAGCTCGTCGCCAGGTGCGATGAAGAACCGTGGGTGTGCCTCCGAGACGTCGACAAGTACGTACGTCGCAACGGTGCTGTCGGTGAACGTGGCGATGTCCGCGATCATCCAGGCGCCCTTGCCGGCGACCATCACGGCGGCGCGGCGGCCGTCGATGTCGATGAAGGTTTGTGCACCGGCGAGGCTCGCGCGGTGGCCACGTAGCAGGGCCTGGCCAACGGCCAGATGACGGCCGGCTTGGTGGGTCTGCTGATGAGTCGGCATCTTGTCCTCCCAATGGTCCTGTCGGTTGTCGCTACTGCGGCGCGTCCGACCTCGGCCAGAGTGCCCGGAGAGCCTTCGCCTCGGGGGACTGCGCCTCGAAGGGCTTGCGCCAGTCGATCTCACCGCCAACTGCTTGGACAGCCTCATTCACCTTCTCGAACGGGCATGTGCCAAGACCGCCGGAGTTGTGCGGCCATACCAGGAAGGCCACCGGCCGGCGTCGCTCCTCGGTCACCACCCGTGCGACCCGGGCCGGCGGCCAGGCTCGGGAATTCTTCCGTGGTTCCTGCCTGATCGGGCCGACATCGACCAGAACGACCTCGTCTCCCTGACGGACCATGCGCTCGTCGCCCCGGTACATGCGCCACGGCAGGACGGCGCTGTGGCCGTGGCGCTGCTCTAGCCGCTCTGCCACCGCCGCAGCCTTTCCTGAAAGTGCCGTCGGCTCGTTGACGGCCATGCCCACCCACAGGCGCGATAGCCGCCGGCTGGCGTGCGGCGGGGATGCTATTACAGGAGGGCGATAGACCTGCTGTGCGTGCGTCAGCCACGTCGCGTCAATCCGATCGCTGTCGGCCTGCCACACGTCCAACTGCTCGATGACCTGCGCGCACAGCCCCTCGTCGTCTGTGACGACGGCCGCCTCCCGCAGTCGATCGCGAGAGTGAGCGGAGGCGTTGGCCGAGCCGATAACGACCCGCGTGCGCCTGCCCGCCAGGTGCATCACCTTGGCATGCAGGCCCCACAGGGAGCGCACCTCGACACCGGCGGTGAGCCAGGCGCCGATGACGGCTGGGTCTACGAGACCGGCGCCGAGCGCGGCGTCGGAACCGTCGATGATGATCAGATCGCCGGACACGAGGCCGAGCAGGTCCGCGGCGGCCGATCCGACGTAGGCAATGGCGGCGCGTTTGCGGGTCGCCTGCCTCAGATAGCTTTCCAGGCCGTGCCAGGTGTCATCCGCGATCAGCCGGATCATGGTCGCATCCTTGCACTGCGCTGCAACTGCGGTCGATGCCGTCTCAGGCAGTTGATGGGTCCCGAGACCGGCGCTTCCTCGTCACCTTGGCGGGTTGACGGATGATGTCCTCGTCCTCCGGCTCCCGCGGCACCAGGTGGAAGCCCTCCTCCGTGTCCGGGTCGTAGTGCACCACGGCGTGCCGCTCCTTCAGATCGCGCAGGAGGGCGTCGACTCGATAGATGTCGTCCTGGTTCAACGTCTTGCCGGCGCGACGTCGCGCCTCTGCACGGAGCAGGACCACCAGGTAGTTGTACTTGTGTCGAGGCTCGACCCCCCCACGGGATCAGCTCCTCGTCGCGAACCTGCCTGGGATCCAAGCCGTGCGTGCGTCGGAAATAGCTCCAGCCGGAGGGGCTGATGCGGATGCTGTACTTCCGCTCGTGCTCGGCGGTCATCCACGTATAGGTGCGGCCCTCCGTGATCCATTGGATCGCTTCATCTGCGTTCTGGATCTTCGGCTTCGGTGCCATCCAACCCCCTGTCATCACGCCCCGGCCAGGCGACTCCCCGATCGCGCCGGCGCTGGAACTTACCTCGTCGCCGAGACGAGGCAAGTGGGGACTCCACGCCTTCGCGGACGACCCGGAGCGCATGCCCGTGAACCCCTTATTGGTGAGCGCCGCGAGGTGCCAAGCAGTGCCCAGGCGATCCGGAGAGGGCGCCCAGCCTCCGAAAGATTCGAAGGCTGCGCCGATAACAGTCAGTGGCGGAGGTTCATGCCCCTGACGCCTTGGACGAGGTGGCCCAGGCCGCCGGGGTGAAGGTCAGCCCCGGGGCCGCTTGGATGCTTCTGACCAAGACCTTGGGCCTGCTGATCGCCGACGAGCATGTGCCGTACCTGCCGGCGCAGCGGTACAAGCCGTCCGGGCTGCGCAAGCGGGCGCAGTGGGAGCGGACTTGGGCGTTGCAGCGCCGGGAGGACGCGGGGGAGAAGGTCGACATCGAGGTGCCGCCGAAGTACGCCTCGGCGGCCTTCGTCCGGCCGTCGTACTGGCGGGCGCGGGGCAAGCTCGACGTGTCGAAGGAGCGGTTCATCTCGTACCCGCAGGCGGGGCGGGACAGCGACGGCAGTGAACTGCTCGGCTGGGCAGGATGGGACCACTTGAAGCAGGCGCAGGCGCTCGCCACCATCTACCTTGACCGGAAGACGCAGGAGGCGTGGCCTGCGGAGCGGCTGCTGCCGCTGCTCGCCGGGCTGGTGGAGATCGAGCCGTGGCTGCACCAGTGGCACTCGGGCGAGCAACCCGGCTTCCCCGGATCGCCCGCCGAGTTCTTCACCGACTTCATCAACGCGGAGTTGGCCCAGCTCAGCTCCGACCGCTCGGCGCTGGCGCTACTGCGCGGCGTGCCGGAGCTTCCGTGACTTTGGCGAGCGCCACCGTGAATACCCAAGTCAATCCCTGTCAAAGTTGGCGGGCGCATGCGGGCGGTGTGTAGACTGAATCAAACGACATGATCATGATTCACTGCTTGGGGGTAGGTCATGGCCAGGGTCGATGTAGGCGTGTCGATTGAGCGTGCCAGGGTGGCTGCCGGCCTCAGTCAGCGAGCCCTTGCGGACCGGACGGGCATTTCCCAGGCCACCCTGTCACGGATAATCTCCGGCGACCGGGCGGCGAAGATCCCCGAGATTGTGGCGATTGCGTGGGCGACGGGGCATACGGTGGCCCAGCTCACCGGGGCGCAGACGGTTGCCGACCGCGCCCAGTACGCGGCTCGGGCCACCAACGGTTCGGGGATGGAAGAAATGCGTCAGGCGCTGCTGCACTTCCTGGAGCTGGACGACTACCTCGATGAGCAGGCCATTCCGGCCACGATCTGACCTTGGTGGAAGACCGTGAACGCTGAAGCCGAAGGGTGTGCTGCTGCCACCCTTTTCCGCAGAGAGCACCGCTTGGGCGTGCAGCCTCTGGGTGATCTCATTGCGATCATCGAGCAGGCGACTGGGATTGATGTGGCCGTGCTCGATGCCGGACCGGACGAGCACGGCCTGACGATGCGAGACCCGAAGCGCAACACGATGTTCATCGGGGTTGCCCGCTCCCGGAGACCGATTCGGCAGCGCAGCACGCTGGCTCATGAGCTCGGCCACGTGCAGTTGGGAGACTGGGCGGACGCCGACGCGGGCGACCTGAGCGCTCGGTCCCCTGCCGAGATCCGGGCCGATGCCTTCGCCAGGCACCTGCTTCTCCCCTCGGACGGCCTCCGGGATTTCCTCGGCGACCGAGAGCAGGCAGCGACGCGGTCCACCCTCTCCGTGGTCGTCCAGCGATTCCTGGTCTCACCCGCCGTCGCAGCCATCGCGCTGCACCAGGGCGGGTACATCAACGCCACCACCAAGACGGAGTGGATGGCCCTCTCCACACCCCAGCTTGCGGTGCGCTTCGGGTGGATCGACCAATACCACGCACTGCAGGCCGACTCCGACAAGCGGCGGGCTCCGCAACGTCTGCTCGCCCGCGCGACCAAGGGCTACGTGGAGGGCGTGCTCCCCGTGCAGGCCATCGCCAACCTGCGTGGCATCGCCGCAGAGGCCGCCGAAGCGGAGCTGCGGGAAGCGGGCGTGGTGCCTGTCGACCGTCCGATCGCCTGGGCCGATCCCGCTGAGCTGCCGGAGGTTCCGATCGACCTGGCGGCGCTGGACGAGGACCTGAGCGCGCCAGACGACCCGCCGGACCGGACGATCGAGACAGACGCACGATGAGTCAACGGCCGATCATTGACGCTGGGCCCAGCCTGAACTTCCTCTCGATAAACCGAGAGCGGCTCCTGATCGGCATTCTCGGCCCGCTCAGCGCCCCGGAGACGGTCCAGTCGGAGGTCATGCGCAAGTCTCGGGACGACCAGCGCTTCCGTCCCGCCGCGACAGTGTGGCGAAAGCTGGCACCGCGCTGGCTACAGATTCTCTCCGACGACGAGACACCCGAACTCGCCGCAGTGGTCCACCGGATCACCCGGCAACCCATGCACGAGCGGCTGAAGCAGTCGAGAGACCTGGGCGAGGTAATGGTAGTGGCGCACGCTGTGGTCGCTGCCGAAGCTGGCGAGTCGATGACCGTGCTCATTGACGATGGGGCAGGAGCGCGCCTCGCCACCTCGGAAGTAGGCCGACTGCAACGGCTTCGAGCTCAAGGCCGTGCGGTGGGATCGATCAGGCTGGTGAACACGCTGACAGTCCTCGAACGCGCGGCAGGCAGCGAGCACATCCCGGACAAGACTGCGATGCGCGACGTCTACGATCGGCTGCGCGGTCTCGATGACGGCCTGCCGCCGGTTGATACGACGAACCTCATGTCGACCGCCTGCTGGCGGTAAGCGGCCGCAGTCGAGCCAGCGGGCCGTAGCCACACGACGGCGTTCCCGGCAGCCTTCTCGTGTGGGGCTATCTCGGGTTGATGTATATGCCTCATCCGGTGCGCGCGCTATCGACCACACGCGGGTCGTGACGCCCGAGTTGGCGGGGCCCGCTGTCTCAGCGTTCGCAGTGTCCGTCTACAAAGGTCGACGATCTCGCCCAATCGTCGGGGCCTGCGGGGTCACGTACGCAAGATCGGTGAGCCAAGATCTTTAGCTGTACCGATCAACGCGTAGCTTCCTCGCCTGCTCCATGCGGGAGGCAGCGCGACGAGACTGCCGGGAGACCCCTCAACGTGATCAACAAGTTCGCCGGACGCTGTGGTAAGTGCGGACAGTGGGTGGCAGCCGGAGCCGGGCAGGCTCTCAGGCTCGGCGGCCGCTGGAATTCGTTCCACCACGATTGCGCGCCGATCCAGGCCGCGCCGCCGGTGGGGAATCACCGAGGGTGGCACGACATGCCTGTCGTCGGTTTCGACATTGAGGGCACTGACGGCGAGCCACAGGACACGCGGATCGTGTCCGCAGCCTTGGTCTACGCCGACGGCACGGCCAAGACCTGGCTGATCAATCCGGGGGTGCCGATTCCGGCGGACGCCATCGCCATCCACGGCATCACCGACGAGCTGGTGCGCGACGCCGGGGCGGCACCCCGTGAGGCGTTGGCCGAGCTCAGCACCGAGATCGCCAAGCTGATCGTGAACGGCACACCGCTCGTCGCCTTCTGCGCTCACTACGACGTCACGGCGCTCCACACCGAGTTGGCCCGGCACGGTCTGCCGGCGGTGGAATGGGAGCGGGCCAGCATCATCGATCCGTCGATCCTGCACCGGGAGGTTGAGCCCGACTGGTCCGGAGGGTGGCGGCTGGGCGACCTCTCTAGGTACTACGAGGTCGAGTTGACGAACGCCCATGATGCCGCGAGCGACGCGCGGGCGGCTGCCGAATTGGCGGTATCGATCGCGACCCGCCATGAGCGGATCGCCCGGATGCGACCCGATGATCTCCACCAGGCGCAGGTCACCTGGTTCGCCGAGCAGAAGCGCGAGCTGCAGGCCTTCTTTGACAGGCAGGGGCGAGACGAGAAGGTGAGCCTGGAGTGGCCGTTGGAGACCAGGCGGCGCCGGTAGGCGCTGCGGCACCTCCGAGAACAGCGGCCGTCGGTGATGTCGCTCAGCGCCCGATCGCGACTGCCGTGAAGTGGTAGTTGCCGGGGCCGACTGACTTGTCGAGGGCGCGGATGATCCGGTCGGGGTTGTCGTACGGGCCTTGCTGGAAGTAGGGCTTGCCGCCCAGACCGAACGTGATCAGGCTCGGCGGGTCCCACGTTCCGAGGTGGGGTGCGCTGCTGTAGAAGTCGCGATGCGGGTCGAAGCCGAGGCCGTGGGCGTAGTCGACGGCCCCGAAGACCAGGTGTCGGGCGAGGTCGATGGGTGCCTTGACCGCCCCGGATTCGTAAGCCTGGAAGAAGTCGCCGAGGAAGTACGGCAGCTCGTCCAGGTCGGTCGTCGTAGGCGGCACGGCGTTCTTGACACCGAGGCAGTAAGTGTCGACCAGGAACCCGCAGGTGGTCACGGCGTCGCCGTCGGCGCGGGCGACCGCGACGCTGACCAGGCCTGCTCCCATCGCCATCGGTGGAAGTGCGTCATCGTCGATCCAGTCGGCGGGCCGCTCCGTGATAGTCAGGCCGTTGCTCCACTGACGGCTGATCCAACAGCCCACGAGCGGGAGTTCCGAGGGGTGAACGCGGCCTGGTCGCGTAACGGCCACACCACGGACGAGTTTGGTGGCCACGGCACGGGTGACGCCGAGCTCCCGGGCGATCTGTTTGGGCGTCCTGCCGGCTGCCCGGAGCGCCTGTGCCTGTGCCTTCAGCTCGTTCGATTCCACCGGGCCATCTTGATGTCGCCCCCGCCGGGCGTCAACGCCGGCACGCGGTTGCGGGGTGTCGCCGATGCTCGCGGTCAGCCCAGAACTTGATGTACTGCCGGACTGCTCGGCCGCTGCCTTGCAGGGTGATGGCGGCCTCCACCAGCCGCTGTTTGCCCTGCTCGGCTCGGTTGATGGCTCGGCAGCCGGGATCGGGAGACGACAAAGGGATGCCGCTTCGGCAACCGGACGGCATCCCTTCGAGTAGGAGGTGTCAGCGGCCGAGCGTCTCCTGCTTGACGCTGGCGACGAAGGTCGACCAGGCGGTCGGGCCGAACGTCAGCACCGGGCCGGTCGGGTCCTTGCTGTCTCGCAGCCCGACCTTGCCCGCCAGGTTGTCCGCAACTTCGACGCAGTTGCCGGAGCCGTTGCTGCGGGTGCTCTTGCGCCAGGTCACCGGGGCCTGGTTGACCTCTTCCACCCGCGCCGTCCTCTCATAGCTCGTCGAGCGCCCCCTGGATCAGGTCGCGCGACTCGCGAGCGCTGGCCGCTGTGGCGACCAGGTGCTCGAAGACGCGGCTGTACTCCCTGACCTGTTGGCCTTCGAGATAGAGGCTACCCGCGCGGGTCTCGACATAGACGACCCCCGGATCGGCCGGCTCGGGGAAGGTCAGCACGCTGAAAGCGCTGCCCATCGACCCGTATTCGCCTGCCCCGAAGGTCAGGATCTGGATGGTGCGGCCGGGTCGGTCCGCCTCCTTGGCCAGCCGCTGCAACTGTGCCTGGAACGCCTCGGCGCCGCCGACCGGCCTCCGCAGGGCTGCCTCGTCCAGCACCACCCAGAGCTTCGGGGGACTGTCGTTGTTCTGCCGGCGCATCCGCAACTCCACCCGCCGATCCACCTCGTCGCCGGGGGCGTCCGGATGCTCGGCACGGATGACCGCGCGGGCGTAGTCGGCCGTCTGGAGCAGGCCGGGGATCAGTTGCGGCTCGAAGGCGCGGATCTCCGAAGCTTCGGCCTCCAGTCCGACGTAGACCTCGAACCAGTCGGGCAGCACGTCGTCGTACGCCTGCCACCAGCCGCGCTTGCGGGCGTCGCGGGCGACCTGGACGAGCGCGTCCACCTCTTCGCCCTCGACGCCGTACAGCTCAAGGAGGCCACGGGCGACCGGTGGCATGACGGAGACCTGGGCGTTCTCGATGCGGCTGATCGCCGACTTCGAGATGCCCACCTCCTTGGCGGCCTGGTCGGCGGTCATGCCGGTTTGCTCACGGAGGCGACGAAGCGCGGCAGCCAGGCGTCGACGTCGGACGGTCGGACTTCCAGTCATGCCCGTCAGTGTGACGGAACGAGACAGGCTTCGCAACGAACCACTCCCAGATCGGGAGTTGCATAAAGGGTGCGGTTCGCTGCACGATGAGTGAGGCCACGAATCGCCTGAGTCACGAACAGTGCTCGCCTTTCGGGCTGCTCGACTGGCCCTGCTTCCGTACTGCTGATTGAAGGCTGCGGTGGCAGGTGCCGGGGTGGGTCCGTCGGTGCGCGGCGGGCCGATGGGCCCGCCCTTCCACAGGTCAATCTCGACGGTGAGAGGCAGGTCCTGTCATGCGCGTCTTCTTCCGGCGTGCCCGGCGTCGTCAGCGGTCGGTCAGCGGGCCGACCTGCTACCGCTCGGCGGCCTACCATCCGCTGCGCCCCTGGCAGGTGCGCGAGCGAGGCTTCCGGCCGACCCCGTTCGGGCGGCGTGGGCTCGACCCGCAGGAGGTGCGGGAGTTCCTCGACCGGATCGCCGGTGACCTGGCCGTCGTCTACGACGCGCTCGCGCAGAGCCGCCGGGAGACCGACCGGGTCAAGGACGCGCTGCGCCGCTGGCAGTCCGAGCAGGCCCGAACCCGCAACGAGCGGGGGTACGACCGGTGACCGAGCGCTGGGTCATCCACCTGCCGGTGGTCGCGAACGACCTGCTCTCCGCCCAGCGCCTCGCCCGGGTGGTGGCGCACTGGACCCACGTCCTGCCGCAGACCGACCCGGGCGGCACCACCGTCTCGGCGGAGGACGACCAGGACGTACGCCACTGGGTCTTCTGCGACCGGATCATGCCCGGCGGCCCGCGGTGCCTGCTCCGGTCCGACCACGACGGCGCGTGTTCCCGGCGGTTCCGCTGGCGGTGACCGGCCGGGCCGGTCACCGCCGCGGCGCTCGCGGTGTACGAGGCCAGCATCAGCGGTCCGAAGGACGGTAGCTTCGCCTACGGGTACTACGTAGAAAAGAGCACTTCTCGTAGTCGGGCGCGAGGCCTGTTGATCTGTCTGAAGTGAGCCATGCGCGCGCTGCCATACGACGCCGGTACGGTTGCGAACCGCTTGTGCCCGGTATGCCGCGCCCCTCCGGGCACGACAACCGGGCATGAACGTCCGCGCCGGCGGTACGGCTCCCTACCAGGCTCGGTTACGCGGAGGCGGCGGTCAGCGCCGAGACCTCCGCCTCCGTCAGCGCGAGGTCAGCGACCGCGAGCAGTGCCGGCAGTTGCTCGACGGTCCGCGCGCTCGCGATCGGCGCTACGACGGTCGGCTGAGCGAGGAGCCAGGCGAGCGCCACGGTGGCCATCTCGGCACCCCGCGCGGTGGCGATCTCGTCGAGTGCTGCGAGGACCTTTTGCCCCCGTTCCGACTTCAGGTACTCCGAGGCGCCCTGCGCCCGTACGCTGTTCACCGCCGCGCCCGGCCGGTACTTGCCGGTCAGGAAGCCGGAGGCGAGCGAGTAGTAGGGAACGACTGCGAGGCCGTGCCGCGCAGCCGTCGTCTCCAGGTCCCCCTCGTACGTATCGCGCGAGACCAGGTTGTAGTGCGGCTGCAGAGCCACGTAGCGGGCGAGGTTCTGGCTGTCGGAGAAGGCGAGGGAGGCCTCGAGTCGCTCGGGGCTGATGTTGGAGGCGGCGATTGCTCGGACCTTTCCCTCCTTCACCAGTTGGTCGAGCGTGGTGATGATCTCCTCGACGGGCAGGGTCGGGTCGTCGTAGTGGGTGTAGTACAGGTCGATGTAGTCAGTGCGCAGGCGGCGCAACGACTCCTCGACCCCGCCCTTGATGGTCGTGGCGGCCAGCCCCTTGTACGTCGGGTGGGCGCCGACCTTGGTGGCGATGATCATGGAATCGCGGTTGCCGCGTGCGGAGAGCCAGTTCCCAATGATGGCCTCGGACTCGCCGCCCTGGTTGCCGGGCACCCAGGCCGAGTACATGTCAGCGGTGTCGATGAAGTTGCCGCCCGCGGCGGCGTACGCGTCGAGCACGGCAACTGACTGCGCCTCGTCGGCCGACCAGCCGAAGACGTTGCCGCCGAGCGCGAGCGGGAAGACCTCGAGGTCTGACGAGCCGAGCTTACGAAGATCAACCATGTCTGGCACCAACATGCGTCACACGCCGTCCATTCCTACCTGGGAAAACATGTGAAAGACCTCATGTCGTGGTGGTGGCGAGGTCCACGCCGACGCCGCAGGCTGGTCGCCGCCGCTCTACTCGAAGCCGAAGAACTGGCCGAGTGCGACGCCGCGCAGTTGCGGCAGCCCTCGCAATAGGCGCTGATCATTACCACGCCAGCCCGGGACTGGGGACCTGCGGCGACGACGCCTTAGGGTCGCCGGTGACGCCAGCGTCACGGGGAGCGGTTGCGAGGCGTGAGATGACCCTGCTGCGGGACGTGATCGAGATCCCGACCTCGGTCGGGGACGGGGACTTCGTCGTCCGCGCCGCCGAGGGCGCCGACCTGCGCCGGTACGTCGTCACCGACCAGATCCGGGACAACTTCGCCGAGGCGCTGCGCCGGGTCGGCCACGCCGTCACCACCGGCCGCTCCCGGGCGAATGCCACGTTGACCGCCACGCTGGGCGAAGTCGTCGATCCGGTGGAGCGTTTCGACGGCAACAGCATCCGACTACGGGAAGATGTCACACCTGCGACCTGGCGGGCACTCACCGCGGACGCGGCCACCCGACTGTGCCTGCCTGAGGTCAATGACAAGGCCCTGGACGGTCTCAAGTTCGGCGCGGCCCTGCCGAAACGGTTGGCCGCAGCGACGCTCGCGGCGCGCCTGGCCGACCTGGACGGCGCTGCCGTGGTGCTGGACGAACCTGTGCGGTTCGTCGTCCTTTAGTAGTGAATGCGCTAGTTCCTTCGTGAGGATCGGCGATGGCCGCTCAGCGGCGGGGGGCCTCGCTGGCGATCGTCGCCTCCCGGGGCAGCGCCGCCGCGCGCAGCGCCCAGTCCAGGGCGTAGTCGGCGACCGCCTCCCAGCCGGGCGCCCCGACGGTGAAGTGCGAACGCCCGGGGAACTCCTCGTACGCGGTGAGCGCCCGGGACTTCTGGTAGAGCCCCGCGTTGGCACGGACCACCGACGCGGGCACCACGTGGTCCTCCCCGCCGGCCATCAGCAGCAGCGGCGCGCGGTCGTCGCGTCCGTTGTCGACGCGGGCGGGTGAGCGCGGGTCGAGGTTGGCGAACGCGCCCTCGAAGAACACCCGACCGGCGCCGGGCACGGCGTAGCGCTGCCAGGCCCGGTCGGAGTCCTCGCGGCTGAGCGTGTTGCCGAACGTGTAGGCGAAGTCGTCCGGGGTGAACGGGACGGCCCTGTTCCGATTGGCGGGGCTGCGCAGGATTGGGAAGCCGGAGCGCAGCTGGCTCAGCGGCACCTTGAGCACCCCCTTGATCGCTGCCGGATGCACCCCCACCACCGCCGCGCCGAGGCCCCTGTCGGCGAGGACCTGGGCGAACAGGCCTCCGAACGAGTGCCCCATGATGATCGGCGGTTGGGGGAGCGCCCGGATGATCCGGTCGTAGTGGGCGATGATCGTGGCCATGCTCTGCTGCGCGATCGGGGTGGGGTCGTCGCGCAACTGCTCCACGGACCGGTCCATCCCGGGCCAGGCGGGGGCGATGACGTGCATGCCGCGCTCGGTGAACCGCTCGACCCACCCCTGCCAGCTGCGCGGGGTCATCCAGAGTCCGTGGATCAGCACGACCGTGTCGACCCGGCCCTGCGGCGTGGCACCCATCGCGTCCTCCCGGTGTCGCTGTCCGGCCCGGCGGTTACCCGCTGCCGCGCTGGCAATGCCTGCCGGTGGGCTCGGACCGGGCGGAGCGCAAGAGCCAGGGGCGGTGGCGGACCTGTCGGAAGGCGATATGACGCAGAGGTATATCTATGACTCTGAGTCATATCGCTCTGGGCCGTATCTCCTGCCATGGCCGTCACACTCCGTGTCCGGCCAGGCGTGCCACATCGACCCGTCGGCGGGCCGTCCCTGACAAATGTCACGGCCGGAACGTGACGGCCGCTCCGGGAGCCGACGTCCGCGACGCCGGAGCATCTATTGCATGACCAGTACGCATCCGGCCGTCGAGCTGAACGGCCTCACCAAGACCTTCGGTACGGTCACCGCGGTCGACGGGCTGAGCCTGCGGGTGCAGCCCGGCGAGGTGGTGGCGTTCCTCGGCCCCAACGGGGCGGGCAAGACCACCACCATCGACATGCTGCTCGGCCTGGCCCGCCCGGACGCGGGCACGGTCCGCGTCCTGGGCGGCACCGCCGACGACGCGGTGGCCCGGGGTCGGGTCGCCGCCGTACTCCAGACCGGCGGGCTGCTCAAGGACCTCACCGTCGGCGAGACCGTGCGGATGACCGCCCACTTCTACCGACACACCCGCCCGGCGGCCGAGGTGCTGGAGCGCGCCGGCATCGCCGACATCGCCGACCGGATCGTGGGCCGGTGCTCGGGCGGTCAGCAGCAGCGGCTGCGTTTCGCGCTGGCCCTGCTGCCGGACCCGGACCTGATGGTGCTCGACGAGCCGACCACGGGGATGGACGTCGAGGGCCGCCGGGACTTCTGGCAGGCCCTGCGCCGCGACGCCCGCGACGGCAGGACTGTCATCTTCGCCACCCACTACCTGGACGAGGCGGACGCGTACGCCGACCGGATCGTGCTGGTCCGGCAGGGACGGATCGTCGCCGACGGCACCACCGCGGAGATCAAGAACCTGGCCGCCGGCCGTACGGTCCGGGCCACCCTGCCCGGCGCGGACCAGGCGGCGCTCGCCGCGCTGCCCGGTGTGGACGCCGTGGAGGTACGCGGCGACAGCGTGCTGGTGCGTACCGGCGACTCGGACGCGATCGCCCGTCACCTGCTCACCCGGACCGCCGCCCGGGACGTGGAGATCACCTCCCGCAACCTCGAGGACGCCTTCCTCGCCCTGACCACCGAGCGCATCGGAGCCTGAGATGTCCACCCTGCCGGCCACCCCCGCCGCCACCCGCACCGACCGACCCACCCAGCCCGACCGCCGGCTGCCCGCAATGGGTGGCTTCGCCCCGGCCGTCCTCGGCATCGAACTGCGGCGGGTGCTGCGCAACCGCCGCACCCTCGCCTTCACGCTGATCATGCCGGCTGTCTTCTTCCTCATCTTCGGCCTGCCGCAGCGGGGGCAGACACTGGACAACGGCCGACCCGTGACGGCGTACGTCATGATCAGCCTCGCCGTGTACGCGGCGATGGTGGCGACCACCAGCGCGGGCGGCGCGGTGGCCACCGAGCGGGCGTTGGGCTGGAGCCGGCAGCTGCGGCTCACCCCGTTGCGCCCGACCGCCTACGTGGCGACGAAGGTGGCCACGGCGATGACCCTCGGCCTGATCGCGGTCGTCATCGAGTTCGTGGTGGGCGCCGCGGCCGGCGTCCGCCTCCCGCTGGACGTCTGGCTGCTGTCCGGGCTCGCCGCGTGGCTCGGCTCGCTGGTCTTCGCCGCGTTCGGTCTGTTCATCGGCTACCTGGTGCCGGCCGAGAACGTCATGCAGTTCATCGGGCCGATCCTGGCCGTGCTGGCCATGTTCGGCGGGCTGTTCGTGCCGGTCGAGGTGCTCCCGCACGTGCTACAGCAGGCCGCGAAGTTCACCCCGGTGTACGGCATGGGTGAGCTGGCCCGCGCCCCGCTGACCGGCGACGGGGTGAGCATGGCCGGAGTGGCCAACATGGTCTTCTGGACCGTGGCCTTCGGCGTCGGCGCGGCCCGGCTGTTCCGCCGGGACACCGCTCGGGTCTGACCGCCGCGACCGCTAGCGTGGAGCCGATGGACCTCCCGACGGGGCAGCCCCAGCCGATGAACCGCCAGTGGCGGTACATCGGCTGGCTGCTGGCCGCCGTGTGGCTGTTCTTCCTCAACGTGCCGATCTCCACCGCCTTGCAGCAGCCGGAGCCGTGGCGGCGGGTCGTCGGGGTGACCGCCCTGGTCGTCTTCGGTCTGGGCTACGTGCTGCTGTTCCAGTGGGCCCGCCGGCTGCGCCAGTTGCTGCTGCCGATCCCGGCGTGGCGCGCGCGGCTGGGCCTGCTGGCGCTGCTCGGGGTGGGCCTGGTCAGCATCCCGGGCACCGGCGGCGACTGGCTGGCGACCCTGGTCTACGTGGCCGCGGCCGGAGTGTTCCTGCTGCCGCCGTGGGAGGCGTTGGTCACCGTGGCGCTCTGCGCCGTGACTCCCGCGTTGGCGTCCTGGCTGGTGCCGGGCTGGGAGGCGGAGCACGGCATCGTCTTCGCGGTGCTGCTCGCCTCGTTCGCCATGTTCGGCGTGTCCCGGTTGGCCCAGCGCAACAGCGAGTTGCAGGCCGCGCAGCAGGAGATCGGCCGGCTCGCGGTCGCCGAGGAGCGGGCCCGCGCCGCGCGCGACCTGCACGACATCCTCGGGCACTCGCTGACCGTGGTGGCGATCAAGGCCGAGCTGGCCGGGCGGCTGATCGAGGTCGACACCGTCCGGGCGGCCGCCGAGATCGCCGAGGTGGAGAGGTTGGCGCGGGCGGCGCTGGCCGACGTGCGGCAGACCGTCGGGGCGTACCGGGAGGTCACCCTCGCCGGGGAGCTGGCCGGCGCGCGGTCCGCCCTCGCCGCGGCGGGCATCGCGGCGGAGTTGCCGGCCGAGTTGCCGGAGCTGCCGAGGGAGTGGGACCGGCTGTTCGGGTGGACGGTACGCGAAGGGGTGACCAATGTGGTCCGGCACAGCGGCGCGCGGTGTTGCACGATCCGGGTGCGCCCGGACGGGGTCGAGGTGAGCGACGACGGCCGGGGGCCGTCCACGCCGGACGCCGGCGCCGCCGGGTACGGGCTGGTCGGTCTGCGGGAACGGGCCCGCCGGCTGGACGCCGTGGTGACCGTGGGCCGCGGCCGGGACGACGGCACCGGCTTCCTGCTGCGCGTGCACGCCCCGGCGGAGGCCCGGTGAGCGCGGCGGGTACGCCGATCCGGCTGCTGCTCGCCGACGACCAGGCGCTCGTCCGTGGTGCGTTGGCCGCGCTGCTGTCGCTGGAACCGGACCTGACCGTCGTGGCCGAGGTGGGCCGGGGCGACGAGGTGGTGCCCGAGGCCCTCCGGCACACGCCCGACGTGGCCCTGCTGGACGTGGAGATGCCCGGCCTGGACGGGATCGCCGCCACCGCCGCGCTGCGGGCGGCGCTGCCGGCCTGCCGGGTGCTGGTGGTGACCACGTTCGGTCGGCCCGGCTACCTGCGTCGCGCCATGGAGGCCGGCGCGAACGGCTTCGTGGTCAAGGACACCCCGGCCCGGCAGCTCGCCGACGCGGTCCGCCGGGTGCACGCCGGCCTGCGGGTGGTGGACCCGACGCTGGCCGCGGAGACCCTGGCCACCGGGGCGAGCCCGCTGACCGAGCGGGAGACCGAGGTGCTGCGGGCGGCCCGCGCCGGTGGCGCGGTCGCCGAGCTGGCGAAGGCGCTGCACCTGTCCGAGGGGACGGTGCGCAACCACCTCTCCGCGGCGATCGGCAAGACCGGCGCCCGCAACCGGGCCGCGGCCGTGCGCATCGCCGAGCAGAACGGCTGGCTGCTCGGCGATTGAGCGGCCCCGCTCAGGCGGTCGGCGGCGGGGTGGCGAGCTGGTCGACCACCACCAGGCTGCTGCCGGGTCGGACCTCGGCGAGCAGTTCCCGCTGGCCGCTGCGGTTGACCCGGATGCAGCCGTTGGTGGTGTTCTCGCCCAGTTCGTCGTCGTTGTACCAGGTGTGCAGGCCGATGTGCGCGCCGCGCAGCCCGGTGGGCACCGCCTCCGGGTCGTCGGGCACCGAGCCGAGGGCGTAGATGTCCACCCCGCCGTAGACCTCCCCGGGCGGTGGGGTGCGGCCCAGGACGAAGGTCCGCCCGAGCGGCGTCTCCTGCCCGGAC
Organism: Micromonospora sp. NPDC005237; assembly: GCF_040607775.1. NCBI lineage: Bacteria > Bacillati > Actinomycetota > Actinomycetes > Micromonosporales > Micromonosporaceae > Micromonospora > Micromonospora sp. NPDC005237. Next base: position 547,927 of record NZ_JBEXHJ010000003.1, on the reverse strand, counting down.
TGGCCGAGACTCGTCTCCCAGGAGCGCACCGCCTTGCCGGACCGGTACCAGGTGAGCCGGTGCGCCTTGCGCTCGACCACGATCTGGTCGCGCAGCGCCACGGTGTCGAACCCGCCGGGTGGCAGCCAGGCGAGACGCCGGTTGGCCGAGGGCAGCAGGACGGCCGTCCAGCCGACCCGACGCTCGGCGATCGGCACGGTCAGCTCGACACCGGCGAGCGTCGGTTCGAGGAAGGCCCGCGGCCGTCCGCCGGGCGCGTCGTACGCGGCGATCCGCCGGGTCGGGTGCACGCCCTCGGTCAGGGGTGTGACGTCCATCGTGGCCGGGTCGGCGGGAAAACCCTTGGGCGCGGGGTCGTAGTCGAGCACCGGCAGACTGGCCGGGGCGGGCGCGGCCGGCGGGACCGACTCCTCCGGGCTCTGCTCGACGCTGCTCGGCGTCGGGTCGGCTGCGGCCACGTTCCGACTGTCGGGGGCCGTCGAGCGTGGGGTGAGAGCCTGGCCGACCAGCAGCGCGGCGGCCAGCAGCACGGGTACGGCGATGCCGGCGGCGATCCAGCCGGCACGGCGGCGGTACGGGGACATTCGGTCAAACGACACCAAACCACTCTATGGCGGTGGACGGTCCGGGGCCCCCGGTTCGGCGATACGCGCCGGCCGGAGGCCCCGGGGTCGGTCAGACCCGCGCGCCGATGTGGATGGCCACCGCGTCGTGCGCCGGCACGTTCGCGGCGAACCAGCCGTTACCGTCCACGGTGATCACCGGTCCGCTGCACGTGCCGCCCGCGTACGTGCCGTGGATGACGTCGCAGTACCGGCCGGCGGGCAGCCCGGTGTAGTACGAGCGACCGTTCACGGCGGAGTCCTCGTCGTTGAGCGTGACGAAGCCCTTGCCGCTGCGGCTGAACGCGATGTGGTTGTTGCCGTTGTCGTACCAGTTGGCCACGCCCGCGCCCTCGGTGGCGTTGCGGAAGCCGACCATGTTGGCGATCACCGGCCAGCGGTGCTCGCACTCCCAGCCGGAGTAGCAGGCGGTGTTCAGCGTCTTGTTGTTGCCGTCCGAGGGCGGGCCGGCGTCGCGGTTGCTGAAGGTGTAGCTGGACATGACGGTCGGCGAGCCGTACGGCCAGGCAAGCATGAAGGCGTTCGCGAGGGCGTAGATCCCCCGGTCGCGGTAGGTCAGCACCCCGCTGTTGTCCCGCTGGGTGTCGTGGTTGTCCACGAACACCGCGGCCGACCCGGTGGGCAGGTGACCCCAGCCCTCGCCGAAGTTGCTCAGGTACGCCAGCTTCTCCGAGCGGAAGACCCGGGCCAGGTCCTTGCCGTAGCGGAACTCGTGCACGTCACCGTTGCCGGTGTACTCGGTCGGCTGGACCGGCTCGCCCGCGCCGTAGATGACCTCCTGCACGATGTACACCGAGCGGGACAGCTTGCTCTTGATCGCGGCGATGTCGGCGGCCGGCATGTGCTTGCTGGCGTCCATCCGGAACCCGTCGACGCCGAGGGAGAGCAGGTCGTTGAGGTACGACGCGATCTTCGTCCGGACGTAGTCCGACTCGGTCTTCAGGTCCGACAGGTTGACCAGCTCGCAGTTCTGCACCTCGTACCGGTCGTTGTAGTTGGCGATGTCGTCGCCGCCGTTGCGCCCGCAGTGGTGGAAGTCCTGGGTCTGGTAGATGCCCGGATAGTCGTAGTGCGAGTACGACGAGCCGGCCCAGCCGGTGCCGCCGTTGTCCTGGCCGGACATGTGGTTGATCACCGCGTCGACGAGCACCTTGACGCCGGCCGCGTGGCAGGTGTTCACCATCGACTGGAACTGGGCCCGGGTGCCCTTGCGGGACTCGATCCGGTAGCTGACCGGCTGGTACGCCAGCCACCACTGGTTGCCCCGCACGTGCTCCTGCGGGGGCGAGACCTGGACGTAGCCGTAGCCCTTCGGGCCGAGCGTGCTCTGGCACTCGCTGGCCACCGACGGCCAGTTCCACTCGAAGAGCTGGACGATGACCTTCTTGGCGCCGGACGGGCTGGCGGCGGCCGGGGGCGCCGCCGCGGTGAGGGGGACGAGCAGGCTGGCGACCAGGCCGAGGGCGAGGATCGCCGAGCCGCGTCGACGTCGGTGCATCGGGACTCCTGACGGGAGCGGGGGTGGGGGTGGTGGTGCGGCGGGGGATCGCATCGGCTGCTCGAATCTTGCAACCCATGCTGAAATTTGCCGAAAGGTTACAAGCGTGTTGCAACGACTGTCAATGTATGGATGTCGATCACTGTCCACGGTGGCCGTTACACGCGTCCCGGCGTCGGTCGGTTCGATCCGGCTCAGAAATTTCCGTCCCCGGGTGATCCGCTCGCCCCGCCGGTCCGTACTGGATGGGGGAGCAGGGGTCGGCCGGTGGTGCGCCGCCGCGAGACGATCGAGGAGCAGATGGCCCGGGCAAAGCAGAACCAGAAGGCCACCGAGGTCCGGACCAGCACCAGCAGTCGGGGGGTGCGGACCAGGTCGCGCTCGGCGACGACGTTGCTGATCGCGTCCGCGCTGGCCGCGCTCTGGGCGGCGACCATGCTGACCGGCGCCGGCCAGACGGCGTACGCGTACGGCTTCTTCTTCACCGAGTTCTTCGCCGGGGTGATCGCCCTGGTGTCGTTGAGTCTCACCGTGATGCTGGGCCTGCTCGCCACCGACCGGCTGGTGCTGGGCATCTCGCACCGGGTGCTGATGCAGTCGGCGCACCGCGCCACCGGCGTCCTGGGCGTCGCCGGGCTGTTCTTCCACGTCCTCACCAAGATCGCTACCGGTCGCGCGGCGGCGACCGACTCGCTGGTGCCGTTCGTCGGCGGCCGGGGCCTCTACGTCGGCCTCGGCACGGTGGCGGCCCTGCTCATGGTCAGCGTGATCTGGACCGGCATCATCCGGGCCCGTTTCGCCGGCGTCGGTCCGAAGTGGCTGTGGCGAGCCCTGCACTCCGCCGCCTACCTCGCCTGGCCCTTCGCGATCGTGCACGGCCTCAACGCCGGTCGGGCCGCGAAGTCCTGGGTGGTGCTCAGCTACCTCGCCTGCATCCTGTTCGTCGTGCTGGCGCTGCTGGTTCGGCTCTCGGTCACCATCGGCCGGCGCAGCCGGGAGCAGCACCAGGCCGCCGTGCGCAACGCGGTGCTGGCCGGGCGGGCCACCGAGGAGGGCCGCGGGCGGTCGCTGCTGGCCGGCCTCAGCCGTCGCCGCGACGCCAGCGAGGACAAGCGCCCCGCCTGGGCGGAGGCGACCACCGCCACCTGGACGGCGCCGCCCGGCCCACGGCGGCGCGACCCCGAGCGGTTCACCGTTCCGGTGGTGCCCGAGCCCGGCTCGCTCGCCGAGCCGGCCCGGCCCAGTCGACGGCGGCGGGACGAGGCGCCGGCGGCTCGGCAGGACGCCGACCGGCCGACGCGTGGACGGCGCGACGAGGCGGAGACCACGACCCGCCGGTCGAGCCGGCGCAGCGTCGAGGAGACCGGCACCCGTCTTCGCGACGAGGAGGAGTTGGAGCCGGTGACCCGGCGGCGCGCGTCGCGTACCCGTGACGAGGAGACCGCCCCGACCCGGCGCCGTCGCGCCGAGGAGCCGGCCGCCGAGCAGAGCAGCCGCCGGTCCCGCTCCGAGGACGAGGGCACCCGTTACTCGGCGCCGCCCCGACGGGCCGTCGAGGAGCCGGAGGAGCCGTGGGACAGCCCGCGCCGCTGGCAGGCCGCCGAGCCGATCTCCGCCGGCCCGGTCTCCGCCGAGCCGATCTCGGCCGGCCCGATCTCGGGTGGTCCGATCTCGGCGGCGCCGCGCAGCGGCAGCGGCCGGCACAGCGTCGAGGACGATCTGCCGGAGGAGCCGGACTACTGGCGCCCGCCGGCGCGGTACGTGCCCGAGGAGGTGCCGCCGCCCGTCGACGACACCCCGACCCTTGTCGACCTGGCGTCGCGGCGAGCCCGGCGGGCCGCCGGCGAGGGCCGGTCCGCCAAGCGCCGCAAGGCCAGCGCCGACGCTGTGGACGGGGCGTACTGGGCCGGGCTGCGGGGTGAGGCGAAGTGATGCGCACGACCGTGCCGCCGGTGGCCTGCGTCGGTGAGCCTCGGCTGACCGCCGGCTTCGCCGAGTTCGGCCGGCTCGACCTGGCCGCGCACGAGGAGGTGCACGGGCCGATCGGCCCGATGGAGCCGGCGCAGTTGCTCCGGCTCGTCGAGGGCATGCAGCTCAAGGGCAAGGGCGGGGCGGGCTTCCCGTTCGCCCGCAAGCTGCGCGCGGTGCTGGAGTCCTGCGAGCGGCAGGACCTCGCCGCGGTGGTGGTCGTCAACGCCAGCGAGGGGGAGCCGGCCAGCTGGAAGGACAAGGTGCTGCTCACCCGCGCCCCGCACCTGATCCTCGACGGCGCGGCGCTGGCCGCGTACGCGCTGGACGCCGAGGAGATCGTTCTCGGCGTGGCCGACGACGGTGTCGGCCGGGACTCGCTGATGGAGGCTCTCGCGGAGCGCCGGATGCCGGTGCGGACCACCATCGTCACCGTGCCGCACCGGTTCATCTCCGGCGAGGGCGGCGCGCTGGTCAACGGCATCAACGGGCTGCCGCACATCCCGCCGGGCACCAAGAAGCGCTCCAGCGACTCCGGCGTCGGCGGCCTGCCCACCCTGCTGTCCAACGCCGAGACGTACGCCCAGCTCGCCGTCGGCGCACGACTCGGCCCGTACGAGTACGCGGCGCTCGGCACCGACGACGAGCCGGGCACCGTGCTGCTCACCGTGACCGGCGCGGCGGCCCGTCCGGCGGTGGTGGAGTGCACGGCCGGCATGCCGCTGCGCGACGTTCTCGACCTGTGCGAGGTCCCGGACGTCCAGGGCATCCTGATGGGCGGCTACCACGGCAAGTGGATCACCCCGGAGGCGGCGGAGAAGGCCGAGGTCTCCCGCAAGGGCCTGGCCGCGGTCGGTGGCACCCTCGGCGCCGGCATCATCATCCCGATCGGCGTCGACACCTGCCCGCTCGGCGAGGCCGCCCAGGTGGTGCGCTACCTGGCCGGCGAGTCCGCCGGCCAGTGCGGCCCGTGCAAGATGGGCCTGCCGGACCTGGCCCGCGCGGTCGACCTGGCCGTGGCCGGCAGCCAACCGGCCGACGTGGTGCGGGCCGCCGCCGGCGACGTCAAGGGCCGCGGCGCGTGCAGCCACCCGGACGGCACGGCCCGGTTCGCCCTCTCCGCGATCGAGGTCTTCGCCGAGGACCTGCGGCTGCACAGCACCGGCGACGGCTGCGGCCGGCGGGTCAAGGGCGTCATGGGGCTGCCCGGCGCGCCCGACCCCAATCCGCAGATGCTCACCCTGGACTGGTCCCGCTGCGACGGGCACGGCCTCTGCGCGCACGTGGTGCCGGACTTCATCCGGCTGGACGGCAACGGCTATCCGGCGTTCCCGACCACTCCCGTGCCGACCTGGCTGCGCGAGGGCGCCCTGAAGGCCGTCAAGGTCTGCCCGGAACTCGCCCTGCGCCTCGCCAAGGCCGAGTAGCGAAAGGCACTGACCACCACACCTGTCGAACGGAGCTGCGGATGCGCAAGCCGATCGGGCGGACAGCGGCGGCGTACCCGCCCCGCGCCGCCATCGTGGGGGCGCTCGTCGCCACCCTGCTCGCCACGGCGTCCTGCACCGGCACGGTGCCGCCCGACGCTGCCGCCGCCGGGACCGCGCCGGCCCCGGCCAGCTCCCCGGCCACCCCGGCTGCCTCCGCGACCGGCTCGCCGTCGGCCGCGCCGGCCCCGGTCCCGGTCCAGGTCCCGGACGTCCTGCGCTTCAGCGGGACCACCCTCACCGGCAGCGCGTTCGACGCGACGCGACTGGCCGGCCGGCCGGTGGTGCTCTGGTTCTGGGCGCCGTGGTGCGCCACCTGCGCCAGCCAGGCGTGGACGGTGGCCGAGATCGCGCCGAAGTACCGGGACACCGTGCCGATCGTCGGCGTCGCCGGGCTCGGCGAGCAGCGGGACATGAAGAACTTCGTCAGCGAGTTCGACCTCGGCGACACGCCGCAGATCGACGACCGCAAGGGCGTGCTCTGGAAGCGGTTCAAGGTGACCGAGCAGAGCATCTTTGTGATCATCGACCGGGACGGCAAGGTCGTCCACCAGGGTTTCCTGGACGGTGAGGCGCTCAGCGCCCGGGTCGCCGCCCTGGCCGGGGCGTGACCGCCCCGCTGCTGCTCGCGCTGACCGCCGGCATGCTCGGCGCGGTCAACCCGTGCGGCTTCGCGTTGCTGCCCGCGTACCTCTCGCTGTTGGTCGCCGGAGCGTCGGACGCCCGCGGCGCGGTCGGCCGCGCGCTCACCGCGGCGGCCGGGCTCACCCTGGGGTACGTGGTGGTCTTCGGCGCCTTCGGCCTGGCGCTCGCGCCGCTGGCCGGCTGGCTGCGTCCCCGGCTGCCGTGGCTGACCGTGGCGCTCGGGCTGCTGCTGGTGCTGGCCGGTTGCTGGCTGCTCGCCGGTCGGCGGCTGCCCGCGCCCGGGTGGACCGCGCGGGCGCCCCGGCTGACGAGGTCCTGGCCGTCGATGGCGCTGTTCGGCGCGGTGTACGCGCTGGCGTCGCTCGGCTGCGCCATCGCACCGTTTCTCGCCATCGTGGTGACCAGCCTCCAGGCCGGCTCGACCGGCCGCGGGCTGGCTCTGTTCGGCGCGTACGCCCTCGGGATGGGTCTGGTGGTCGCGGTCGCCGCGCTCGGTGTGGCGCTGCTGCGCGACGGTCTGGTGGCCCGGCTGCGCGTCGCCGGCGCGCTGGTGCCCCGGCTCAGTGGCCTGGTGCTGCTGCTCGCGGGCGGGTACGTCGCCTGGTACGGCTGGTACGAGCTGCGGCTGGCCGCCGGCCGCCGCGACGCCCTGCGTGACCCGGTCATCCGAGCGGCAACACAGTTCCAGCAAACCCTGTCGAACACCGTCGACACGCTAGGCCCGACACCACTCCTGGCCGCCCTGGCAGCACTCCTCCTGGCAGCCCTCCTGCTCAGGCGCCGCCGCCCTCCCAGCGTCGATCATGAAGTTGTTGCCGCGACACGCCGAGGCGGCGGGCAATAACTTCATGATCGACAGCGGGAGGCGGGGTTAGCGCGGGGACAGGCGGTCTGTGCCCAGGCGGTCCTGGAGCACCTCGGGGACCAGGACTGAGCCGTCGGCCTGCTGGTACTGCTCCAGGATGGCCGGGAAGAGCCGGCTGGTGGCCAGCGCGGAGCCGTTGAGGGTGTGCACGAAGCGGGTCTGCTTGGCACCCGGCTCGCGGTAGCGGATGGCCGCCCGGCGGGCCTGGTAGTCGCCGGCCCAGGAGACCGACGACACCTCCTTGTACTTGCCGGTGCTCGGCATCCACACCTCGATGTCGAGGGTCTTCTTCATCGAGGCGCTCGCGTCACCCGCCGAGAGCAGCGTCCGCTGGTAGTGCAGACCCAGCCCTTCGACCAGGCTCTCGGCGTGGGCGAGCATCTCCTCCAGTGCCGCGTCCGCCTGCTCGGGCAGGGTGAACTGGAAGATCTCCACCTTGTTGAACTGGTGCCCGCGCACCGTGCCGCGCTCGTCCGAGTGCGACCCGGCCGACTCCCGCCGGTAGCAGGGCGTGTACGCGAACGCCTTCAGCGGCAGCTTCGTGGTCTCCAGAATCTCGTCCTGGTACGCGCCCAGGATCGCCGTCTCCGACGTGGGCAGCAGGAACTGCCCGCGCGGCGCGGAGTCGGCGTCCAGGTGGTAGACGTCGTCGTAGAACTTGGGGAACTGACCGGCGGCGAAACCGGCCGAGTCGAGCAGCAGGTGCGGCGGGAGCAGGAACTCGTAGCCGGCCCTGATGTGCTGGTCGACGAAGTAGTTGAGCAGCGCCCACTCCAGCCGCGCGCCGACCCCCGTGTAGATCCAGAAGCCGGAGCCGCCGAGCTTGACGCCGCGCTCGTAGTCGACCAGACCCAGCGCGCGGGACAGCTCCACGTGGTCGCGGACCTTCTCGATCACCGGCGGCTCGCCGAAGGTCTTGACGACCCGGTTCGCCTCCTTGCCGCCGGGCAGGACGTCGTCGCTGGGCAGGTTCGGCAGCTCGCTCATCGCGTCGCGCAGCCGGGCCTGCACCTGGTCCAACTGGGACTCCAGGTCGGCGAGCTGCTTGCGCTCGGACTCCGGCGCGGTGACCTGCGGCTCGGTGCCGGCGCGCTTCGCCTGCGCGTACGCACGGGCCTCCGCCTTGCGGCGCTGCCGCTCGGCGTCGATCTCCGTGATCAGGGCGCGCCGTTCCTGGTCGAGCCGCTGGATCTCGTCCAGGGCCCGATCGACCTCGGCGGGATCCAGACGCTTCGCCAGCGCGGTCGCCACCGCCTCGCGATCCTTCCGGATCAACTCCATGTCGAGCATGCTGCTCCGTACGCCTCCGTCCGGGGTCGGGTGGACCACCAGATGCTACCGTCGCGCCCGTTTCGACCCGGGACGGGGAGCGCGACAGGTTTTACAGCCGGATCGGCATCAGCACGGAGAAGGTGTCCTCGTCGTTCGGGCGGCGCACGGCCAGCGGGGCGATCGGCCCGTCCAGCTCCAGCACCAGCTGCGGGCAGCCGGCCGCGTCCAGCGCGTCGAGCAGGTACTCGCCGTTGACCCCGAACCGCAGCCCGCTCACCGGATCGGGCGTCGGGTCGGCCGCGGCCAGCTCGGTGGGGTGCAGCAGGCGCAGGCCGCCGGAGTCGTCGAGGCCGAGGACGGAGACCGCCAGCGGCGTGCCGGCGTACTCGCGGGCCAGTGTGGGAGCGGCCGGGTCGCGCAGTGCCGCGCGCAGCGCCACCACGTCCACCGGGATGCGGTACGCGGCCGGCCGCTCGCCGACCGCCTCGCGCAGCAGCCGACGGTAGTCCGGGAAGTCGTACGGCAGGGCGGTGCCCGTCAGCGTCCGACCGGCCACCGCCACCCGCAGGTCGACGCCGGCCACGGTCAGCCGCACCTCCCGGGCGCCGGCGGTGTCGAGCAGCCGGCGCAGCCGGTCGACGAGGTCCACCGGCACGAGCACCCGCGCAGGCGGTCCGTCGACGGCCGCCGCCGCCCGGGCCACCGCGAGGCGGTGCCGGTCGGTGGCGACCAGGCGCACACCGTCCGGCTCCACGTCGAGCAGCACCCCGGACAGCGCCGGCAGCTCCGGGTTGGCCCCGACGGCGAAGCGCACCGCGTCGAGGGCGGCGGCCAGCTCGGCGGGGGAGAGCAGCAGCGTGGTCACCGTCGTGGGCGCCGGGTCGACCAGGGCCCGGAGCCGGACGACCTCGCGGCGGGCGTCGGCCAGCCCGTCGGCCAGCCGGCGCAGGTGCGCGTCGAGCAGCCGGTGCACCTCGGCCGGCTCGGCGCGGACGGCGGCGGCGATCTCGGGCACCGGCATGCCGACCCGGCGCAGCCCCGCGACCAGCCGGGCCGGGCCGATCTGCTCGTCGGTGTACCAGCGGTAACCCGTCACCGGGTCGACCAGGGCCGGCGTCAGCACGCCCGCCGAGTCGTAGAAGCGCAGCGCGCTGACGGTCAGGCCGCTGGCCCGGGCCAACTCGCCGATGCTGTGCAGGTCGCTCACCACGTCGGGCATCCTGCCCCCTCGACCTGGTCGAGGGTCAAGCCGCCGGCTCCGCGTCCCGCTGCGCCGTCGGCGTGGCATCGTCCCGCTTGAGCACCCGGAAGGTGAGCCCGGCCCGGACCAGCCGGTCCAGCAGCGCGTCACCCATCGCCGCGACCGGGGTGAGCTGGCCGGCGGTCGGCGGCAGGTCGTCGAACGCCAGGCACAGCGCCGACTCGGCGAGCATCTTCGCCGTCTCGTCGTAGCCCGGGTCGCCCCCCGCGACCTCGGTGACCACGCGCTTCCCGCCGCCGGTGCCGACGAACCGGACCCGGAACCAGGACGACGCCCGCTGCTGCGGGGTCGGGCCCTGCCCGGAGGCGAGCCGCCCGAGCAGCCAACGTCGGGTGGGCGGCACCTTCACCAGGCCGACCAGCGCGCCGAGCCCCACCGCGCTGACCAGCACGGTCGGCAGCCGCTTCACGGCGGCGAAGTGCCGGTAGCGAAAGTCCGGGCCGTACTCCGGGCGGCTGGCGGCCGAACGGCGGATCACCTGCGGGTCGATGGTGGGCAGCGGCACGGTCCAGATGCCCAGCTCCGCCGAGCGGGCCAGCCGGCCGGGCACCGCCCGGACGCGGCGGTCGGTGGGGCGCGGCTCGACCGCCCGGCGGGCCCGGGCGGCCCGGCTGGCCTCCCCGGTCCGGGCGAACGCGGTGAGCGCGGAATGGTACGTCCCGGCGGAGAACCGGCCACCGGCGCGTACGTAGCCGTCCACGGTGATCGGGACGCCGGCGGGCAGCTGCTTGACGGTGAACCAGACGCCCAGATCGTGGGGGATGGAGTCGAACCCGCAGGCGTGCACCAGCCGGGCGCCGCTGGCGGTCGCCTCGGCGTGGTGGCGGACGTACATCAGGTCGACGAACTCCGACTCCCCGGTGATGTCCAGGTAGTCGGTGCCGGCTCGGGCGCAGGCCGCGACCAGTGGCTGCCCGTGGTGGACGTACGGGCCGACGGTGCTGGCGACCACCCGGGCGCTCTCCGCCACGGCGCGCAGCGACCCGGCGTCGGTCACGTCGGCGGTGAGCAGCGGCAGGTCGGCCAGCGTGGGGTCGATCGCGGCGAGCCGGCCGCGCACGGCGGCGAGGCGATCGGGGTTGCGCCCGGCCAGCGCCCACCGCAACCCGGGCGGCGCGTGCCGGGCCAGGTACTCGGCCGTCAGCCCCCCGGTGAAGCCGGTCGCCCCGAACAGCACCACGTCGTACGCCCGCTCCCCAGCCATCCCCCGAGTCTGCCACCCGCCATCGCCCAGCGCCGATCGGAGGGCGCGGTCACGGTGTGAACACGGCCCGGACGCAGCCGTCGGCGCGGTCGGCGAACAGCGCGTACCCGCGGAGGCCGTCCTCCAGCGGCAGCCGGTGGGTGGCCAGGTGCTCGGTACGCAGCTCGTCGCGGGCCATCCGGTGCAGCAGCATCGGCACGTCGCCCAGGTCCGGCCGGCGTGCCCCCCGCACCGTGAGCCGCTTGTCGGTCACCGCGCCCAGTGCGAACGCGTCCACGTGCCCCTGGGCCCCGCCGAGCACCACCACCACGCCGTCCTTGCGGCAGGCGTGCACCGCCTCGCGCACCGCGTCCGGGCGGTCGACGTCCCGGCCGGCCAACCGATCGACGACCGACCGCGTCGGCGGCACGCCCACCGCGACCACGCACACGTCCGGGCCGCGTCCACCGCTGCGCTCCCGCAGCTCCGCCGCGACGTCGGTACGGCGGTAGTCCAGCGGCTCCGCCCCGGCGTGCCGCTCGGCCATCCGCAGCCGCTCCTCGTGCCGGTCGACGACGAGCACCCGGGCGGCGCCGCGCAGCGTCGCGGCGCGAGCGGTCAACTGACCCACCGCCCCGGCGCCCCACACCGCCACCACATCGCCGGGTCGCACCTCGCCCAGCTCGGCCGCCAGCCAGCCGGTCGGCGCCGCGTCGGCGGCGAACAGCGCCCGGTCGTCGCCGACCGCGTCCGGCACCCGGAACGCGCCCACGTCGGCGTACGGCACCCGGACGTACTCGGCGTGGCCGCCCGCGAAGCCACCCGCCGCCCGGGGCCGGCCGAAGCAGCCGGCGTCCGAACGCCCCCGGTCCGGATCGACGCTCGCCACGTCGGCGCCGCCGTTGTCGCAGCAGGAGTGCCGGCCCCGGCGGCAGTACCAGCAGCCGCCGCACGCGACACTCGCGCCGACCACCACCCGGTCGCCGATCCGGTGTCGCCGGACCGCCGGGCCGGCCTCGACCACCTCGCCCAGGAACTCCGTCCCCAGCACGTCACCGGCACGCAGCAGCGGGTCCCGACCGGCCAGCAGCGGCAGGTCGGCGCCGCTGGTGGCGCTGCGGCGGACGCGGACGATGACGTCCCGCTCGTTGCGCAGCTCCGGGTCGGGCACCTCGCGTACCGCCAGCTCGTCGGCGGCCACCCAGCACAGCGCCCTCACCCGCGGGCCGTCCGGCGGTCCAGCGCCGAGCGGTCCGCGCGCAGCACCTCGCCGGCCTCCACGCGCTGCTTGACCTGGCGCAGTGTCCGGCGGACCAGCAGCTGCGGGTCGTCGCCGACCAGATGCGCGGCCAGGCCGGGCGCCGCGGCGGCGCCGGCCACCGGGCGGGCGGCCAACTCGGTGCCCCGGTCACCCGGCGCCGGCCGCACCCGCACCTCGACCGTGCCGTCCAGGTCGCACAACGGCTCCGGCCACCGGCCGCCGGGAAGGACCTGGTCCGCGGGTCGGTCGACGGTCACGACCTCCCACCCGGCCGCCGTGGTCCGGTGGCGGTCCGCGCCGGGCCGGCCGCGCCGCCGGGGTACGCGCAGCAGCCGCGCCGCCCCGGCCCGCGCACCAGTGCCGACTGCGGATCTCGCCCGCGCCAGCCGTCTGATCGGTCCCATCCGTCCTCCCGGTCCACGTCTCCCGATCGTCGGTCGCGCCGGGGTGAAGCGGGCTCGCCCGGAAGGGGTGAACAGGTTCGGGCCGGGTAACCGCTCGCCGACCGGGGGTGGAACGCGTCGTGGGGGTGGGGCCGGGTGCCGGAACAGCAGGATCACGCGCGAGTCGGCACGGCACCGCGACGCCGGGGGGAGCAGCCGGCGCTGCTGGCGTCGCGGCTGACCCCGACCGTGCCGCCCGAGCCGGTGGTGGCCCGGCCCCGCCTGCTGCGCCGGCTCGACGAGGGCAACGCCGGGCCGGTCACCCTGGTGGCCGCGCCCGCCGGCTGGGGCAAGACCACCCTGCTCGCCTCCTGGGTCCGGCTGACCGAGCCCGGGTCGATGTCCGGGCCGGCGTGGGTCTCGGTGGAGGCCGGCGACGACGGCGACCGGCTCTGGGCGTACCTGGCGGCGGCGCTGCGCACGGCCACCGGGGCGGCGGACGACGACCTAGTGACGCCGCTGCCCACCGGCCCGCCGCGCCCGGACCAACTGGAACTGCTGGCGGCCGGGCTCGCCGCCGCGGAGCAGCCCGTGCTGCTGGTCTTGGACGACCTGCACCGGATCACCGACCCGGCGGCGCTGACCGGGCTGGAGTTCCTGCTGCGGCACTCCGAGCAGCGGCTGCGCCTGGTGGTCGGTGCGCGGGCCGGGCTGCCGCTGGCCCTGCACCGGCTGCGCCTCGCCGGCGAGCTCACCGAGATCGGCCCGGACGAGTTGGCCTTCACCGACGACGAGGTGGCCGACCTGCTGACCGCGCACGCCGCACCACTGCCGGCGGCCGCGGTGCGCCGGCTGCGCGAGCGCACCGGGGGTTGGCCGGCCGCGCTGCGGATCGCCGCGTTGGCGTTGCGCGGGCAGCCCGACCCCGAGCGCTGGGTGGGGCAGTTCGGCGGCGACCAACCGGAGGTCGCCGGCTATCTGCACGAGGAGGTACTGGCCGCCATCGACCCGGCCGACCGGGACCTGCTGCGCCGTACGGCCCTCGCCGAGACCGTCTGCGCCGATCTGGCCGAGGCGTTGACCGGCCGCGTGGACGCCGAGCAGGCGCTGGCCGACCTGGCCGGGGCCGGCGGCCTGCTGCACCGGGAGGAGACCCGCCCGCCCTGGTACCGCTGCGACCCGCTGCTCGCCGACCTGCTCCGCGCCGAGCTGGCCCGGATGCCCGCTGACGAGGTGCGGGAGCTGCACGCGCGAGCGGCCGACTGGTACGCCGGCGCCGGCCGCCCGGCCGACGGGCTGCGGCACGCCCTCGCCGGCGGCCGGTGGGGCCTGGCCGGCGACCTGTTCGTCGCGCACTGGCCGGAGCTGACCCGCTACGACCGCGACCCGGTCAGTGGGCCGCCGCCGTCCCCGCCGTCCCCGCCGCCGGAGGTGGTGCACGCCGACCCGGAGGTGGCTCTGGCCTGTGCCGCCGAGCGCGCCTACGCCGGTGATCTGCCCGCCGCCGCCGGCCATCTGCGCACGGCCGCCGGGCACGCCGGCGCGCTGCCCGTGCCGCGGCGGGACCGGTTCATGCGGTTGACCACCGCGCTGGAGCTGACCCTGGCCCGGCTCGCCGGTGACCTGCCGCAGGCGCGTGCCGCCGCCGCCCGGCTGCTGCGCACCCGCCCGACCGACGGCCCACCCGCCGGGGTGCCGGATCGCCGCGCAGCCGGGTCGCCGGATGACCAGGCGGCTCGGCCCGAGCCCACGTCGACCCGCCCGTCGGACGCCGACGACGCCGACCTGCGGGCCTTCACGGGCACCGCGCTGGGTCTCGTCGAGCTGTCGGCCGGCGCGCTGCCCGACGCGCGGTTCGTCCGTGCCCGGGCGGCGGCCCGGGAGGCGGGTCGGCCGCGCACCGAGCTGGTCGCCGCCAGCCGTTCCGCGCTCCTGCTCGCCGTCCGCGGTGACCTGCGCGCGGCCGAGACGGCGGCCCGCGACGCGCTGGGCATGTCGCCCTGCCGGGGCTGGTCCTCCCGGCTCGACTGCGGCTACGCGTACCTGGCGTTGGCAGTGGTGGCCCTGCACCGCGACCAACCCGAGGAGGCTGCCGCGAACCTCGCGCTCGCCGCCCCGGCAACCGGCGCGGCCTTCGCGGTCGGCCCGGCCGGTGCGGTTGGCGCGGTCGGCTCGGTTGGCGCGGTGGGCTCAGCGGGTCCGGGCGGTGGGGTCGGCCTCGCGGAGGCGGGTCCCGCCGACGGGTCGGGGTCGAGCGCGGAGCCGGTGGCGGCGGCGGTCCTCGCGTGGTGTCGTGCGGGGCTGGACCGGGACGCCGGCGACCCGGCGGCCGCCCAGCGGCTGCTCGCCCGCGCCCGGGAGGCTCTGCCCGACGAGCCGGCCGCTGCCGAACTGTCGGGCCTGCTCCGGGCGGCCGAGGTCGAGACCCGGGCCGAGCGGGGGGACCTGGACAGCGCCCGCGACCTGCTGGCCGGTGTGACCGGCGACACGGCCACCCCGGCGCTCGACGTGGCCCTGGCCCGGGTGGAGCTGCGGGCCGGCGACCTCGGCGCCGCCGGGCGGGCGCTGCCGGACTGGCAGGCGCCGCCGGCCGCCGCCTGGCCCCTTCCGGTACGCCTGGACGCCGGCCTGCTGGAGGCGGTGCTCGCGGAGCGGGCCGGGGACGTACGCCGGGCCGGGCGCGTCCTGGAGCAGGTGCTGGACCTGGCCGGCCCGCAGGGCTGCCGCCGGGCGTTCACCCGGGCCCAACCGTCGGTGCGGGACCTGCTGGCCGCCCACCTGGATGCGGGCACCGCGCACTTCTCGCTTGTCAGCGATCTGGTCCGGGGCGTCGAGGAGAGCGCGCCCCGGCCGGCGGTCGAGCCGGGTGGCCTGCTCGACGAGCCGCTGACCGAGCGGGAGCTGACCATCCTGCGCTACCTGCAGAGCATCCTGTCCAACGTGGAGATCGCCGCCGAGCTGTCGTTGTCGATCAACACGGTGAAGACCCACGTGCGCAACATCTACCGCAAGCTCGGCGCGACCCGCCGGCGCGAGGCGGTCCGGCGGGCGCGCGAGCTGCGGCTGATCTGAGCGGCCGGGCAGCCGCCCCGGTCAGTCGTTCGCCGCCGCGTCCACGGCGGCCAGCAGGTCGGGCAGGTCGTACCCGCCGTCGTGCCGGACGTCGTTGACGAAGAGCGTCGGCGTGCCGTTGACCCCGCTGCGGATCCCGCCGACGAAGTCCCGGCGTACCCGGTCGGCGAACTTTCCGCGCTCCACCTCGCCGTTCAGCTCGTCCGGCGGCAGCCCGAGCTGCTCGACGCCGAGCGAGAGGTGCACGGGGTCCAGCTGGTCCTGGTGCTCGTACAGCCAGTCGTGCATCTCCCAGAACTTGCCCCGCGCCGCGGCGGCCTCCGCCGTCTCCGCGGCCCGTTCGGCGTACGGGTGGACGTTGGCGATCGGGAAGTACCGGTAGACCAGCTGTACCGTGTCGGCGCGCTGGCGCAGCAACTCGTGCAGGTTGGCGTACGCGGCACCGCAGAACCGGCACTGGAAGTCGCCGTACTCGATCATGGTCACCGGGGCGTTGGACGGCCCGCGGACGTGGTCCTCGATGGTCACCGGCTCCCGGAGCCGGGCGGTGACCTGAAGTGGGGTGGTCATCGGGCCATCACCTTCCGATCGCGGGCGAGGTTGTCCAGCGCGTCGAAGATCCCGTCCGCGCCCGGGTTGACGTCGGGGGCCGACAGGTAGCTCCACGCCACCATCCCGGCCTGGTCGAGCACCACCAGCGCGCGGGCCGCCTCGCCCTGCGGGGTGTACGCGCCGTACTGGCGGGCCACCTCGCCCTTGGGCTCGAAGTCGGACAGCAGCGGGAAGGTGATGCCCCGGCTCTCGGCGAACGCCCGGTGCGACCAGATGCTGTCCACCGAGATGCCGAGCACCATCGCCTGGTACTGGTCGAACACCGGTGCCGCCGCCTGGTAGAGCGACATCTGGTCCCCACAGACCGGGCTCCAGTCGGCGGGGTAGAAGACGAGCACGACCGGGCGACCCCGGAACTGCTCGGGGCCGATCTGGCGCCCGTCCGGAGTGCTCGCCAGGGTGAAGCCGGGCGCGGCGCGCCCGGGTTGGATCAGCCCGTTCGGATCACTCATGCGCCCAGCCTGCCTCCGGGGCGGGTGAGGCCGGCTCACCCGCCCCGGGTGGTTGCGCGCTCAGCGCAGGACCGGTGCGACCGCGATGTGGTTCTGGACCTCCCGGATGCCCGGTGCGGACCAGGCCACCTGCTCCACCTCGGCGCGTTCGGGCATGGAGTTCACCAGTCCGGCGAGCACCGCCGTGTCGCCGTGCACCCGGACGGTGATCCGTTCGGCCTCGGTGGCGCCGGCCCGGGCCAGCGCGTCCACGATCCGGTCGGCCACGTTCGCGCTGTCCGGCGGCGCGCTCGGCCGCACGGTGACGCCGTTGCTGACGCCCCGCACGCCGGTCAGCCGCGAGACCGCCCGTTCGGCGGCCCGGCGCTGGTACTCCCACTCGACCTCGCCGTGCAGCGTCACCCAGCCGGCTGAGACGGTGACCTGGAGCTTCTCGATGGGCACGAACGCGTCCCACTCCAGGGCGTGGCCCGCCGCGGCGGCCACGTCCGGGTCGGCGCGCTCGTGGCTGCCGGGCAGCTGCACGGTCAGATCGTTGGCGACCGCGCGGACTCCGACGACCCGGTGCGCGGCCCGTTCTGCGGCCCACTTCTTCGCGTAGCTGTCCACCCGCCCGGTCAACGTGACGACGCCCTCGGCGACGGTCACGCCGATCTCGTGCGGCTGCACCCGGGGTTCCCAGGTCAACTCGTCGAGTACGGCGGACTGGATGTCCTGGTCGGTGCGCGTGATCGTCGCGATGGCCATCGGTCCTCCCTCCGCTGCGTGCGCTGGCTGGCGGACCGGGTGACGACCGTGGCCGGCAGGCCCGCCAGGGTCCGATCGTGCCGGCCAGCGGGGTGAGCGGGCCTCACCCGATCCGGACGACGGACCCAAGGGACCTGCCCGCGCCGCGTCGACCGGGCACCGCCGTCGATGGTGGGAGCGCTTCCATAGCGGCGTCGAATCGGTTAGGGTGAGTGCGTTCCTCGATCGCGGGAGCCTCGCGTCGGGTGGTTGGAGCCAGGGCAAGCTCCGATCCGTCCCCCGCGTCGTCGTCCGTCCCCCGGGCCACGGCGCACCACCTTCGGTCGATCCTTCCCGCGTCGTCGCCCGTCCCCCGGGCCGCGACGCCACCCTGGTCGATCCCGTCTCCCGGGTCTACACCCCCGAGAGGAACCACAGATGCCCAGATCACTGGCCGGCGCTCTCGTGTCGGCGTTGGCCGTCGCAACGGCCGTCGTGGCGGTCCCCATCACCGCCGCTGGCTCGGCGCCGGCCCCGGCCGCCGCCGAGGCGTACACCTGGCGCAACGTGCCGGTCGGCGGCGGCGGCTTCGTGCCCGGCATCGTCTTCAACCCCACCGAGAAAAACCTGATCTACGCGCGGACGGACATCGGCGGGGCCTACCGCTGGGAGCAGTCCAGCCAGTCGTGGACGCCGCTGCTCGACTGGGTCGGCGCGGACCGCTGGGGCTACAACGGCGTGGTCAGCATCGCCACCGACCCGGTGCAGACCAACCGGGTGTACGCGGCGGTCGGCATGTACACCAACGGCTGGGACCCGAACAACGGCGCGATCCTGCGCTCTTCCGACAAGGGCGCCACCTGGCAGGCCACCGAGTTGCCGTTCAAGAACGGTGGCAACATGCCGGGCCGGGGCATGGGTGAGCGGCTGGCCGTCGACCCCAACCGGAACAACATCGTCTACTACGGCGCCGAGGGCGGCAACGGGCTGTGGCGCAGCACCGACTACGGGGCGACCTGGGCCCGGGTCACCGCCTTCCCCAACGCCGGCAACTACCGGGCCGACCCCAGTGACCCGAACGGCTACAACGGGCAGAACCAGGGCCTCACCTGGGTCAGCTTCGACAAGAGCACCGGCACCGCCGGCTCCACCACCCAGACGATCTACGTCGGCGTGGCGGACAAGGAGAATCCGGTCTACCGCAGCACCGACGGCGGTGTCACCTGGACGCGCATCCCCGGGCAGCCCACCGGCTACCTGGCGCACAAGGGTGTCGTCGACCCGGTCGGCGGTCACCTCTACATCGCCACCAGCGACACCGGCGGCCCGTACGACGGCGGCAAGGGCGACGTCTGGAAGTTCACCCGCTCGACCGGGGCCTGGACGCGGATCAGCCCGGTGCCCTCCACCAGCGCCGACGACTACTTCGGCTACAGCGGTCTGACCATCGACCGGCAGCACCCGAACACGCTGATGGTGGCCACCCAGGTCTCCTGGTGGCCGGACGCGATCTTCTTCCGCAGCACGGACGGCGGAGCGACCTGGACCCGGATCTGGGACTTCACCAGCTATCCCGAGCGGTCCCGCCGCTACACCATGGACATCAGCTCGGTGCCCTGGCTGACGTTCGGCGTCAACCCGGCGCCTCCGGAGTCCGCGCCCAAGCTCGGCTGGATGAACGAGTCGGTCGAGATCGACCCGCACGACTCCAACCGGATGATGTACGGCACCGGCGCCACCATCTACGGCACCACCGACCTCACCAAGTGGGACACCGGCGGTCAGCTCACCCTCCGGCCGATGGTCCGTGGCCTGGAGGAGACCGCCGTCCTCGACCTGGTCAGCCCGCCCAGCGGTGCACCACTGATCAGCGCGCTCGGCGACGTCGGCGGCTTCCGACACACCGACCTCGACACCATTCCGTCGATGCTCTTCACCCAGCCGATCTTCACGAGCACCACCAGCCTGGACTACGCCGAGAGCAAGCCGGCCGTGCTGGTACGCGCCGGCAACTTCACCGACGCCGACCGGCCCAACGACAGCCACGTCGCCTTCTCCACCGACGGCGGCGCGAACTGGTTCCAGGGCACCGAGCCGTCCGGGGTCAACACCGGCGGCACGGTCGCCGCCGCAGCCGACGGCAGCCGGTTCGTCTGGGCGCCCGGCGACGCCGGCCAACGCGTCGTCTACTCAGTCGGCTTCGGCAACTCGTGGACGCCGTCCGCCGGCATCCCGGCCAACGCGGTCATCGAGTCCGACCGGGTCGACCCCAACCGGTTCTACGGCTTCAGCGCCGGGCGGGTCTACCTGAGCACCAACGGCGGCGCGACCTTCACCGCCACGGCGGCGACCGGCCTGCCCACTTCCGACGTCCGGTTCAAGGCGCTGCCCGGTCAGTCGGGTGAGCTGTGGCTGGCCGGGCCGGGCGGGCTGTGGCGCTCCACCGACTCCGGTGCCAGCTTCACCAAACTGGGCGGCGTCAGCGCCTCCGGCAACGTCGGCTTCGGCAAGGCGGCGCCCGGCCGGACCAACCCCGCCGTCTTCCTCTACGGCACGGTGAACGGTCAGCCCGGCGTACACCGCTCCGACGACGGCGGAACGACCTGGGTACGCGTCAACGACGACCGCCACCAGTACGGCAACCCGACCGAGGCGCTGACCGGCGACCCGCGTGTCTACGGACGCGTCTACCTCGGCACCAACGGTCGCGGCATCCTGGTCGCCGACCGCACCGGCGGCACACCGACCACGCCGCCTCCCACCACGCCACCTCCGACGACACCGCCTCCGACCACGCCGCCCCCGACGACGCCGCCCCCGACGACACCGCCTCCGACGACGCCGCCTCCGGCTGGTGGGTGTGCGGCGGCCTACCGGGTGACCGGCTCCTGGTCGGGCGGCTTCCAGGCCGAAGTGGTGGTCAGCAACCCGGGCACCCGGCCCATCGCCGGTTGGACGCTGGGCTGGACCTTCCCCAACGGCCAGCGGATCAGTCAGCTCTGGGGCGGCACCCACACCCAGACCGGGGCGGTCGTCTCGGTCGTGGACAGCGGCTGGAACGGCGCGCTCGGCGCCGGCGCCAGCACCACGATCGGCTTCCTCGCTTCCTGGACCGGCAGCAACGCGCCGCCGGCCACCGTGAGCTGCACGAGTCGCTGACCCGGTGGCCCGGCGTCGTCCGGGCCACCCGAGAACACCGGTCCGCCGGGGCTGCCTGAGGGGTCCGGCACCCCGGCGGACCGGCCCCATGCCGATCGTCGAGCCACCCACCGAGCAATGCGAACGGGCCCCGTCGACCAGAAGGTCGGCGGGGCCCGCTCGGGGCTAGTCGTCCAGGCCGACGGGGGAGTTGGGGCGGTCGACGTCGACGAACTCGACGTCGTCCACCGCGCGGTCGTCCCGGCTGCCGGCGGCACGGGCAGCGGAGCCGACGGCCCAGCCGACCGCCGCGCCGACCAGCGCTGCCCCGATCAGGAGCGTCCACGGCAGCGCCGGCTGGCGCCCGGCGAGCGCGTCAAAGGCGCGCGAGGCCCGACGCCGGGCCTCCTCCGCCGCGGAGCCGACCAGGTCACCCGCCCCGTCGGCGAGCTCGCCGCTGCTGCGACGGGCCGAACGGGCGGTGTCCCGGACACTGTCGCCTGCGGAGCTGACGGCGGAGAGCAGGTGCTCCCACGCCTGATCCGCGATCCGCTCCGGCTTGCTGCGCCGGTCCAGCAGGTTGGTTCCGAACATCGTGGTTACCTCCTCGGGTGCCGAAGCCGCCGGCCACTTCGGACTTCGGCGTCTGTCCAGCGCGGCACGGTTTCGCTGATTCCGCAGTGCCCCGGGCCGGTCGGCCGCAAACCCGGTCGGCCGGGGCTCACCGGCTCCCTCAGCGCACCGCCACCACGGCCGCACCGCGGGCGAAGTCGTCGTCATCGTCGTCGTCATCGTCGTCCCCGCCGCCGAAACCGCAGGCCAGTACGAGGGCGAGCAGTACGCCGACTCCGGCCAGCCCGGCCAGTCGCTTGATCATCGAAGGTCCTCTCCGCCGCGGTGGGTGTCCCGGGGCTGATGCTAGGTGGCGTCGGCAACCGCCCGACCGGCTCGGACCGGACGCGTTCGGGCGATCGTGGCGCGACACGCCGGTCCCAGGCGGGGCCGGCGTACGGGATGGTTCGGTTGTCGGGCGTGTCGGTTCACGCCCGTTACCCTGGTCCGGCGACGCGTCGGTTCCGACCGATCGTGGAGTGGTCAGATAACGAAAAGTATTGGTTGATCAGATACCGAAAAGTGGGGATATGGGCGACTTTGTTCGCCCGGATCCGTGAATTGCTCATCCCGAGGGGTGGCGACCGAGGCCGTCGGAGGAATACTCTCGGTCGCGGCCCGCGTACTGATGAGACGCCCGGGGGACGGGCGGGTGGAGGTGCTCGCGTGAGCCTGTCGATCGTGAAGTCGGTCCTGTCCGGTGGTGTCGTGGAGATCGCCCCCCGGGGCGAGATCGACGTCGACACAGCGTACGAGGTGCGTGAGGCGATTGCGGAGGTGCTGGCCAAGAGCCGCCCGGTCCGCATCGAGCTGAACATGAGGCTGGTCACCTTCATCGACTCCGTCGGCATCAGCGCCATGGTCGCCGGCTTCCAGACCGCCGAGGTCAGCGGCGTCAAGCTGGTGGTCACCGAGCCGAGCCGGTTCGTGCACCGTCAGCTCTGGGTGACTGGTCTGCTCGGTCTCTTCGGCGCACCGGAGCCCTACTTCGCCGGGGCCGCCACCCCCGAGGTGCTTCCGGGCGCCTGAGCGCCCTCCGTCAAGGCTGCTCGTCCAGACCGGTCAGGTCCACGTCGGTCACCTCGGTGACCGCTCGGATGGCCGTCACCGACGCGTACCCGGCGGCCAGCAAAGCCAGGTCCGTGCCGGGCTGCGCGGCCTGGCCGGGCTCCTCCAGCGCGGTACGCACGAAGCCGTGCCCCGACTCGGCCACCGTCATCTGCACCTGACCGAAGCTGGCCAGGGAGCCGCGACGTACCCCGCGCAGCCGTCCGTGCGGCAGGTCGGGGGCGTTGACGTTGAGCACGCTCTCCGGCGGCGCGGCGGTCAGCCGGGGGAGCAGGTCCAGGGCGACCCGCGCGGCGGTGACCCAGTGCCGTTCGGCGTCGCGTACGCGGGCTGCGGCGTCCACCGCTGCCCCGCCGCTGCCGGCCGTCGCCTCGCCCGCGGAGAGCACGTCCAGTGAGACGGCCATGGCCCGGCACCCGTTCGAGGCGGCGGTGAAGGCGGCGCCCACCGTGCCGGAGTGCAGCACGGCGCGGCCGGCGTTGGCACCCCGGTTGATCCCCGACAGCACCACCGACGGCGGCGGGCCGAACGCGCCGTGCAGCGCGATCAGCGTGATGAAACCGGGCGAGCCGGCGACCCCGTACGCCGGCACGCCCGCCAGGTCGGGCAGCGGGTGGTCGTGCACCACCACCCGCCCGTCCCGTTCCACCGCGCTCATCGCGGCGCTGGTGCCGCTGGCCTCCTCCATCGGCGCCGCGACCACCACGTCCAGGCCCCGCTGGGCGGCGGCCACGGCCAACGCCTGGATGCCCGGCGCGGCGATCCCGTCGTCGTTGGTCACGAGCACCCGCAGCGTCATCGCTCGACCGCCCGGTCGGCCAACTCGTCGGGGGTGGTCCGCTCCTGTTGCCGACTGTCCGCCGGGACCAGCCGGACCCGCTCCACCAGCCCGGTGATCGAGTCCAACCGTCCGGTGCCCAGCCCGTGCCGGGTCACGTTCAGCGCGCCGGCCGCGGCGCCGGTACGGATGGCCGTCCGGATGTCGCCACCACGGGCGATCACGGCCGCCACGCCGGCGGTCATCGAGTCGCCCGCGCCGCGCGGATCGGCGGCCTCCAGCCGGGGCATCTCCACCTCGAAGAGCTCCCCGTCGATGAGCGCCAGCGCCGGCTGGTCGGCTCGGCTCACCACCACCGTCTCGGCGCCGGCGGCGTGCAGGTCGTACATCGTCCGGGTCAGCTCGGCGCCGTCCCCACTGCGGGCGCGACCGTCCCGGACCAGCTCCTCGTGACTCACCTTCAGGAAGAACACACCGCCGTCCAGTACGGCGCCCAGGTGATCACCGGACAGATCAGCCACCACCCGGCTGCCGTTGGCGCCGAGGTCGGCGGCGAAGCGGCGGTACAGGTCGGCCGGGACGAGCCACGGCGCATTCGGGCCACTGAGGACGCTCACGTCGGCGCGCAGTCCCTCGCCGAGCGCCAGGTTGTACAACTCGTCCAGCTCGTGGCGGCTCAGTCGGTCCCCGGGCACGTCCACGACCTCCTGTCGGGACCCGCCCCGCCGGTCGTGCACGTACCCGCCGCTGCCGGAGTCGCGCATCACCACCTTCAGGTCCACCCCCTCGCTGACCAGCAGCGGCTCCAGCACCTGACCGACCTCGCCACCGAGCGCGGCGCAGAGCACCACGTCGACCCCGAGCGACAGCACCATGCGGGCCTGCCAGACGCCCTGGCCGCCGGGGTGCAGGTGCAGTTCGGGCTGGTCGTTCGGCTGATCCACGGTCACCGTCAGCTGCGGGGTGGGCGCGAAGACCATCACGTGCCCGCTCACCGGTCGTCACCGAACATGTGTCCACCTCTCGTCACAACCGGTGATTTCCCATCAGCCGACCGTAATGGGAATGCTGCGCGAATACCGGGACAACGGACGGTGTCCGTCCGGGCGTTGCCAGCCTGAGCCGCGTACGGGACAATCGTGCGACCAGCGACGTCGGGAGACTGTGTGCTCAGCAGCGACAGCTTCAGCTACACCGTCCAGGCCCGCTGCTCACTCGCCGAGGCGGCGGCGTTGTTGAGCGACCTGACCCGCCAGGGCGAACTGCACCCCCTGATCGTCCGGGTCCGCCGGGTGCCGCCCCGTCCGGGCGCCCGGGCCAGCTACACGATCAACGACAGGCTGGCGGTGGGGCCGTTGCGCTTCCGCACCACCTACCAGGCGGACGTGCTGATCAGCGAACCTGACGAGATCGTCACGGTGGCCCGCCAGTGGCCGGCCACCACCGTCCGCAACCACACCCGGTTGCGCGCCGAGCCGGACGGCCTGGTCCGGATCGACGTCGACATCACCCTGCGCGCGCCGACGCCCCTGTTCCGGTACGCCTTCCAACAGGCCCGCGCCGCCCACCTCGCCCTGGCCACCCGCCTCGGTGCGGCCCTGGACACCACCCCCGACGAACAACCCCCGGCCTGACCCACCCCGCGGCTGCGGTCTCGCGTCGTGGTGGCCTCCCGGTGGCCGCTACGTCCTTGTGGCGGCGCGCTCGCGCGGCACGCTCCGCGCGCCGGTCGGCCGGGTGGCTCGGCGGCCCCAGGGCTTGTACGTGGAGAGCACGGTCGCGATGATCATGAGGCTGGTCGACACCGCGGGCGCGATCACCAGGTCGGCGCGATCCCGGGCGGGGAGGGCGGCGCCCAGCGCGCTCGCGTGCCGCAGGTTCGGGGTGAGCAGGAACAGCACCAGCCCGACCATCGCCGTGGTGATCACGAGCTTGACCAGCACCCACCGGTAGCGCACCAGGCCCCAGGGGGTGAGCAGCGCGCTGGCGACGCCGACGAGCCAGACGAGCACGCTCAGCGGCGCGAACAGCACCGTGCCGACGAGCCCGGCGACCGGATAGACCACGGCCGGGTCGGCGCCGCGCTGTGCCGCGATGCCGAGGGTGAGCAGCACCAGGTCGGCCCCGAGCCAGCCGAGCGAGGTGATGAGGTGCAGGGTGAGCAGCGCCTTGCGGGTGGCGGGTGGGATTCGCGGCATACCCGACATGCTGCCGGCCCGGCCCGGCCGGGTCGTCCGATCACCGGCGGCGTCCGGGGTACGTCCGCTGACGTACCCGGGGCCGGCGCACCCGCTCGACGGTGCGCCGGCCACCGGTGGGGTCAGTACACCGACAGGTGTACGTGGTTGGTGTGTTCGCTGGAGGGGTCGCCGTTCCCCCCGCTGTACGACTTCCACCCGCTGCTGGGCAGCCAGATCTGCCTGTACCAGATCACGTAGAGCACGGCGAGCCGGTCGGAGTTGCGGATGAAGTACGCGGCCAGGTTGTTGCCGTACGTCTTGTCGCCGCCGGTGGCGTCCCCGCCGAAGCCGCCCTTCTGGGCGGCGAAGTCGCAGGCCCGGCCCTTCGGGTGTTCGCCGGAGCCGCCCGAGCGGTGACAGGAGACGTACCGGGTGAAGCCGGCGGCCTTCGCCTGGTTGAGGGCGTGCAGGGTGCGGGGGGTGATGCAGCCGCTGGCCGGGGTGGGGTCGTTGACGCTGCACGACTCGGACGGCCAGGAGCCGTCGGAGTTGCGCGGCGCGGGCTGGGCGTTGGCGGTGGAGGTGCCCCGGTTGGAACTGGTGTCGGCAGCGGTGGTGCGCGGCTTGCTGGTGGCGACCGCCAGGGCCCGTTCGGCCTGTTCCTTGCGCTTGGCCATCACCTCGACCTGCTTGCGCTGCTCGCGGATCTCGCCGTCCAGGGCGGTGCGGGTGCGGTTGGCCTCGTCCCGGGTGGCGTGCAGGTCGCGCAGCACCCGGTCCTCGTTGGCGGCCACCACGTCCAGCGCGGCCGCCCGGTCCATGAAGCCCTCGGGGGTGTTGGTGTTGAGCAACGCCGAGACGGTGCTGAGCCGGCCGGTGCGGTACGCCACGCCGGCGATCTCGCCGACCTTGCCGTTGCGCACGGTCATCTCGGCCTCGGTGGTCTTCAGCTTGGCCGCGAGTTGCTGCTGGCGCTGGACGGAGGTGTCCAGGGCGCGCTTCGCGTCCAGGTAGCCCTTGCTGGCGGCCTCCAGTTGGGCCCGCAGCGCGGGGGTGCCGCCCTCCTCGTCGCCGTCGGGCGCCGCGGCGGCCCGCAGGCCGCCGGGGGGAGCGGCGGTGGCGGCGCCCACCGGTAGGGCGACGCCGAGGGTGACCATCATGACGATCAGTGCCGCGAGTCGGGCGGCGGGTGGTCGTGCTGGTGCCACTACGCATGTCCTTCCGTCAGCCGCCGACCGGGTTAGCTGACGGGTTCGGGACGGAAGATCCCTACCGCTGACGCGGATGCACCCCAGGAACGTGGTTCCCCGGTTCGCCCTCTCGGGTGATTAGGCGGCGGCCGCCACCGGCGCCGGGAGGGCGCCGCCGGGTGGTGGCCGGGGACGAGCCTACCGGGGCAGGTGGGACGTGTGCAGTCGATGTGACGGAAGGTGTCTGCGCCGCCACCAAAGATGACGGCAAAACGGTCTTTTCGTCAGATAGGTGCTCACCACTCGATCGAACCGCAGGCGCCCGTGGCGGACCCGGGCTCGATCTGCAGCGTGGCGTGCTCGATGCGGAAGTCCTCCCGCAGGGCGGTACGCGCCGCGGTGAGCACCGTGCCGACCTCCCCGCCGGGTGCCATGATCAGGTGTGCGGAGGCCACCTCCATGCCCGAGGTGAGCGTCCAGACGTGCAGGTCGTGCACCTCCACCACGCCGGGCACCGCGGCCAGTCGGTCGTGCACGGCGGTGACCTGGAGGTGTTCCGGGGCGGCCTGCACCAGGATGCGGACGGCCGCGCGCCCCAGCCGCCAGGTGCGCGGCAGGATGAACACGCCGATGGCGACCGCGACCAACGGGTCGGCCCACCACCACTCGGTGACCGCGATGAGCAGCGCCGCGCCGATCACGCCGAGCGAGCCGAGCAGGTCGCCGAGCACCTCCAGGTAGGCGCCCTGGAGGTTGATGCTCTCCCGGGCGCCGGCGCGCAGCAGCGCGAACGCGATCACGTTCGCGAGCAGGCCGAGGACGGCCACCGCGAGCATCGGGCCGGTCAGCACCTCGTGCGGGTCGCCGAACCGGCCGATCGCCTCGATCACCACGTAGACCGCCACGCCGGAGAGCAGGACGGCGTTGGCCAGGGCGGCGAGCACCTCGAGGCGGTAGAGCCCGAAGGTGCGCTGCGGGTCGCCGGTGGCCCGCCGGGTGGCGGTGATCGCGGCGAGCGCCATCCCGATGCCCAGCACGTCGGTGAACATGTGCCCGGCGTCGGAGAGCAGGGCGAGCGAGCCGGTGTGGAAGGCGGCCACACCCTCGACCACCATCAGGGTCGCGAGCAGCCCGAACGCGGCCCAGAGTCGGCCCCGGTGCTGGTGGGCGGCGTTGGTGACCGACCCGTGGTGGTGGTCATGACCTGCTCCCACGAAATCCACCCTCCGTCGCCACCCGGGACCCGGTCAAATGTATGCTCACATCGCTATGTATGCAAGTGTACGGACCGGCCCACCCTTCGACACGGCAACCCGCAGGTCAGCCGGTCGGGTCGATGGTGGTGAGCCGCTGGGTGGCCCGGGAGAGCGCCACGTAGAGCGTTCGTACGCCGGAGCCCGGATCGGCCCGGATCTCGCTCGGGGCGACCAGCACCACCCCGTCGTACTCCATGCCCTTCGCCTCCAGGCTGGTCACCACCTGCAGCCGCGCCGCGCCGAGTGAGCCGAGCCAACCGGCGACCTCGTCGCGGCGGGTGACCGGCGTGATCACCCCGACCGTGCCGTCCACCTCGGCCAGCAGGCCGGTGGCCGCCTCCACGACCGCGGTCTCCAACCCGGCCGGCGGCACCACCAGCTCGACGGGGTCGATACCGGTGGAGCGTACGGCGTTCGGCAGCGACAGGTCGGGGTAGAGCCGGCGGATCTCCGCCGCCGCCACCGCGAAGATCTCCGCCGAGTTGCGGTAGTTGGTGGTGAGCGTGAAATCGTGCCGCTTGCGACGGCCCAGCGCCTGGTCCCGGGCGTGGGTCAGCTCCTGGGGATCACCGATCCACGCGGTCTGCGCCGGGTCGCCCACGACGGTCCAGGAGGCCAGGCGGCCGCGCCGTCCGACCATCCGCCACTGCATCGGCGAGACGTCCTGCGCCTCGTCCACCACCACATGCGCGTACTCCCGGTAGTCCTCCGGACGCTCCCGGGCCGCCGCGCGGGCGGCCCGCTGCCGGTCGCTGGCGGTGCTCAGCTCGCGCACGCCGCCGGCGAGTTGGAACGGGTCACGGCGGGCCCGCGCCGGCTGCATGGGCTTGCCGAGCAGCGCGTCCAACTCGTCCAGTAACGCCACGTCCGCGATGGTCAGGCCCGCGGTGTCCAGATTCTGGTACGCGGCGGTGAGCAGCCTGATCTCCGCGCCGGAGAGGATGCCGCCGGCGTACCGACGCAGCCGATCCGGGCGAGCCAGCCAGCCGAGCACGTGTCGGGGGTGCAGGCGCGGCCACCACGCCTTGAGGAACTCCCGGAACTCCGGCCGCTCGGCGATCTCGCCCTCGAAGGCCCGGTGCTCGGGCAGCCGGGTGATGCCCACCGCCCGGGCCTGCGCCCAGAGCGCGGCGAACACCCCGTCGAAGCCGGCCCGGCGTGCCTCGTTGCGCCGGGCGCCACGGTGCAGCGCGCGGTCCCGGATCCGGTCCAGCTCGGCCCGGTCCAGCCGCAGCAGCGTGCCCCGGTAGAGCAGCCGCAGCTCACCCGGGCCGCCCGGCACCGCGTCGCGGGCCGCGCGCTCCAGCACCCGGCGCATCCGCAGTGAGCCCTTCACCGCCGCCACCTCCGGCGGGTCGGTGCGGGTGGCGGTCATTCCCGGAAAGAGGCTGCCCAGCGAGTGCAGGGTCGCCGTGTCCTCACCGAGCGAGGGCAGCACCGAGGCGATGTACTCGACGAAGACGGTGGACGGCCCGACCACCAGGATGCCCCCGCCGGCGTACCGGCTGCGGTCGGAGTAGAGCAGGAAGGCCGCCCGGTGCAGGGCGACCGCCGTCTTGCCGGTGCCCGGACCGCCCGCCACGATCGTCACCCCGGAACCGGGCGACCGGATGGCCTCGTCCTGCTCCCGCTGGATCGTCGCCACGATGTCGCGCATGCCCCGACCGGTGGCGCGGGACAGGGTGGCCAGCAACGCGCCGTCACCGACCACAGTCATCCCCTCCGGGGCGGCGGTCGGGTCCAGCAGGTCGTCCTCGATCCGGGTGACCCGCTCGGCGCGCGAGGAGATGGTGCGACGACGCACCACGCCCAGCGGCTGCGCCGGGGTGGCCTGGTAGAACGCGGAGGCGGCCGGCGCGCGCCAGTCGACGACCAGCGTGGTGGCGTCCTCGTCGCGGATGCCGAGCCGCCCGACGTGCAGCACCTGCCGGTCGCGCAGGTCCAGACGGCCGAAGACCAGCCCCTCGTGCTCGGCGTCGAGGGTGTGCCGTCGCTGCGCGGCGTGGAAGACCATCGCGTCGCGCTCGACCAGCGCGCCGAACGTGCCGACCCGGGCCATCCGGTAGCCGTCCCGTTCGGCCCGAACCGCGGACTGGCGCAGCTCGGCCAGTCGGGCGTACACCCGGTCGAGGTGCCGTTGCTCGACGGCGATCTCCTGCTCCAGGGCGGTCTGGTCGGTCAACGCACGCTCCTTCGATGTCGCCGGCAGACGGCGCGAACCGCGCGGGCCAACCGCAGAAGGGTACGGCCCCGGGCCCGGGGCTTCGCGCCCGAGGTGCGGGAACGTGCTCAGCGACCCGTCCCGGTCGCGCTCGCGTCGTGCCCGTCGCGCGCCGGCGCGGCGAGCACCCGACGCAGTACGCCGGTCAGCGCGGCGTTCACCTCGTCCGGGCGCTCCATCATCAGCATGTGTCCGGCACCCGGACAGACGGTCAGCTCGGTGGCCGGCAGGGCGGCGGCGATCGACTCGGCGCACGGCGGTGGGGTCAGCCGGTCCCGGTCACCGACCAGGGCGGCGGCCGGCAGGTGGGCCAGCGCGGTGAGGGTGTCCAGCCGGCGCTGGGCGCCGATCGAGGCGCGGAAGCCGCCGATCGAGCGCAGCGAGGCGCGGGCCACCGCCGAGGTCACCAGCCGAATGTCGGAGGGATCACAGCGGTCGCCGAAGAGCATCCACCGGATGCTCGGTTGCAACGCGTTCAGCAGCGCCCGGGGCGCGCGCCACGAGCCGCACCGGGCCAGGACACCGGCGCCCGTCGTCTCGGCGAGCCGGATCAGCCGGGCGATGCGCGGCGAGAGCCCGTAGACGGTGTGCGTGTGCCCCTCGGCGGTGGTCGAGACGAAGACCAGGCCGGCCGTACGGGCGGCGAAGTGGCCGGGGTGGCGGTGCGCGTACTCCATGATCGTCATTCCGCCCATCGAGTGCCCGACCAGGACCACCCGACCGGTCGGCGCGACCGCGTCGAGGACGGCGGCCAGATCGTCGCCGAGCTGGGCCAGGGTGGCCGTGGGCAACGCCATGCAGCTGGACCGGCCGTGGCCGCGCGCGTCGTAGGTGACCACCCGCACGGCGTCGCCGGCCGAGGCGGTCAGCGCGTCCACCTGCCGGTGCCAGCTGCGCCCGTCCAGCGTCCAGCCGTGCAGCAGGACGGCCGTGACCGGGGCGTCCGCAGGTTCCGTGACCTCCACGTGCAGCCGTACGCCGTCGGGCATACCGACCTCGAACCGCTCCGGCATCGCCACCTCCCCGGGCCGCCCCGGCCTCATCAGCACCGGGATACCCGGCGGTAACACCGGCTACCCGCCGAGACGCCACGCCAATCGCGCCGGGCGAACATTCCCGACCCCGCCCGTGACCGTCGGCGGCGAGCCAAGCTGAACGGCATGGAGGTGGCGGGACAGGGGCGGCAGGCCGGGGGTACGCCCCGCGCCGCGCTCGCCGAGCTGCTCGCCGGCAACCGGCGGTTCGTCAGCGGCCAACCCGTGCACGGCCACGACGTCACCGCCGCGGCGGCGGCCGCCTCCGGCGACCAGCAGCCGTACGCGGTGGTGCTCGGCTGCATCGACTCGCGGGTGCCGCTGGAGGCGATCTTCGACCAGACCTTCGGTGCGATCTGCGTGATCCGTACCGGTGGGCACGTGCTCGACCGCGCCGTGTGCGGCTCCATCGAGTACGTGGTCGGTCAGCTCGGCGTGCCGCTGGTGCTGGTGCTCGGACACGAGCGGTGCGGGGCGGTGGGAGCGACGGTGGACGCGCTGCGATCGGGGGAGCGGCCGGGCGGCTCGCTCGCTTACCTGATCGACGAGATCGCCCCGGCGGTCACCGAGGCCGGGCTCGACGACCCGGCGGTGCATCCCCAGGCGATCCGCCGGCACGTCCGGCGTACGGTCCACGCGCTGCGCGCGGACGACCTGCTGGCCGGGCCGGTCGCGGCTGGTCGGGTGGCGGTGGTGGGCGGCCTCTACGACCTGAGCACCGGCGAGGTCGCCCTGCTCGACCCGACCTGAACACGCCGGACGCGAAACCGCCCGCCGGGAACTCCCGGCGGGCGGTCTGCTGGTGCTGCGGTGGGGGAGGGCTCAGCCCTCGAAGACGCCGGCCGCGACCAGGCGCTTCTCGGTGGCCTCCCAGCCGTCGTTCGGGTGAACGGCAGCCAGGTTGTTGATCTCCGCCCGGATCTTGGCGGCGTGGCCGGCGGCGGCCAGCACCCGGATCTCCTCGACGAAGGCGTCGGAGTCGGTGCGCAGGTGCGCGGTCTTGCCGTTGGTCAGGTTGCGCACGTAGGCGTGCTTGCCGCCGTTGAGCGGGATGAGGTACTTGAACTCGCCCAGCACGCTGAGGGCGCCACCCTGGCCAGCCTGGCCGGCCCGGACGGACGCGCGCGCGGTCTTAGAGGTGTTGCTCGCCACGGAGGTACTCCTTGCAAGACGTACGGGAGGACTGGACGTCCGGGGGCTGTGTGCGGGTGACACTGAGTCGGCCCGCGAAGGTGTAACGCGGCAGAAGCCGCCGATGGAACTGTACAGGACCACGACATCAGGCTGGTCGTCGCGGTGTCCTGAGAGGCAACGGAGACCACCCGTCCGGCTATTCCGGCAGGCGTTTTTTCCGATTCCCTGGCGCACCATCCGTCACAGGAGTCATCATGTGTTGCAGCAACCACTCCGGTGGACGAGGTCGTAGGGGAAGACGCACCTCGCTCTCCGGGAGGTCACCGTGCCAACGCGTGGCGTCGTATACGTCCACTCGACCCCGCTCGCCGTGTGCTCGCACGTCGAGTGGGCGATCGCGCGCGTCCTAGCCGCGCCGGTCAACCTGCAGTGGACGGCTCAGCCCGTCGATCCCGGCGCCCGCCGGGCCGAGTGCGGGTGGACCGGCCGTCCGGGGACGGGCGCCGAGCTGGCTGCTGCCCTCCGGCAGTGGCCCATGATCCGTTTCGAGGTCACCGAGGAGCCGAGTCCCGGCGCAGACGGTGAGCGCTTCATGTACGTGCCCGCCCGTGGCCTCTTCCGGGCCACGGTCGGGGCGGCCGGCGACATCCAACTCGGCGAGGACCGGCTGCGGGCGCTGATGGCCTCCGCCCGGGCCCCCGAGGCGCTGTCGCACGCCCTCGACAAGGCGCTCGGCACCGCGTGGGACGCTGACCTGGAGCCCTACCGGTACGCCGGTGACGGGGCGCCGGTGACGTTGCTCACCCGGGTCGGCTGACCTCCGCCACCGCCCCGCTGGCCAGACGCTCTCGGGCGCTGCGACCGGTAAGGTCAAGTTGCCCCGATAAGGGGGAACCTGGTGGGATGGGCGGGTGCCGATTCGCCCGCGACACGCCGGTGTCGCCGTCGCCGCCCTGACCGCCCTGCTCGTCTCCGGCTGCTCCGGCGCCCCGGACCGGGCCGACCCGACGCCCGGTCCGACCGGCGTCTCGGCGGCCCCGAGCGCCCCCGCAGCGACCCCGGCCGACGACCCGGCCGCGCGGGCCGCCGCCCTCGTCGCGACGCTCTCCGACGAGGACCTGGTCGGGCAGGTGCTGATGCCGTACGCGTACGGCGACTCGGCCACGAAGGTCTCGCCCGGCTCCGCGGCCGGCAACCAGGCCCTCGCCGGCGTCGACACCCCCGCCGAGATGATCGCCAAGTACCGGCTCGGCGGGCTGATCCTGGTCGGCTTCAGCGCCGACGACCCGACCAAGGGCAACCAGGAGACCACCAACGTCGACAACCCGAAGCAGGTCCACGAGCTGACCACCGGGCTGCGGGGCGCCGCCGGACGGCTGGCCGCCGGCCCGGCGCCCTTCCTGATCGGCACCGACCAGGAGTACGGCGTCGTCACCCGGGTCACCGACGGGGTCACCATCCTGCCCACCGCGCTCGCCGCCGGTGCGGCCGGCGACCCGAAGCTGACCGGGGCCGCCTGGCGGGCCGCCGGCGCCGAACTCGCCGCGCTGGGCATCAACGTCGACTTCGCCCCGGTGGCCGACGTGCTGGCCACCCGCAGCACGGTCATCGGCTCGCGGTCGTTCGGCGCCGACCCGAAGCTCGCCGCCGCGCAGGTCGGCGGCGCGGTCCGGGGCCTGCAGGCCAGCGGCGTCGCGGCCACCCTGAAGCACTTCCCGGGGCACGGCCACAGCGCTGACGACTCGCACAAGGACCTGCCGGTCCTCACCCAGTCCGCGGCGGAGCTGCAGAGCGGCGCGTGGCCGCCGTTCACCGCCGGGTTCGAGGCCGGCGCGATGGCCGTGATGTC
Organism: Micromonospora sp. NPDC005237; assembly: GCF_040607775.1. NCBI lineage: Bacteria > Bacillati > Actinomycetota > Actinomycetes > Micromonosporales > Micromonosporaceae > Micromonospora > Micromonospora sp. NPDC005237. Next base: position 514,159 of record NZ_JBEXHJ010000003.1, on the reverse strand, counting down.
CGGCCACCTGGACGCGCAGGCCATCGACCCGGGCACCCCGGCGACCTTCTCCCACAAGCTGCTCACCGACGTACTGCGCGGCCAGCTCGGCTTCCAGGGCGTGGTGATCACCGACGGGATGAACATGCCGCCGGCGAAGCGCTGGGCGCCCGGCGAGGCCGCCGTCCGGGCGCTGAACGCCGGCAACGACCTGATCCTCATGACCCCGAACGTCGGCCAGGCGTACGACGGGCTGCTCGCCGCCCTGCGCGGAGGCTCGCTGCCCCGGGCCCGGCTGGTCGACGCGGTCACCCGGGTGCTGACCATGAAGTTCCGGCTGGCGACGGCCCCCACCGAGCCGATGTCCACGCTCAACACCCCGGCGCACCGGGCGGCGGCGGACGCGCTGGCCGCCGGTGCGGTCACCGTGCTGCGGGGCGCCTGCGGCAAAGCGGTGCAGGGCCCCGTCACCGTCACCTCCTCCGACGGCCGCGACGGCACCCGGGCGGCGCTCACCGCCGCGTTGACCAAGGCCGGCGTGACCGTGAAGCCGAGCGGCGGGACCGTGGTGCACCTGGTCGGCTACGGCGACGGCGACAGCGACCTGCGCGCCGACGCGGCGGTCACCGTCGCCATGGACACCCCGTACGTGCTGGCCAAGGCCACGTCGCCGACGCTGCTGGCGACGTACTCCTCCAGTCGGGCGTCGATGACCGCCCTGGCCGCCGTGCTGGCCGGCAAGGCCCGCCCGGGTGGTCGATCCCCGGTGGCCGTGCCCGGCCTGCCCGCCACCACCTGCGGCGCCTGATTCCGCCGGGGCCCGCAGGTCGGAAATCGCGTCGCCGGAGAGGGCGTCCACCTGGCAGCCTCGCTGTCATGGCAACCGCACAGGGCTTCCGCTACGACCAGCGTGCCGACGGCACGGTGGTGATCATGCATCACGGCCGGGTGGCGGGCACGCTGCGCGGCGCCCGGGCGGCGGAGTTCCTCGCCGAGGTCGACGACGACCCGCAACTGGTGATGGCCCGCTGGACCGGCAACTACCGCCACGGCAACGAACGCACCGCCAAGCAGCATCCCCGCAACCGGGGCTGAACGTGCCGAAGGGCCCCCCTTGCTGAGGGGGCCCCTTCGGTAAACCCGCAGATCGGCCGTCGCACGGCCGCCGTCTCACGGTCGTGCGAAGACGAGCGCCACGTTGTGGCCGCCGAAGCCGAACGCGTTGTTCAGCGCGGCGGGGATCTCCATGTGGCGTGCCTTGTGCGCGGCGACCTCCAGGCTGAGGCCCGGCTCCGGGTCGTCGAGGTTGATCGTCGGAGGGACGACGCCGTCGCGGATGGCCAGGATCGTGGCGATCGACTCCAGCGCTCCGGCCGCACCGAGCAGGTGACCGGTCATCGACTTCGTCGCGGCCAGCACCGGGTGGTCGCCGAGCGCCTTGTGCAGCGCGCCGATCTCCAGCATGTCGCCGACCGGGGTCGACGTGGCGTGCGCGTTGACGTGCACGATGTCCTGCTTGGCGATGTCCGCGTCCGCGATCGCCCGAGCGATGGCCCGGATGGCGCCCTCACCCTCGGCGTGCGGCTGCACGATGTCGTACGCGTCGGAGGTGATGCCGGCGCCGGCGAGGCGCGCGTACACCCGAGCGCCGCGGGCTGCGGCGTGGTCGGCGCGCTCCAGCACCACGATGCCCGCGCCCTCACCGAGGACGAAGCCGTCGCGGCCGGTGTCCCACGGGCGGGAGGCCCGCTCCGGGTCGTCGTTGCGGGTCGACATGGCCCGCATCGAGCTGAAGCCGGCGATCGGCAGCGGGTGGATGACCGCCTCGGTGCCGCCGGCCACCACCACGTCGGCCCGGCCGGCGCGAATGATGTCCAGACCGAGCGCGATCGCCTCCGCGCCGGTGGCGCAGGCGCTGGCCACGGTGTGCACGCCGGCCTTGGCGCCCAGCTCCAATCCGACCCAGGCGGCCGGACCGTTCGGCATCAGCATCGGGATCGTGTGCGGGGAAACCCGCCGCGGCCCGGACGCCTCCAGGATGTCGTCCTGGGCGAGCAGGGTGGTGGCACCGCCGATGCCGGAGCCGACGCTGACGGCCAGCCGCTCCCCGTCGAGGCCGGAGTCGGCGAGGCCGGCGTCCGCCCAGGCCTGCTGCGCCGCGATGATCGCGATCGCCTCGGAGCGGTCGAGCCGGCGCAGTCGGACCCGGTCCAGCACCTCGGACGGCTCCACGGCCAGCTGGGCGGCGATCCGGACCGGCAGTTGCGCGGCCCACTCCTGGGTGAGGGCACTCACCCCGGAGCGGCCGGCGAGCATGGCGTCCCAGGTCGACGCGACGTCCCCGCCAAGCGGGGTCGTCGCGCCGAGCCCGGTGACGACGACGTCAGGACGACTCATGATCAGGACTGCGCCTCGATGAAGCTGACGGCGTCCCCGACGGTCTTGAGGTTCTGCACCTCGTTGTCCGGGATCTTGACGCCGAACTTCTCCTCGGCGGCCACCACGACCTCCACCATGGAGAGCGAGTCGACATCGAGGTCGTCGGTGAAGGACTTCCCCTCGGCCACGTCGTCCGGGTTCACCCCGGCAACCTCTTCGAGGATCTCGGCGAGGCCGGTGGTGATCTCGTCACGGGTCATTGCGGTTGGTTCCTCTCATAGGGGGGTCTCCGGCGGCCGGCGTCGCCGACCGCCACTCCTCGACGCGTACGCGCCCGAGGGGGTTTCAGGGGCAGCGGACGACCTGACCGGCGTAGGTCAGGCCACCGCCGAAGCCGAACAGCAGCACCGGGGCGCCCGACGGCACCTCCCGGCGCTCGACCAGCTTCGACAGGGCCAGCGGCACGCTCGCCGCCGAGGTGTTGCCGGACTCGACGATGTCCTTCGCGATGATCGCGTTGGGGATGTTGAGCCGCTTGGCGATGCCGTCGATGATCCGGGCGTTGGCCTGGTGCGGCACGAAGGCGGCCAGCTCCGACGGGTCGACCCCGGCACGCTCGCACGCCTGCAGGGCCAGCGGCGCGAGCGCGGTGGTGGCCCAGCGGAACACCGCCTGCCCCTCCTGCTGGATGTACGGGCGCCAGCCCTCGATGCGGACCGCGTCGCTCTTCTCCGGCACGGAGCCCCAGACGACCGGGCCGATGCCGGCCGGCTCGTCCTCGGCCGTGGCGGTGACCACCGCGGCGCCCGCGCCGTCACCGAAGATGATGCAGGTGGAGCGGTCGGTCCAGTCGGTGAAGTCGGACAGCTTCTCGGCGCCGATGACTATCGCGTTGCGCGACGCCCCGGCCCGGATAGCGTGATCCACGGTGCCCAGGGCGTACGCGAAGCCCGAGCAGGCGGTGTTGACGTCGAACGCGCCCGGCGCGGCGATGCCCAGCTTGGCGGCGACCCGGCAGGCCACGTTGGGGCTGCGGTCGATGGAGGAGCAGGTGGCGACCACGACCAGGTCGATGTCGGCGGCGGTGAGCCCCGAGTTGGCCAGCGCCTTGCCGGCGGCGGCGGCGGCCATGTCGGCCACCGTCTCACCGTCGGCGATCCGCCGGGTGACGATGCCCACCCGGTCGCGGATCCACTCGTCGTTGGTGTCCACGAGCTGGGCGATGTCGTCGTTGGTCACCACCCGGGAGGGCTGGTAGTGCCCCATCGAGACGATGCGACTGCCGGTCATGAGTGTCCTCCGATGGGGGCGAGCGGTTGGCCCGGCGTGCCGTGGCGGGCGATCAGGTCCCGTGCGGCCGGCAGGTCGTCCGGGGTGTTCAGGGTGACGATCTCCGGGGCGCCCGCGCCCTTGAGCTCCCGCTTGACCAGACCGGCGAGGGTGCCGGCCGGGGGCAGCTCGATCACGCCGGTCACCCCGCGCTCGGCCAGCGTGCGCATGCACAGGTCCCAGCGCACCGCGGCGGTGACCTGGCGGACCAGCCGGCGCACCAGCTCCTGGCCGTCGGTGACGGCGGTGCCGTCGAGGTTCGACAACAGGATCCGGGCCGGATCGGCGGGGGCGATCCCGGCGGCGACCGCGGCCAGCGCGGTCTCGGCCGGGGCCATGTACGGGGTGTGGAACGCGCCGGCCACCTGGAGTCGGATGACGCGGGTCTTCGCCGGCGGGTCGGCGGCGAACTTGTCCAGCCCGTCGAGCGCGCCGGCGGCGACGATCTGGCCGGCGCCGTTGCGGTTGGCCGGGTGCAGCCCGTGCGCGGCGATCGCGGCGAGCACCTCGTCCGGGTCGCCACCGAGCACGGCCGCCATCCCGGTCGGCTCCAGCGCGCACGCGGCCGCCATCTCCCGGCCCCGGATCCCGGCGAGGGTGAGCGCGGCTTCGGCCGAGAGCACCCCGGCCACCGCCGCGGCGCCCAGCTCGCCGACGCTGTGGCCGGCGGTGAGCGTCACGCCGTCCAGCGGCAGGTGCTCGGCGGCGAGCAGCGCCGCCGCGACGAGCAGCGGCTGGGTGCGGGCGGTGTCCTTGATCTCGTCGGCGTCCGCGGCGGTGCCCAGGTGCACCAGGTCCACCCCGGCCAGCGCCGACCACCAGCGCAGTCGCGCCTCGGTGCCGGTCAGGTCGAGCCAGGGGGTCAGGAAGCCGGGTTTCTGGGAACCCTGGCCGGGACTAAGTACGGCGAGCACGCCTATGACTCTCCCGGATACGCGTGGGTAGCGCTGTGCCGAGGCCCACCAAACCGCACTAGAACCTTTGGAGGTTTCTCACAAAGATCGGCGAGGATCATCACTGCTTTGGGCGGATTTCCGGGCGGCCGGGGTCAATGTCTGGGTCGGGACCGCCGTGACCACCGGGACCACCGGATCCAGCCGACCGACGGTCAACGCCACCTGGAGGGCGAACGCGTCCCGGGGCGACAGCGGCGAGAAGCCGGTCACCTCGGCGATGCGGCGCAACCGGTACCGCACCGTGTTCGGGTGCACGAACAGCGCCCGCGCCGCGCTCTCCAGCGTGCCACCGGCGGCCAGGAAGGCGTCCAGGGTCTCCAGCAACTCGCCACCGGCGCGCACCAGCGTCGCGTACACGTCGTGGCGCAACCGGCGACGCGCCTCCGCGTCGCCGGCGAGGGCCCGCTCCGGCAACAGGTCCGCGGCCGGCACCGGCCGGGGGGCGGTCGGCCACGCCGGCGCCGCCCGGAAACCGGACAGCGCGGCCCGCGCCGACTCCGTCGCCTCATCCAGACTGGGTACGGCCGGACCGACCACCACCGGGCCGTCACCGAACGCGTCCAGCAGCTTGCCGGTGGCGCTCAGCGGATCCGCCGCGCCGCCCAGGACGATCACCAACCGGTCGCCGTGCACTCCGCCGATCACCTCGACGCCGATCCGCCGCGCCTGCCGGTACACCACGTGCAGCACGGCGGAGACCTCACCGCCGGGGGAGCGGCCGACCGCCACCGCGACCGGCGGCGCGTCCGCCCAGCCCAGCGCGGCGGCCCGGCTCGCCAGGACGTCCGGCGAGTCACCGCGCAGCAGCGCGTCGACCAGCAGGGCCTGCAACCGGGCGTCCCACGCGCCGCGCGACTCGGCGGCCCGCGCGTACACCCGGGCGGCGGCGAACGCGATCTCCCGGGAGAAGCGCAGCACCGCCTCGCGCAGCAGCTGCTCCTCACCCTCGGCGGCCAGCTGCGAGACCTGCTCCTCGACGACGTCGATGGTCACCTTGATCAGTGCCACCGTCTGCTGGAGGGTGATCGACCGGGCCAGCGCCTGCGGTGCCGCGGCGAACACCTCGTCGGAGACCTCCTGGGTGCTGTCCGCCGTGCCGCCGCCGTCGCGCAGCCACTGCACCAGCGACCGGGCGCCCGCCTGGGCCACCAGCATCACCCAGGAGCGCTGGTCGGCCGGCAGGGCGCGGAACCACGGCAGCGTCTCGTCCATCCGGGCCACGCTGGCGGTGGCCAGCGCTCCCGCCGATCGCTCGATCCGGCGCAGCGTGGCCGCCAACTCCCCACCGTCGGGCGTACTCACCGCCCTAGCCTGACACGTCGTGAGCAGGCCATCCACGCCGGCACCGGTCAGCGGGCCCGGGTCGGCCGGTCCCGGCGCAGGGTCACGGTGGCGCGAGCAGGCCCAGCTCCTGGGCCAGGATCGCGGCCTGCACCCGGCTGCGCAGGTCCAGCTTCGCCAGAATCCGGCTCACGTGTGTCTTGGTGGTGCTCTCCGCCAGCGCCAGCCGGTCGGCGATCTGCTGGTTGGACAGGCCCAGGCCGAGGCAGGCCAGCACGTCGCGTTCGCGCGGGGTCAGGGTGTCCAGCGCGGCCCGGGCGGCCGCCGACGCGCCGGGCGGGGTGGCCGCGAAGGCGGCGATCAGACGACGGGTCACCGTGGGGGCGATGAACCCCTCACCGCGCGCCACGGTGTGCACCGCCGCGACCAGTCCCGCCGCGTCGGTGTCCTTGAGCAGGAACCCGGACGCACCGGCGCGCAGCGCGCCGAAGACGTACTCGTCCAGGTCGAAGGTCGTCAGCACCAGCACGTCGGCGAGCCGGTCGGCGACGATCGCCCTGGTCGCGGCGATCCCGTCGAGGCGTGGCATCCGCACGTCCAGCACCGCCACATCGGGGCGCACCTGCCGGCACAGCCGGACCGCCTCGTCGCCGTCGGCCGCCTCGCCGACCACCTCGATGCCCGGCGAGCCGCCCAGGATCAGGGCCAGCCCCGCCCGTACCGCCGGTTGGTCGTCCGCGAGCACCACCCGTACCGGCGCGGCGCCGGCGTCGCCCGGGCGCGGCGCGGTCACCCGCCCTCCCCGGTGGGCAGCGCGGCCCGGACCTGCCAGCGGCCGTCGTGCGGCCCGGCGGTGAACCGGCCGGCCAGCAGCGCGGCCCGCTCCCGCATCCCGATCAGCCCGGCCCCGGCGCCCGGCAGCCCCGACCCGTCCGGGCGCACCGGATTCTCCACCGTCAGCACCACCTCCGCCGGCCGGTACGCGATGGTCAGCTCCGCCTCGCCCGTGCCGTGCTTGAGCGCGTTGGTCAGCGACTCCTGCACGATCCGGTACGCGGCGAGGTCGACCCCCACCGGCAGCGGGCCCGGGGTGCCGTCGGTGTGCACCCGTACCGCGAGGCCGGCCGCCCGGATCCGCTCGACCAACCCGTCCGCCTCGGCGAGCCGCGCCGTGACCGCCTCCGGCACCGCGCCGACCACGCCCGCCGTGCCCCGCTCACCCGCGTCCGGCTCGCGCAGCAGCTCGATCATCTGCCGCATCTCGGCCAGGCCCTGCACGCTGCTCTCCCGGATCACCCGCAACGCCGACTCCACCTGGCCCCGCTCCAGCCCCGGTACGGACAGCACGGCGGTGGCGTGGATGGCCACCGCGCTCAGGTGGTTGGCGACCACGTCGTGCAGTTCCCGGGCCATCCGCGCCCGTTCGGCGCTGACCGCCTGCCGGCGGTCCAGCTCGACCAGCCGGGCGGTCTGCTCGGCCCGGGCCCGCTCGGCGGCGGCCTGGTCCCGGTACTGCCGCACGCTGATCCCGGTCAGCACCGGCAGCAGCCCGGCGAGCACCACCGGCACCCCGACGGCCGCCCCCCGCCACTGCCCGAAGCCGAGCACGCCGGCCACCACCGCGATCGCGCTCAGCGTCGCGGTGATCCCCAGCAGCCACCGCCACAGCCGGGGCGGGCCGTACACGCAGGCGTCGTAGAGCACCTGCGTGTAGATCACGACGGTGCCCAGCGAGTTGCCCAGCGCCGTGTCCACCACGAGCGCCCCGGTCCCCACCGCCAGGCTGGCGCGTGGCGCGACCCGACGCAGACCGACGGCCACGCACACCGCCAGCAGCGGCGCCAGGAACAGCTCGGGCGGCACGTCCGGGTGCGGGACGATCTGCGGCTGCATGCCCAGGCCGTACAGCACCAGGCCACCGATCAGCGACGCGCCGGCCAGCGTGAGATCCCGGCCGGCCGTGCCGGAGCCGAGCCACGGTGGCGGTCGCATGCCCCGATCCCACCACAACCGTCGACCCTCCGACTCCGACCAGGGAAGGAGCCTGACGGCTCCGACATGCGCCGAAAGGGGTACGTCGAGCGCGTCCCGGACGGTTGGTCCGTCGAAGGGAGGACCCCGATCTCGTCTCCGGCGTCGAGGCCCGGGCCCCGCCGATCGGCGACGCTGGGTGCCGACGACGGGGGAGGTCGCCATGGTGGTCGCGGTGATCATCGGTTGTGAGATCGCGTTCTGGGTGCTGCTCGGCGCCGGGCTGGTGGCCCGCTATCCGCTGCGCCGGCCACGACTCGGCGCGGCGCTGCTGGTCTGCGTACCGCTGGTCGATCTGGCACTGCTCGCCGCGTCGGTGATCGACCTGCGCCGCGGCGCGACCGCAGGCGTCAGTCACGGTCTCGCCGCCGCCTACCTCGGCTTCTCGGTGGCCTTCGGGCACTCGATGGTGCGCTGGGCGGACCAGCGCTTCGCCCACCGGTTCGCCGGTGGTCCGCCGCCGGTGCGGCCTCCCCGCCACGGCTGGGCCCGCACCCGCCACGAGTGGCGGGAGTGGGCCAAGGCGCTCCTCGGCTGGGCTGTCGCGTGCGCCCTGCTCGGTGCGGCGATCCTCTGGGTCAACGACGCGGAACGAACCCGTGAACTGGGCAACTGGATCCGCAGCCTCACCGTCGTGATCCTGATCTGGCTGGTCGCCTTCCCGGTCTGGGAGACCCTGTTCCCTCGCCGCCCGAAGCGCTGACCCCGGGGTACGCCGTGCACAGGCCGTCGGTCCCGGCCAGTACGGTGACAGGGCACGTCGGGGGGAGCGCCCCCGCGCGTGAGTGCGAGCGTGAGGAGACCGGGGATGGCGCACGGGGAGGCCGAGCACGGCTGCGCCCAGGGCGAGCCCTGCCGGCTGGGGCACCACGACCCGCAGGCGGCCGGCAAGCCGCGCCGGCCGGTCGGCGGGGCGTCGGCGCACCCGGCGGAGTCGACCGGCGGCCGTCCGTCCGAGCGGGCCGACGACGACGTGGCCGTGCCACGCCAACGGGCCACCGAGCCGGTGCCGGCCGAGCCGGACGACGTCACCGGCTGCCGCAGCGAACTGCCCGGGTGGGCGGGGGCGCACCGGCACGGCCCGGTCCGGCCGCGTCAGCGGGCCACCCGACGGGAGCGCCCGCCGCGCCGCTGGTGCTGACCGCGCGACGGCTGGTCTGACCCGCCGCCCGAGGTCAGCGGGTCCGGCGGCGGATCAGCAGGGCGATTCCGGCGAGACCGACCGTGATGGTCAGCATGACCGCGACGTTGAGCAGCAGCAGTCGCTGCAACTCGCCGAGCGCTTCGTCGATGTCCCGTGCCGGGTCCATCGTGTCCTCCGGGAGGACCCGCTCGCCGCCGCCCACGCCGCCGCTGACCGTGTCGAACTGCCGCTCCAGCGGCACCCCGGCGGTGCGCAGCGTCTCGGACATGCTGAGCCGGCCGAGGAACCAGCCGGCGCTGGTCTTGCGGCCGTCCGGCTGCTTGGCCGGTCGGTAGACGCGCGGGCCGCCGGCCGCCTTGGGGTAGAGGTCGAACGTCTGCTTCGGCGTCTCACCGGCGAGCACCACGACCGTGTACTTCGGACCGAGGTTGGCTGCCTTCGGCCCGGTCGGCATGCCGGTACGACCGAAGAAGTTGACCTGGTCGATGACCGCCACCACGTGCGTGGGCTGGGTGTCCGACCGGAGCCGCAGCGGCTCGGTGAGCCCTTCGCCGGTGATGTCCACACCGGCGGGTGCCGGCTTGGGCGCCGCGCTGGCCGGGCCGGCGGTGCCGAGCGCCAGCAGTGCCGCCGCCAGCGTGCCCGCCAGCACGGCGACCCAGCGCCTCATCTGTCGGACCATCCCGCCTCCTCGCCCCGTTCGATGGATGGCTTCGTCATGACGTCCGGGTCGGTCGGCCGGTGACAACACCGACCGAGCGGTCGGGCCCACTCTCACAGACTCCGCAGAACGTCGATGAATTGCAGCTTGTGGAACAGTAATTGGAACTATCTGCGATCTCTGCTCGACTAATGAGGAGCTGTTTTGATCAGCGGGCGGATCGTACCCTTACGGAGGGGTTCATGGGGGGCAGGGTTACACGAATGGCGCGGGTCGTGCCAGTGGTGTTCGGCGTGGCGTTCGGTGTGTCGTTGCTGGCCCCGGCGACACCGGCCGCCGCGCACAACTCGCTGACCGGCAGCGATCCGCGCGACGGCGCCCGGGTGGCCACCGCGCCCGCCCGGGTCGAGCTTCGGTTCCTGGCCAAGCCGGCCCCCGCTACGACGAAGATCACAATAACCGGACCGGACAATGTGGTCGCCGGCGGGCAGCCGACCTTCGACGGCAGTCGCGTACGCGTGCCGTTCAAGCCCGGCGCGGCGGGGCTCTACATCGTCGGTTATCAGCTCGCGTCCAGCGACGGCCACCCGATCAAGGGCGAGGTGCGGTTCACCCTCACCACCGGCACGGCCGCCGACCCGTCCGCCAGCCCCTCGGCCGCCGGCACCGGCCCGGCGGCAGCGCCGACCGGCTCGCCCTCGGCCGGGCCCTCGGGAGTCAACCCGTCCTCGGGCGGGCCGCCATCGGCGCCGGCGGGCAGCTCAACGGCGTCCGCTGCGCCAGCGGCCTCGGAGCGGTCCGACTCTGGTGGCCGCTGGTGGCTCTGGGCGCTCGGCGGCCTGGTGCTGCTCGCTGCTCTCGCCGCCGGCCTGGTGTTCCGTCGCAGGAACCGGGCGCACTGATCACACGATCGCCGCAGGCCTGGTGAACGGGGTGTCCGCGTCCCCCTTTGCTCTGCTTCAGCGGAGGCAACACTTCGCGTCCGATATTCGGACACCGGGTGTTGCGTGGGTTGAAGCAGAGCAAAGGGGGCGACGCGTAGGTACGACGCCGGCCCGCTGCCGGTCGGACTGTCAGGGCAGGCGGAGCCGGGCGGCGCGCATCCGGGTCAGGGTGCGCTCGCGACCGAGCACCTCCAGCGACTCGAACAGCGGCAGGCCGACGGTGCGGCCGGTGACCGCGACCCGGACGGGCGCCTGCGTCTTGCCGAGCTTGAGGCCGCGCTCGGCGCCGACCGCCTCCAGCGTCGACTTCAGCGACTCGGCGTCCCAGGACTCCAGCGCCTCGAAGGCCGCGACGGCGGCGTCCAGCAGGTCGCCCGAGCCGTCCTTCATGGTCTTGGTCCAGGCCGCCTCGTCGATCAGCGGCGAGGCCAGGAAGAGGAAGTCGACGTTCGGCACGATCTCGCTGAGCACGGCGATCCGGGTCTGTGCCAGCGGTGCGACGGCGGCGAAGGCGTCGGCGTCGAACTCCTCCGGCTGCCACGGCGGCGGCGCGATGGTCCCGGTGCCGGTCAGCCACGGCTGGCAGGCGTCGATGAACTCGGGCACCGGCAGCGCGCGAATGTACTCGCCGTTGAAGGCGCGCAGCTTCTTCTCGTCGAAGAACGCGGGGGAGGGGTTGACCTCCTCCAGCCGGAACTCGTCCTCGATGACCGACCAGGGCACGATCTCCCGGTCGCCCGACGGCGCCCAGCCGAGCAGCATCAGGTAGTTGCGCATCGCGGCGGCGAGGTAGCCCTCGTCGCGGTACGCCTCCAGGGCGACCTTGTCGCGGCGCTTGGAGAGCTTCTGCCGCTTCTCGTTGACCACCACCGGCACGTGCGCCCAGACCGGCGGCTTGACTCCGAGGGCGTCCCAGAGCAGCTGCTGCTTGGGGGTGTTGGGCAGGTGCTCCTCGGCCCGGATCACGTGGGTGATCCCCATGGTCATGTCGTCGACGACGTTGGCGAGCAGGAAGACCGGCGAGCCGTCGCCGCGGGCGATGACGAAGTCCTCGATGAGCTTGTTCTCGAAGGTGGGCTCACCACGGATCAGGTCGACGACCACGGTGGTGCCCTCGTCGGGCGTACGGAAGCGCAGCGCGTGCCCAGGCCCCGGGCCGAGGCCGAGGTCGCGGTGGTAGCCGTCGTAGCCCTGGTACTGCGAGCCGGTACGGGCCTGCACGTCCTCGCGGGTGCAGTCGCAGTAGTAGGCCCGACCCGACTCGTAGAGCCGGGTGGCGGCGGCCCGGTGCTCGCCGGCGTTCGCCGACTGGAAGTAGGGCCCCTCGTAGCTGCCCCGGGAGATGCCGATCCAGTCCAGCGCGGAGAGGATGCCCTCGGTCCACTCGGGCTTGTTGCGGGCCGCGTCGGTGTCCTCGATGCGCAGCACGAACACCCCGCCCTGCTGCTTGGCGTAGATCCAGTTCTGCAGCGCCGAGCGGGCGCCGCCGACGTGGAACATACCGGTCGGGGAGGGGGCGAAGCGCACACGTACCGTCACGTCCTCCAGCCTACGGCGGCCGGCGACCGCTTTTGGCCACGGCCCCCCGACTCAGGGGACTGAGCGGATCTTGACGACCAGGGCGCTGCCCACCAGGGTGACCGCGGCGGTGACCGCGTAGAGCGTCGGGTAGCCGCCCAGGTGGACGACGAGCGGGGCGGAGAGCGCCGGGCCGAGCACCTGCGGCGCGGAGTTGGCAATGTTGATCACGCCCAGGTCCTTGGCGCGGTCGGTGGCCCGGGGCAGCACCTGGGTGATCAGGGCGGCGTCCACCGAGAGGTAGACGCCGTAGCCGGCGCCGAGCAGCAGGGCGGCGACGATCGCCATCGGCCAGACCGGCGCGATGGCGAGCAGCAGCGCCGCGACCGCCATGATCAGGCCGGAGACGATCACGTAGACCTTGCGCCGCCCGGAGCGGTCCGACAGCCGGCCGGCGACCACCGCGGTCAGCATCATGCCGAGCGTGTAGAGCAGGATCAGCACCAGCAGACCGCCCTCGGGGTCGGGGTAACGCACCCCGTCGGTGAGGAAGTACAGCAGGTAGAGGGTGCCCAGCGCGTTGCCGAGCTGGACCAGGAACCGGGTGATCCACGCCCAGGCGAAGTCCGGGTGCCGGCGCGGGCTGATCCACATCGAGGCGAACAGCGCCCGGGCCCGCAGTGCCGGGCGGTGCGCGCGGGGCAGTCGGTCGTCGGGAGTGAGCAGCGCGAACGGCAGCGACAGCACCAGGATGGCCACCGCGATGGCCAGGTAGCCGGCGGCGTTGCCGGTGACGACTGCGGTGACCAGCACCGCGCCGAGCACCAACCCGAGCGCCTGCGGGATACCCACCCAGCCGGAGACCGCGCCGCGCTGCGCCACCGGAACCCGGTCCGGGATGGCGGCCGTGAGGCTGGCCAGCATCGCGTTGAAGCAGACCTGGGCGGCGACCCAACCGACGGCGACCCCGAGGATGGTCCGCTGCTGGGCCAGCAGCACCAGCGCCGCCGCGCCGAGCACCGCGCCGCCCGCGGTCCAGACGTGCCGACGACCGAACTCCCGGCCGAGGATCCGCAGGCAGGTCCGGTCGGACAGCGCGCCCGCCAGGGGGTTGGCCAGCACCGCGGCCAACGCGCCCAGGCCGGTGACCACGGCCAGCATGGTCTCCTTGTCGGCGGGCGCGATCCGCTCGATCTGCTGGGGCAGCAGCACCTGGATCGGGGTGAAGAACGCCATCCACACGCCGAGGTTGGCCGCGAAGACCAGACCGATCCAGCCGCGTCGCACCGGCACGGTCGGTTCGGCGAGCGCCGCCGGCAGCGCCGCTGGTGCGGGGTCGAGGGTGGTCACCGCGCCGAACCGTCCCGGGAGGCCGCGATCACGTCCCGCAACCAGGCGTACGACGACTTCGGTGTACGCCTCTGGTCGGCGTAGTCGACGTGCACCAGCCCGAAGCGCTTGGTGAACCCCTCGGCCCACTCCCAGTTGTCCAGCAGCGACCAGACGAAGTACCCGCGTACGTCCACCCCGTCGTCGATGGCGGCCCGGACCGCCCGCAGGTGCCCGTCGAGGTACGCGATGCGCTCCGGGTCCGCCACCTGCCCGTCCGCGTCGGGTGCGTCGTCGTATGCGCAGCCGCTCTCGGTGATCTCGATGGGTGGCAGCGCGTCGCCGTACGTGTCACGCAGCCAGCCGAGCAGCTCGCGCAGCCCGTCGGGGGCGACCGGCCAGTCGAAGGCGGTACGCGGGTAGCCGTCCAGCGGCACCAGGTCGAACGGCAGCGGCGAGCCCTCCTCGGCGGCCCGTACGCCGGTGGGGTTGTAGTAGTTCACCCCCAGCACGTCGATGGGCGCGGCGATGGTGTCCAGGTCGCCGGGGCGGACGACGCCCGGGTCGAAGCCGGGCAGCTCCGGGTAGCCGCGGCCGAGCAGCGGGTCGGTGAAGAGCCGGTTGTGCAGCGCCTCGTACGCGGCCCCGGCGGCCCGGTCGGCGTCGCGGTCGCCGAGCACCCGCACCGGGGAGTAGTTGTTGGCGATCGCCACCGGGCTGGCGCTGCTGGCGCGCAGCGCGGCGACCGCGAGCCCGTGCCCGAGCAGTTGGTGGTGGGCGACGGGGAAGGCGTCGAAGAGCAGCATCTCGCCGGGGGCGTGCACGCCCATGCCGTAGCCGAGGCTCATGTGGATGAACGGCTCGTTGAGGGTGATCCAGAGCCGGACGCGGTCGCCGAGACGGGCGGCGGTCCGCTCGGCGTAGTCGGCGAAGCGGGCGGCGGTGTCGCGGTTGAGCCAGCCACCGGCGTCCTGCAGGGGTTGGGGCAGGTCCCAGTGGTACAGGGTGGCCACCGGGTCGACGCCGGCGGCCAGCAGGTCGTCGACCAGGCGGTCGTAGAAGTCCAGGCCGGCGGCGTTGGCCGCGCCGCTGCCGCTGGGCTGCACCCGGGGCCAGGCGATCGAGAACCGGTACGCGGAGACGCCCAGACCGGCCAGCAGCGCTACGTCCTCGGCGTACCGGTGGTAGTGGTCGCAGGCGATCTCGCCGCTGCTGCCGTCGCTGATCCGGCCGGGGGAGCGCGCGAAGGTGTCCCAGATGGACGCTCCGCGTCCGCCGGCCGTGGTGGCGCCCTCGATCTGGTGGGCGGACGTGGAGACGCCCCAGCGGAAGCCGGCGGGGAACTCGGGCATCGGTGCGGTCGGCATGCGCCCTCCCGGTCAACGTGAAACGTGTTCGGGACTCTAGGGCGCTGTCGATGAATGCGCCATAGGCCGGGTTGGCGCAATCCGCAATGGTTGATCGGCGTGTCTTTTTCCTAACCCGTCCACGTAAGTCCGATTTAGCGCATAGAGTGCCGATATCGTGGGATGTCCTCACTGGAGGAAAGACGGAAATGATCCTCGTGGAACGCAGTGCGCACGTGGCGGCGCCGGTGGAAGTGGTCTGGGACGTCGTGCAGCGGGCCGAGCAGTTACCGGCCTGGCTGGCGGGGGTCCGCGCGGCCGAAGTGCTCTCTGGAGAGGGCTTCGGGCGGCGGCAACTGGTCCAGGCGGGGCGCGGTTCGGCGCATGAGGCCGAGGTGATCGCCTATCAGGAGCCGACGCTGATCGGCTGGCGGGAACGGGCCAAGGGTGCCGGTGCACGTGCGGAGGCGCGCACCGAGATCTACGTCCAGCTCACCGAGGACGAGGAGGAGGAGGGCGGGACGATCGTGCGACTCATCGTCGTCCGCTGGCCGGCCGGCCCGGTCAAGGCGGCCCTGCTGCGCCTGGGCCTGCGCCGGGTCGGCGCCGACCTGGAGGACTCGCTCGCCCGGCTCACCGACCTGGCCGCCGTCGGCTGACGGGCGCGTCTGCTCCCGGCGTCACCCGCCCCTGGCGGTGGCCCCGGGCCCCCGCCAGGGGCCCCTGGACCGCCGCCGCTCCCCACTCACCCGCCGTCCGCCCGGTCGGTCGGGGCCGGGAGCGAGGGTGCGGGTGCACCAAGAAGGGCCCGGCGCGGGTGCGCCGGGCCCTTTCTCGATCGTGCTGGATCAGCTGTCGCCGCCGGTCTCGCCGACCGGGGCGGCGTTGACGTCGTCGATCGCGTACTTCTTGGCGGCCTCGGCCGGCACGGTGGCCGGCACCGCGCCGCTGCGGGCGAGCTGCCGCAGCGTGGCGACCACGATCGACTCGGCGTCGACGTGGAAGTGCCGGCGCAGCGCGTGCCGGGTGTCCGACATCCCGAAGCCGTCGGTGCCCAGCGACGTGTAGTCGCCGGGTACCCAGCGGGCGATCAGGTCCGGTACGGCGCGCATCCAGTCGCTGACCGCGACCTTCGGCCCGTCCGCGTCGGCCAGCTTCTGCGCGACGTACGGCACCTTTGCCTCGGCGCCCGGGTTGAGCAGGTTGTACTCCTCGGTCTCCACCGCGTCGCGACGCAGCTCGGTCCAGGAGGTCACCGACCAGACGTCGGCGGCCACCCCCCAGTCCTGGGCGAGCAGCTGCTGGGCCTTGAGCGCCCACTGCATGCCGGTGCCGGAGGCGAGGACGTTGGCCTTCGGGCCGTCGACCTGCGGTGCCGGGGAGTAGCGGTAGATGCCCTTGAGCAGGCCCTCCACGTCCACCCCGGCCGGCTCGGCCGGCTGGAGGATCGGCTCGTTGTAGACCGTCAGGTAGTAGAAGACGTTCTCCTGCGCGTCCCCGTACATCCGGTGCAGGCCGGCTTCCATGATGTGGGCGATCTCGAAGGAGAACGCCGGGTCGTACGCGACCACCGCCGGGTTGGTGGCGGCGATCAGCAACGAGTGGCCGTCCTCGTGCTGCAGGCCCTCACCGTTGAGCGTCGTCCGCCCCGCGGTCGCGCCGAGCAGGAAGCCCCGCGCCATCTGGTCGGCCGCCGCCCACAGTCCGTCGGCGGTCCGCTGGAACCCGAACATCGAGTAGAAGATGTACATCGGGATCATCGGCTCGTCGTGGGTGGCGTACGCCGAGCCCGCGGCGGTGAACGAGGCGACCGAACCGGCCTCGTTGATGCCCTCGTGCAGGATCTGCCCGGTCGTCGACTCCTTGTACGACAGGAACAGCTCCCGGTCGACCGAGGTGTAGCGCTGCCCGTGCGGCGAGTAGATCTTCGCGGTCGGGAAGATCGAGTCGAGGCCGAAGGTGCGGGCCTCGTCCGGGATGATCGGCACCCAGCGCTTGCCGAACTCCTTGTCCTTCATGATGTCCTTGAGCAGGCGGACGAAGGCCATCGTGGTGGCCACCTTCTGCTTGCCCGAGCCGCGCTTGACGTCGGCGAACCGCTCCGGACCGGGGATGGTCAGCCGCTTGGTGCTGGTCCGCCGCGACGGCAGGTAGCCGCCGAGCTGCTCGCGGCGCTCCTTCAGGTAGGCCAGCTCCTCGGACTTCTCACCGGGGTGGAAGTACGGCGGCAGGTAGGGGTTGTCCTCCAGCGCCTTGTCCGGGATGTCCAGGTAGAGCCGGTCGCGGAAGGTCTTCAAGTCCTCCAGCGTCAGCTTCTTCATCTGGTGGGTCGCGTTGCGGCCCTCGAAGTGTGAGCCGAGCGTCCAGCCCTTGATCGTCTTCGCCAGGATGACCGTCGGCTGACCGGTGTGCTCGGTGGCCGCCTTGTAGGCCGCGTAGAGCTTGCGGTAGTCGTGCCCACCCCGCTTGAGGTTCCAGATCTCGTCGTCGCTCAGCGGCTCGACCATCTTGCGGGTCCGTGCGTCCCGGCCGAAGAAGTGCTCCCGCACGTACGCGCCGGACTCGGCCTTGTAGGTCTGGTAGTCGCCGTCGGTCGTGGTGTTCATGAGGTTGACCAACGCGCCGTCGGTGTCGGCGGCGAGCAGCGGGTCCCACTCACGGCCCCAGACCACCTTGATCACGTTCCAGCCGGCGCCGCGGAAGAACGACTCCAGCTCCTGCATGACCTTGCCGTTGCCCCGGACCGGGCCGTCCAGCCGCTGGAGGTTGCAGTTGATCACGAAGGTGAGGTTGTCCAGCTCCTCGCGGGCGGCCACACCGATCGCGCCCAGCGTCTCCGGCTCGTCCATCTCGCCGTCGCCGAGGAACGCCCACACGTGCTGCTGCGAGGTGTCCTTGATGCCGCGGTGCTGCAGGTACCGGTTGAACCGGGCCTGGTAGATCGCGTTCAGGCCGCCGAGGCCCATCGAGACGGTGGGGAACTCCCAGAAGTCCGGCATCAGCCGCGGGTGCGGGTACGACGGCAACCCGCCGCCCGGATGCGACAGCTCCTGGCGGAACCCGTCGAGCTGGTGCTCGCTGAGCCGCCCCTCCAGGAACGCCCGCGCGTACATGCCGGGGGAGGCGTGGCCCTGGTAGTAGATCTGGTCGCCGCCGCCCGGGTGGTTCTTGCCCCGGAAGAAGTGGTTGAAGCCCACCTCGTAGAGCGACGCCGAGCTGGCGAAGGTGGAGATGTGGCCGCCGACGCCGATCTCCGGGCGCTGCGCCCGGTGCACCAGCATGGCGGCGTTCCACCGGACGTACGCCCGGATGCGCCGCTCGACGTGCTCGTCACCCGGGAACCAGGGTTCCTGCTCCGGCGGGATGGTGTTGATGTAGTCGGTGGTGGTCAGGGGCGGAACCCCGACCTGGCGCTCACGGGCCCGCTCCAGCAGGCGCAGCATGACGTAGCGGGCGCGTTTGGCGCCGCGCTCGTCGATGACACCGTCAAGCGACTCGACCCATTCGCTGGTCTCTTCAGGGTCGATGTCCGGAAGCTGGCTCGGTAGGCCGTCGCTGATCACCGGGCGCTTGCGTTCCGTAGCCACAGGCGTTCCCTCGGTTGTGTGTGGGATAGGTCTCTAGCGCCATCCTGCCCCCTGGTGGCACCCGTCGTCACGTCTAGGTGCCCCCGACGCGATGCTGAACACAGGTACCCGTCGGTAACTTAGCGCGACGACCCTTCCTTTCCCCATGCACCGGGGCTCCCGGCCCGCTGCGGCAGAATGCGACGTATGCGCAGTGACGTGATCACCGTCCAGACCGGGACCCGGCCGGCCGTCCGGGACATCACCGCCGAGGCCCAGAGCTTCGTCTCCGGCGAGGGAGACGGCCTGCTGCACGTCTTCGTGCCGCACGCCACCGCCGGGCTGGCGATCATCGAGACCGGATCGGGCTCCGACGACGACCTGCTCACCGCCCTCGACGCGCTGCTGCCCACCGACAACCGCTGGCGGCACCGGCACGGCTCGCCCGGCCACGGCCGGGACCACGTGCTGCCGGCCTTCGTCCCGCCGTACGCGACGCTGCCGGTTCTCGACGGACGCCTCGCCCTGGGCACCTGGCAGTCCATCTGCCTGGTCGACACCAACGGCGACAATCCCACCCGCCAGGTCCGCTTCTCCTTCCTCCCCGCCTGACCCCGGGCGCCCCGGGCCGCCGTGTGGGGTCGAACCTGATCGTTGAGCTGGGCGGTCGTCGTGGTGCGTACGATGTGGCGGTGGCACCGGAGGTGGTTTCCGCGGCGGGTCGACCGGTGGACCGGGCCGGCCTCGCGGCCGACGTGGTGCGCCGGATGGCACACCTGACCGCCTCGCTGCGACACCGGCAGGGCACCGCGTTCGCCGAGTTGGGGCTCACCCCGGCCACGGCCCGGGCGTTGCACGAGCTGGACCCGGACCGTCCACTGCCCGCCCGGGATCTCGCCGATCGGCTGGGCTGTGACCGGTCCAACGTGACGGCGCTTGTCGACCGGCTGGAGCAGGCCGGCCTGGTCGAGCGTCGTACCGACCCGACCGACCGCCGGCAGAAGACGCTCGTGGTGACCGAGGACGGCCGGGGCGTGCGGGACCGGGTGACCGAGGTGATGTCCGACTCCCGACTCCTGGCCGGGCTGAGTGACCAGGAGCTGTCCACCCTGCGTGACCTGGTGTGGAAGGTGTCCGACGGCGGCTGTCCGGAGCCGTGCGACCCGGCGTGAGTCGACCCGCGCCGGCCGTGTCCCACTGGGCGAGCATGGCCTGCGTCGGTAATGCTGTCGGACGTGACCACCCCGCAAGATCTCGACGACCGGTTCCGGGAGACGCTGGCGGCGCTGCCCGCCGCGCAGCGGAGGCGTGACCCCGCCGACCCGGTCACCGACGACGCCCCGCTGACCGGCGCGCGCCTGCTGGAACTGTTCGACGCGCAGGTGACCAGCCGCCAGCTCGACCTCGCCGGTCGTTGGCTGCGCAGTTTCGGGGAGGGTTTCTACACCATCGGCTCGGCCGGGCACGAGGGCAACGCGGCGGTCGCCGCCGCGCTGCGCCCCACCGACCCGGCGTTGCTGCACTACCGCTCCGGGGCGTTCTACTGCGTGCGGGCGGCCCAGGTCGCCGACGCCACGACGCCGACCGACACCGCCGACGCCGAACGGGCCGCCGACCGGGAGGCTGCCGCCGACCCGGAGCCGGCCGCGGAGCCCGAGCCGGCCGGGTCCGAGCGGCCCACCGGCGGGTTCGCGGCGTACGCCGAGGCGGCCCGGGACGTGCTGCGCGGAATGGTCGCCTCCAGCGAGGAGCCGATCGCCGGTGGCCGGCACAAGGTGTTCGGCCGCGCCGACCTGGCGATCGTGCCGACCACCTCCACCATCGCCTCGCACCTGCCCCGCGCGGTAGGGATGGGGCTGGCCGTGGAGCGGCTGCGCCGGCTGGACACCGTCGGGCGGCGTGCCGGGGCCGGGGTACGGGTCGGCAGCGGGGCCGGCGCGGCGCACGCCCCCTGGCCGCCGGACGCCATCGTGGTCTGCTCGTTCGGCGACGCGTCGGTCAACCACGCCAGCGCCACCGCCGCCTTCAACACCGCCGGCTGGTACGACCACGCCGGGCTGCGCATCCCGGTGCTCTTCGTCTGCGAGGACAACGGACTGGGCATCAGCGTCCGCTCGCCGGAGGGCTGGGTGGAGGCGACGCTGCGCGCCAAGCCGGGCATCCACTACTTCAGCGCCGACGGCGCCGACCCGGTACGGGCGTACGAGGTGGCGCAGGAGGCCGCGGCCTGGGTACGCCGGCACCGGCGGCCGGCCGTACTGCACCTGCGCACGGTCCGGCTGATGGGCCACGCCGGGGCGGACGCGGAGTCGGCGTACCGCAGCCCGGCCGAGCTGGCCGAGGACCTTCAGCGGGATCCGGTGGCCGCCACCTCCCGGCTGCTCGTCGACGCCGGTGTGGCGACCGCCGACGAACTGCTGGCCCGGTACGACGAGACCGGCTGGCAGGTCCGCCGGCTGGCCGAGGAGGTGCTGGGCGAGCCGAAGCTGGCCTCCGCCGCCGACGTGGTGTCGGCGCTGGCGCCCCGCCGCCCGGTGCGGGTGGCGCGGGCGGTGGCCGACGCGGCGGCACGGGCCAGCGGGCCGGGCTCGGCGGCGCGGGAGGAGGCGTTCGGGGGCAAACCGCCGGAGCTGGCCGGCCCGCTCACCCTGGCGCAGAGCATCAACGCGGCGCTCGCCGACGGGCTGCTCGACCATCCCCAGATGGCCGTCTTCGGCGAGGACGTGGCCGCCAAGGGTGGCGTGTACGGGGTGACGAAGGGGCTGCGTGACCGCTTCGGGGCGGCCCGGGTCTTCGACACGCTGCTCGACGAGACGTCGGTGCTCGGGTTGGGCCTCGGCGCGGGGCTGGCCGGGATGCTGCCGGTGCCGGAGATCCAGTACCTGGCGTACCTGCACAACGCTGAGGACCAACTGCGCGGCGAGGCGGCCACCATGCAGTTCTTCTCGCAGGGGGCGTTCCGAAACCCGATGGTGGTGCGGGTGGCGGGGCTGGCGTACCAGGAGGGGTTCGGCGGGCACTTCCACAACGACAACTCGGTGGCCGTACTCCGGGATGTGCCGGGTCTGGTGATCGCGGTGCCGGCGCGGCCGGACGACGCCGCGCCCATGCTGCGGACCTGCCTGGCGAGCGCGGCGGTGGACGGCAGCGTCTGCGTGTTCCTGGAGCCCATCGCGCTCTACCACACCCGCGACCTGTACGCCGAGGGTGACGGGGAGTGGCTGGCCGGCTATCCGGAGCCCGGCTCGTGGGTGGCCGGGCACGTGCCGGTCGGCCGGGCCCGGGTCTACCGGGTCGGCTCGGCCGACGACCTGACCATCATCACCTTCGGTAACGGGGTACGGATGTCACTGCGGGCCGCCGCCGTCCTCGCCGAGGAGGGAGTGGGCACCCGCGTGGTGGATCTGCGCTGGCTGGCGCCCCTGCCGGTGGCCGACATCATCCGGGAGTCCTCGGCGACCGGCCGGGTGCTGGTGGTGGACGAGACACGCCGCTCCGGCGGGGTCGGCGAGGGGGTGATCGCCGCGCTGGTCGACGCCGGATACGTGGGTGCCGCGCGGCGAGTAGCCGGAGTTGACTCTTTTGTACCATTGGGTCCGGCAGCCCGTCATGTTCTGGTCTCCCCGGAAGCCATTACCGACGGTGCCCGTACGCTGCTGGCACGGTAAATTCCGTTCCACCCGGTGCGCCACTTGCGCGCAGAGGCACAACTGTGTGGACTTTGCCTGACGGCGTCGGTCCGACGCCGCGAGCAGGGACGAAATGAGGAGGCACGCGACAGTGAGCGCGACCGCTGGTCAGGCCGCCGACGGGGTACGCAGCCTGGCGGACCGGTTCGGCATCGAACCGGGGATGGTCGTCATGGAGATGGGGTACGACGACGACGTCGACCAGGATCTCCGCGACGCCCTGACCGACCGCTGTGGAGATCTGGTCGACGAGGACACCGACGAGGTGGTCGACGCGGTGCTGGTGTGGTACCGCGACGGCGACGGTGACCTCTTCGAGCTGCTCGTCGACGCCCTCGGCCCGCTGGCCGACAACGGGGTCGTGTGGCTGCTCACCCCGAAGGCGGGGCGCGAGGGGCACGTTGAGCCGAGTGAGGTCGCGGAGTCCGCGCCCACCGCCGGCCTCCAGCAGACCTCGACCGTCAACGCCGGCCGGGACTGGAGCGGCGCCCGCCTGGTGCTGCGCCGTGGGGCCAAGGCCAAGAAGTAGCCCGTCATCGCTTTCTCGCGCCCGGCGGTCCGCACCGCCGGGTGTGGCAGGCTGGCGTCGTCCCCCGACTCGACCCCGAGGAGTGCAGATGCCGATCGAGGTTGGCGCCGAGGCGCCGGACTTCGTGCTGAAGGACCAGAACAACCAGGAGGTCCGCCTGTCGGACTTCCGGGGCCGGCGCACCGTGCTGCTGGTCTTCTACCCGCTGGCGTTCACCGGCACCTGCCAGGGCGAGCTGGCCGAGGTGCGGGACAACCTCGACGAGTACGTGAACGACGACGTCCAGGTGCTGACGGTCAGCGTCGACTCGGCCTACAGCCACAAGATCTGGGCCGACCGGGAGGGCTACCAGTTCCCGATGCTGGCCGACTTCTGGCCGCACGGCGCCGTCGCCCAGGCGTACGGGGTGTTCAACGAGGTGGCCGGCTTCGCCAACCGGGGCACCTTCGTCATCGACAAGGCCGGCGTGGTCCGCTTCGCCGAGATGAACGGCCCGGGCGAGGCCCGCGACCAGCAGGGCTGGCGCAAGGCCATCGCCGACGCGACCGCCGGATAGGGGTACGCCGTGCGGCCGGGCCGGCGGCGAGCAGGTAGGCTTGCCAGCCACCGGCCCGCCGCACACGGGCGATCCGGGCGCGTAGCTCAGTGGGAGAGCACCCGCCTTACAAGCGGGGGGTCGCAGGTTCGAAACCTGCCGCGCCCACCCATCACCACCGGCGAGAACTGCCCTGAGGCGATCAATTCCGGGGCGGTGGCAGCAGCCCTCCTGCCCGAGCAGGTCTTACTCACGTGCTGCCGGGGTTCTGGCCCCGCCGCCACACCTCGCCCTGCGCGGCATGTCGCTCGGCCGCGTGCCGCTCCTGGGCCGATGTGGCATCGCGCCCCGCAGCCGAGTCCTCGGGCGTCGAAAGCCGCCTCCGATCGCGCCAAGCGACGAAGATGAACGCCGCGATCAGCAACACGACGAGCGCTACGAGAGACACCACCAGACTCGTCATGCCATCGAAGCTACCGGGTACGCGTAGCTCAGTGGGAGAGCACTTGCGCGGCATCCGTGACGGCGATGTCAGGACTGGGTGCGGGTCCACTGCTGGTTGGTGCCAGTTCCGCAGGTGTACTGAGTGATGTCGGTGCCGTCTGCGGTGCCGCTGCTCACCACGTCCAGGCACTTGCCGCTGTGTCGGGCCCGCAGTTGGTAGTAGTTGCCGGTGGCGACCCACTGCCACTGCTGGTTGGTGCCCCCGCCACAGCTGTACTGGATGACGTTGGCGTTGTTGGCGGTGGAGGCGTCGGCGACGTCGAGGCATTTGCCGCTGTTCTGGTTGACGATCCGGAAGTAGCCGCTACCGGCGTCGCGGAACTCCCACTTCTGGTTCGCACCGCCGTTCCAGGACCACTGTTTGACTTCGGCGTTGTCGGTGACGGCCTGGTCCAGCACGTCGACCACCTTGCCGCTGTTGCGGTTGGTGATGCGGTAGTAGAGCGGCGCCTGCCCGGTGACGGTGCCCGCGGCGGTGTCGATGGTGATGGTGGGATACCAGGTCAGGCTCATGGTCGTGGCCGAAGGGAAGGCGATCGGCAACCACACGTACTGGGAGTCGTTGACCGGCCCGCCCCAGGCGCCGGCCCAGCGGTCGCCGAGGTAGAGGTAGCTCGTCGACGACGTGCCCTGGATGGGGAGCACGAAGGCCGACTGGGAGCGGAAAGTGGTCGAGTCCCCGACGTTGGTCATGCCGGTCCACGGGCCGGAAATGCTGGACGCCGTGGCGTACCTGGCCTGGTTCGGGCTCCAACCGGTCAGGCCCGAGGTGAGCAGGAAGTAGGTGCTACCGCGCTTGAACAGAGCCGGTGCCTCACGGTTGCCGTCGTTCCAGAAGTTGCCGACCAGCGTGGCCACGGAGAGATAGTCGGCGGTGAGGCGATAGATGAGCAGGTCGCGGTTCTCGTCGCCGGCGGAGGCCATGTAGGCGGTACCGCCGTCGTTGTAGAGCGTGATGTCTCGCGACATGTTTCCCAGCGGCCGGAAGCTGCCGTGGTACGTGTAGGTGCCGTCCACGGTGGCCGAGGAGGCGACGGCGGCCCTGGCCTCGCCGTAGTCGCTGCCGTTCTCCTTGTGCATCCACATCACGTACCGGTTGGTGCTGGCGTTGTAGATGACCTTCGGCCGCTCGATGTTGGCCGACTGCAGTTCCGCCGCCGACGACTGGGTCAGCACGTTGTTGCGGAACTCCCAGTCGCGCAGGTTGGTGGAGCGGTAGACGGAGACGGCCCGGAACGTGTTGTTGGCGTTGCGGTTCTCACCGAACCAGTAGTAGTAGTCGCCGACCTTGAGTACCCCACCGCCGTGCGCGTGCAGCACGTTGCCGGCGGTGTCGGTGAACTGTGTGCCGTTGGAGATCGTGACCGGCGCGGCCTGGGCCGGGGCGGCGGCCATGGTGGTTACCGCCACGATCGCCGTTCCGACCAGGGTGAGCGCCGCCATCAGGGATACAAGCCGTCTGTTGCGTCTCACTACGTTCGTCCTTCCGTGGGCGGGCGGCGACCCGCCGCCGACTGCGGACGACGGCGCCACCGTCCGAACCAATCCATTCATGAATGTACATCTGTCGTCGTCGACTACCTCATCCGCCGGCTGGTGCCGTTGTGGGAGCCAGTGAGTCCCACCGGGGTCAGGCGCGATCCGCGACCATCACCCGACTGTGGGCGAGTGACGCACGGCGGATCGGCAGGGCGAGTGCCCGCGCCGTGTCGAGCAGGTCGTGGTCGCCGGTGACGGTGAAGCCGTGTCGGGCGAGCAGGGCGGCCATGGCGGCGGGCGTCCAGGTCGAGCGCCACGGCTCGGTAGCCCAGACACTCCGCCGGCCGGTGGACGCCATCAGCAGCCGTGCGACGAGCCGGCCCAGCGTCAGGGATTTCCCGGGGAGCTGGAAGTTGACGATGAGGCGGCTCGTCGGCGCAGAGCACGCGGCGATCGCGGCAACCGTCGTGGACACCTCGGCAGCCGTCAGGTACGGCACGACGCCCTCCCAGATCCACGTCGTCGGCTCGCCGGGGCGATGCCCGGCGGCTGCCAACGCCTCGGCGAGGCGGTCGCGGCCGAAGTCCACCGGCACGAACGTCGGTGAAGTGCCGGGCAGGCCCTCGGCGCGTTCGCGTTTGTCGCGCTGGCTGCTCGGCTGGTCGACCTCGAAGACCGTCTTGTCGGCGAGTTCCGGCATCCGCCAGGCGCGACCGTCCAGCCCTGCCCCCAGGATCACCACCTGCGAGCTGTGGTGGTCACGTACGGCGTCGTCGATCGCCACCGTGCGGGGCACCATCATCTCGGCGCAGGCCCGTACGGTCTCGTAGTCGACCCGTTGCCGCCACGGCTTGGGCGCGGAAGCAGCGCGTACCCAATCGACGGGCTCCCGCTCGTCGGCGCGGAGCAGGCGCATGGCCGTCGGGTCCGCGAAACGGCCGGGAGCGATCAGGCCGTCCGCCGCCGCGCGGCCCTGGCAGACGAGCACCGCCGTACGGCTCGCGGATGGCGTCGTCGGCATAGCTCGCGCTCCTGTCCGTGTCGCGGCATCGGCTCTGGGTGCCGACGCTACCGTCGCACGAAGCCGGTCGGCCCGTTGGTCTCAGTCTCCACGACCGTCACTTGACCGCACCGGATAGCCTTCGCGGCTATGGGCGCGATCAAACCGTGGCACCTCGCGGTCCTCAGCATCTGTTGTCTGCTGCCGACGGTGGTGGCGATCGCCGGTGGAGTTTGGGCCGTACGCCGCAACCGCACCCGGCACTGAGTCGAGGCGACACGCATGACCAACGCGGACGAGCACGGTCACCCCGAACCGCCCGTCGCGGGCGACGAGACCGCCACACTGCTGGGCTCCCTGGACCGCCAGCGCGCCACCCTGGCCTGGAAGACCGGTGGTCTCGACGCGGCTGGCCTGCGGGCGACGCTCGGCCCGTCGTCGATCACCCTGGGTGGGCTGCTCAAGCACCTGGCGCTGGTCGAGGACCTCTACTTCTCGCTCAAGCTGGCCGGACGTTCACCCGGGCCACCGTGGGACACCGTCGACTGGGACGCCAACCCCGGCTGGGAGTGGCGCTCGGCCGCCGAGGACACCCCCGAGCAGCTCTACACGCTGTGGCGGGAGGCCGTGGCGCGCTCCCGGGCCACGGTCACCGAGTTGCTGGCCGACGGCGGCCCGGAACAGCTCGCCCGGGGCGAGTGGCCCGACGGTCGGGTGCCGAGCCTGCGCCGGGTCCTGGTCGACCTCATCGAGGAGTACGCGCGGCACGTCGGGCACGCCGACCTGATCCGGGAGTCGGTGGACGGGCTCACCGGCGAGGACCCGCCCCGCTGAGCTTCCGGCTCAGGTGCGATCGGCCACCATCACCCGGCTGTGGGCCAGTGACGTGGCATGGCGGATCGGCACGGCAAGGGTCCGCGCCGTGTCGAGCAGGGCGTGGTCGCCGGTGACGGTGAAGCCGTGGTGGGCGAGCAGGGCGGCCATGGCGGCGGGCGTCCAGGTCGAGCGCCACGGCTCGTTCGCCCAGACACTTCGCCGGCCGGTCGACGCCATCAGCAGCCGCGCGACGAACCGGCCCAGCGTCACGGACGTGCCGGGCAGTTGGAAGTTGACGATGAGGCGGCTGGTCGGCGCCGAGCACCCGGCGAGCGCGGCGACCGTCGCGGACACCTCCGCCGTGCTCAGGTAGGGCACGACGCCCTCCCAGATCCACGTCGTCGGCTCGCTGGAGTGATGCCCGGCCGCTGCCAACGCCTCGGCGAGCCGGCCGCGGCCGAAGTCCACCGCGACGAACGTCGGTGGGGTGCCGGGTAGGCCCGCGGCGCGTTCTCGTTTGTCGCGTTGACTGCTCGGCTGGTCCACCTCGAAGACCGTCTTGTCGGCGAGTTCCGGCATCCGCCAGGCGCGCCCGTCCAGCCCCGCCCCCAAGATCACCACCTGCGGGTTCAGGCGAGCCCGTACGGCATCGTCGATCGCGACCGTACGGGGCACAATCATCTCGGCGTTGGCCCGCACCGTCTCGTAGTCGACCCGCTGCCGCCACGGTCGGGGAACGGCAGCGTCGCGTACCCACCGCACCGCCTCCCCTTCGTCGGCGCGGAGCAGGCGCATGGCCGTCGGATCCGCGAACCGGCCGGCAGCGATCAGCCCGTCCGCCGCCGCGCGGCCCTGGCAGACCAGCACGGCCGTACGGCTCGCGGGCGGGGTCTTCGGCACCGGCTTAGCTCCTGTCGCCGTTCCGGCATCGGCTCTGCAGTCGACGGTAGCTGGTGGAGGTGAGCTGACACGTGCCGGCAAGGCTCCTCCGCCGTGGTCCGGGCTCAGCTCAGGGCTGCGCGGAGCCGTTCCCGCTCGTCCGCGGTGCCGATCGCCGGTCGGTGTTCGGGGTGCTCGACATAGTGGCGGATTGTGTGCGCGAGGAAGGTCGGGTCGACGTGCAGGCGCGCGATCGGCAGCGGATATCCGACGGGCGCTCTGCCGCCCGGCGTCGCCGGAAGCCGCATCAGGGAGAGATTGGCGGCACCCCGGGCTGGAGGCTTCGGTCCGCCCGCGAGCAGGCGGTCCCAGGGGAGGAAAGTGCGCCGGATGATGCCCCGCACGGTGATGCCGTCGCGGTCCAGCGCCAGCAATGGCCGGTTCATCAGCAGGATGGCCGCTACGCCTCCCATGACAAGGACCGGGACACCGATGCTCAGAGCCACGGTGCCCGGATCGTCGGCGAGCCGCAGGCGGTCCTCACCCGGAACACGTTCGGTCTGCACGAAGCCGCCGGCCAGCCAACCGAGGACGATCGACCACGGGCCGATCCAGCGCGGACTGGCCGGTGCGACGAGACAGCGCCCACCGACGTCCACCTCCCAGGTAGCTGGTCGCTGCCGGATCGCCCTGGTGAACAGGGCATAAGCGGCCCACGGCACCAGGAAACAGGCTGCCTGAGCGGCCACCCAGAGCAGGAAGGCGACGCCGCTTGGGTGGATCCGCCAGGTCACCGGCTTGAACCACAGTTCGGCGCAGACGCGTAGGGCTAACGCGACCACGGCGATGGGCCAGATCAGCAGGCGAGCCGCACGAAGAGGCATGACGGCACCGTAGACGGCCCGGGCAACCACTGGGGCGCTCGGTGCTGGGCAGCAGCTCAGACAGACCGCGAGCGGTCCATGGCGTCACCGCATCGCCGAACCGCCCCCGATCACGGCCTCCCGCAGCACGTGCAGTGCATCCTCGAACTCGGCGGTGGCGGACTCGCGCGGGTATCGGCGGTGCAGCTCGGCGTTCCGATCAGTCGGGGGCATTGGCCGGAGGAGAAGTAACGATGGGCGACGACCACGCGGCGGGTCGGGACCGTCATGATGTGCGCGTGCAGGACACCGTCGCCGTCGCGCTGATCACCTCACTGTCCACGTTGGCCGCCGCGGCCCTGACCGGGCTGGTCGGCGCGTTCAGCACCCGTCGGCAACTCGCCCACCAGCTCACCGTCGCCCGGCAGGAGAGCGCCGACCGGTGGGCGACCCGGCGTGACGAGCTGCGGCGCGACGCGTACGTCGGGTTCCTCAGCGCCTGCGACGCGGCGTACCGGCGGCTGGACCGCCGGTGGGTCGAGCCGGGCGTGGACACGGCCACGCCCGGCTACGACGAGACGTACGCGGCGATGCGCGCCGTGGACGAGGCGTACAACCTGGTGTTGTTGGAAGGCCCGGCGGACGTCGCGGCGGCGGGCCGGTCGGTGCTGGCCAGCCTCACGACGGAGTACGCCGAGCAGCGCCGCCTCGCCGACGAGCCGGGCGACGCGGCAGTGCCGCTTCGCGACCGGCACCGGGAGCGCTGGCTCGCGGCCATCGAGGTACGGACCAACCGGCGCGTCGCGTTCGTCGACGTCGTGCGTTCCGTATTGGGCCGGGAGGAGTGACGCAGCTGGGTGGGGTATCTCAGCTGGTGAAACCCCCGTCGACGTTGACCACCGCCCCGGTCACGTAGCCCGCCTCGGGGCTGGCCAGGTGCGCGACGGTCGCCGCGATGTCGGCGGGGCGAGCGTAGCGGCCGACGGCGGTGAATCCGGCGATGGTCGCCGCGTTCGGCCCGTCCGCCGGGTTGGCGTCGGTGTCCGTGGGCCCCGGGTTGACCAGGTTGACGGTGATGCCCCGGGGGCCCAGCTCGCGGGCCAGACCCCGGGTCAGCCCGACCAGAGCGGTCTTGCTCATCGAGTAGAGAGCCAACCCGGGGAAGACCGCCCGTTCCCCGACGTTGCTACCGATGCTGATGATCCGTCCACCGTCGCCCAGGTGCCGCAGCGCCGCCCGCACGGCGAGGTACGGCGCCCGCACGTTCACGGCGATCGTCTGCTCCAGCTCGGCTGTGCCGAGATCCTCCATGGCACCGACCAGGAACACCGCCGCGTTGTTGACCAGGATGTCCAGCCGACCCAGCTCGGCGGCTGTCCGGTCGACGGCGTCCCGGACGGCCGTCGGGTCGACGCTGTCGGCCTGGATCATCAGGGCCCGCCGGCCCAGCGCCTCGATCTGCTTCACCACTGTCGCCGCCTGCTCGGCGTCCTGCCGGTAGGTCAGCGCCACGTCGGCCCCATTCTGTGCGAGGCGCAGTGCGATACCGGCCCCAATGCCGCGGGAACCCCCGGTCACCAGGGCGGCCTTGCCACCAAGTGTCGTCGTCGTCATGCGAACGATCATGTCGACGGCTCGTCTTCGAGTCTGGCGGCCATCGGACCACTCGTTCCCTGCGCCGGGTCCGTTTCCCGCCGCCGGCCAGGGACGCCCTATCCTCGTGACGGAGCGTACGGGGGGAGCATGATCGTGGAGCTGGCAGACGTCGACGCGGTGCTGTTCGACATGGATGGCACCCTGGTCGACTCCGACGCCGCCGTCGAGCGGGCGTGGGAGCGCTGGGCGTCCGAGTACGCCGTCGAGCCGGCGGCGGCACTCGCGATCGCGCACGGCAGACCCGCCGATCAGACGATCCGCCGGCTCCTTCCCTCGCTCGATGACGCGGCGGTCGCCGTGGCGGCGGCACGGCAGTTGGCGTTGCAGTACGACGACCTGTCCGACGTGACCGCCACCCCGGGCGCCCTCGAGCTGCTGTCGACGTTGGCCCGGTTGGGGTTGCCCTGGGCGGTGGTGACCAGCGCCGACGTCCGGCTGGCCGAGGCCCGGCTCGGTGCCGCCGGCATCACCGCGCCCGTGCTGGTCACCGTCGAGGACGTGCGCGCGGGCAAGCCGGCCCCGGAGGGCTACCTGCGGGCCGCCGCGCTGCTCGACGTGCCACCGGCGCGCTGCCTGGTCGTCGAGGACGCCGAGGTCGGGTTGCAGGCCGGGCGCGCGGCCGGCGCGATGACCGCTGCGCTCAAGGGACTCGACGGCGACCTGCGGTTGGTCGGCCTGACGCAGCTGGCGTACAGGTTCACCTCGGCGCCCACGGCACGCTGACCGGCAGGGTCGCGCATCCGCCGTGACGCTCGGCCAGACCCGGCAGCGCAACAGCGCCAACGGGCCGCATCAGGCGAGCCGCTCGGCCAGCCAGGGGAGCAGGGCGTCGGCCTGCGCCTGCTGGAACGCCCGTACGGTGGGGATGCCGGGCGGCGGCGGACGGCGGGCGCTGTCGGCGAAGAAGCCGGCCAGTCCGGCGTACACCCCGGTGAGCGCGGCCGGGTCGACACCGGCGGTGAGCGGCAGCCGGCGCAGCATCGCCTCGGTGTCGTGCCCGCCGTAGAGCCGGACGTTCACCAGCAGCAAGGCGGTGTCCAGCCAGGCCGGCCCCCGGCAGGCCCACGGCCAGTCGACGACTGTCACCGTGCCGGCCGCGTCGAGCAGCAGGTTGTCGGCCCGCACGTCCAGGTGGCAGAGCGTGTCCCCGCTCAACGCGGCGACGCCCTCGTCGGCGGCGTGCCGCAGGTGGTCCAGGTGGGCGCGAACCCACGGATCGAGTCGTGGCGGCGGGTCGGCGGCGATCCGGTGCCAGCCGGCGAAGTCCCCGGCCAGCAGCTCGGCGGCGGCCGACACGTGCGCGACGGGGTTCGGGGTGAGCGCGCCGGCCATCGCCTCCAGGGCGCTGAGCACGCGGGTCAGCTCGTCCGCCCGCCACGGGGTTGTCGGGTGTCGTCCGTCCACGTCGGAGAAGACCAGTGCCACCCACTCGTCGTCGTCGTGGCAGCCCAGCAGGCGGGGTGTCGGCGCTGTCGGCGGTAGCGCGCCGGCGGTGCGGGCCTCGGCGCGGTGCATGACCGGGCTGTCCGGGTTCTGCGCCGGGCTGACCGCCTTCACGAAAGCCCGCCGGCCGGTCGCGGTGCGGACCCGGTCGGCGGTGCCCGGCGAGAAGCCGCCCGACTGGGACACCGCCTCGACCACCCGATCACCGATGATGCCCTCCACCGCGGATCGGACCACCGCCGGCAGATCACCCCAGCCGATCCGCGTCGCTGTCCCCTGCATCCCGCCACGGTGCGCCGGCCCCGCCCCGACGAACAACCCATTTCCCGGGCTCGATGATCATGTGGATGCCGGGCCTCTTTGGGAGATCGGCCCGGGTCGCGGCCCCGTCGCGGGTATCACGGTGGCGGCGTCTGCGTGGTTCTGCTGCACTACGCGCTGGATCAGACATCGAAGGGGAGGCCCCGGTGGAGCTGACATTGACGCCGATGACCGAGCAGGAACTGGCCCGGCTGTGGGAACCGCTGGAGGTGGGATACGCCGAGGACCTGGTCGCGCACCGGGGCATGACGCCGGAGGCGGCCCGGGAGCGGTCGGCGCAGCAGCTGCGGGAAGGGCTGCCGGCGGGCGCGGCCACCGAGGGGGTTCTGCTGCGGGTGGCGCGGGTCGACGACACCGAGGTCGGGTGGATCTGGGTGAGCCTGCCTGGGGCGAGTGACGCGGCCGGCCCGACGCGGGCCTGGATTCAGAACATCGAGGTACATCCGACGCACCGGGGGCGTGGCCACGCGCGGCGGATGATCCAGCTCATCGAGGCCGAACTGGCCGGACTCGGGGTGCCCGAGCTGGGGTTGAACGTCTTCGGGACGAACACCGTGGCGATCGGGCTCTACCGGAGCCTGGGCTTCGAGGTCACCGCGCAGCAGATGGCCAAGCGCATCGATCCGACGGGCTGAGCCGCCCCGGCCCCGGTTCAGGACTGTTCGTCCGACCAGCGGGAAACCGCTGCGGACCGCACCCGGGGAGGAGCGACGGATGACGCATGGCGCCGGACTGACCATCGGTGTGCTCGGCTCGTACGGTGGCCGGAACCTCGGCGATGAGGCGATCCTCACCGGTCTCCTCACCGATCTACGCATGCAGGAACCCAACGCCCGGATCATCGTCTTCTCCCGCAACCCGGAACACACCCGCGCCGCCCACCCGGACGTCGAGGCGGTGCCCTGGGAAGGCGTCAGCCGTACCGACTCGGCGTTGGTGCTGGCCCAACTCGACCTGCTCATCCTCGGTGGCGGCGGGATCCTCTACGACCGGGAGGCCCGCCGCTATCTGCGGGTCGTGCGGGTCGCCCAGGAACGGGGCCTGCCCCTCCTCACGTACGCGGTGGGGGTCGGGCCGCTCAGCGACGCGGTCGACACCGGCATGGTCCGGGAGACGCTCGCCAGCGCGACCCAGGTGACCGTCCGCGACCAGGAGTCCCGGATGGTCCTGGAAGAGGCGGGACTGCTCAACCCGATCACGGTCACCGCCGACCCGGCGTTTTTGTTGCAGCCGGCCGACTTCCCGGTGCACCTGCTCAGCGAGGAGGGGGTGCCGGCCGGTAAGAGGCTGGTCGGGATCAGCGTGCGGGAGCCGGGACGGGCCGCCGAACGCCTCGACGTCGACGGCTACCACCGGCTGCTGGCCCAGATCGGTGACTTCCTGGTGCACCGCATCGACGCGTACGTGCTGTTCGTGCCGATGGAACGCGACGACATCCGGCACTCGCACGGGGTGTTGTCGCACATGGTCGCCGCCGAGCGGGGGCGGATCCTGCACGGCACCTACTCACCGGAGCAGGTGCTCGGGCTGATGCGCCACTTCGACCTGGCCGTCGGCATGCGTCTGCACTTCCTGATCTTCGCGGCGATGGTGGGCACGCCGTTCCTGCCGCTGCCGTACGCCGGCAAGGTCTTCGACCTGGCCCAGCGGCTCGGTGTGCCGGCGCTGCGGGGCGTGGAGCGGGAGGTGGAGGGGCCGCTGCTGGCCGAGGTCGACCGACTCTGGGACGAACGCGAGGAACGCGCCGCGGCCACGGCCCGTCGGGTCGCGGAGGTCTGCGAGCAGGCGCGGGGCACCTCGGAGGTCACCCGTGGCGTGCTGGACAGACTGCGCGCTCAGGCCCTCACCCGAGTCTGACCCGCGTCACACCGCCGGACCGGTCCACCGGTAGCGCCACTCGCGGCCTTCCTCGCGGGCGGACTCCAACTCGTAGATCTGCGCCTCCGCCAGCCCACCGGACCCGATGTGGTGGTGGGTGAGCGGCGGCCGGCCGTTGGTGTCCAGTTCGACGGTCACGGTCTGCCCGTCCGCCGCGCCGCCGACGAGGAGGATCTGCACGGATGAAGCCATGCGCCCATCCTGCCCGTCACGAGGGCGCCTCGCAGCGGGATACGGGGCAGCGCGAGGGGCCCGACGTGGTTACGGTCGGCGGATGACGGAGCAGACCATCGATCCGACGCTCGGCCCGGTGCTCGCCCGCGTCGGCGACGAGCGCGCCGTGCTGGACTCGTTCCTCGACTTCCACCGTGGCGTGGTGCTGCGCAAGCTGCGCGGCCTGTCCGACACCGAGGCGGCCCGCCGGCTGGTGCCCTCCGCGACCACGCTCGCCGGGCTGGTCAAGCACCTGACGCTTGTCGAGCGGAACTGGTTTCCGGTGCTGCTGGCGCCCGAGCCGGGCGACGTCTACCTGAACTCGGAAGAGGACGCGATCGCGAGCTTCACCCTCGATGAGCACGACACGGTCGACGGGCTCGTCGAGGCGTACGAGCGGGCCTGCGCCCGGTCCCGGGCGGTCGCCGCGCGTTTCGACCTCGACCACGTGGTGCCGCACCCGCAGCTCGGTGAGGTGTCGGTGCGCTGGATCCTGGTCCACCTGATCGAGGAGACCGCCCGCCACGCCGGCCACGCCGACATCCTGCGCGAACTGACCGACGGGTCGACCGGCGCGCTCTGAGCCCGGCCGCCCGTCGTCATCCGGCGGGTAACAGGCCCGGCGGATACTCCATGCCGTCGTGGGCGCAGGCCGCCGCGGCGACCCGTGCCGCGTACCGGGCCGCCTCGGTCAGGGGCTCGCCCCGCAGCCGCCCGGCGATCAGCCCGGCCGCGAACGCGTCGCCGGCCCCGTTGCTGTCCACCACCGGCCCCGGCGCGGCGGCGGGCGGCACCGGCACCCGCGTGCCGTCGCCCGGGTACAGCTCGGCGCCGTCCGCGCCCCGGGTCACCACCACGGTCCGGGGCGCCAGCGTGCCGGCGAGCGCCGCGGCCCGCTCGCCCAGCCGCACCCCGCTGACCAGGACCAGGTCGGCGACCTCGGCGAACGGCCGGTGGTAGGGGTTCGTGCCGTCCCAGTCGTGCAGGTCGGTGGAGAGCGACACGCCCGCCGGGAGCGCGGCCCGCACGGCGGGCAGCAACGGCACCACCCAGTCCATGATCGAAAGGTGTACGTGCCGGGCGTCCGCGACCAGCTCGGCCACCTCCGCGGGCGAGAACGGCGGGTCGCCCCGCCACGGGCGCGGGTCGTACAGCGAGGTGCGCCGGCCGCCCGGGTCCACCAGGTTCACCGACCGTCGGGTCCCGCCGCTGTCCTGCGCCAGCACCGCCGGCACCGCGGCCCGGGTCAGCGCCGCCCGGATCAGGTCGCCGGCCGGGTCCGCGCCGAGGGTGTCGACCACCCGTACCCGCAGGCCGAGCGCCCGGCCGGCCAGCGCCACCCCGGCACCGGTGTTGCCGATCCGCAGCTCGATCGGTTCGACGGTGTGCGAGTCGGCGGCCGGCAGCGGCAGCGCGGGCACCCGTACCCGCACATCCACCCCGAGCCCGCCAACAACCAGGAGATCGACCATTGTGCCGACGCTAGCCCAGCCCGGCGTGGACACCCCCACACCCCCGACCTGGAGTCGATCAACCCGTCGGCGGCGTGTGTCGTGCGGTGGGCGCTGACGCTCGTCGCCCCGGGCCGCCTATCCTGGGCGCGGGCGGCGGAGGGGGAGTAGGTGCTGGTCATCCATGGGCTGTGGAAGCCCTGCGACGACTCGACCGCTGGCCTCGCGGTCTGGGCCGAGGACAGCGCCGCGCCGCCGTCTCCGGTCCGCCCCGGCAGGCCGCCCCGGGAGCGCCCGCATCCCTTCGCCGCCGGGCACGCGGACCTGGTCGCGGCCCTCGCCGACGCCGCCGAGCCGGCCCGCCCGGCCACCGCGCTGCTCACCCTGCCCACCCGGGCGGGCGCGCCGACCGACTCACCCGAGCTGATCCGGACCACCGTCGCACCCCCGGCCCGCGGCCAGCTCACCCTCGCCGCGTGGCGGGTGCCCGTCCTGGTGTACGCCCCAGACGACGCCCTCGCACTGCTGCGCGCCCTGGACGACCTCCCGGTGGTGCCCGGGGCGACCCTGCGTCACCTCGCCGAGCTGGCCGACTTCGCCGCCGACCTCGTGGCCCGGGGCCGCGTCCTGCCCGGCGTCAGCACGCCGATCCCCACGGCCGGCTCGGTCGATGCCCCTGTCGGCTCGCCGGATGCCGGCGTGGCGTCGCAGGCCGGGTCGGCCGATGTCGACGTGACCGGGCTGGTGGCAGACCGGGCAGCCCAGGTGGCTGCGCGGGCCGTCTGGCGTCCGCTGCTGACCGGCACCGACGCCGCCTGGGCGCGCTCGCTGGCACTGGCACTGCCGCCCGCAGCCCGCGCCGCCGCCCCCGTCCCGGTCGCCGTCCCCGCTGGGGCTGCCACCGCGCCGCCGGCCGTTGCCGCTACCGCTGCTGCGGTGCCGGCCGCCGAGCTGGTCGCGGACGCGCTCGACGCGCTCACCGACGCCGCCGCCCGAGCGGCCCTCGTGACCACCACGCTGGCCCGAGGAGTACGCCCCGGCGGGCCCGCGCCGGCCTGGTTGGCCGCGCTCGCCGGCCCCCGCCGCGACTTCACCGTCGACCGGGCCGCACTGGACATCCTGCGCGCCGAACTCGACGACTGGCAGCGCGACGCGGCCGGCGGCGCCGTCCGGGCCAGCTTCCGCCTGGTGGAGCCGGCCCCCGACGAGGTCACCGAGCCGATCCTGGCCACCCGCCCGCTGCCGGGCGACGCGCCGCCCGCGTCTGTTCGCACAGGCGGCGGTGAGCTGGCCGAGGGTGGCCCGACAGGCGGCGAGGACTCCCCGGCGGCGCGGTGGCGGCTGGAGTTCGGGTTGCAGGCGGCCGATGAGCCGGGGCTGCACATCGACGCCGGGGAGGTCTGGCGGACGCACCCGCTCGACGGTCTCGCCGACCGTACGGCCAGCCCGCAGGAGACCCTGCTCGCGGAGCTGGGCCGGGCCAGCCGGCTCTGGCCCGACCTGGACGCCGCGCTGCGCACCGCCGCACCCGAGGCGATGGAGTTGGACGTCGAGGGCGCCCACCGGTTCCTCAGCGAGGGCGCCCCGGTGCTGCACGCCGCCGGCTTCGGGGTGCTGCTGCCCTCCTGGTGGCGGCGTCCGTCGGCGCGGCTCGGCGCTCGGCTGCGCGCCCGCAGCCGGACCGCGCCCGGCACGGTGGCCAGCACCGAGGCCGGCGTCGGGTTGGACGCGCTCGTCGACTACCGCTGGGAGGTCGCGCTCGGCGACCAGCCGCTGTCCGCCGACGAGCTGGCGGCGCTGGCCGAGCTGAAGACCCCGCTGGTACGGCTGCGCGGCCGATGGGTGGAGCTGGACCCGGGTCGGCTCGCGGCCGGTCTGCGTCTGCTGCGCTCGGCCGGCGAGCTGACCGTCGCCGACCTGTTGCGCCTCGGGCTCGCCGACGGCGACGACACCGAGGCGCTGCCGGTGCTGGAGGTGACCGCCGACGGGGCGCTGGGCGACCTGCTCGCCGGCGCGGTCGAGCGCCGGCTCACCCCGCTCGACCCGCCGCCGGGTTTCCAGGGGACGCTGCGGCCGTACCAGCGGCGGGGACTGGCCTGGCTGGCGTTCCTGCGGTCACTCGGCCTGGGCGGGGTGCTCGCCGACGACATGGGGCTGGGCAAGACCGTGCAGTTGCTGGCGCTGCTCGCCGGGGACCCGCCGGAGGCCGGACCGACCCTGCTGGTCTGTCCGATGTCGCTGGTCGGCAACTGGCAGCGGGAGGCGGCCCGGTTCACGCCGACGCTGCGGGTGCACGTACACCATGGGGCGGAGCGGGCGCGGGGGGCGGAGTTCACGGCGGCCGCGCACGGCGCGGACCTGGTCCTCACCACCTACTCGGTGGCCGCGCGCGACGCCGTCGACCTGGCCGGCATCGACTGGCACCGGGTGGTGGTGGACGAGGCGCAGGCGATCAAGAACGCGTCGACCCGGCAGGCCGAGGCGGTCCGCGCGCTGCCGGCCCGGCAGCGGGTGGCGGTGACCGGTACGCCGGTGGAGAACCGGCTCGCCGATCTCTGGTCGATCATGCAGTTCGCCAATCCAGGGCTGCTCGGCCCGGCCGCGACGTTCCGCAAGCGGTTCGCCGAGCCGATCGAGCGCCACGGCGACGTCGAGGCCGCCGAGCGGCTGCGCCGGATCACCGGCCCGTTCGTGCTGCGCCGGCTCAAGACCGACTCGTCGATCATCTCCGACCTGCCGGAGAAGCTGGAGATGGAGGTGCTCTGCAACCTCACGGCCGAGCAGGCCGCCCTGTACCGGGTGGTGGTCGACGACATGCTGGCCCGGATCGAGACCAGCGACGGCATCGAGCGACGCGGGCTGGTGCTGGCCACCATGACCCGGCTCAAGCAGGTCTGCAACCACCCCGCCCAGCTGCTGCGCGACGGCTCGGCGCTGGAGGGCCGCTCCGGAAAGCTGGCCCGGCTGACCGAGATCCTGGAGGAGGTGCTGGCGGCGGGGGAGCGGGCGCTGCTGTTCACCCAGTACGCGGAGTTCGGCGCGATGTTGCGCGGGCACCTGTCGGCGCGCTTCGGCCGCGAGGTGCTGTTCCTGCACGGTGGGCTCGGCAAGGCCGAGCGGGACGCCCTGGTGCAGCGCTTCCAGTCGGCCGACGGCCCGCCGCTGTTCGTCCTGTCCCTCAAGGCCGGTGGCACCGGGCTAACCCTGACCGCCGCCAACCACGTGGTGCACGTGGACCGGTGGTGGAACCCGGCGGTCGAGGACCAGGCCACCGACCGGGCGTTCCGGATCGGGCAGCGCCGGCGGGTGCAGGTCCGCAAGTTCGTCTGCGCCGGCACCGTGGAGGAGAAGGTCGCCGCGATGATCGCCGACAAGCGCGCCCTCGCCGAGCGGGTGGTGGGCACCGGCGAACAGTGGATCACCGAGCTGTCCACGGGTCAGCTGCGGGAGCTGTTCGCCCTGGAGGCCGGGGCGGTGGTGGAGTGATGAGCACGGACCGGTTCGCCGACTACGGCCGTCCCCGGCGGGTCGACGGTGGGCTGCGGGCGCGCAGCGCCCGAGGCGCGATCGGGCGGTCCTGGTGGTCCCGGCGCTTCCTGGAGGTGCTGGAGTCGTTCGCGCTCGGCACCCGGCTGACCCGTGGCCGGTCGTACGCGCGGGCCGGTCAGGTGCTCCGGCTCGACATCGCGCCGGGCCGGGTCACCGCCCAGGTGCAGGGTTCCCGGCCCCGGCCGTACGAGGTCTCCATCGCGCTGGCGACGTTCCCGGCCGCGCTCTGGACCCGGATCGAGGACGAGTTGGCCGGGCAGGCGTTCTTCAGCGCCCGCCTGCTCGCCGGGGACCTGCCCGACGAGCTGGAGGAGCTGTTCGTGGCGGCGGGCGCCCCGCTCTTCCCGGCCGCCGTGGACGAGCTGACCCAACGCTGCAACTGCCCCGACTTCGCGGTGCCGTGCAAGCACCTCGCGGCCACGTTCTATTTGCTCGCCGAGGCGTTCGACGCGGACCCGTTCGAGCTGCTGCACTGGCGTGGCCGCTCGCGCGCGGACCTGCTCGACCGGTTGCGCGCCCGTCGGGCCGAGGCCACCGGCACGGCGGTGTCGCCCGCGCCGGCTGCCGCCCCCGTGTCCACTTCGGACGACAGTTCGTCCGCGGTGGACGCGCTGCCGCCGGTCGGTGCGGCCCGGGCGCTCGCCGGGCTGGCGACCACCCCCCTCGCGGAGGCGGTGGACCGCTTCTGGGCGTCGCCGGTGCCGCTGCCCGACCGGCCACCCCGACTGGCGACCGGGCCGGATCTCCTGCTGCGCCAGCTCGGCCCGCCGGCGCCGGCCATCGGAGGGCCGGGCCTGCTGGAGCGGCTGCGTCGTGCGTACCGGGCGTTCGGCCCGAGGTGAGCCCTCACGTCCAGCGGCGGCGGAACCGCCACATGATCGCCGCGTTGGCCACCAGCACCACCGCGCAGATCGCGCCGGCCAGCCGGCCGGCGAACACGGCCATCGCCGGGAGCGACGCCCACAGCACGATGGTCAACAACATCAGGTAGCGGCCCCTGCGGGCTCGGACCCGGTGGTCCAGCCGGGCGAAGAAGGCCGGGTCACTCTCCCGGAGCTGACGGGTGATCTGGTCGAACCTGCGCTGATCCTCTTTGCTGAGCATGGCGCTGCCTTCCCCTCACGCGTTCAGCGGTTCGGCGGCATACCCGCTGCGGCGGCGGCTCACGCTCGCCCGCTCCTCCTTTTCCCAGCGTGAGGACACTTCACGTCCGGCTTAGCCGAGCCTTAAGTTTGCCTGTGGTGGTGAACGACGCGGAACGTGTCGCGTACGGCGGCCAGGTCCGATCCGTACCCGGCTGCCGCACGTCCGCCCTGCTGGGAAGGTCGGAGCCCGGCCCGCGTCCCCGGCCTGCCACGAACGCGGTGGTGAGGGCTGTCTTAAGTGCCCTCACCGGCGCGTTCGGCTCACCTTGAAGGCACCTGAGCGCTTGGTTACCTTGCCGTAGCAACCCCCTCAGGCAACAGTCGCCGCACCTGCCGCACCTGCTCGGTCGCAGCTTCCGGCGCTCATCAGAAATCGGGATTGGTACATGGCCGACCAGAATGTGCCACCACGTCGACCGCGGGACGACCGCGGCTGGGACGGACGCCAGCACCACACCTCGGACAGTTACGGCGACCCCACCGCGTCCGCGTCGTACGGATACGACTCGCCCCACCCCTACCAGGGCGGCTACCCGGCGCAGGGGGACCCGCGCGAGCAGTACGGCGACGGGTACGCGCACGCCGGACAACCCGCCCCCGCCCCGCGTGGGCCGCAGTGGGTCGGCCCGGAAGGTCTGGGTCGTCCGGCCCCGGCGCGTCCGGCCGGTGCTGGACTGCCCACCCTGGACGATGACGACGAGCCGGGCCGCAAGGTCGGCCGGCGCAAGGCCATTGTCGCGCTCGGTGGCACCGCCGCCGTCGTGGCCGGTGGCGCGGCGCTCGCCATGACGCCGCAGTTCCGCAGCCTC
Source organism: Micromonospora sp. NPDC005237 (assembly GCF_040607775.1). Taxonomy (NCBI): domain Bacteria; kingdom Bacillati; phylum Actinomycetota; class Actinomycetes; order Micromonosporales; family Micromonosporaceae; genus Micromonospora; species Micromonospora sp. NPDC005237. The sequence goes on along the minus strand of NZ_JBEXHJ010000003.1, from coordinate 472,937 downwards.
TTCGGTGACGAGGCGGCCGCGGGCGACGCGACGGGCAACACGGTGACCGACGGGACCGCGGCGCGTCCCAGCGGCCAGCAGCCCAGCACGGTGCGTACCTACACCGAGCAGAACGAGAGCTACATGGGCTCCCGGGCCGGCGAGGCGCTGAAGAAGAACGCGCCGACCGGTGGCCGGACCTTCTCCGGCCCGGCGGCGGCCGCCGCGGAGACCACGGTGACCGTCAAGACGGTGCTCGCCAAGGACCCGATCCTGCACCTGGCCCGGCGGGCCACCTTCGGCGCGACGCCCGCCGTGGTCGCCGACATCAAGCGCCAGGGCATCGACGCGTGGATCCGCGGGCAGCTCGACCCGGACAAGATCGAGCCGAGCAAGGCCGAGCTGAAGCTCGCCGAGCTGCCCACCCAGACGCTCTCGGTGGAGCAGCTGCGGACCCAGCGCGACAAGCTCAACGAGCAGGGCGCCCAGCCGGAGCGTGAGGTGGTCGACGCCACCCTGGCCCGCCAGATCTGGTCGAAGCGCCAGCTGTTCGAGGTCATGGTCGACTTCTGGAACGACTTCCTGCACGTCGCCGCCGACTTCGACGGCGGCGAGGTGTACCGCACGTCGTTCGACAAGGACGTGGTACGCAAGCACGCGCTGGGCAGCTACCCCGAGATGCTGGTCGCGGCGAACAAGCACCCCGCGCTGCTGATCTACCTGAACCAGAAGGACTCCCGCAAGGACGCCATCAACGAGAACCTCGCCCGGGAGAACCTGGAGCTCTACTCGGTCGGCGTCGACGGCGGCTACAAGGAGGGCGACGTCCGGCAGGCGGCCATGCTGCAGACCGGCCGTGGCGTCAACGACAAGGGCGAGTACGTCCTGAACGCCCGGAATCACTACCAGGGCAAGGTGAAGATTCTCGGCTTCACCCACGCGAACACGTTCGGCATCGAGGACAACAAGGAGCCGACGAAGCAGCAGATCGCCGCCGTGGACGCGGCGATCGACAAGTACATCACCTACATCGCGCTGCACCCCTCGACCGCGAAGTACGTGGCGCAGAGCCTCGCGACCCGGTTCGTCTCGGACACCCCGCCGAAGTCCCTCGTGGACCGGCTGGCCAAGTCGTACACCAGCAACAACGGCATGATCAAGCCGGTGCTGATGACGCTGTTCAGCTCGTCGGAGTTCTGGGCGGCGGTGGGTCAGAAGGTGCGCCGGCCGATGGAGTACCTGGTCGCCACGTACCGCACCCTGGGCGTCGCGCCGGAGGCGTCGGCGAAGAACGACAACGGCGACAACAAGCGCACCCCGTTCGCCCGGGGCCTGCGGCAGATCCAGGACAAGCTGCGTGAGCTGGGCCAGTACCCGATGGGTCAGCCCACCCCGGACGGCTACCCCGACGTCTACGTCGCGTGGACCTCGGCCGGCACGATGGTCAACGGCTGGAACGAGGCCGGCGAGATCGTGGCGGGCTACCGCACCGTCTTCACGTACACGGCGCCGGAGAAGCTGGTCGCCAAGCCGCCGGCCACCGCCGGGGCGTACGTGGACGCGCTCTCGATGCGACTGGTCAACCAGAAGCTGAGCACCCGGGAGAAGAACCTGATCCTCGGCGTGGCCGGCGTGCCGGCGACCGCCAAGGTCGATGCCACGTTCAACGGGGCCATCACCGCCGTCGCGCGGGCGATCCTCGCGTCCCCCCAGCACCACCTCCGGTGAGGCACCCGATGGAGAAGACTGTGTACAACTCTTTCCCCCTGCACCCCGAATGCCCGGACCTGCGGCGACTGGCCGACAACCCGGCCGAGGCTCTGTTGCGCGCGGAGGCCGACCTGGTCGCCGCCGAGAACGCGGCCGAGGCCGACCGCTACCGCACGCTGGAGGACCTGGAGGAGGCCCAGCAGGACGGGCGCGGCGTCACCCGGCGGACGTTCGTCGCCGGTGCGGCGGCCACCGCCACCGCCCTGGCCACCGCGCAGTTCGTCACCACCTCGGCGTCGTTCGCGGCGACCAAGACCGGCACGCTGATCCACGTCTTCCTCTACGGCGGCCTGGACGGGCTGAGCCTCGTCGCGCCGGACAACGACCCGGTGCTCGCCAAGGCCCGGCCCGACCTGCTGCTCGGCAACGACTCGCTGGCCCTGAGCCGCGGCTTCAAGCTGACCAGCGCGTTCAAGCCGCTGGAGCAGTACCTCAAGGCCGGTCAGCTGGGCTTCATCCCGGCGGTCTCCGACGAGCGGCTGTCCCGCAGCCACTTCCAGGCCGCGGACGCCTGCAACCTGGGCGGGCTGCCCAACGAGACCGGCGGCCGGGGCTGGCTCGACGGCCTGGTCGACCACCTGGGCAAGGGCACCGCGTTCCGTAGCGTCGGCATCGGCAGCACGCTGCCCCGCTCGCTGGTCGGCAACAACGGCGCGCTGTCGCTGAACAGCGTCGGCTCGCTGCGGCTCAACGGCGACGACAAGTTCCGGGCCGCCACCGAGAAGGCCATCAAGGGGCTCTTCACCGGGATCAACCACCCGGTCGAGGAGGCCGTGCAGGAGGGCATGGGCGCGCTGGCCACGGCGCAAAAGCTCGCCGCCAAGCCGTACCAGCCCGCCGCGGGCGTCAAGTACGAGGGCGTCGGCAACGCGTTCCAGCAGCTCGCGCAGCTGATCAAGGGTGGTGCCAACGTCCGGGTCGCGACCGTCGGCATGGGCGGCTACGACACCCACGAGAACCAGGGCACTCGCGAGGGCGGCCAGCTGCACCGCCGGCTGAACGAGCTGGCAAGCGCGATGGCGGCGTTCTTCACCGACCTCGGCCCGCAGGCCGCCGACGTCACGATCATGGTGTCCAGCGAGTTCGGCCGCCGGGTCAGCTCGAACACCGGCGGCACCGACCACGGCCACGGCGGCGTGGTCACCGTCCTGTCCGGCAAGAAGCTGGCCGGATCGCTGCTCGGCACCTGGAACGGCCTGGACAAGCTGGACTCCGGTGACGTGCCGGAATACAACAACATGTTCAACGTGTACGGCTCCCTGGCGCAGGGCCGCTTCGGGCTCACCAACGCCGAGGTGCAGAAGGTGTTCCCCCGCATGAAGTACGCACCGATGAAGCTGTACGCGTGACGCATTCGCACACCCACGCCGCCGGCCGCCGCACCGGGACGACCTCGTCCTGGCACGGCGGCCGGTCGGCGGAACCCGTACTCCCGCAGATCCCGGCCCGGCGCGGACCCGGCGGCCGGCGGCTGCTGGCCGCGCTGCTCCTGGTCGGGCTGCTCGCCAGCGTGTTGCCCTGGTGGCTGGGCACCCCCGCCGGTTCGCTGCGGACCACCGCGGCCACCGTCACCGCGGCCGGCCGGATCACCGGCCTGATCGCCGGCTACCTGCTCCTGGTGCAGGTGCTCATGATGAGCCGGCTGCCGGTGCTGGAGCGGTGGATCGGCGGCGAGCAGCTCGGCCGCTGGCACCGCGACATCGGCGCGACGCTGCTGGTCGCCGTGCTGTCGCACCTGTCGCTGATCCTCGTCGGGTACGCCGACCTGCGAAACCACTCGGTCCTCGCCGAGGTGGGCACGCTGCTCGGCGGCTACGAGGACATGCTCTCGGCCTTCGTCGCCACCGGCATCATGCTGGTGGTCGGCTTCAGCAGCGTCCGGGCGATCCGCCGGGCGCTGCCCTACGAGGCGTGGCACCTGCTGCACCGGTCGAGCTATCTGGTGCTGCTGCTCGGTTACGGGCACCAGTTCACCCACGGCGCGCAGCTCTACAAGCCGGGCCCGGTGCGGACCGGCTGGATCGCCCTGTACCTGCTGGTGGTCGCCGCCCTGCTCTGGGGTCGGGTGATCGCGCCACTGGCGTTCAACCTGCGTTACCGGCTGCGGGTCGCCGACGTCGTCGCGGAGAGCCCGGACACCATCTCCATCTACCTCACCGGGGAGCGGCTGGGCCGCCTGGAGATGCTCGGCGGGCAGTACTTCCGCTGGCGCTTCCTCACCCCCGGCTGCTGGTGGCAGTCGCACCCGTTCTCCGTCTCGGCCGCCGCCAACGGCCGCTGGCTGCGGCTCACCGTCAAGGTTGTCGGCCGGCACACCGCCGACCTGCGCGACCTGGACCCGGGAACCCGGGTCTGGGCCCACGGCCCGTCGGGCACCTTCACCGCCGCGCACCGGGTGCGCGAGCGGGCGCTGCTGATCGCCGGTGGGAGCGGCATCACGCCCATCCGGGCCATGCTGGAGGAGCTGCCGCCGGGCGCAGCCCTGATCTACCGGGCCCGTACGCCGGCCGACGTGCTGCTCAGCCGGGAACTGGACTGGCTGGCCCAGGAACGGGACACGTCGATCTGGTACGTCATCGGCTCCCGCGACGACCCCGGCCCCCGCCAGCTCATGAGCCCGGACGGGCTGCGCCAACTGGTGCCCGACGTGGCCCGGCGCGACGTCTACCTCTGCGGGCCCTCCGGGCTGGTCGAGCAGTCGGTGCGCGCGCTGCGCCGTGCCGGCGTGCCCCGCCGGCAGATCCACCTGGCCACCTTCGAGCTGTAGGAAGGCATCGCATGCGTCGCGCGTTGTTCGCGATCACCGGTCTGGCCGCCAGCACCACCGCCCTGGTGGTGCTCAAGGGCTCGCCGGGCGCCACCCAGGTCGCCCAGAACCTGCCGACAGCGCAGCCGGTCAACCCCGCCGGGCCGGGCGTCGACCCGAGCGCCGACCCCGAGGCGCCCGGGACCGACCCGGCTGGCGCGGGCCCGAAGCCGTCGGTGACCGCCGGCGCCTCCACGTCGCCCAAGCCCAGCAAGACCACCGCCCGCCCGTCGGGCACGAAGACCACCGCGAAGGCGCCCTCGGCGCCGAAGACCACCACCAAGGCGCCCCAGTCGACCACCCGCCGGGTCACCGGCCCTCCGGTGGACACGGCCAATGGCTACGGGTACGTGCAGGTGCAGATCGTGGTCTCCGGCAGCAAGATCATCGAAGCCACCACCCTGGCGTTGCCGAGCGGCGGCGAGTCCGACATCCACAGCGGCGACGTGCGGGACACGTACAACGGCACCGGCGCTCCCAACACCCCCAGTGAGGTGGTGCGGAAACAGAGCGCCAACCTGAACACCGTCTCCGGCGCCACCGCCACCAGCAACGCCTACAAGAGCTCACTGCGGGCCGCGATCGAGCAGGCATTCTGACGTGCCGGCCGCGATGATCCGACCCGGGCTCTGCCGGGTCGAGCAGATCATGGGTACGACGATCACCCTGGACCTCGCCGACGACCTGCCACCGGGCCGCCTGCACGAACTGGCCGATGACGTCTTCGCCTGGATGCGTGAGGTCGACGGCCGCTTCAGCACGTACAAGGCCGACAGCGAGGTGTGCCGGTTCGACCGGGGCGAGGTGCTGCTCTCCGAGGCGTCGGCGGACCTGCGTTTCGTCCTGGAGGCGTGCGCCGACCTGTGGGGCGCCACCGACGGCTTCTTCGACGCGTACGCCACCGGGCGGCTCGACCCGTCCGGGTTCGTGAAGGGCTGGGCGGCGCAGGTCGCCTCCGACCGGCTGCTCGCCGCCGGCGCGGCGAACCACTGCGTCAACGCCGGCGGTGACGTGCGCGTCCGCGGCTTCTCGCCGACGGGGGAGCCGTGGCGGATCGGCATCCGGCACCCCTGGGACGCGATGGCGACGTGTCTGGTGCTCGCCGGCACCGACCTGGCCGTGGCCACCTCCGGGGTCTACGAGCGGGGTCGGCACGTGCTGGACCCCCGGCGGGGCGCGCCGGCCAGCGGGCTGCGCTCGGTGACGGTGGTCGGCAGCGACCTCGGCGTCGCCGACGCCTACGCCACCGCCGCCCTGGCCATGGGGGCGGCGGGGATCGGCTGGCTGGACCGTCTGGGCGACCACACCCACGCGGTCGTCACCGACGACGCCCGCCAGTTCCACTCCACCGCGCTTCCGCTGACGGTCTAGACGCGTGTCTTCTGGATCCGGGCGCGAGCCGGCGACGATCCGGAGAGACGGTCTAGCGCAGCGGGCGATGGGTGCCGGCGGGGCGGGTGCCGGTGGGGCGGGGCCGCCCGGGGCGCGAGCCGGCCGGGCGGGTGCCCGCCCAGCGGTGCCGCGGATAGCTGCGACGGGGCGGTTCGGTGCCGCCGGGATACGGCGACCTGTCGTCCGTGGACATCGTTCCCCCGTTCGTGGCGCGCGTTCGCGCTGTCACCTGCTCAACGAGCACCGGCCGTCCGGCGACGCTGTCGGTCACCGGATCGAATCGTCGGCCGGGGCCCGGGTCACCTGCCCCGGCGGGGCAGGGGCAGGTGACCCGGGAGCAGGTCGGGGGCGAGCGTCACCCCGCTGGCCCGCAGCGCCTCGATCAGGGTGTTCTGCACCAGGTAGGAGTCCGGAAGCCGCCAGCGGGCCTGCTCCGGGGCGACCGCCCAGCGGACGGTCCCCTCGGGCAGCCGGGTGGGTGGCGCCGGGATCCACGAGCCCGGCCCGTGCCGGACGACGTGGAAGCAGTGCTCCAACTCCGGTCGGAGCGGGTCGCCGGGGCGGACCAGGAACATCCACCGGCCGGTGGGGGTGACCAGCACGGGCCCGCGTACGCCGGTGCCGGCCGGGTGGACCTGCACGGCGTCGAGCACGTGCCGGCCGAGGTGGGCCGGCACCTCCAGCACGTCGAAGGTCCGGCCGGTGGGCAGCAACACCCCGTGCGGGCGGGTGCGCCACCAGGTGGCCACCCGGGCCGGATCGGTGGTGGCGGCCAGCTCCCAGTTCTCCAGGGCGGGGTGGCAGCCCACCGTGGGGCAGCCGGCCCGACCGCACACGAACCGGCTGCGGGCGAGGCAGGCACCGGGGGTCACCTCCCAGCCGTGTACGGCGTACCGGATGGCGACCCGGCGCAGCCGGACGCGTTCCAGCGGCGACAGTTCGGCGACGCGCGGTACGACGTTCCCCCACATGTGTGCCATCTCCCCTCGTCGGGCCCGGCGAACGCCAGGTCGCATGTCGAGCACCGTCACTGCCGTAACCCACGATCGTTGAGGTTGACGAACGGCTCGTGCAACTTGCACGAAAAGTACGAGGACTGGCTGTCCGGCTGACGTACAGGCTGTGCGACCAGCGAAAACTGCAAGACGAACGACGGATCGCCGCACCCGCGGACATCGCCGCCAACCGATGGGTGGCGGCGGCAGGGGAGGGATGGGGAGATGGACGAGCTACCCATTGGACGGCGAGTGGCCTACTGGCGGGGGCGACGCAAGATGTCGCAGCAGGTCTTCGCCGACCGTCTGGGCAAGTCGAAGAGCTGGGTGGACAAGGTCGAGCGGGGCGTCCGCCGGCTGGACAAGTTCTCCGTCCTCTACGAGATCGCCGACATCCTGCAGATGGACGTGCAACTGCTGCTGGGCCGTGACCCGGAGCGGCGTACCGACGCGCTGAACTGCATCGACCAGGTCGAGGTGCAGGAGATCCGGGCCGCCCTGGAGCGGTACGACTCGATGAGCGCCTACTTCGACGCCGTGCCGTACCCGCCTCCGCTGGACGACATGCGCAAGGCCGTCAACCACGCCTGGCTCACCTACCAGTACGGCCGCTACGGGATGCTCACCCGGGCGCTGCCCAAGCTGCTGCGCGACGCTCAGGCGGCCGACGCCGCCTACGGGGGAGCGCAGGCGCCGGAGGCGGCCCACCTGCTCGGGCAGGTCTACCAGATCGCCTCGTCGGTGCTGCGCAAGCTCGGCGAGTGCGAGCTGGCCTGGCTGGCCGCCGACCGGTCGATGGCGGTGGCCCAGCGGGCCGACGACCCGCTGCTGGCCGGCATCGCCACCACCCGGGTCTGCAACGCCCTGGTCGCCATGGGTCGGGCCCGGCCGGCGCTGGAGCTGAACGTCCAGATCGCCAACCGGCTGGCTCCCGGCGGCAGCAACGAGGTCTCCCCGGCCCGGCTGTCCGTCTACGGGATGCTGCTGTTGCAGGGGGCCATGGCCGCGTCCCGGATCGGCGACTCGGCCAGCGTCGACGACCTGATCAACTGCGCGCAGGAGGCCGCCACCCTGCTCGGCGGCGACCACAACCACTACTGGACCTCGTTCGGCCCGACGAACGTCGAGTTGCACCGGGCCGCCGCCGCCGTCGAGTTGGGTGACGGGGGCCGCGCGGTGGAGGTGCACCAGGTACGCATCGTGGAGCCCGCGTTCAACGCGTTGCTGCCCGAGCGCCGCGCCCACCACCTGCTCGACATCGCCCGGGGGTACGCCCAGATCGGCGACGTGGCGAACGCCGGCGAGATGCTGCTGCTCGGCGATCGGCTCGCGCCGTCGGAGATCCGCTGCCGGCCGATCGCCCACGAGGTGATGTCGGACGTCCTTCGTCGCACACGTGGTGCGCCGCCTTCTCCGGTAGCGGAGTTGGCTGAGCACATGGGAGTAGGGGTATGAGCGCGGAGCCGGCTTGATGACCGGCGCACCACACACCAGCGAGCACCGTGCGGTGCTCTACGTCATCGCCTGCGGTTCGCCGCTGGCCCGCCACGTCGGCCGTCTGGTCGAGCTGGCCCAGTCGGATGACTGGGACGTCTGCGTGATCACCACGCCGGACGGCGCCAAGTTCGTCGACCGCCCGGCCCTGGTCCGGCAGACCGGCCACCCGGTGCGGACGCACTACAAGAATCCCGGCGACCCGGACGTGCTGCCGCCCGCCGATGCCATGATCGTCTGCCCGGCGACCGTGAACACGGTCAACAAGTGGGCGGCCGGCATCGCCGACACCCTCGCTCTCGGGCTGCTCGTCGAGGCGCAGGGCAAGGGCGTTCCGATCGTCGCGGTGCCGTACACCAATGTCGCGATGGCCGCCCACCCGGCGTTCCGGGCCGGTGTGGCCCGGCTGGCCGACTGGGGCGTCACGGTGCTCTTCGGTGATCATGTGGTCGCCCTGCACCCGCCCGGGACGGGTGAGCAGCATCTGCACGCGTTCCCCTGGCAGATGCCGCTGGCCGCGCTGCGGACCGTCGCGTACCGGGCCGCCTGAGCGCCCGCCGGTCGCCTCCCACGGGTCGACAGACCGGCGCGGCCGGGCCGGGCGTCGCCGCCCGAAGGTCCCCGCGCCGGTAAGCTGGCCCGCCGTGAGCATCAGCGCATCCACAGCCACGGTGACGGACGTCGTCGCCGAGTTGGAACGGCGCTATCCGCCGAGCTGGGCCGAGGAGTGGGACCGCGTCGGCCTGGTGCTCGGCGAGCCGACCGCCCAGGTCCGCCGGGTGCTCTGCGTGGTCGACGTGGTGCCCGAGACGGTCGCCGAGGCGCTGGCCGTCGGCGCGGACATGATCGTCGCGCATCACCCGCTGCTGCTGCGGGGGGTCTCCTCGGTCGCTGCGACGACAGTCAAGGGGCGGATCGTCCACCAGCTGATCCGGGCCGGCGTGGCGCTGTACGTGGCGCACACCAACGCCGACGTCGCGTCCCCCGGCGTCTCCGACGCCCTCGCCGCCCGGTTCGGCCTGACCGGGCTGCGCCCGTTGCAGCGGCCGGCGACCGGCTCTCCCGCCCACGGCGACGACCGGGGCATCGGCCGGATCGGGGAGTTGCCCCGTCCGATGACCCTCGCCGAGCTGACCCGGCACGCCGCAGCCGTGCTTCCCGTCACGTCCTGGGGAGTTCGCGCCGCGGGGCATCCCGGGCGTATGGTTCGTACCCTCGCCGTCAGCGGTGGGTCGGGGGACAGCTTCCTCGGCGCCGCGACCGCCGCCGGGGTGGACGCGTTTCTCACCTCCGACCTGCGGCACCATCCGGCCAGCGAGCACCTCGCCGCCGATGGTCCCGCCCTGATCGACGCCGCCCACTGGGCGACCGAACGACCGTGGCTGGACGACCTGGCCGCCCTCCTGCGAGAGGCGCCGGGCGTCGAGACGCTGGTGTCCGACCTGGACACCGATCCGTGGACCATGCACGCCGCCGCACCCGTTGTGGACGACAAGGAGCCCGACCGTGAAGGCTAACCCCCAGGTCCAGCGCCGCCTGCTCGACCTTCAGGCGATCGACACCAACCTCGCCCAGCTCGCGCACCGCCGCCGCTCGCTGCCGGAGCGGGCCGAACTGGAGGCGCTGGCCCGGGAGTTGTCGTCGCTGGAGGACGAGCGGGTTCGCGCCCAGGTCGCGGTCGACGACCTGGACCGGGACATCGCCCGCCTGGAGAAGGACGTCGAGCAGGTGCGGGCCCGCAAGGAGAAGGACCAGAACCGACTCGCCGCCGGCACCGGCCCGGCCCGGGAGCTGGAGGCGCTCCAGCACGAGCTGGCCTCGCTCAACCGGCGCCAGGGCGACCTGGAGGACGCCGAGCTGGAGCTGATGGAGCAGCGGGAGACCGCGCAGGGCGTGCTGGACGGCGTGGAGCAGCGGCTGGCCGACACCCGGGAGAAGCGGGCCGCCACCGAGCAGCGCCGCGACGACGCGCTGGCCGAGATCGCCAAGGAGGAGGAGTTCAAGCGGGGGGCCCGGCAGCCGCTCGCGGCCGACCTCCCGGCCGAGCTGGTCACCCTCTACGACAAGATCCGCGCGGACACCGGGTTGGGCGCGGCGCTGCTCACCGCCGGCCGCTGCGGCGGCTGCCGGCTGGACATCTCCGGCGCCGACCTGGCCCGCATCCGCAAGGCGGCCCCGGACGACGTGGTCCGCTGCGAGGACTGCCGGCGGATCATGGTCCGTACCAACGAGTCGGGCCTGTAGGTCGTGGCGCCGCGCGTGGTCGTCGTCGAGGCCGACGGCGGGTCCCGGGGCAACCCGGGGCCGGCCGGCTACGGCGCGGTGGTGCGCGACCCGGAGACCGGCGAGGTGCTCGCCGAGCGCTCCGAGTCGCTGGGTACGGCGACCAACAACGTCGCCGAGTACCAGGGCCTGATCGCCGGTCTGCGGGCCGCCGCCGAGTTGGGCGCCGCCGAGGTGGACGTCCGGATGGACTCCAAGCTGGTGGTCGAGCAGATGTGCGGCCGGTGGCAGATCAAGCACCCGGGCCTGCGGCCGCTCGCCGCCCAGGCGGCCACGCTTGTGGGTCGCTTCGGCGCGGTCCGCTTCACCTGGATCCCCCGCGAGCAGAACCGACACGCCGATGCGCTGGCCAACGCCGCCATGGACGCCGCCGCCGGCCGACCCACCCCGCCGCCGGCCTCCCTCGGCGCACCGGCCTCGGCCAGCGCCCCGGCCGGGGGTGCCACGACGGGCAGCGACCCGGCCACCGCGCCGGCCTCCTGGGAGCCCCGCCCGAGCTTCACGGCCACCCGCCTGATCCTCGTGCGGCACGGCGAGACCGCGTACACCGAGCAGGGCCGCTACTCCGGCCGCGGCGACGTGCCGCTCTCCGAGCGCGGCCGGGCCCAGGCCCGCGCCACCGGCGCCCGGGTGGCCGCGCTGGCCCCGTCCGTCGCGGCCGTGCTCAGCTCACCCCTGTCCCGGTGTACGGCCACCGCCGCGGCGATCGCCGGGGCGCTCGGTGACGTGCCGGTCCGCACCGAGACCGACCTGATCGAGTGCGACTTCGGGCAGTGGGAGGGGCGCACCTTCGCCGAGGTACGCCAGGAGTGGCCGGGGGAGATGGACGCCTGGCTCGCCTCGCCGCGGATCGCCCCGCCGGGCGGCGAATCGTTCACGCAGGTGGCCGAACGCGTCCACCGGGTCGTCAACGCGCTGCCGGCGGCGTACCCCGGGGAGACCGTGGTGGTCGTCTCGCACGTCTCGCCGATCAAGCTGGCGCTGCGCGACGCCCTCGCCGCCAGCGACGCCTTCCTGCACCGGCTCTTTTTGGACGCGGCCGGCATCTCGGTGCTCGACATGTGGCCCGACGGCGGCATCGCGGTCCGCACGGTCAACGACACCGCGCACCTGCCCGCCGCCTGAGCCGCGCCCCTCCGGCACCCGTCGCACGTCGCCCGCCAGCGGAACGGTCGCGCCGTTCGGCGCAGCCGGTGCGCCGTTCGGCGCAGAGCCGTCCGCGCGCTGATCGTGACGGCGGTCACAGAGTCGTAGCCTCCGGCCGTTACATCGAGTGCCACGACTCCCCGGAGGTGTGTCAGATGCCTGCACCGGAACCGGAGGCGCCCACCACGGCGCCAACCCGGGCGAAGGACCACAGTCCCTGGAACTGGTTGCTCTTCCTCCCCATCGTGGTGCCGCTGATCCCGGCGTTCTTCAACGGCGACGCGCCCCGGATCTTCGGGTTCCCGCGCTACTACTGGCTGCAACTGGCCTGGATCCTGCTCGGCGTCTCCACGACGACGCTGGTCTACCAGATGACCAAGAAGCGGGGTGAGCACTGATGTGGCGTGACCATCTCACCGAGATCATCGTCTTCTCCCTGCTGTTCCTGCTGGTCAGCGCGATGGGCTTCGTGGCCGCGCGGTGGCGGCGGCCGAAGGACATGGCGCACCTCGACGAGTGGGGCCTGGGCGGGCGCAGCTTCGGCGGCTGGATCACCTGGTTCCTGGTCGGCGGTGACCTCTACACCGCGTACACCTTCGTGGCGGTGCCGGCGTTGATGTTCGGAGCCGGGGCGGCCGGGTTCTTCGCGGTGCCGTACACGATCGTCGTCTACCCGCTGGTCTTCCTGGTGCTGATCCGGCTCTGGTCGGTCTCGCACCGGCACGGCTTCGTCACCCCGGCCGACTTCGTCCGTACGCGGTTCGACTCGCCGGTGCTGGCGCTGCTGATCGCGATCACCGGCATCGTGGCCACGATGCCCTACATCGCGCTGCAACTGGTGGGCATCGAGGCGGTCCTCAAGACGATGGGGGTCACGGGTGAGAGCACCCTGGCCCGGCACCTGCCGATCATCATCGCGTTCGCCATCCTGGCGGCGTACACCTACCAGTCGGGGCTGCGCGCCCCGGCGCTGATCGCGTTCGTCAAGGACAGCCTGATCTACATCGTGATCCTGGTGGCGGTCATCTACCTGCCGTACAAGCTCGGTGGCTGGGGCGACATCTTCGACGCGGCGGACGCGAAGTTCCAGGCGTCACCGAACCCGAACGACGGCATCCTGCTCAACGGCAACAACCAGCTGCAGTACGTCACGTTGGCGTTCGGCTCGGCGCTGGCGCTGTTCCTCTACCCGCACAGCATCACCGGCGTGCTGGCCAGCCGGAACCGCGACGTGATCAAGCGCAACATGTCGGCGCTGCCGGCGTACAGCCTGCTGCTCGGTCTGATCGCGTTGCTCGGCTACATGGCCATCGCGGCCGGGGTGAAGCCGCTGGCGGGAGCGTCGGCCGGCAGCGTCGACAACAACACGATCGTGCCGCTGCTGTTCGACCAGCAGTTCCCGGACTGGTTCGCCGGGGTCGCGTACGCCGCCATCGGCATCGGCGCGCTGGTGCCGGCGGCGATCATGTCGATCGCGGCGGCGAACCTGTTCACCCGCAACATCTACAAGGAGTACCTGAAGCGGGACGCCTCCCCGGCGCAGGAGGCGAACGTCTCGAAGGTCGCCTCGCTGGTGGTCAAGGTCGGGGCCGTGGCCTGCATCGTGTTCCTCGACCCGCAGTTCTCGATCGACCTCCAGCTCATCGGCGGCGTGATCATCCTGCAGACGCTGCCGGCCGTGGCGCTGGGCCTCTACACCCGCTGGTTCCACCGGACCGCCCTGATCGCCGGCTGGGTCGCCGGGATGGGGCTCGGCATGTGGATGCTCTACCAGGTGGCCAGCCCCACCCGGAAGCACTTCGGCGGGTCGGCGTTCCCGCTGGAGAAGTTCGGGTTCGACACGCCCAAGACGATCTACGTCGGCATCGTGGCCGTGCTGGTCAACCTGGCGGTCGCCGCGCTGTTGACGCTGGTCCTGCGGGCCACCAAGGCGCCCGAGGGAGTCGACGGCACCACGCCGGACGACTACTTCGCCGACGAGGGCGACCCCCGCATCACCCCCGGCGTCGACCGCGACGCCGACTCGGCCCGCGAACCGGTCGCCTGACCCCGTTCCCCGTTCCCGTTCCCCGTTCCCCGGGCGCCCGCCGCGAGGTCGGCGCCCGGGGTGCCCGGCAGGCCCGTCGCCCGCTCGCGCCGTCGCCTGTCGCGCCGTCGCCTCAAGATCGTGCTCGATCCTTGTTGTAGTGGTGTCGGGCCCTGGGGATGCCACTACAACAAGGATGTTGCGCGATCTAGGCGGTCGAAGGGTCACGCGTCGTCCGGGACCCGGGCGGTGGCGGGTCAGCGGGGATGGGTTAGCGGCGGTTGCGGTCCACCAGGGCCTGGTTGAGGCGGCCCAGCAGGGTCGCCAGGGCGGCCCGGTCCTCGGCGCTCCAGTCGGCCAGCATGTCGCCGTAGAGCCGGGTGCGGGCGGCCTGCACGGCGGCCATCCGCTGTAGCCCGGCCGGGGTGGGGGAGATGACCGTCCCGCGGCCGTCCGTCGGGTCGGGGGCGCGGACGATCAGGCCGTCGCGTTGCAGGGCGGAGACCTGCCGGGTCACCGTCGAGCCGTCCAGGTTGAGTCGCGCGGCGAGGGCGGAGACGTTCTGCGGGCCGGCGGCGTCCAGGTGCCGCAGGATGACGTACGCCGCGCGGTCGAGCACCCGGTGCTCGGCGGTGCCGGTGGCCCGCCGGGTGGCCTCGCCGAAGCGCATCAACAGGGCCACCTCGGTCTCGATCCGGCCGAGGGTGCTCTCGTGGTCGTCGCTCATAGCTGTATGATACAGGGTAAGTACCTGTACGATACAGCTAATTGGGGAGTCGGAGTGGATCGGTCATCCGAACCAAACCGCAGTGCCATCTACGCCACCACACTGGTGGCCTTCCTCGCGATCGCCGGCATCGCCGTGGTCGACCCGATCCTGCCGGCCATCGGCGACGCGATCGGGGTCACCGCCTGGCAGGTCGAGTTGCTGTTCACCGCGTACATCGCGGTCATGGCCCTCGGCATGATCCCGGCGACGCTCGCCAGCGGCCGGTTCGGTTTCAAGCCGGTCCTGATCACCGGGGTCTCGGTGGTCGGGCTGGCCGCCATCCTCGCCTCGTTCAGCGACAACATCGTGCAGCTGTCCGTGCTGCGCGGCGTCTGGGGGCTGGGCAACGCGATGTTCTTCGCCACCGCCATGGTGGTGCTGGTCAACCTGGCCGTCGACCGGGAGTGGGTGGTCGGCCTGTTCGAGACAGCCCTCGGTCTCGGCTTCGCCGTCGGCCCGCTGATCGGCGGCCTGCTCGGCCAGGTCTCCTGGCGGCTGCCGTTCTTCGTCTGCGGCGTGTTCATGGTGCTCGCGCTCGGCGTGGCCGCCCGCAAGCTGCGCGAACCCACCAACCGGCAGGCCCCGGTACGCGTCGGCCAGATCTTCGCCACCTACCGCCGACCGGCGTTCATCGCCCTCTGCGTGGTGACCGCCGCGTACAACTTCGTGTTCTTCGTCGTGCTCGGCTACACGCCGCTCTTCCTCGGCCTGGACGTCGTCCCGCTGGGGCTCGCGTTCACCGGCTGGGGGCTCGGCCTGGCCACCGGCATCCTGGTGATCGGCCACCGGCTGGCCCACCGGATCGGCGCGGTGCAGACCGTCGGCGTGGCCATCGCCGGCCTGCTGGTCTGCATGGTCCTCTTCGCCACCTCCACCAGCACCGCCGAGGCGCTCGTGGTGCTCGTGCTCGCCGGCCTCTGCATGGGTCTGGCCAACGCCAACCTCACCGACCTGGCGCTCGGCCTCGGCTCCAGCGACCGCAGGCTCGCCACCGGCGCGTTCAACCTGGTCCGCTGGGGCGCCGCCGCGCCCGCGCCGATCATCTCCGGCAAGCTCGCCGAGCGCTCGCTGTCGCTGCCGTTCTGGGTCGGCTTCGGTGTGCTCGCCGTCGGTGTGCTGGTCTACCTGGCCTTCGCGCACGTGATGGCCGCCGGCTACGGCGAGCGGGTGCTGTGGTCCCGCTGGAACCGCAGCGCCGCGAGTGCCGAGAACACCGCGGAGGAGCCGGTCGGCGAGGCGTACTGACCCCCGGCCCCCGGCCGGGGCCGTTGCGCCGTTCGAGATCCGCGCACTTTCGGGGATATTGCTGCCTCCGGGTTCGCCGAGGCAGCAACATCCCGGAAGTTGCGCGGATCTTGGCGTTGACGCCGCTCAGTGCAGGGCACGCCAGAGCAGGTAGAGGCCGATCGTCGTACCGAACACCACGATCAGCGTCTTGAGCAGCACCGGCGGCAGCCGACGGACGAGCCGGGCGCCCGCGTACCCCCCGATCAGCGTCGCCGGCGCGACGACCGCGACCGCCGCCCAGTTCACCGGGCCGAACAGGGCGAACACCACAAGCGTCGTGAGCCCCACCAATGCGGAGAGCAGATTCTTGATGGCGCTCACCCGCGCCAGCGTCGCGTCCAGCACCAGAGCCAGGCCGGCGACCAGCATCACCCCGAGCGCCGCGCCGAAGTACCCGCCGTACACCGCGCCGAGCGCGACCATCGTCTGCACCGCGACCGTCCGCCGCCGTGGCGACAGGTCGCGGGGGTGACCGACCAGCCGGCGCAGCGGGTCCTGGAAGGCCAGGACCGCGGTCGCGCCGAGGACCAGAAACGGTACGACCAGCTCGAACGCGCGGGCCGGGGTGGCCAGCAACAGCAGCGCCCCGACGATCGTGCCCACGATGGTGGTGGGCACCAGCGTGGCCAGCGCCCGAGGGCGCGGCAGGTCCTGCCGGCTGCCCGCCACGCTGGCCACGTACCCAGGGAACACGGCGACGGAGTTGCTCACGTTCGCCGGCACCGGCGGCAACCCGACCGCGATCATCGCCGGGAAGGTGATCAGCGAACCGCCACCGGCCACCGCGTTGACCGTGCCAGCGGCGAGACCGGCGGCGAGCAGCAGCGCGGCGTGGGAGAGATCCATAGCCCCACGAGGCTAGCCGCCGCCTTTTAGGCTGGCGTCGCCGGATCGCCTATGAGCTGCCCGATCTTGCCCAGGCGGGGCGGCAATACTGGAAGAGCGTCCGTCGTTAGGATGGGAGCGCGACGGACGAGTCGACCGGGCGGTCGCGTCGGCGGGCTCCGGCCCGCCGCCGAGGAACGTCCGGACTCCACAGGGCAGGGTGGTTGTTAACGGCAACCCGGGGCGACCCGCGGGACAGTGCCACAGAAAACAGACCGCCGACCCCAACGGGGACGGTAAGGGTGAAACGGTGGGGTAAGAGCCCACCAGCACCCCGGGTGACCGGGGTGGCTCGGTAAACCCCACCCGGAGCAAGGCCAAGCAAGGGCCGTCACCGCAAGATGACGACCCGGCGCAGACGCTTGAGGGCTGCCCGCCCGATGTCTGCGGGTAGGCCGCTAGAGCCTGCCGGCAACGGCAGGCCGAGATGGATGGCCGCCGCCGGCGCAAACCCCTCGGGGTACGCGCCGCGCACAGAATCCGGCGTACAGGTCGACTCGTCCGTCGCCCACCAGCTCAGAGACCTGATCAAGGCTTGAGCTGGTTCGATGTTGAGGCGTCATTCATGGTCAAACGTCGGGCGGCATCCGGTGCCCTGGAGACGCCCTGAGGGTCGACTGAGTCGAACCTCGTCTCAGATCGGGCTGGCTGTGCCGTCGTGGGTCATCTTCAGGCCCCCGCTTGATAGTCCCCGAGTCGGGCAGCAGCTGTGGGGGAGGGGCGGGAACGTCCCGCCGGTGGAGATGGCGCCGCGACCTGTGATCCAGCGGCAAGCCAGTCCCAGGGTGGGACTGGCGCGGCAGACGGCGCCCTGTCGGCCTCAGTTCTGTTCAAGAAGTGTGCCCGATGAAGTTGATGAGCGGAGTGCAACCTATCCCCAACGCCCGCCGGCTCACACTGAGGTTAAGGGGCCGTGTGACCGGATGAACGGACCTCCACCCTATGGCCGGGTCGCCTGCTCCTGTCGTGCTACCTGGTCCGCCTGATGAGCCAGGGCTGGTCCATCCCTGCCGACAGGCTCGACAAAGAGATTGCCAGTACCCGGCCTGAGGCTAGCCATTTCTGTATCTGCGGCTCCGGTATATCTTCTGCTCCACTCCGCGCGCCCACTTGGGCAACTTCTTCAGAAGAGGGATGTATCGCAGAGCCGGTGCAGCAAATTTGCTAGCAATTAGCAGAGTGCCGGCGCCGCCGCCGAGGAGCAGCAGATGACTGCGCATCGCCGTCCAGGTCCCACTGAATGCCCTAAAGAGGTGGCTCCGCTCAAATGTAACCGGGTCCTGGGTAAGAAACAGGAGAACGGAAACGAAGAGAGCTGCGGTCATAGCCGTCCGCATGACCGAACCACCGCGAGCTCTCGAAAACGCCGCAAAGGACCGGAACTCGTTATCTCGAGAAACTACGCCCTTGCTTCGCCAGAAGTAGACGAGGACCTTGCTTTTGCTGAACAGGTTTATCGCACGATCGAGATATGGTTCCCACACGAGGCCCTCGAGAATTCGCGTGTAGTGCATCTCGGGCGCCTGCTGGTAGCTCTGCAGTGAGGCAGGCACTACGGCAAGACAGTTGACATGCTGCACGTCCACGACCAGATGTGACCAGTCAAGGTCCGATGAAACCGCAACCGTCTCGCGGAGCTCATTTACTCGCATATCGAGAAGTGCGCCCGCACGGCGGTGTCCGAGGCGGTGCCAAGTCCACATCCGCCCAGGGTTCCTGACCGGAAGGCGAAATCTGAGGTAAACCTCCTCCTCTGCCTCTATCGCTCGAGCCGGGAAAATCTCCCACAGTGAGAACTCTGCCGTGCTTATCTTCGAGTCGCGAACGCATTTTCTTGTGTCGAGTGACATAAGGATCATCGGCCCATCACCGTCGTCGTAGACCCGCTCTCCGTTCCCGTCTGTGGCAACACTGACGGCCGTATTGCCGAAGACAAGATTCAGGTCTGCGGTGCGATTCAGCATCCGGGGAATTACGTCTGTCAACTCCCCTTCAGCGGTTCCGAAAGGTACGGCGATCCGGAAGGAGTCCAACGCTGAGGAGGATGGTCTTACCTTCAAGCCGATGTCACACAAGAACAAGGACCTGCGAAATAGGCCCGGCAGGCACCACAGATTGATGTCAAGCTTGCAGACTTCGAATGCAGGTGGCCTGGGATGGCGGACGACCGCGAAGAAGCCCATTAAGCTTCACCTTCGAAGAACCGAGGGGTGTAGCCGAGCGTGAGGGCACTCGACGGGGGGTGCAGGTGCCTTACTTTAGTTCGGCGTTGTCAAGCATGGAAGGTGTTGCGAAGTCCGCCGCCGCGAGCTGCTCCGCCAGTGACCACTGCAGGACAAGCTCATCCTCGCCAAAGCCGTATCTGTTCAACTCAAGAGAAGCTTGGCCAAAGCCGAACGGTACCAGAAGTGAGCGTACGCTCGCGGAGTGCTGGTTCCGCACTGTCAGAAATCCGACTTCCGTCTCTTCTCGAGCCCATCTGCAAAGACAATTCTGCACCAAACGACGGCCCACGCCTCTTCGGCGCATTGTCGGGTCAACCCAGAGCGTGCTGAGCTTGAAGCGGTCCGGGCCCTTTGGCGTTTCAACCGCTACCCCGACCAGATGTTGGCCTCCGGCACGCCCGAGGGCTACGGCGACGGTGCACCTAGCTTGCCCGTCTAGAACCTCGCCTAGCCTCCGGAAGAGTTGCTGGTCCCCCTGAGGATAGAGCTGCCTCACTGTGGGTCCTACCGACTGCATGACTGGCAGCAGATCGATGCCTTGAAGTGGCCGGATCAGGATGTCGTAGCAGGGCAGTTGGGCCAGCGAGGCATCGGGGGCGGTAGCGATAGCATCGACCAGAGGGGTTTGGGCGACTTTGGGCGTAACGGCCGAGACAGTGCCGTTTGGGCGGTGACCTGGAAAGAGTGCCACCGCTACCCCCTAACCATTCCGGTAGCCTCTGGTTGCCCGCGGCTAACGACTGCATGCCGCACGGCGATGTGCGCGCTGCCTAAAGATCGCGTCCGAAGGACGGCACCGTACCATGCCCGCGTTAACGGCAGCTACCACCCACAGTCGAGGCCTACCCGTAGTGCTGGCGTCCAAACAGAGCAGGGTTTGCGGCTCAACGCGGCATCCGCGACCTCAAGCGTACCCAACCTTGGTAAACGACCCGGTCCTTCGACGGAAACGCGCCTATCGGTCAAAGCTGGAATCCGAGGTGCGAATGAGTTCCCCCGCTTTGATGGAGCGGTGGTTACCTGCTCCCGGCTGGTGCAGGGATGGCGATAGGTGGCTCGGCTGGTTGCGTCTGGCGGCTGTGCCAGGCGGTCTCCTACTCGTCCGGGCTGAGGTAGCCCAGTTCCTTCTGGATGCGGCGGGTGTTGTACCACCCGTCGATGTAGGCGAAAATCGCGTTCTCGGCCTCGTCGCGGGTCCGCCAGCTCGTGCGGTAGACGAGTTCGATCTTCAGCGTTGACCAGAAGTTCTCCATCAGCGCGTTGTCGTAGGAGTCGCCGACGGAGCCCATCGACGGCAGGATCCCGTTGTCCTGTAAGCGTTGCGCGAAGCGAAACGACGTGTAGTTCGATCCCCTGTCCGAGTGGTGGATCAGCTGCCCGTCGCGGACGTCGCGCGACCAGATGCCGTATTCGAGTGCGGCGAGGATCAGGTCGGTGTCGCAGCGGTCGGCGGTCTTCCAACCGACGATCCGGCGGGAGAAGACGTCACGGACCGCGGCGAGCCAGAACACGCCCTCGCCGCAGGGGATGCGGGTGGCGTCGGCGACCCAGAGCCGGTTCGGCCCGGCCGCGGTGAACTGCCGGTTGACCAGATCCGGCGCCGGCGTGTGCCGTGGATCCTGCCGGGTGGAGCCGCCCCGCCAGCCGCGACGCAGGAACGCACCCTGCCAGCCGTGGGCCGCCATCAACCGCTCGACGCGTTTGCGACCCACACCGATGCCGTCACGGCGTAGCTGCCGATGCACCCGGTCCGCGCCGTAGGTGCGTCCGGAGGTCTCCCAGATCTCGTAGATGTTCGACAACAGGCCCAGGTCGACCACGTCGCGGTCGCAGGGCTGCTCGGCCTGCCTGACCCACGCGTAGTAGGTCGAGGCGCCGATGTTCAGGACCCGTAGCAGGAGCGCGACCGCGAACTGGTCACGGTGTTCATAAATGAACGTCATGACCGTCGCCGGGTCGGGCCGAGCTCCGCCGCGAAATACGCGCTCGCCGCTTTCAGGATCTCGTTCGCCCGCCGCAGCTCGGTGACTTCTCTGCGCAGCTGGCGGTTCTCCTCAGCCATCTTGCTGGTCGGCCGGTCGTGACGCTCGCCGGCGTCGGCCTCGGCTTGGCGGATCCAGTTCCGCAATGCCTCGTGATGCACGCCCAGCTGCTCGGCCAGGCGCCGGATCACCGGCTTCGGGTCCGACTCGCGGTACAAGCGCACAGCGCGGACGTAGCTCGTCGGGGTACTTCTTCGGTGCTGCCACGGACGACTTCCTCCCCATGGCCATCAGGCCATGGTCAAGAAGCTCCATAAAGCGGGGGTGGCTCAGAAGCCCTGACGCACGACCGGACCGACCGGCTGGCTTCCGTAGCGGTCTTGGTGGTCCCATTCGTGGATGAGGTGGGACGAGTGCGTGCTGGAGGTGCTGGAGCACCTGGGGGAGATGGGTCTGGTCGGGCTGGTCAAGATTGACGGGGAGCGGGAGCGCAAGCCCTGGACCGTGGTGATCTCGGGTCAGGGGCTCGACGGCGCGTCGATCAGGGTCGACGGCCACAGCCTCGACTACTGCCTGAAGGATGCGGTCGCCGCGCTTCATGAGCGCTTCCCGGACGAACTCGCGCTGCGCTGAGATCCGACCGTGGGGGCGGTTTCCCGGCGGCTTGCCGCCGGCCGGGCTTGCCGCCCGCACCGCGCGGAGCGCGGTGCCTTGATCTACAACAGGCCTATTCGGCAATTCCTCGCCCAGGATGGATGCCCCAGGATGGATGACCAGGGCGGATCGGTGGGGTGGACTTGTCCGCTGGCTCCATTGCCACAGCGCGGTTGTGCGTTTGGCGTTGGCGAGCCGTCAAGAGCGCCGTCATTAATCCGACTGAAGGGCGATCGCATCCTTCACCGACTACGACTGGTCCGTTAGCCTGGCCTATTCCTTGTCGTTGGGAGGGGAAGTGGATCTAGTCCTATTCAAGCTTCGCGATGATCTCGACGAGGGTGATTGGGGTCTCAGGGCTGTGGTCGACGAGGAATATAAGCCAGTCCCCGTCAAGGAGATAGTTGGCCTAGAGATCGGCCTGTACGTTAAGACTGCCAAGGTTAATGTACCCAAATGGCAGAAAGACTTGATGCTTTTGGCGCTCGACCAGGCTGCAGAGGAAATAATTGGGCTCAAGAATCAGAGCACAGGGGCGGTAGTCCGAATAGAGCGAAGCGGCCACCGCTTCCTGCTCGTCTACGGCACAGGTCGTCACGCGGTTGATTCAAGTTCGATTGAGGCTGGATTTGGCCTGAGGGTGGCGGCGAATGTAGTTGACCCTGAAGCGCTGAGGGGTGTAGATACACGGGCGATCGTCGGCTCGGGACGAAGTCAAGTTATCTCGATGCCGTCGGCTGGCTCTCTGCACAAGCTTGGCATCGAACCCACCGCTGATCTCGTTCGATACTTAGAAGGAAAGCCACCAGAAGAGCTTGGCACGGGTGTGGCGGGGGGTGATTCCCTACGGCTCACGATGAAGTCCTTTAGTTATAGATCGTTGCCGGAGAAGCTTGATGAAGTAATCGCGGCGTATGATTCGCGGGAGTACAAAGAGAAGTTTCCGTTCTTGGATTACTTTACTCGCGTTCCCCGCACAAGAGGCGAACTCCACTTGAAACTTAAAGCGGAGTTGGATAAGAAGATCCTGTCGGGTGGCGAGGACATCGAATTTATGAATCCCGACTCGGATCGGCTGGCCAGGCCTGATCGTGTTCTTCTTAAATGGGGTCGCAAGTCTTACCAAGTTCAAGGTGAGATAAACAAGGATGCCGTCTTGGGGGCCGTTTCTCAATGGGACATCCCCGATCCGATGGCATCAGTTCAAGTTCATGCCTTTTACGAGGGCGTCGAGAAGCCTGTTAAGACCTCGCTCATGCCCTACGTTGTGGCAGAGGTGGAGCTAGGCGAGGGGATTTATGCGCCATGCGCTGGCGCATGGTATCGCATCGATAGAGACCACCTTGCGGGCCTGCAGGAACGGATCCGGCGAATTCCTGACCTGACTGAAGAATTGTCGCTGCGCTCCTGGTTTGCTGGAGCGGAAGATGAAGGCGATTACAATCTCGAGGCGTTGGGTAGTAACATCGACCACGTGGTTTTGGATCAGTCCCTTTTCTACAGCAAAGGAGGAAGGAATCTAAAAGTAGAAATTTGCGATCTGCTGACGCGTCGCAAGGAGCTGATTTGTGTGAAGAAAATGAAAGAGTCCTCGCCTACGCTTTCTCACCTTTTTGCGCAGGGTGCGGTTTCGGCTCGACTCTTTAGCGACAGTAGGCAGTATCAGAGCGCTGTTCTACAACACTTCAACAAAATGGCTCAGGCTACCAGGGTGGGAGCCTTGGGGGACTGGAAGATTGTTTTTGCAATAGCTACTGACAAGCCTGGAAAGCTTGCGGATTCACTGTTCTTTTTCAGCAAGGTCAATCTTGACCTTGCTGAGCGTGCTATCCGTGGCGCTGGACTGGGTGTCGCGCTAGCGAAGATCGATCTTGTTAAGCCTGGGGTGGTCCCATCCACCCGTCGGAGTGCAGGTAAAGACAGGGTGATACGTCGTGGTGACGATCGCAGCGAAAGACCGCGGCTCTTTTAGGGGCGCAAATAGCTCGATGGTTGGAATTTGCTCATCTTCGAAGCCAGCGGTGGTGGATCGCAATCGGGTCGAGCGGCGCGGCGGCACGTTAGGCGCGAAGATCCGGTGTGTGCCTCTAGCGGCCTGGATGGGAGTTGAGGCGGAGGGCCGGCGAGTACAGTTCAGGTTGGTCCATCTCCCGGTGCCTTGAGGGCTTCAAACTGCTATTGGTGGGGCTTTTCGTTGTCCAATGGCAGTATCTGCACGCCCTTTCTAAGAGCAAACAACTCCCTGCGGGCTATAGCTTCGCCTTCTTGGTGCAGTTGGTAGCCCGTCAAGCCACACCCACCCGTCATAAGTGTGGAGATCCCTGCGGATTTTAATCAGGCGGCAGAGGATCGGTTGTGCGAACTGTGGGCTTGCTGAAGTGGTCAGATACAACACGTCACCGGCCTTCACGTCGGCTCTTCCGGTACCTCCAGGCGCGTAGGGTCTCGCCGGCCGCCGTCAGTCGCGGGCATCCGTCGTCAGAGCACTTCGAGCAGACTGACCGGTGATGGAAGTCGATGACGTAGCCAGCCATCAGGACGGGGAACGAGGGCTCTGGCTGCCGCTGAGGAGTCAGCATGGTTCACCGCTGGTTGAGGCGCTTGAGGGCCTGCGACGAGCGCCAGGCGGCGGCCACGGTCATCAAGGGCTGCTCTGGGACCGGGACAGAGGCCTCCTCGACGAGGACTGACGACGGGTGGTGCGTCAGCTCCAGGCTCTCAGCTGCCACCTCGGCAGTTCTGTCGAGGTGGCAGAGGAAGGTGCTCGACAACCTGTTCGGGCTACAGACCGGGGGTCACTAATCGTCATCAGTCTGTGACGGAGTTGGGGTCGCAGGTTGACGCGGCGCTGCGACCGTCGGGCATGGCCGTTCAAATGCTGCTGAAGGCGCGGCGGCTCAGTGTCTTGCTGGCGGCTGCCATTCTCGTGCTGGCCGGGTTGACCGCTTGCACGCCTGAGATCAAAGGCGTTACCGGCGTGGGCGTGGATGCCGATGGGCAGCCCGTTGCGGTTTTGTCCTGGTGCGCGGACCGTCCGCCAGACGTTGTTATGTTCTTTGCCGAACGGGCGTCGATCTCGCCATCCCCGTCCGCCGTGGCGACTTCCACGAGCTGGCCCTACTGGCCGGGACGACGGTACGCCGTACCGCGTGCGGCGACCTCGCCGACGACGGTGCCTCTGGAGGGCTTCCCACGTGACCCGGCCCCCAGCCCGAACGCGGCCTTCCAGCTGTTCGGTGTCGCCAGCGACAGCAGCTTCACCTCGCGTTCGGTGACCTTCCGGCTTACTGAATTGGAAGACATGCGGCCCGGATCGGTTCTGATCACCGAAATTGTGGGCAACGGCGAGGTGCAGAGAAGCGTATCTGTCGATGAGTTCGCGAGTCTCGGAAAGGACGCATGCTGATCAGCGGTAGTGGGCCGCAGTTGTGTATGTGGGGAACCCGCCCGGTTTGTGGACTCCCCGATGCGCCGGGTGAGGCCGTAGTGCGTCGCGGCGCTACGGCCGCCCAGCGACCTGGGCGACGAACCTGGCCCAGGCTGCCGGGGTGAAGGTCAGTGCCGGACCGGCAGCGTCTTTCGAGTCGCGTACCGCCACGACACCGGGCAGGTTGCGCGCCACCTCGACGCAGTTGCCGCCGCTCGCGCCGCTGCGGGTGGACTTGCGCCACCGGGCGTTACTGAGGTCCATGATGGCTCTCAACTTCCTTCAGCAGGTGGACTAACGGCGCGGTAGCGCGGCGATTTGAGCCATGGTCGAACGCGGCGCATTGATCCGGCGCAAAGGGCTCGCGCGCCTGACTATAGTTACGGCCGCCCGGCGACCTGGGCGACGAACGCCCGCCAGGCTGCCGGGGCGAAGGCCAGGATCGGGCCCGCAGGATCCTTGCTGTCTCGGACACCGATGACGCCGGGCAGGTTGTCAGCAACTTCGACGCAGTTGCCCCCCGACGATCCGCTGCGCCGGGACTTGCGCCAGGTGGCGTTAGTGAGGTCCATGATGGCTGTGCACTTCCTTCATCAACTCGTTGGACTGTCGGCGCGGGAGTGCTTCGTTCCTCACGTTCTCCCACCTCGTCTGGAGAGTATGTAACCCATCTTCGTTGTCGACCACGATCCCGCCTAGCTGATTTTCGAGGTGCCCGACCCAGGACCCGTCGCCAGCCCGCGCCAGCGCGAACGGCCCGGACAGCCCGATATGGAGGCCAGCGCCGGCCGGGATCACGTGGATGTGAACGTGCGGCAACTCGGCGACGGTGATGAGGTGAGCGACCTGCTCGGCCATGATGCCGGCGTGCTCATCGCCGGCGCGGCGGAGCGTGGACTCATCCAGCACGGCCACCACCTGCGGAGGGCTATCGCCGGTGAGGATCTTGTGTCGGCTCATGCGAGCGCTTACCTGCTGGTCGACCTCGGTGGCCGACATGAGGTCGTTCAAGCGCATCACGACGCGGGCGTAGTTCTCGGTCTGGAGTAGGCCCGGGATCAGTAGTGGCTCGAAGAGACAAAGCTGTCGCGCGCCACGCTCGGCGTCCAGCCACGGCAGAAACCATGACGGTGCGCCGAGTTTCACCACCAGGCGTCCGAACAACCCGTCGTTGTTGAAGGCGCGGTCCGCTCCCCGGATGAAGTCCATCGTCAGCGCTCGGGTACCGCTCTCCACGGCGCTGACATGCGAAGCGCTGAAGCCCGCCGCCCGGCCGAACGACTCCTGCGTCATCCCGGATGCTCCACGAGCACGGCGGATCTCGCTCACGATGAAGTCCGCGAGGGGACTGGGCACGTCAGCCATTCAACGCTCCTCAAATCGGAGATCGACTACCCGAGGTGCCACACCCCTGGGGCCTCTCCCGCCAGCTCCGGCCCGGACACCTGGAACGCCTTCCGAGCGTAGTGGCCTGGCAGCAGAGTGTCACCAGGCGGCGCGGCCGGTAGGGACGACGAAACCCGGCGGTCGCGTTCGTAGCGGGGCCGCTCCCGACGGGCGAGCACTCACGGGAGCGGCACCCTCCCAACGGCGCCAAGGGGAAGACCGTGCCCGACGACAAACCCCAGGAGATCGGCAAGATGAAGGCCGGGGATGTGGTCCACCTGACCACTGCGGCCAGCGTGCAGTTTCTGCGCCCGATCTTCGTACGTGTCATCCGCGAGTTGCCCGAGCGGCACACGTACGACGGGTGGGTCTGGATCGAGGGTTACCAGCTGAACGCGGCGGGCGACGCGGTGGCGCGGCGCGAGCTGTACGTGAGGCGAGCCGGCGTGCGGTGGCAGGCCCTGCCCGTCGCACCGATCAGGCCAGCCAAACGCCGGCGAGACCCGGTGCGGGTCGGATGATCGCGCGCCCTCGCCCGCACCTGCCGGTGCGCCCGGCGTGGCGGTGTCGCAACTGCGCCGCGCCCTGGCCGTGCGGGCCGGCTCGGCTCGCCCTCGTGGCCGAGTTCTACGGTCATTCGATCGCCCTGGCGTTCTACCTGGCCGCGTCCATGCGGGAGGCGATCGACGACGCGTACGACCTGGGGTTGCGCCCTGATCTACCCACGCTCCACGCCCGGTTCCTCGGCTGGATGTCCCTCGCCCGTCGGCGTCGCCGGTCACATCGGCTCTGAGCGGTATACCTCAGAGTCATATTCATACCTCTGAGGTATACCGCTCAATGTCGCAACCGCCCCGACGGAGGCTACCGACGGTTACCGCCGCCTGCGCCTACAGCTCCAGCCAGGTAAGGATCTACTCGTCTAGTGCTTCTTGAACACCGGCATGGTGTCCAGCGTGGTGGTGATGTTCTGCGTGGTGCCGCCCCGGTACGTCTTCCCGGTGGAGATGTCGGTCCAGCTGTTGCCTGGCGGGAACCACACCGACGTCGTGGCGGTGGTGCCCGGCGTCGTCACCGGTGCCACCAGGTAGTCCGGGCCGTAGAGGTACTGCGAACCGGCGGTGGCGTACGCGGCCTGCTCATTGGGGTACGCCAGGTACATCGACCGGACGATGGGCGTACCCGTGCGGGTGGCCTCCTTGGCGGCGGCGTAGGTGTACGGCTGCAGTTCCTTGCGCAGGTTCAGGAACTTCTTGGCCGACGCGTTCGCCGCCGGGCCGTACTGCCAGGGCAGCCGGTCGCTGTGGTTGGAGTGCAGCCGGTCGATCGGCTGGAACGTGCCGAACTGCACCCACCGGGCGTACAGGTCGTCGGGCAGCTTGGTGCTGCCCGGTTCGCTGCCCGGCTCTCGCAGGCCGCCGGTGTGTCCGCCGATGTCGTGGCTGACCGCGGCCAGCCCGGTCGCGGCCGACTCACCCGGCGTGTAGCCGACCTCCATCTGCAGGGTCGACCAGTCGGAGGTGGTGTCGCCGGTGAAGTGCAGCGTGGTGCGCTTGTCGGCCCATGGGCCGGTCGCCACCGGGGTCGGGCTGCCGTAGCCACCGGCCTGCAACGAGCCGTACGCGCGGGAGAACGCGAAGCCGGTCTTGTCGGCGTACTGCTGGTTGATCCACGCGTCAGCCGTCACCCCGGCGAGGGAGGACTTCGTGTTGTCGCAGCACCAGTCCAGCCACCAGAGGTCCGGGCCCTTGGTGCCCTTCGGGATCATCCCGTCGTGCAGCTGCATATATGCCTTGAGCTGGTCCGGGTCGCCGAAGTCGAACGCGTAGCAGTCGGGCCCGCCGTTGCAGCCGACGCGCTGGAGCTTGCCCTTCGCGGTGGCCTGCGCCTGGGCGAACTTCGGGTCCGAGCCGAGGATGCTCGGGTGGATGTTGATGCCGGTGTGCAGGCCCTGCTTCCTGGCCCAGTCGAAGAACGCCTTCGGGTCAGGGATGCGGGTGGGGTCGATGCTCCAGCCGTTCCACTTGTCCGGCGCCTTGATGTCCGTGTCAAGGACAAGAACATCCATGGGTACGCCCTCAGCCCTCGCCCGGGCCACCAGGTCCTGGAATTCGGTGGCGGTGCGGTCGTAGTACTCGGAGTACCACACCCCGTACGCCCACTTCGGCAGCAGCTTGGTGGGCCCGGTCAGGGTGGACAGGTCCTGCAGACCACGGGTGAAGTCCTGCCCGTACGCGAAGACGTAGCCGTCCTGCTCCGCGGCGGGCCGGGGCTTGGTGGTGCTCAGGGCCGAGGCCGAGTCGTCGAGCAGGTACCAGCCGTCCTGGTAGAGCAGACCCGGGGCGGTGAGCGCGGCACCGGTCACGCCGTCCAGACCCCGGCGGTAGCCGCCAAGCGGCGCGTGCGGGGCGAGCAGCGGCGAGTCCTTGCTCGTGACGGCGACCGTGTCGACGTTGACGTTGCAACTGGCGTCCGTGGGGCAGCCCAGCGTCACCGTGTTGGTGCCACGGTCGAGGTGGACCGGGACGGAAACGGTGTTCCAGTAGTCCCAACCGCTGGTCGGCGCGAGGGTCGCCGTGACCGGCGCCGCCGTTCCGGCCGTTACCGACATGGTGCGCGCCTGGCTCGGCTGGGCGCCGGCCTGGCCGTTGGCATAGCGGATCTGCACCTGGTAGTCACCCGGCGACGGAACATCCGTCACGGTGAGCGCGACTGCAGACGTGGTGCTCTCCAGGCCGGCCAGGAACCCCGTACCGGAAGCGCCGTTGTGGTCGTTCGCGGGCTTCGCGCCGCCGGTCAGCGTGCCGGTCTCGGCCTCTCCCAGCGTGCCGAATCGCAGGGACTGCGGCTCGGGGGCGGCCGGCGCCGGGAACGGATCACCCGGGTTGACCACCGCGAGGCTGTCGATGTTCACATTGCCGGAGTCGTTGGGACCCCGCACGACGCTGATCTCGTGCCGACCCGCGGTGAGGTCGACCGGCACGCTGGCCAGGCCCCAGGTGTCCCAGTTCGCGGTGGGCGGCAGCGTCAGCGTACGGCCGGCGTCGCCGTCGATGAGAACCGTCAGGGTGCGGGCCACGTTCTGGCCGTCGCCGCCGGTGCTGTTGGCGTAGCGGACCGAGAGCTGCTTCGTGCCGCCCTCCGGCGCGTCGAGCGCGAACGTGACCGAGTCGCCGGACGAGGCGAAACCGGCCGCGAAGCCGCGCCCGGTGTATCCCCGGTGGTCGGTGGCCACGCCGGGACCGTTCAACTGGAGTGATTCGGCCTCGCAGAGCGCGCCGAACGCGCACGCCGGAGCGGTGTGGCCGGCCCAGGGCTGGCCCTGCACGAGCTGCTTACCGGTCTTGAGCCGCACTGTCAGGTTGTCGGCGGTGAACGCGCCCGAGCCGACCTGGTACCGCACCGTCATCGCGCCGGTGTCGATGGTGAGCCAGCCGTGCTCGACGTGCTTCGTGAAACGCGTACGGGGGAAGTCGTCGCGCCCGATGGCGTTGAACGTGGCGGCGTCGGTGAACCGGCCGTCCTTCTGGTACTCGGTGCGGATCAGGGTCGGGGACAGCACCTCGAAACGTGCGTTGCCCGACCGTACGGCTGCGTCCTGCGCCTGGTGGTGGCTGGCCTGCGCCGGCCCGGGCGGAGCGAGAGCCAGCCCCGTGCTGAGAATGCCGACTGCGGCGGCTGCTGTCGCGCGGCGGCGCGGTGAGTTCCGATAGAGCAAGATGCGCTCCTCGTCTCATATGGAGGAAATAAGTCGTTGACAACGCTGTCACTCGCCGGAAACGCGTGTCAACGGGCCTCGGACGGTGTCCCTTCTCTCTTTCGCGCACCACCCGTGCATGACCACCAGCGCGCACGACGGCCGCACCTTCGGACCGGTTCGCCGCACGCCGACGCCCGGGATGATCCACTCCAGGTCGGCGATCTGGGGGTATCAGGCCGCTCGGATGCCGCCACCTCGGCGATCTGGAGTGGATCGCGCCGCGCCGCGCCGTCCGCCGCGCCGCGAGACGCGGGCCGCCGCCCGCCGCCTGTCAGCAGCGTGCGGCGGCCAGTGGGGCTGCGCCGGCCAGGGCCTCGACCGTCGTCGTCGGCGCGGCTGACTCCGCCACTGTCGGCGAAGGCGAAGGCGAAGGCGAGGGCGAAGGCGAAAGCGAAGGTGACGGCGACGGCGGGACGGCGGCGACCAGGGAGGCCGAGGTGCGTTGGACCTGCTTCGGCGCCATCCGGATGCCGATGGCGGTCGTCTGGTGGCCGTACACGTCAATGACCCTGATGGTGTACGGCCCGGGGCCGATCCCGTCCTCGATGCTCCAGTAGTTGTCGACCTGGCGGGCCGCCTTGCGAAAGCCCCCGCTCGACCCCTGCGCCTCGACCGAGCGCAGCGGGTTGCCGTGGTTGCCGACCTGCACGGCGAACCACCACTGCGACGCGCCGCCCTTCATCCGAAAGGTGAGGCCGCCGTCGAGCGGTGGGTCCACCACCGCCCGGTACGTCACCTGCGCGATGCCCTGCGCCCGGTCGGCGATCCGGGCGAACGCCTCGTCGGAGAGGTCGATCTTGCTGGGTCCGCACCCGCCGCACTGGTCCATGACCATCACCCGGACCGTGCCCTTCGGGCCGCTGACATCCAGGTAACTGCCGCAGGCCGCCGCCCCGGCGTACTGCGAGGCGCCGAGGGCCACGTAGAGCCGGTCCGTGGGAGGGCCCGGGAAGGAGCAGGTGCCGCCCGAGCGGCCCGCGTCGTAGAAGCTCGCCGTTCCCTTGTGGACGGTGTTACCCGCGGGCGGCGCGGCGCAGGCCGGGGCGGCGCCGCCGCGTACGGCGAGGGTGACGCCGAGTACGGCGGCCAGGGCGGCGATCCCGGTGCCAGCCAACCAGTGCCTGACCCGCCGATTCAACCGGGGCGTGCCGTTGTCGCCGGCCGGGGTGGCGTTCTCCGGATCCATGGCTGGTGCCGTCACGGCGGCTGATGTTGCCGTACCGTGCCACGGCAGCGCAAAGCCGTCGAGCGGACCGTCACGCCCCGGATCGGCGAGGGCGCACTCCGTTGCGGCGGCCGTGACTTCTCGTATGGCCACGGCGCCTGCGTGCGGCGTTCTAGGCTCCGAGATATGGCGGTGGCGTGCCCTTCTCGACATTGGCGCACAAGTCCGGGCAATGCCCTCACCGGATGATTCCCCTCGCGAGGCGCGAACTCAGACAGGGAGGAAGCACGCATGGCGGTCAAGACGAAGACACGTCCCGGCACCACGGAGATTCGCCCGGTCCAGGTGGAAATCCCTCAAGCGGACCTGGACGACATGAAACGACGGATCGCCGCCACGCGTTGGCCGGAAAAGGAAATCGTCGACGACCAGTCGCAGGGCGTGCCACTCGCGACGATCCAGGCCCTCGCCCGTTACTGGGAAAATGAGTACGACTGGCGCAAGGTCGAATCACGGCTGAACGCCCTACCGCAGTTCATGACCACCATCGACGGGGTGGACATTCACTTCATCCACGTGCGTTCGAAGCACGAGGACGCCCTTCCGCTCATCGTCACGCACGGGTGGCCCGGATCGGTGATCGAGCAGTTGAAGATCATCGAGCCGCTCACCGACCCCACCGCACACGGCGGCAGCGCGTCGGACGCCTTCCACGTGGTGATCCCGTCGCTACCCGGCCACGGCTTCTCCGGCAAGCCGACAGCGCTGGGCTGGAACCCGCAGAAGATCGCGACCGCCTGGACCGAGCTGATGACGCGCCTCGGCTACTCGCGGTTCGTCGCCCAGGGCGGCGACTGGGGCGCGGTCATCGTGGACCAGATGGGCGTGCAGGCGCCGCCGGAACTGCTCGGCATCCACACCAACATGGCCGGCGCGGTCCCACCCGAGATCGACCTGTTGTTCCAGGGCGACACCACCGGCGCGAACAATGCCATGGGCTCACTGCCCTCGGGTCTGTCCGACGACGAGATGCGCGCGGCCACCGAACTGGACTACGTCTGGAAGCACGTCGCGTACGCCCTGATGATGGCGACGCGTCCGCAGACGCTGACCGGGCTGGCGGACTCTCCGGTCGGCCTGGCGGCCTTCCTGCTCGACCACGACGCGAAGAGTCTGGCCCTGATCGCGCAGGTCTTCGACGGCGCCCAGGCGGGTCTGACCCGCGACGACATCCTGGACAACATCTCGCTCTACTGGTTGACGAACACCGCGATCTCGGCGGCCCGCCTGTACGCGGAGAACAAGCTCTCGTTCTTCGCCGCCAAGGGCGTCAACGTCCCGGTGGCCGTGAGCGTCTTCCCCGACGAGCTGTACGAGGCCCCGCAGAGTTGGGCGGAGCAGGCGTACCCGAACCTCATCTACTTCAACGAGCTCGACGTGGGCGGGCACTTCGCGGCCTGGGAGCAGCCGAAGATCTTCTCCGAGGAGGTGCGCACCGCCTTCCGGTCGCTTCGCTAGTTGGCCGTGCACCTGCCCCCGCTGAACGGGGCGGTCGAGTGGCTCAACTCCGCGCCGCTCGGCCCCGCCGAGCTGCGGGGTCGCGTCGTCCTGGTGAACTTCTGGACGCTGACCTGCATCAACTGGCTGCGCCAGGAGCCGTACGTCCGGGCCTGGTCGCAGGCCTACCGCGACGACGGCCTCGTCGTCGTCGGGGTGCACACGCCGGAGTTCACCTTCGAGCATCAGGTCGACTGGGTGCGCCGGGCGGTCGCGGCGCGCTCGATCGACTACCCGGTCGCGGTCGACAACGACTACGCGGTCTGGCGTGCCTTCGACAACCAGTACTGGCCCGCGCTCTACTTCGTCGACACGGACGGGGTCATCCGCGACGAGCACTTCGGAGAGGGGCGCTACGAGCAGTCCGAGCGGAGGCTTCAGCAACTGCTCGGCGTCGAGCGCGACCCCGTACCCGTCGATGGGCTCGGCCCGGAGGCGGAGGCCGACTGGGGCAACCTGCGGACGCCCGAGACGTACCTCGGGTTCAGTCGCGGCGAACACTTCGCGTCGCCGAACGGCCCCGCGCTCGACGAACGCCGCGCCTACGACCTCCCCGATGCCCTGGCCCTCAACCAGTGGGCCCTGGCCGGGGAGTGGACGATCGGGTCGGAGAACGTCGTGGTCGATCAAGCCGGCGGCAGCATCGCCTTCCGGTTCCACGCCCGCGACGCGCATCTCGTGCTGGCCCCCGGGGCGGGACGGTCGATCCCGTTCCGGGTGCTCCTCGACGGCGAGGCTCCCGGCCCCTCCCACGGGGTCGACGTCGACGCCGATGGCAACGGCGTCCTGGAGGACGGCCGCCTGCGTACCTCAGGGCCGGGGTGTAGGCGGGCGTCCGTCGCGTACCGGTCGGCGAGTGTCTTCTCCGCGGCCTCGTCGCCGTCGTCGGCGGCGAGCAGTAACGCGGCGATCTCGTCCACGAGGGTGAGGTCGGCGTCGGCGAGGTCGTCGGTCATCGCGCCGAAGCCGTCCCAGAGCAGCAACTCGTCCTTGCGCCGATGGGCCAGCTCGTGCAGGACGTAGTCATGGATGAACCACGGGCCGTGGAGCGGCAGTTCCGGGCTCACGCCGTAGGAGTCGGGATCGATCGCCCCGGCCCGGTACGCCGACCAGACCCGCGCCGCCGAGTCGAAGAGCCCTGTCGTCGGATCGATGTCGTAGCCGTCGAACCGCCGGGGTCGCTGTACGGGTAGTGCTGTCGGTAGTTGTCGATGTCCATAGGGCAAGTCTTCGTCCTGCCACCGTGTCAGGGTCAAGGCGTCCGCACGCGATAGTGTCGCCTGCTGTGACAGCGCCCGAGATCTCCATCGCCACGCCAGCAGACCGTTCCGCGGTGGTCGACTCGCTGGTCGCCGCGTTCGTCAAGGATCCCGTCCTGCGGCACCTGTTCCCCGACGAGGCGACCTATCCGCGCTACGCCGCCACCTTCTTCGGGAATCTCTTCGACAGGCGGGTGCACCGGTCGTCGATCTGGACGATCGGCGGGGGTGCGTCCGTCGCCATCTGGGAGCCCTCGGCCGAATCCCTGGCGGCCGGGCACGGATCGCCGGCGGAAGCTCGATACCCCGCTGACGTGCGGGCCCGCGTCCAGGGCTACGACGAGGCCGTGCACGCGGCCCTGCCGACGTACCCGTTCTGGTATCTCGGTGTCCTCGGCACCCACCCGGACAGCGCCGGACGCGGCTGGGGCCGCGCGGTGATGCGGGCCGGGCTGGCCCGCGCCGCCGCCGACGGCCTGCCGGCGATCCTGGAGACCAGCAACCCCGCCAACGTCGAGCTGTACCGCCGCGCCGGCTGGGAGGTGGTGGGGTCGCTGTCGGAGCCCAGGCCCACCTGGATCATGCAGCAGTCACCCCGCTGAGCCGTGGCCGCCGCCGGCTGCCAGCCCTGCCTCCCCGCCCACCCGACCGTTGCGGGCATCGGATGTCGGGTGGGCCACCTGCCCTGCCGCCTAGCGTTGCTGCTCGTCAGGGGAAGGAGGTCCGGGTGCTGGAGCGGCTCAACGAGGCCATGGCGCACATCGAGCGGCACCTCGACCAGCAGATCGAGGTGGCCGACCTGGCGCGGATCGCGCTGACGTCGGAGTACCACTTCCGGCGGCTGTTCTCCGCGCTGGCCGGCATGCCGCTGTCGGAGTACATCCGTCGGCGCCGGCTCACCGTCGCCGGCGCGGACGTGCTGGCGGGGGAGCGGACGTTGCTCGACGTCGCCGTGCGCTACGGCTACGGATCGGCCGAGGCGTTCGCCCGGGCGTTCCACGCCGTGCACGGCGTGGGGCCGGGAGAAGCTCGGCGTACGGGGGCAGCGCTGCGCGCCCAGCCCCGGATGTCCTTCCGACTCACCGTGGAAGGGAGTGGCAGCATGGAGTACCGCATCGTCACCAAGGACGCGTTCGCGCTGGTGGGGCGCAAGGCCCGCGTCCCGCTGGTGCACGAGGGGATGAACCCGGCGATCGTCGCGTTCATCCGCAGCATCGACGCGGGAACGACAGCCCGGATCGAGGCGCTCTCCGATCAGGAGCCGGCCGGGGTCGTCAACGTCAGCGACAACCTCGCCGACGGTCGGGCCGAGGGCAGCGAGCTGGACTACTGGCACGGGGCGGTCACCGGCGTCACGCCGCCGGAGGACCTGGACGCGCTGCCGGTGGCGGCCGGAACGTGGGCGGTGTTCACCACCTCCGGCGCGTTCCCGCAGGCCGTGCAGTACCTGTGGCGGGACGTCTTCACCCAGTGGTTCCCGTCCAACCCGTACCGCAGCCGACCGGGACCGGAGATCTCCCGGGTGCGGGTGTCCACGGACGGGACCACGGCGGACGCCGAACTGTGGATCCCCGTCGAGCGCGTCGCGGCCTGACGGGCGCGGCTCAGGCGGGGACGTCGTCCCAGGTCGTGCCGGGCGGGAGGTAGCCGGCTGACGGGTTCTCGCGCAGCGCGTAGGCGAGGACCAGCAGCGCGTGCTTGTCCAACTCGGGCAGCCGATCGAGCGGGAACCACCGCACGGCCAGCGACTCGTCGTCGTTGACCCGGGCGGTGCCGGCCACGACCCGGCAGACGAAGCCCAGGTTCAGGTATTCGCAGTGGTCCCCGTTGGGGTAGGTGTGCGGGTGCGAGACGGCACTGGACAGCCGTACCGGCGTCACGTCCAGGCCCGTCTCCTCCCGTACCTCCCGGACGAGCGCGGTGGCCGGCTGCTCGCCCGGCTCCACGAAGCCGCTGATCACCGACCACCGTCCGTCGTCGGAGCGCTGGCCGAGCAGCACCTCGCCGGCGTCGTTGCGGATCACCGCGCTGACGCTGGGCAGCCACAGCAGGTCGTGGCCGACGTGTTTGCGCATCCCCACGATGTAGTCCGGTACCGCCATCGGGCGATCATAGGCCGCGCGTGGTCGGCCGCCGCCGTCCCGGCAGCGCCGCGCCGCGCTCAGCCCGACCAGGCGACGGTACGACGAAAGCGCGCGTACTCCCCGGCCAGCTCGGCGTCGATCCGCTCCATCCGGGCGGGGGTGAGCACCACAGCCGGGTCCTGCCACGGGCGTCCGGCGAGCATCCGGCGGCGTAGCCCGATCGGCGGGTGGGCGGCGAAGAGCGAGGCTTCGTCGCGGACCGACAGTTGGCGCAGCAGCGGCAGCCGGTCGCTGCTCGCCGCCCGGGCCTCGGCGAACGCCGATCGCCAGCGGTCCGGGCCGTGCCCCGCCCGCGTCTGGACGCGCACCGCCAACGCCATCGACTCGCCGGCCAGCAGGGCGTCGAGCAGGCCGGTGGCGGCCGTCGTACCGGCGACCCGGGCGGCCAGGTCGTCGGCCAGGTACTCGGCGCGCTGGCTGTCCCGCAGCGCCACGCTCACCAGCACCAGGTACGCGCCGAACAGCACCCGGGACACCACCCACTGGAACGCGCGGCCCAGCGCGTCACCCACCACCTCCACCAGGCCGGCACCGATGGTGGTCCGTACCGGCCGGAACAGGTCGGCGGCCGACGCGAGCATGGTGAACGCGGGTTGGGTGAGCA
This sequence comes from Micromonospora sp. NPDC005237, assembly GCF_040607775.1. Taxonomy (NCBI): domain Bacteria; kingdom Bacillati; phylum Actinomycetota; class Actinomycetes; order Micromonosporales; family Micromonosporaceae; genus Micromonospora; species Micromonospora sp. NPDC005237. The sequence continues at coordinate 435,942 of NZ_JBEXHJ010000003.1, read as the reverse complement.
GACCCCGACGCGGGTCGCCGTTGACGAAGTGGCCGAGTTCGTGCCCGAGCAACGCCACCCGTTCGCCGGCGGGAAGCGAGCCCCACAACGGCAGCCCGAGCCCCAGCACCCTGCGGCGTCGCACCCCGACCGCGTGCGCGTACGCGTTGATGTCGCCGTCGACCCCGACCACGTCCGGCGCTGGTGCGCCGATCGACGCGGCCACTTCGTCGATCAGCCCGAACAGCTCCGGCGCCCGGTCGCGGGACAGCACCTCCAGATCCGGGTCGACCCGGCCGAAGCGCGGCCGCAGAGCGACAGCCAGGCCGACCATCGCCACGCCCAGCACGATCGCCAGGTTGGGAAAGGGGAACGCCACGATCAGCCACCCGCCGACGACCGCGAGGGCGAGCACGGCCGCGACCAGCAGCAGGGACACCACCGCGGTCAGCACCCGTGCCCCGTTCGACCCGCCATCACCGAGCGGGCGGCCAACCAACTGCCGGAACTGCCGCCCGGTCGCCTGGAACGCCAACCGGTGGGTCCACCTGTCGACCCAGGTCCAGCCGAAATCGCGCTCGCGCCGCCGGGGGTCGTAGGCGTCCAGGTTCCACTCACAGCCGGGGCACCACGGCACCGCGTCCCGAAGCGATGCGGTGGTGGTTCCGCATCCCGGGCACGCCCCCGCGCCGGTCGCCATGTTGATCACGGCCACGAATCCTGCCCCGGATCGCCGCACGCGGGAATCGACCGTTCGGTCACCGGCGTTCTCGCGCGCCCAGTGCCCCCACCTGCACTTCTTTCGGTGTTTTCGCCCGGAGCGCGGTAGGCGTCTCTACTGTGGAGAGGGTTCGGCGACTTGTGTGATCCGGTGGCGGTCAGCCGGTTCGCGGTGCACAGTGATTCCCATGAGCGACAGCGGACGTAATGGGCAGTTCTACTGGTGCACCCGGCACCACCGGGTCGAGACGGACACCGACGTGTGTCCGGCGAAGCACGTCCTCGGCCCGTACAACTCGGCGGCCGACGCGGAGAACGCCCTGCAGCGAGTGCAGGAGCGGAACGAGGCGTGGGAGGCCGAGGACGCCCGTTGGGCCGGGGACGACAGGTAGACGGCGCGGGACGGCCCGCGTCGCGGTAGTTCGTGCTCCGCGAGGACGCACGCGAGAGCACGTCCCCGAGGAGGGAACCACGATGGCCGAAGCACAGCAGGCCACCACCCGTCCGGCCGCCCGACGCACCACCGCGAAGAAGACCGCCGCGGCGGAGCGCAACACGGCGGCGAGCCGGACCACCCCCGTGCGCAAGTCCACCACGGGCGCCGCGAAGGCGCCGGCCCGCAAGGCGGCCGGCGGCGCGGGGCGTGCCCCGGCCAAGAAGACCACCGCGGCGGCGAAGAAGGCCCCGGCGAAGAAGGCCGCTCCCTCCAAGACGGCCGCCACCACGACCGCCGCCGCCAAGACCGCTGCGGCGAAGAAGACAGCGGCGGCGAAGAAGACAGCTGCGGCGAAGAAGACCGCGACCAGGACCAGCGCGGCGGCGAAGAAGGCTCCGGCGAAGAAGGCTCCGGCCAGGACCTCGCCGGCCACCCGCAAGACGACCACCGCCGCGAAGCGGACACCAGCGCGCAAGAGCACCACCGCCGCGAGCAGGACGACGGGTACGGCGAAGAAGACGACCAGCGCCGCGAAGAAGACCACGGCGTCGGCGGCGAAGAGGACGACCGCCGCCGCGAAGGCGCCCGCGCGCAAGGTCGCGACCAAGGCGTCCACGGCGAAGAAGACGGCCGCCAAGAAGGCCCCGGCGAAGAAGACGGCGGCGACGAAGGCGCCCGCCAAGAAGGCGGCGGCGAAGAAGACCGCTTCCACCCGCCCGAGCGGCGGCGCCCGCAACGCCCCGGCGAAGAAGGCGCCGGCCGCGAAGGCGACCGGCACCTCGTCGATCACCGCCCGCAAGGCGGCGGTGAAGAAGGCCCCGGCGAAGAAGACCACCGCGGCCAAGGCGCCGGCCCGCACGGTGACCGCCCGCAAGTCGCCCGCCCGCCCGGTCGCCGCAGGAGCCACCACCCCACGGGGTACGCGCAGCACCGCCCGCAAGGCGACCGGCTGAGCGCAGGCAGCCTCGGCTCGACACCCACGGAGATCTCGGCCGGTCACCGGAAGCGGATCACCGGTGGCGCTGTCAGGATTGACCCCGTGGTCATCCGACGCGTACTCGCGCCCCGCATCGACTTCGGCGCGCTGCGCCGCGAACTCGGCCTGCCCGAGGGTTTCCCGGCGGCTGCCCAACGGGAGGCCGACGCGGCGGCTGCCGCGCCGCCCCGGCCGTCCGTCGACCGCACCGACATACCGTTCGTGACGGTCGACCCGGCCACCTCACGTGACCTGGACCAGGCGATGCACCTCGCCCGCCGCCCGGGCGGCGGCTACCGGGTGCGGTACGCGATCGCGGACGTCGCGGCGCACGTCGAGCCGGGCGGCGCGCTCGAGGAGGAGACCTGGCGGCGCGGGCAGACGGTCTACCTGCCCGACGGCAACGTGCCGCTGCACCCGCTGACGCTCAGCGAGGGCGCGGCCAGCCTGCTGCCCGACGACGACCGCGCCGCCGTGGTGTGGACCATCGACCTGGACGCCGACGGCGGCACCGTTGCCGTCGAGCTGGAGCGCGCCCTGGTGCGCAGCCGGGCGAAACTCGACTACACCGGCGTGCAGGCGGCGGCCGAGGCAGGCCGGCTGCCCGAGCCGATCGCGCTGCTGCCCGAGATCGGCGACCGGCTGACGGCCCGGGGGCTGCGCCGTGGCGCCATCAACCTGCCGCTACCCGAGCAGGACGTGGAGCCCGACGGTGACGGCTGGCGGCTGGTGCTGCGCGGGCCGGTGCCGATGGAGGAGCACAACGCGCAGATCTCGTTGCTGACCGGGATGGCCGCTGCCGACATCATGCTGGCCGGCGGGGTGGGCCTGCTGCGGACGATGCCGGCACCGAAGCCGGAGGCGGTGCAACGCCTGCGGGCGGCCGCCGCTCCGCTGGGCGTGCACTGGCCGGACGGCGCGGGCCCCGGCGAGGTGATCGCTGGCCTGGACGCCGCGCAGCCGCGCTCCGCCGCGTTCATCGACCAGGCGGCCGAGCTGATGCGCGGCGCCGCGTACACCGCCTTCGACGGCACTCGGCCGGAGCAGCCGGAGCACGGCGGGGTGGCCGCCGCGTACGCCCATGTCACGGCGCCGTTGCGGCGCCTCGCCGACCGGTACGCCACCGAGGTCTGCCTGGCCCTGCACGCGGGCCGCGAGGTGCCCGACTGGGCCCGCGCGGCGCTGCCCCGGCTGCCCGAGGTGATGGCCAGCACCGACCGGACCGCCTCGGCGGCCAGCCGCGGCGCCGTCGAGCTCACCGAGGCGGTGCTGTTGGAGCACCGGGTGGGGGAGACCTTCGACGCGGCGGTGCTCGACGTCGACGCCCCGCCCAACGGCAAGTCCCGGCCCCGCCCGCCCGGCGGAACGGTGGCCCTGGACGCCCCACCGGTACGCGGCCGCTGCCTCGGTGCGCTGCCGCTCGGCGAACGGGTCCGGGTCCGCCTGGTCACCGCCGACCCGGCGGCCCGCACGGTGCTGTTCGAGCTGGCCTGAGCGGTGTCGTTCGGGAGTGGTTCGCTCGGGTAGCGGGGATTGTCACAGCGGCTCGCGCTGCTGACGGACCGGGCGGTTTGCGAGGATGAGCCCATGGCATACGACGCGAGCACGCTGCCCGACGTGTCCGGGCTGACGGTCGGCATCATCGGCGGCACCGGCGACCAGGGCCGTGGCCTCGCCTACCGGCTCGCCCGGGCCGGGCAGACGGTGCTGATCGGCTCCCGATCGGCGGAGCGGGCCGCCGAGTCCGCCGCCGAGATCGCCGCTCTGCCCCGGATGCCGGCCGACGTCCGCATCACCGGCGCGGCCAACGACGAGGTGGCTCGCCGCAGCGACGTCGTGATCATCGCGGTCCCGTGGGACGGGCACGCCGCCACCGTCGCCGCCCTCGCCGAGCCGCTCGCCGGAACGATCGTCGTCGACTGCGTCAACCCGCTGGGCTTCGACAAGCAGGGCCCGTACGCCCTCCCCGTCGCCGAGGGCAGCGCCGTCCAGCAGGCCGCCGCGCTGCTGCCCGACTCCCGCGTCTGCGCCGCGTTCAACCATGTCAGCGCCCCGCTGCTGGCCGACCCCGAGGTCGACCGGATCGACCTCGACGTGCTGATCTGCACCGAAGACCGGGAGCTCGTCGACATCGTCGGAGCGCTCGCCGCCCGGATCCCCGGAATGCGCGGCATCTACGCCGGCCGGTTGCGCAACGCCCACCAGATCGAGGCGTTCACCGCGAATCTGATCGCCATCAACAAGCGCTACAAGGCGCACGCCGGCATCCGCGTCACCGACCTCTGAGAGCGCACGTCCGCTCCGGGTAGGGACGGTCGGGCGCACCGCTCTTGGCCGGACGGCCAGGGTCTGCCCGGTCGCTCTGAATCGGCTGGTCAGATGACAGCGCCCTGAGGGACCATGCGGCGTGACCGATGCTGATGGGGTGCTGAGGATCGCCTCGCAGAGCTGACGAGCCTCCTACAGCGAGATGATCCGGAGGGCGTCGTGTCGCTGTGGCACGACCTTTCGCATGTGAGCGGGCTCTTGCGGCTGCTGGCGTACCTCGACCTGCCCGACACTCGCCAGGTGCGCGAAAACTAGGTGTCGCTACCGATCGAGCCGCCCATGCTCGGTCGCGCCGAGGCCGGGCGGCTCGGCCCATGCGCCGCCAGGCTGCACCCCACGGCACGCCTTGTCGGCTCACGCACGCGCAGCATCTGGCCACGAGCTAACGAGGCTGAACGGCGGCCTGACTGGGATGATTGGCTGTCTCGGTGTGGTCACGTCCGCCGGTGGTAGTGGTTGCGGCGGGGGAGTTGGTGGGGGTCGAGCCAGGCCGGTGGAATGAATTCGGGGTGGCCGTGACCGCCCAACCGGACGGTCCAGTCGCCGTGGTGGATGTGTCGGTGGTGGTGCCCGCAGAGGAGCACTGCGTTGGGCAGGCTGGTGTCGCCGCCGTCGGCCCAGTGTCGGATGTGGTGGGCGTCGCACCAGCGGGGTGGGCGGTCGCAGCCGGGGAAGGCGCAGCCGCGGTCGCGCAGTACGAGGGCGCGTCGCAGCGGGCCGGTGATGAGGCGGCGTTGCCGGCCGACGTCGAGTGGTTGGCCGGCGCTGCCGAGGACGGCGGGCAGGATGGTGGCGTCGCAGGCGAGGCGCCGCACGGTCTCCGGGGCGAGCTCGAAACCGGTGTCCAACGTGCCTCCGCCGAGCTGCCGGCCGAGGCCGTCGTAGCTGGTGGTGACGACGATCTGCGCGGGCTCGCCGCCGTGCTCGGGTAGCTCGCCGGTGCGCAGGCTGAGTCGGCACAGGTCGGCGAGGGCGTCGTGGCGGCGTTGGCCGGGGGAGCGTTGGTCGTCGGGGCCGGTGGGCGCGGTCAGTGGGTCGATGGCGGCGCGGAGCAGGCCGGCGGTTTCGGTGTCGAGGATGCCGGTGAGGCGCAGACGGCCGTCGGTGAGGGTGGAGAGGGTGACGTGGCGGTCGCGGGCGGCTCGTCGGGCCTCGGCGTCGAGAGCGGCCTGGGCGGCGGCGTCGGCAATGTCGGGGGCGACGTGGTCGAGGATGCGGGTGCCGAGTTTGCGCAGCAGGGTGGGGTCGAACTGCCCAGCCCACTCGACCAGCAAGCCGACCGCCTTGTCGGCCGCCGCGCTGCCGGCGGCGGCCTCGACGGTGGTGACGGTGTCGGCGATGACCCGGGCCTGGTCGAGCGTGATGTCGGCGTCGGCCAGTGCCTGTCGTATGCCGGGGTTGCCGGTGTCGAGGGTGGTGGCGAGGTCGACGAGGCGGCGGGCGGCGGGGACGGTGAGGTGCAGACGCTCGCGCAGCCACACCGCCGTGGAGGACGCGCCCTGCGCGGTCGCCGCGCGCCGGCCGTCGAACTCTCGGATCAGCGCCAGCTTGACGGCGGCGAGGCGCTGCTCGATGCGGTGCGTGGCGTCGAGCGCGGCGACGAGGTCGTCTGCGCAAAGGGCCCAGACCGCCGTGTCGGCGCAGGCCGTGACCGCGGCCTCTGCCTGCGCCAACCCCTCCATCATGGCCCGAGACTAGAACACCTGTACGACATTTTCAGCGACCAAGATCGATTGATCCGTCAGCGCTTCAGACTGGGAGCGGAGGGACCAGCCGGTGAATGGGAACACCGTGCCGCCGGCCCCGCCGCTCCCAGTCCCCTCTAGGCCGTGCCGCCCCTCGTCGTGCCCAACGGAGGTGGGGCCGGCGAGGAGCGGGCAGCAGGCAACCCGGCCACACCGCCACGCAGATCGCCGGTGGTGACGGCCGCGGCCTGCGGTCCGTGGACTCGGCCTGCGGACTCGGCCTACGGACTCGGCCTACGGTCCGTGTGCCGCGGACTCGGCCTGCGGCCCAGGGACTTGGCCCGTGGCCCAGGGACTCGGCCTGCGGCTCGTGGCCCGTGCAGCGCTCTAGAAGGTGTGTTCGGCTGCCGGGAACTCGCCGCCGCGGACCTCGTCGGCGAAGCGGCGGGTGGCGTCGGTGAGGACGTCGGCCAGGTCGGCGTAGCGCTTCACGAAGCGCGGCGCCTTGCCGGTGCGCAGGCCGGCCATGTCCTGCCAGACCAGCACCTGGGCGTCGGTGTCCGGGCCGGCGCCGATGCCGACCGTGGGGATCGCCAGTTCGTGGGTGATCTGCTTGGCCACCTCACCCGGCACCATCTCCAGCACCACCGCGAACGCGCCGGCCTCGGCCACCGCCCGCGCGTCGGCCAGCACCTCGTCGGCCGTGTCGCCCCGGCCCTGTACGCGGTAGCCGCCCAGGGTGTGCTCGCTCTGCGGGGTGAAGCCGATGTGCGCCATCACCGGGATGCCGGCCCCGACGATCGCGGCGATCTGCGCGGCGCAGCGTCGGCCGCCCTCCAGCTTCACCGCGTGGCAGCCACCCTCCTTCATGAACCGGACGGCGGTGCGCAGCGCCTGGGTGGGGCCCTCCTCGTACGAGCCGAAGGGCAGGTCACCGACGACGAGGGCCTGCTGGGTCGAGCGCACCACGGCCCGTACCAGGGGAAGCAGGTCGTCGGCGGTCACCGGCAGGGTGGTCTCGTAGCCGAACACGTTGTTCGCGGCCGAGTCGCCGACCAGCAGCACCGGCACGCCGGCCCGGTCGAAGATCCCCGCCGTGTACTGGTCGTACGAGGTGAGCATCGGCCACCGCTCGCCACGCTCCTTGGCGGCGATCAGGTCGCGGGTGCGGACCCGACGGGTGGCCGGTCCGCCGTACAGCGCGGTCACCTCGTTGGGAGTGGACTCGGTCATGACTGTCTCCTTCCTCGAGGCCGCCTGCGCGGTCCCCGGGTTCCGTCGCGATCGTCGCACCGCCAGGCCCGGCGACGGCAGAGCGCAGTGGAAGATGTCACTCACGACCGCCGCGCACCGGGCACGCCGCACGCGCCGGCCCGGGTCCGATGACCCGACCCGGGTGTACGAGGTCAGCCGTGCTCGCGCCAGCGGTTGGTGATCGGCAGACGACGGTCTCGGCCGAACGCCTTCATGGAGATCTTCGTGCCGGGCGCCGACTGGCGTCGCTTGTACTCGGCGGTATCCACCAGCCGCAGCACCTTGTCGACGACGGCCGGGTCGTGGCCCGACTCGATCAGCCCGTCGCGGCCCAGGTCGCCGTCGACGTAGCCGATCAGGATCGGGTCCAGCACGTCGTAGTCGGGCAGGGAATCGCTGTCGAGCTGGCCCGGGCTCAGCTCGGCGCTCGGCGGCTTGCCGATCGAGTTCTCCGGGATCGGGGCGGTCTCGCCGCGGCGGGCCGCGTCCGCGTTGCGCCACTTCGCCAGCCGCCAGACCAGCGTCTTCCAGACATCCTTGATCGGGTTGAAGCCGCCCACCGAGTCGCCGTACAGGGTGGAGTAGCCGACCGCCAGCTCGCTCTTGTTGCCGGTGGTGAGCACCAGGTGGCCCTCCTGGTTCGACAGCGCCATCAGGATGACACCGCGGACCCGGGCCTGGAGGTTCTCCACGGCGATCCCGGACAGCGACAGGTTGGCGAGGAAGGCGTCCACCATCGGCTGGATCGGCTCGACGCGGTAGTCCAGCCCGGTGCGCTTGGCCAGGTCGGCCGCGTCCTCACGGGAGTGCTCGGAGGAGTGCTGGCTGGGCAGCGACACCCCGACCACCCGGTCCGGGCCGAGCGCGTCGACGGCGAGGGCGGCCACCACCGCCGAGTCGATGCCGCCGGAGAGGCCGAGCGCCACCGACGCGAACCGGTTCTTGTTGACGTAGTCGCGCAGGCCGAGCACCAGCGCGTGCCACACCTCGGCCTCGTCGGCCACCGGCTCGATCAGCCCGCCGGTGGCGGCCGGGCCGGACGGCGCGGGCGGGATCACGTCCACCGTGTGGTGCGCCACCCGCATGTCGTCCGCGACGTTCCGGCTGCCCGGGGCCGTGGTCGCGGCCGGCAGCTCGACGTCGTGCACGAGCAGGTGCTCGACGAACTGTGGGGCGCGGGTGAGCAGTTCGCCGTCGGAGGTGACGATCATCGAGTCGCCCTCGAAGACCAGCTCGTCCTGGCCGCCGATCATGTTGACGTACGCGATGGCGGCGTTCGCCTCGGCGGCCCGGCGGCGAACCAACGGCAGCCGGATGTCGTCCTTGTTCAGCTCGTACGGCGAACCGTTGATGTTGACCACCAGGCCGACGCCGGCCTGCCGGGCGGCGGCGAACGGGCCGCCGGCCTGCCACAGGTCCTCGCAGATGGTCAGCGCGACGTCCACCCCGCCGATCCGCACCACGGTCAGCTGGTCGCCGGAGACGAAGTAGCGGTCCTCGTCGAAGACGCCGTAGTTGGGCAGGTGGTGCTTGAAGTAGCGGGCGACCACCGTGCCCCGGTGCAGCAGCGCGGCGGCGTTGCGGGCACCCCGGCCCGGCTCGGCGTCCCCGCTGATTTGCGGCGGCCCGTCGGCGTCCAGGTAGCCGACCACGACCGGCAGGTCACCGAGACCGTCCTCGGCGAGGTCGGCGGCGAGCCGCTGGAGGGCGGCCTGGGACGCGGCGACGAAGGAACGCCGGAAGACCAGGTCCTCGACCGGGTAGCCGGTCAGCATCATCTCCGGGAAGAGCACGAGCTGGGCGTCGGCGTCGGCGGCCTGGCGGGTCCAGCTGCGGACCAGGTCGGCATTGCCGGCGAGGTCGCCGACGCTCGGGTTGACCTGGGACAGGGCGAGACGCAGGGTGGGCATGTCCTCATCTTGCCTCAGCATGGCCGGAGCAATCCGTACCGTCGGACGAGATGGCGGCCACGCGCGAGCGCCGCGCGACGGCCAGGCCGGATCGGTACCGTTCGGCGGCGGGACGCGAGGGGACGGACGGCGGCGGTTCGCGTAACGTCTGCGTAACCAGGCCCGGGAACACTGGGCGGTCAGGTCGGGTACAGCCCGACCAAGGCGGACAAAAGAGTTGTCGCGAGGGGTTGGGGAAGTGGACCGTCAGCAGGAGTTCGTCCTCCGTACGCTGGAAGAGCGGGACATCCGGTTCGTCCGGCTGTGGTTCACGGACGTGCTGGGCACGCTCAAGAGCGTCTCGGTGGCGCCCGCGGAGCTGGAAGCGGCCTTCGAGGAGGGCATCGGCTTCGACGGCTCGGCCATCGAAGGCTTCGCCCGGGTCTTCGAATCGGACATGGTGGCCATGCCCGACCCGACCACCTTTCAGGTCTTCCCGTTCGAGGGTGGGGTCAGCGGCGAGAGCGCCCGGATGTTCTGCGACATCCTGCTGCCCGACGGCGGCCCGTCCTGGGCCGACCCGCGGCACGTGCTGCGCCGCGCGTTGTCCAAGGCGGCCGAGAAGGGCTTCACCTTCTACACCCACCCCGAGATCGAGTTCTTCCTGCTGGAGAACGGCCCGCAGGACGGTTCGGTGCCCACCCCGGTGGACACCGGCGGCTACTTCGAGCACACCACCCACGCGGTGGCCCGCGACTTCCGCCGCCAGGGCGTGCTGGCGCTGGAGCGGATCGGCATCTCGGTGGAGTTCAGCCACCACGAGGTCGCCCCCGGCCAGCAGGAGATCGACCTGCGCTACGCCGACGCGCTGACCACCGCCGACAACATCATGACCTTCCGGCACGTGGTGAAGGAGGTCGCGCTCTCCACCGGTGTGCAGGCCAGCTTCATGCCGAAGCCGTTCACCGACCAGCCGGGCAGCGGCATGCACACCCACCTGTCGCTGTTCGAGGGCGAGCGCAACGCCTTCCACGACAGCGGCGACCCGATGAAGCTCTCCAAGGTGGCGAAGTCATTCATCGCCGGCCTGCTGGTGCACGCCCGGGAGTACACGGCGGTCACCAACCAGTGGGTCAACTCGTACAAGCGGCTGTTCCCGCAGGCCCTGCCGGACCGGATCACCGAGAGCCCGGCGTACGTCTGCTGGGGTCACCTGAACCGGTCCGCGCTGGTCCGGGTCCCGGCGTACGGCAAGCCGAACTCCGCCCGGGTCGAGGTCCGGTCGCTGGACTCGGCGACCAACCCGTACCTCGCCTTCGCGGTGCTGCTCGGCGCCGGCCTGAAGGGCATCGAGGAGGGCTACGAGCTGCCGCCGGGCGCCGAGGACGACGTCTGGTCGCTGAGCAGCGCCGAGCGCCGCGCCATGGGGTACGAGGCGCTGCCGGAGAACCTGGCCGAGGCGATCGACGTGATGGCCGGATCCGAACTGGTCGCCGAGGTGCTCGGCGAGCACGTCTTCGACTTCTTCCTGCGCAACAAGCGGGCCGAGTGGGAGCAGTACCGCCGCGAGGTCACCCCGTACGAGCGGCAGCGTTACCTGGCGCTGTAGTCGCGGGGCTGACGGGGTGGCGCGCTGCCGCTATCGTCTCGATCACCGCGCCGGTACCCCTCCGGGCGGAGAGTCGGGAGGCAGTCGGTGCTGGAGGACCTGCTCAGCGGTGCCTGGCAGAGCGTCGTGTTCGGGGTCGTGGGCGTCGGGCTCATGGCTGCCGGGTTCGGGCTCGTCGACCTGCTGACCCCGGGGCGGTTGCGGGAGCTGATCTGGGTCGAGCGCAACGCCAACGCGGGGTTGCTGCTCGCCGCCAACCAGCTCGGCATCGCCGGCATCGTCTTCACGGCGATCCTGACGAGCTACAGCGACTTCGGCCGAGGGCTGGCCTCCACCGTGGTGTTCGGGCTCGTCGGGCTGGCCATCATGGCGCTCGCCTTCTTCGTGCTCGACCTGCTCACCCCCGGCAAGCTCGGTGAGGTCATCTGCTCGTCCGAGCCGCACCCGGCGGCCCGGGTCAGCGCCGCCACGCACTTCGGCGCGGCTCTGATCGTCTGCGCCTGCATCGCCTGAGGCCGGTCGCCTGAGCGCGCCGCGTCCCGGGCTGTCGTCGTACCCCGGCCGTAGCGTGCCGGGTATGAACCGCACGGACCGGCTCTACGCCCTGGTCGAGGAGCTGCGGGCGGTGTCGCCCCGGCCCCGCAGCGCCCGCTGGTTGGCCGCCCACTTCGAGGTGAGCAGCCGGACCATCGAGCGGGACATCGGCGCGCTCCAGGAGGCCGGGGTGCCGATCTGGGCCGAGCCCGGGCGCACCGGCGGCTACGTCCTGGACCGCAGCCGCACCCTGCCGCCGGTCAACCTGACCCCGGCCGAGGCGGTGGCGATGGCCGTCGCGCTGCACCGGCTCGCCGGCACCCCGTTCGCCGGGCCGGGCGCCACCGCGCTGCGCAAGCTGGTGGCGGTGCTGCCGGCCGCCGACGCCGCCGAGGCGCACCGCCTCGCCGGCCGGGTGCACCTGATCGGCGACGGGCCGGCCACGCCCGTCCCGGCCACCGTCGCCGACGCGGTCACCGCGCGGCGGGTGCTGCGCATCCGGTACGCCGACCGCGCCGGCACCGACTCGGTGCGCGACGTCGAGCCGCTGGGCTACCTCGGCAACCCCCGACACTGGTATCTGCTCGCCTGGTGCCGGCTGCGCGACGAGCTGCGCTGCTTCCGTACCGACCGGATCGGGGACGTCCGGGCGCTGCCCGAGGTGGTGGTCCGGGAGCTCCGCCTGACGGATCTCGACATCCCCCGGGAACGGGTCCGCCCGCTGAGCCTGGTCTGAGTCGGGTCGGGCACGCACCGATCTCCGTCGGGTGATCCGGAAACACCGACAGGACGGTGTCGCGGACGGCCCCGAAACTGCTCTGGACGACGGCGAACCGCCGTCCCGGCAACTCTGGAGGCAGCACGTGTCCACGACGCCCATCACCTGGTTCGAGATCGGCACCGACCGGCCGGAGGAGGCGGAACGCTTCTACGGCGAGCTGTTCGGCTGGACCTTCGAGGAGCAGGGCGCCGGTAGCGGCGGGTCCTATCGGGTGACTGGTGCCGGCGGTGACACCGGGATCGGCGGCGCGATCCGGGCGACCGACGGGACGTCCCCGAACTACGCGGTGTTCTACGCCGAGGTCGACGACGTGGCGGAGACCTGCCGGCGGGCCGAGGCCGCCGGCGCGAAGGTGCTGGTGCCGGCGCGGACCGCACCCAGCGGTCTCACGCTCGCCCACCTGCTCGACCCGACGGGAAATCGCGTCGGCGTGTTCGCACCCCCGCCCACCCAGGGCTGACGCGCGCGGCCCCGCCACGCGGGGGCCGACGTCAGCCCCAGGGGCATGATCGACTCCAGGTCGCCGATGTGGCGGTGTCCGAGTGCGATGGACGCCGCCACATCGGCGAAACGGAGTGGATCACGCGGGACCCCTGGGGGCACGCCTGCCCGGGGTGGTCGGAGGCCGACCTGTCGGGCTACTTGCCCGGCGTACCCGCGGGAGCGCCGTGGCCGTCCGGCCCGCGGTCGCCGCCCGGCCCACGGTGGCCGCCGCCGGGGCCAGGGAAGACGCCGGCCTCGACGGCCTTGGTGATGGCGTCGGCCTGCTCCTGGGTGAGCTTGCCGTCCTTGACCGCCTGGTCCAGCCGCTCCTTGAGCGCGGCCTGCCGGTCCTCGGCGGACGGGCGCGCCGGACGATCGGCGGGCCGGTGCTGCTCGCGGACCTTCTCCAGCGCGGCGGTCACCTTGTCGGTGGGGACACCCAGCTCCTTGGCGAGCGCCTCGGCGAACTCACCCTGCCGGTCGGCCTTCGCTCCGGGAGCGGGGGCGGCGTTGGCGCTCGGGGTCGGCGTCGGGGTGCCCGCGGCGAACGCGATCGTCGGGGCGGCGATCCCCACGCCGAGGACGCCCGCGGTGGCCAGGCCGGCCAGCAGGTGCTTCCTACGGATGGTGCGGGACATGCTGTCCTCCAGATAGTCGGTGATGCGGCAATGTCGTCACCGACAGTGACGGGCGATTCTGGGCGCGACCCGTGGCGACCCTGTCAGCGAGCTGAAAATCGAGCAGCGGGCTGCCCGTCGAGCAGCGGGCTGCCGATCGAGGCGGTGCGCGGGGAAATCGGTTGTGTCGTCATTGGTCAGGCGGTCAGGGTTGGTGGTCGCCAACGGAGGGACACCTCGAGATGACCGTCGAGATCCGGGAGATTCCGCTCGCCGGGTCGGACACCGGCCCGTACGGCATCACGGTTGGGCCCGACGGCGCGTTGTGGCTGACGCTGGTCCAGGCCGGCGGGATCGCCCGCCTGGGGCCCGACGGCGAGGTCCGGACCTACCCGCTGGAGCCCGCTGGCGGCCGCCCATTGATCATCACGACGGGCCCGGACGGCGCGCTCTGGTTTACCCGCTCCGGGGACGACCGGATCGGTCGGCTCACCGTCGACGGCGAGCAGCGCACGATCGCCCTGCCGGCCGGCACCGGACCGGGCGGCATCGCGGCCGGGCCCGACGGCGCGCTCTGGTACGCCGGAATGACCTCCGACGCGATCGGCCGGATCGACCTCGACGGCCGGGTGACGCTGCACCAGTTGCCCACCGCGGATGCCGGACCGGTCGGCCTCGCGCTCGCCACGGACGGGGCCATCTGGTTCGTGGAGATCGCGGCCGGTCAGCTCGGCCGGATCGATCCGGACGGCGTGCTCGTCGAGCTGCCGCTGCCGGACCGGGCGGCCCGTCCGCACGCGATCGTGGCCGACCCGGCGGGCGGCGCGTGGTTCACCGAATGGGGCGCCAACCGGATCGGCCACATCGATCCCACCGGCCGGATCGAGAGCTACGACCTGCCCACCCCCGAGTCGGAACCCCACGGCATCACCCACACCCCCGACGGAGTCTGGGCAGCCCTGGAGATCGGCGCAGTAGCCCACCTGACCCCCACCCCCACCCCCACCCCCACCCCCACCCCCACCCCCACCCCCACCCCCACCCCCTGACCCTGGTGATCAAGAGGTTTGCGTCACGATCCGGCCCGGAAATGACCCAAACCTCTTGATCACCGGGGTGGGAAGCGGGTGGGAGGCGGGCGGGCGGCAGGGGAGGCGGGGGCTAGCGGACGGCGGGGGTGGCCGTCAGGGTTCCGGTGTTGGTGTCCAGGGTTGCGGTGGTGCCTACCGGGACGGTCAGCTGGTCGGGGCCGTGGCCGATGGGGAGGCCGCCGAGGACCGGTACGCCCAGGTCGCCGAGGCGTTCGGTGAGGACGTCGACGATCGTGGTCTCCCAGCCGTCGCCGCAGTCGGTGAACTGCCCGACCGCCACACCGGCCAGCCCGTCCAACGCTCCGGCGCGGCGCAGGTGGGTGAGCATCCGGTCGACCTTGTACGGGGGCTCCTGCACGTCCTCGATCAACAGCACGGCACCGGTCAGATCGGGCAGGTCCGGAGTGCCGATCGACGCGGCGATCAGGCACAGGTTGCCGCCCAGCAGGGTGCCGGTGGCGCGACCCGGCACCCGTACGCCGAAGGTCTCCTCGGTGGGCACCGCCTCGACGGTCACCGGCTCGGTGGTCATCAGCGCCGCGTGCAGGGACTCGGCGGAGCGCAGCGACGTCCGCTCGTCCCGCCAGGCGGCCCCCGGGCCGTGCACCCCGGCCAGCCGGGCGCCCCGCCACAGGGCGAGCTGCAACGCGGTGATGTCCGAGAAGCCGGCCACCACCTTCGGGTCGCGGCGGACGGCGGCCATGTCGATGGCGTCCACGATCCGCTGGGCGCCGTACCCGCCCCGGGTGCAGATCACGCCGCGCACCTGCGGGTCGGCGAACGCCGCGTTCAGGTCGGCGGCCCGCAGGTCGTCGGTGCCGGCGAGGTAGCCGTGGCGGGCGTACGCGTTCGGCGCCGGCACCGGCCGCAGGCCCCACCCGGTGAGCAACTCCATCCCCCGGGCGACCCGCTCCGGCGAGGTCGGCCCGGACGGTGACACCAGCAGCACCGTGTCCCCGGGGCGCAGGACGGGCGGGCGGACGACTGCCGAATCCTCGTTGATCACAACCGCAGAGCCTAACGACACCGTGGAGCCTGACGAGCAGCGAACGCCGGCCGCCGACGCCGGTGCACGCGCCGGCCAGCAACCCCGGTGCGCGGCGGGGGGGGATCCGAGTGGCGGGGCGTGGCGCTGCGGGACGTACCGGCTAGCCTCGACGCGTGGCAACCGCGCTGGTGATCGAGAACGACCCGACGGACGACGCACGCCGGTTGGGTGAGTGGCTGACCGAGGCTGGGCTGGAGCTGTGGGTGGTCCGCCCGCACGCCGGCGAAGAGCTCCCCGCCGACCTGGAGGGGTACGCGGCGCTGGTGGTGCTCGGCGGCGACCAGCAGGCGTACCCGCTGCCGGACGGCTCGCCCGGCGCACCCTGGTTCCCGGCGGTGGAGGGGCTGCTGCGCAAGGCGGTCCGGTACCGCGTGCCCACCCTGGCCGTCTGCCTGGGCGCGCAGCTGCTCGCCACCGCGCACGCCGGGCTGGTCGAGCGGAGCCCGTCCGGGCCGGAGATCGGCCCCGGCGTGGTCGGTCGGCGTGACGCCGCGGAGGGCGACCCGCTGTTCCGGTACGTGCCGCTGATCCCGGACGTGCTCCAGTGGCACTCCGACGAGATCACCGAGCTGCCCCGGGGCGCCACCCTGCTGGCGGCCTCCACCCGGTATCCGCACCAGGCGTTCCGGCTCGGCGACCGGGCCTGGGGGCTGCAGTTCCACATCGAGTGCGACACCGCGATGATCGCCGACTGGGCCACCGACTCGGCCCAGCTCGCGGAGCTGGGCTACGACCCGGAGCTGGTCGTGGCGGCCTGCGACTCGGTGATGGTCGACGTCGAGGAGGTCTGGCAGCCGTTCGCCGCCCGGTTCGCGGCGCTGGCCCTCGGCGAGCTGGACGACAGCACGACGCGGCGGGGCCTGC
Source organism: Micromonospora sp. NPDC005237 (assembly GCF_040607775.1). Classification (NCBI taxonomy): domain Bacteria; kingdom Bacillati; phylum Actinomycetota; class Actinomycetes; order Micromonosporales; family Micromonosporaceae; genus Micromonospora; species Micromonospora sp. NPDC005237. The sequence continues at coordinate 419,648 of NZ_JBEXHJ010000003.1, read as the reverse complement.
CGCTGCTCGGGCACTGATGAGCCGGCCGACGAGGGCGCCGGGCCGGCTCGCCCGCTACGGCTTCGGCGTCGCCGAGGGCGACGGCGGAGCCCGCGCCGCCGACCTGCTCGGCCCGGACGGGTTGGGCCTCTGGCAGCCGGTCGAGCAGGAGCCGGTCGACGAGCCGGCCAGGGAGCTGCTCGCCGCGCTGTCCCGCGCCGCCGACCCGGATCTGGCGCTGCGCCAACTGCACCGCATCGTCGAGGCCGAACGGCGCATCAGCGGCGACGGCGCGCCTGGCGGCAGCGGCGCGAGCTCGCCGCTGATCGCGGAGCTGCTCGCCGACCCTGGGCTGCGGCGTCGACTGATCGCCGTCCTGGGCGCGTCGTCGGCGCTCGGTGATCATCTGGTGGCCAACCCGGAGCACTGTCTGGCGCTGCGCACCGCCCCGGACGGGCTCGCGCCGATCGCCGAGGGTCGACTGGAACCGGCCGGCGACGGCAACCCCGTGGCGGTGCTGCGGACCGCGTACCGGCTGGCGTTGCTGCGGATCGCGGCGGCCGACCTCACCGGCGGCCGGGCCCTGGAGCAGACCATGGCGGCGCTGTCCGCGCTGGCCGACGCGACGCTTGCCGCGGCGTACGAGATCGCCGTCGACGAGCTGGCGGAGGGCACCGAGCGACCCCGGCTGGCCGTGGTGGCGATGGGCAAGTGCGGCGGCGGTGAACTGAACTACGTCTCCGACGTGGACGTGATCTTCGTGGCGGCCGAGGACGGCGACCTGCCCGCCGCGACCCTGGTGGCGACCCGGCTGATCCACATCTGCGGGCTTGTCGCCTGGCCGGTGGACGCCGCGCTGCGGCCCGAGGGCAACCGGGGCCCGCTGGTGCGCACCCTCGCCAGCCACCTGGCCTACTACCGGCGGTGGGCGCGCACCTGGGAGTTCCAGGCGCTGCTCAAGGCCCGTCCGGCCGCCGGGGACCTGCCGCTGGCCCAGGAGTGGATCGACCAGCTCGCTCCGCTGGTGTGGCGGGCCGCCGAACGACCCGAGGCGGTCGAGGACGTCCGTGCGATGCGCCGCCGGATCATCGACAACATCCCGCCGAAGGAGCTGGAACGCGAGATCAAGCGCGGTCCCGGCGGGCTGCGCGACATCGAGTTCGCCGTCCAGCTCCTGCAACTGGTGCACGGTCGCGGCGACGAGACGCTGCGGGCGCCGGGCACCATCCCGGCGCTGCGTGCGCTGGTCGCGGGTGGCTACGTCGGCCGCGCCGACGGCGAGTCGCTGCTGCGCGGCTACCGCTTCCTGCGCAGCGTCGAGCACCGGCTCCAGTTGCAGGCCCTGCGGCGTACGCACACCGTGCCCACCGAGCCGTCCGCGCTGCGCTGGCTGGCCGCCGCGCTGGGTTTCACGGCCACGCCGGGACGCAACGCCGTGGAGAGCTTCCGGGCCGAGTGGGTCACCCACGCCACCGAGGTACGCCGGCTGCACGCCAAGCTGCTCTACCGGCCGCTGCTGGAGTCGGTGGCCCGGGTGCCGGCCGACGGGCTGCGGCTCACTCCGGAGGCCGCCCGGCACCGGTTGGAGATCCTCGGCTTCGCCGACCCGGCCGGGGCGCTGCGGCACCTCCAGGCGCTCACCGGCGGGGTGAGCCGTACCGCGGCCATCCAGCGGACCCTGCTCCCGGTGCTGCTGAGCGAGTTCGCCGACGCGCCGGAGCCGGACCGGGGACTGCTCAACTACCGCAAGGTCTCCGACAAGCTGGGCAGCACCCCCTGGTACCTGCGGCTGCTGCGCGACGGCGGTCCCGTCGCCCGGCGGCTGGCCCGGGTCCTGGCCCTCTCCCGGTACGTCGCCGACCTGCTCGCCCGCGATCCGGAGGCGCTGCGGCTGCTGGCAGAGGAGAACGAGTTGGCGCCGCGCCCACGGGCGGTGCTGCGGGAAGGCTTCCTGGCGGCGGCGGCCCGACACACCGACCCGGTCGAGGCGACCCGCGCGGTGCGGGCGCTGCGCCGCCGGGAACTGGTCCGCGTGGCGTGCGCCGACGTGCTCTGCCGCGCCGGCGCGCTCGCTCCCACCCCGACCCGGCCGGACGGCACGACGCGCCCCGCCGTCGGCCTGGCCGACATCACCGAGGTCGGCACGGCGCTCTCCGACGTCACCGACGCCACTCTCGCCGCCGCGCTGCGCGCCGCCCGGGCCAGCCAGCCGGCGCCGGCCGGGCTGCGGTTCGCGGTGATCGGGATGGGCCGGCTGGGCGGGTACGAGTCGAACTACCTCTCCGACGCCGACGTGCTCTTCGTCTACGACCCGCCCGCCGACAGCGGCGAGAGCGCGGCCAGCGCCGCCGCGCACGCGATCGCCGAGGAGCTGCGGCGACTGCTCGGGGTGCCCGCCCCCGACCCGCCGCTCGGTGTCGACGCCGACCTGCGTCCGGAGGGCCGGCAGGGTCCGCTGGTGCGCAGCCTCGCCGCGTACGCGCAGTACTACGCCCGCTGGTCGCGGGTGTGGGAGGCGCAGGCGCTGCTGCGCGCCCGGTTCGTCTGCGGCGACGCCGACCTGGGCGCCGAGTTCGAGGCGATGATCGAGCCGGTGCGCTACCCGGCCGAGGGGCTGACCCGCGAGCAGGTCGTCGAGATCCGCCGGATCAAGGCCCGGGTGGAGACCGAGCGGCTGCCGCGCGGCGCCGACCCGGCCACCCACACCAAGCTGGGCCGGGGCGGGCTGGCCGACGTGGAGTGGGCGGTCCAGCTCGTCCAGCTCCGGCACGCCGGCGCGATCCCGGAGCTGCGCGGCACGCGTACCCTCGATGCCCTCGCGGCCGCCGAGCGGGCCGGCCTGATCGACCCGGCGGACGCCGCGGAGATGGCCGCCGGCTGGTCCCTGGCCGCGCAGGTCCGCAACGCGTTGATGCTGGTCCGGGGCCGCGCCGGTGACCAACTGCCCCGGCACGGGGTGGAGTTGGCCGGGGTGGTGCGGCTGCTCGGCCGCGACGACCCGGGGGAGTTCCTCGACGAGTACCTGCGCACCGGCCGGCGCTCCCGCGCCGCCGCGCAGCGGGTGCTGGAGGCGTAGCGCCGGTCAACTGCCGACGGTGTACTCGCCGGCGTGGGGAACGGTGACGACGCTCCAGACCCCGTCGGCGGAGACGGTGGCGCCACCGGACGCGGCCAGCCAGCGGCTGTAGCGGACGCGGACCGCGACCGGGCCGGCGGTCGGGGCCCGGAGGATCAGCGCCGCGCCGTCGGCGCGGACCAGTTCGGCGGGCGCGGCGACCAGCGGCGTCGGGTCGGCCACCGCCCAGACCCGCCAGTGCGCGCCGGACCAGACCGGCGTCAGGTACGGCAGGCCGCCCTCGACCAGCTCCGCCTCGGCCCGTCCCACCCAGGACAGCGGGGCGTCCGGCACCGCCACGTACTGCACGGCGTTCTCCGCCAGCCAGGCCCGGTAGCTCTCCCGGGTCAGCGGCACGCCGGTTCCGGTCGCGCCGGGCACGGTGGTGAAGAACAGCGGGTTTCGGTCGATGTCGGCCTGCCGCAGCCAGCCCCGGGCCAGTGGCACCTCGCCGAGGCGGGCCGCCTCCCAGTAGTTGCGCGTCGGCGGCACCTCGACCCGCCCGGTGAGCCGCTGCCCGGCCAGGAACGCGCGCAGCGGCGCGTGGTAGCCGGGCGCGCTGGTCGGGTCGCCGATGCCGCGCAGGTCGGCGGGGACCACCGGCGGCTGCCACCCGCAGACGGCCACCAGCAGCGCGGTCAGGCCCACGGCGCCCAGCAGGCGAGCACGCCGCGACCGCTCGGGCGTCGCGGTGCTGGGCGGCGCGGCGTCGGGCCGGGCGGCATTGGGCGGCGCGGGGCGGTCGGCGTGCCGGCGGGCGAGGCGGGCGAGGCGGGCGGTGAGCCAGGCTGGTGGCCGGGCGGCGGCGGCCAGCACCGGCAGCGCGAACATCGTCGCCAGCCGGGTGGCGTTCAACCCCACCGGGGTGTGGACCAGCGCGGCGGCGAGCACCCCGGCGGCGGCGAGGAGCGCGCCGAACCGCACCGGCCGGTACGCCACCAGCGCCGCCACCACCAGGCTGGTCACCACCGCGCGCAGCGTGTCGGTGCGGCTGATGTTCATCCAGCCGCCGTCGCCGAAGAGCAGCGCGGTCGCGGCCAGCGGCACGGCCGCCGCGACAGCGAGCGTCAGACCGTCGGCGTAGCGGCGGGTGAGCAGCAGCGCCACGCCCGCCAGGCCGACGAACAGGCCCGCCACCGGGCTCGTCGCCGACGCCAGCAGCGCGCCGACCGCGGCGAGCGCGAGCCGCCGACGCGGGGGTACGCCCCGAGTCAGCGCCAGCAGCGCGGCCAGCCCGAACGCCACCCCCAGGGCGTACGTCACCCGGCCGGAGACCAGGTTGCCGGTCAGCGTGACCACGCCGACCAGGCTGCCCAGCAGCGGTCGGGGCACCGGGCTGCGGACCAGCAGCGCGGCCAGCGCGGCGGCCGACGCCACCAGCGCCAGCGCACCGGTCACCCGCACGCCGAGCAGGGCCATCACCGGCTGGGACACAAGGCTGTAGCCGAACTGCTGCACCCCGCCGTACCAGCGCAGATCGATCGGTGTCAGGCCGTGGGCGGCGAAGAAGTCCGCCCGGGCGACCTGTGCGGCCAGGTCCGAGCCCATCAGCGGCAGGGCCAGCCAGAGCGCGCCGAGCACGACTGCGGAACCGGTGGCCACCGCCACCACCCGACTGCGCCGCATGCCCACCTCCGTACCGCGACAACCGTACTGGCAGCATGTCCGGCGTGCCTCACCACCTCGCGCGCTGGACCGGACTGGCCGGATCGGCGTTGCTCGCCGTCGCCGCGTTCCTCGGCGGCGCCCTGCCCGGGTCACCCCTGCGCCCCACCCCGGTCAGCATCTGGCAGGGCCCGAACGGGCCGCTGGTCCTCGCCGCCTGGCTGGTCGGCACCGCGCTGCTGGCGTACGCCTGGTGGTCGCTGCGCGAGCGCGTGCCGTCGACCCGCTGGGCGCTGGTCACGGTCGGGCTCTGGCTGCTGCCGGTGCTGATCGCGCCGCCGCTGGCCAGCCGCGACGTCTACGCGTACGCCTGCCAGGGCGCCAGCTACGCCGCCGGGATCAACCCGTACGAGCAGGGGGTGTCCGCGCTGCCCTGCCCCTGGCTGAACACCATCTCCTACATCTGGCGCGACACGCCGGCGCCGTACGGGCCGCTGTTCGTGGTGCTCGCCGGCGCGGTGGTCAAGGCCACCGGCTCGCTGACCGGCGCGATCGTGGTGTTCCGGCTGATCGCCGTGGCCGGGGTGGCGCTGACTGCGGCCAGCCTGCCGGTGCTGGCCCGTCGCGCCGGCGTACCGGCTCCTCGGGCGGTCTGGCTGACGCTCGCCTGCCCGCTGGTCGCCGTGCACCTGGTCTCCGGCGCGCACAACGACGCCCTGATGGTCGGCCTGCTGGTCGCCGGGCTGGCGGTGATCGCCTCGCGGCCCGGCCGCCCCGGTCCGCTGCTCGCCGGTGGCGCGCTGCTCGGGCTGGCCGCCGCGATCAAGGTGACGGCGCTGGTCGTGGTGCCGTTCGCGGCGCTGGCGGCGATCGTCGGCGGGTACTCGATCCGCGCGCTGATCCGCCACGGCGGCTGGGTCGTCGGCGGCGCGGTCGCCGTCGTGGTCGGGGTGACCTTCGCCGCCGGACTGGACTTCGGCTGGGTCGGCGGCCTGGCCCGAGGCGGCGACGTGATCGCCTGGACGTCGCCGTCCACGGCGGTCGGCCAGACCGTCGGCTACCTGGCGGTGCCCTTCGGCGGGCACCTCGACGCCCTGCCGGTCACCCGGGGGATCGGCATGGCCGTGCTGGCGCTGCTGCTGGTGTGGCTGTGGTGGCGGGCCCGCACCCGGGAGCCGCTGTGGCACGCCGCTCTGGCGCTGGCCGCCACGGTCGCCCTCGCGCCGCTGTTCCACCCCTGGTACTGGATCTGGCCGCTGGCCGTGCTCGCGGCCACCGCCCGGCGTACCGGATGGTTCACGGTGGTCGCGCTGGTCGCGTCGTTCCTGGTGCTGCCCGACGGCACCGGGCTGCCCCGGTTCACCAAGTCGGTCGGGGCGCCGCTGATGACGCTGTTGGTGATCGTGCTGGTCATCCGGTTGGTACGGTCGGCTCGGGCGGCCCGTCAGCCGGTCGCCGCCGACTGAGGGACGGTGCGCCGGTAACCACTCCCGGCGCACCGCCGCCGCTCTACGGTCTTTCGGTGGCCCGTTTTGCCCGGTATGCCGGCCTGGTCGGCGCGATCCTGCTCACCGTTGCCGGGTATCTCGGCGGGGCGCTGCCCGACGCCCCGCTGGGCGCGACACCGGCGTCGATCTGGCGAGCCCCGCACGGCCCGACGACGCTGACCTGCTGGCTCATCGGCACGGCGCTGCTGGTCGGCGCCTGGTGGTCACTGCGCGCCGGTGCGCCGTCGGGTCGGTGGGCGTACGTCACCGCCGGGCTGTGGGCCCTCCCGCTGCTGGTCGCGCCGCCGCTGGGCAGCCGGGACATCTACTCGTACGCCTGCCAGGGCTGGACGTACGCGCACGGCGTCGACCCGTACGCGGTTCCGGTGGCGGCGGCCGGCTGCCCGTGGCTGGAGACGGTGGCCCCGATCTGGCGGGACACGCCTGCTCCGTACGGGCCGGTCTTCGTGCTGCTCGCGGCGCTCGCGGTGGGCGTCGGTGGCGGCCTCACCGGCACGATCGTGGCGCTGCGGGTCATCGCCGTGGCGGGCCTGCTCCTGGCGGCGTACTGCCTGCCCGGCCTGGCGCGGGCGGCCGGCGTGCCGACCCGGCGAGCGGCCTGGTTGGCGCTGGCCGCGCCGGTGGTCGGCGTGCACCTGGTGGCCGGGGCGCACAACGACGCCGTGATGCTCGGGCTGCTGCTGTGCGGGCTGCTGGTGGTGGTCCGCCGGCCGGGCCGGCCCGCGGCGCTGCTGCTCGCCGGCGTGCTGCTCGGCCTGGCGGTCACGGTGAAGGCCACCGCCGTGGTGGTCGCCCCGTTCGCCGTGCTGGCCGCGGTGCACGGCCGGCACACCGTACGCGCGCTGCTGCGCGACGGCGGCTGGCTGGCCGGCGGGCTGCTGGCCGCGCTGCTGGTCACCTCGGCCCTGTCCGGCCTCGGCTTCGGCTGGGTGGGCGGGCTGACCCGCAGCGGAGACTCCGAGCAGTGGACGTCACCGCCCACCGCCGTCGGCCTGGTGGTGGACTACGCCGGCGCGTTGGTCGGGCGGGACCCGCAGGCGGTGCCGGTGATCCGCGCGGTCGCGTTGGTGCTGCTCGCGGTCGTGCTCCTGGTGCTGTGGTGGCGCGCCTGGCGAGAACTGCGGGCTGGCCCGCCTGGAGCGCCGCCGCGAGAGCTGCGGGCAGATGATCGCGATCCGAGCGGCGTGGACAGGCCGGCGGCCGGCTCGGCGCGGTGCCGTGCGGCACTGCACGGCGCGGGCCTCGCACTGGTCGCCACCGTCGTCCTGGCCCCGGTCTTCCACCCCTGGTACGCGACCTGGCCGCTGGCGCTGCTCGCGCTCACCTCCGCCCGGACCACGTGGTTCGCGCTGCCGGTGGCGGTCGCGGCCTTCCTGGTCCTGCCCGACGGCACCAACCTGGCCCGCTTCACCAAGGCCCCCGGCGCCCTGGCGATGACCGGTCTGCTCCCCTTCCTGCTCCTTCGGGTGCGGGAGCGGGTGCGGCGGAACGGACCGGAGCGCCGGCCACGTTCCTGACCATCGGTCCGGCGCGCAAGATCGTGCTCGAACGTGGATGTAGTGGCTTCTGGCGCGATCGAGACCACTACATCCAGGATCGAGCACGATCTCGGCGCGGCGCGGCGCGGCGCGGCGCGGTGCGGCGCGGTGCGGTGCGGTGCGGCGCGGCGCGGTGCGGGGCGGGGCGGCGCGGGGCGGGGCGGCGCGGTCAGCGGTGGGCGCTCGGCGCGGCGGGCCGGGCCAGCCGGGTGCGTACGGCAAGTGCCACCGGCAGCAGGGCGGGACCGACCAGGCCGACCACTGCCGCCGTCGCGGCGAGCGCCGTCCAGTTCGGGGGGAACGCGGCCGGCATGCCGTCCGCGGCCCCGGCCAGCGGTTCCAGGGCCAGCAGGCCCACCGGGGTGAGCAGGATCAACAGGGCCCAGCCGCCCCGGTGGTCGCCGCGCAGCGCCAGTCCCGCGGCGAGCAGCACGGCCACCGCGAGCACCGCCACGGCGGCGTTGTGCAGGGCCTGACCCGCCATCACCGCGCGGTAGGTCCAGGCGGCGGTCACGAAACGGGCCGGGCCGGCTCCGCGATTGCGGAGCCGGCCCGGCCGGTGGTGCGGGGACTGCTCAGCAGTCGTAGGCAGTTCAGCAGTCGTAGTACATGGCGAACTAACCGCGCTTGGCGGCTGATCTGGGGGAGTGGTCTCGATCAAGCCGCTGAGCAGGTCGTACGTCGTATATCAACTTCCATCGTTATCCAGTGTTTCCGGGCGGCATCTGTACCCCTCGTGTACCTAACGATCTTGGGCTGGTGGTGTGTGCGAGTGGTTCCGAGGGGGATCGGTGCGGCATCCCGTCGCGGCCGGGGCATCCCAGAGTCGCCGAGGGTCCGGGGCGAGTAGCCCCGGCCGCCGGAGGCCATCCCCGGGTCGTAGGGCCGGAGGCCCTGCCCGCCGGAGGCAGGTTCCCGAGGCGTGTTGCTTGGCGGCAACGCGGAAGAGCCGGAAGTCCGCCAGCGTGCGTCACGGCCTGGCTTGCGGCCTATCGGTGCTGGCGACGCTGGGCGCTCCACTGGCTCAGAAGGTGGGCAAAGAACAGGACAAAGAAGGCCAGCATCAGCACACCAAGGAGGTTGTGGGCCGATTCCTGCCAGCTTCGGGGCATCAACGCCTGCGCCTCGAAGAGGAGTCCGGCAAGACCACAGCAGACGGCAGCCGACGCCCAGAGCCGAGGACGATGCACCACCCGACCGAATAACCTGGCAGTCTCGGCGCGTCGGCTGCGCACTAGAACAACACCGGCGAGCACGATCACAGTGACACTGCCGCCAACGACCAGCGCAATCATTACTGCCTGAGCCACATCCATGGTCGTCACGGCGCCAGGGTAGCCGTAGCACGCGATGCCCCAGGGTATGGGTGTCCCCGTCGTGGATCGTTGGTTCAGCGCCCAGCCCCGGTCACCTCCAATGAGGATGGCCGGGGCCTCGGCGTGTCCACTGGTCTCGCGGTGGCCACCGCCGGGCCGCGCCGGGAGCGAAGCGGCAAGGCGCGGACGGCCGGCGAAAGTGGCCCCGCGTGCGGCCCGCAGGGCCGCCTTGAAGACGTATGGAAAGTTCTCACCGGCGCTGCACTCGGACATATGCACATCAACTGTCGGATCACACTGCACTCGAACAGCTGCACTCGAACATATGCACGCCGTGGCCAAGACAAGCCTCATGCCGAGGCGCTCGGATGGTGCCACTCGGCGCGCCGTGATGCAATGAGGAGTTGTCGTGAGCGCTAGAGCAGATCGTCTAGATCGTCTTCGACGTCGACCCAATCCGCTATGTCAGCGTAGGCGTTTACGCCGGCATACACGTCCGGCACCAGTTCATCGAACGCTCGCAATAGGGGATAACCTACGTCTGGCTCGCTGCGGCGATGTAACACGCCCAGCCCAACAGGCGACGCCGATACATTTCTTGATCCTCACCGCCAAAGTCTGCCATGTAGGTGTCGTAGCCGAACTTCGAAATTGTGTGCAGGATCCAACGCATGCGGCGCTTTATCTTTCGTGGGATCCGTGGTCCGCCCGCGTCCCCCACGTATAAGCCGGTGACGTACTGCCGCCCACCTCGGCGCATGAAGGCCGTTTTGCGCGTGTTCACGAAACGGCGGCCACGCCGGCTGTGAGCCGGGCATGACCGCCGTCCGTGAGGTTGTACCCAACCTGTACCCAAGATCAGTAGTGATCCTGTTGGTGCAGGTCGGAGCCTTGATCAGGCTCAGCAGTCGTAGTACATGGCGAATTCGTGCGGGGTCGGGCGCAGACGCACCGGGTCGACCTCGTTGGCGCGCTTCCAGTCGACCCAGGTGGAGATCAGGTCGGGGGTGAAGACACCGCCGTCGAGCAGGTAGTCGTGGTCGGCCTCCAGCGAGTCGAGCACGGCCGGCAGCGAGCCCGGGACCTGCTTGACGTCGCCCCACTCCTCCGGCGGGAGGTCGTAGAGGTCCTTGTCGATCGGCGTCGGCGGCTCGATCTTGCTCTTGATGCCGTCCAGGCCGGCCATCATCATGGCCGAGAAGGCCAGGTAGACGTTGGCCGACGGGTCCGGAACGCGGAACTCGACGCGCTTGGCCTTCGCGTTGCTGCCGGTCACCGGGATGCGGGTGCAGGCGGAGCGGTTGCGCTGCGAGTAGACCAGGTTGACCGGAGCCTCGTAGCCGGGCACCAGGCGACGGTACGAGTTGACCGTCGGGTTGGTGAAGGCCAGCAGCGACGGCGCGTGGTGCAGCAGGCCGCCGATGTACCAGCGGGCGGTGTCGGACAGGCCGGCGTAGCCGGTCTCGTCGTAGAACAGCGGCTCACCGTTGAGCCAGAGGCTCTGGTGGGTGTGCATGCCGGAGCCGTTGTCGCCGAACAGCGGCTTGGGCATGAAGGTCGCGGTCTTGCCGTTGGCCCAGGCCTCGTTCTTCACGATGTACTTGAAGAGCTGGAGCTGGTCGGCGGCGTGCAGCAGGGTGGAGAACCGGTAGTTGATCTCGGACTGACCGGCGGTGCCCACCTCGTGGTGCGAGCGCTCCACGGTGAAGCCGGTGTCGACGAGCCGACGCACGATCGAGTCGCGCAGGTCGGCGTAGTGGTCGACCGGGGGCACCGGGAAGTAGCCGCCCTTGTACGCGGTCTTGTAACCGCGGTTGCCGCCCTCCTCCTCCCGGCCGGTGTTCCACGCGCCCTCGACCGAGTCGATGTAGTAGAACGACTGGTGCGCCGAGGTCTCGTGGCGGATCGAGTCGAAGATGTAGAACTCCGCCTCGGCGCCGAAGTAGGCGGTGTCGGCGATGCCGCTCGCGGCGAGGTACGCCTCGGCCTTCTTCGCGACGTTGCGCGGGTCGCGGGTGTAGGCCTCGCGGGTGAACGGGTCGTGGATGAAGAAGTTGAGCGCGAGGGTCTTCTGCGCCCGGAACGGGTCGATGAACGCGGTGGCGACGTCCGGGAGCAGGAGCATGTCCGACTCGTGGATCGCCTGGAAACCGCGGATCGACGAACCGTCGAACGCGAGGCCGTCGGTGAAGAGGTCGTCGTTGACGGACTCGACCGGCAGGTTGAAGTGCTGCATCACGCCGGGCAGGTCACAGAAACGAACGTCGACGAACTTCACGTCCTCGTTCTTGAGGTATCGCAGCAGTTCCTCGGGATTGGCGAACACACATCCTCCTGGCACGTCCACGGGGTGGCTAGGCTCCTGGCGACGCTATGGCCGGGGGGTTGCCCGGCCATGTCTTGAGTGTTTCTGCCGTGTTACGTCCCTCGCGGAGCGTCAGCGACGCTCCTGTCCACGCACTCAGCCTGCGCGAACGCCGTACCGACTGTGCCAGTGTAATGACACTTGATGCCATTGGCCCGAATCGGCACGCAGTGGTGACGGCGATCCGAGGCCCCGATTCGGACGCGGATACCCTTGATCGCTGTGACCAATCCGCACGTCCCGGCAGCGCCGGCCACCGATCCCACCTTCACCCCGCCGAGCCTGGGTCGACGCTTCGGAGCGTTGATCATCGACTGGGTGCTCTGCCTGCTGGTGGCCAACATCTTCGCCGATCCGGTACGCGACGGCTGGGCTCCGGTGCTGGCGCTGATCCTGGAGTACGGCATCTTCCTCGGCCTCTTCGCCCAGACGCCGGGCATGTACATCACCAAGGTCCGCTGCGTGAACTGGCACGACGGAGGCCGGATCGGCGTGCTCCGCGCGCTGGCCCGGGGCGTGCTGCTGGCGCTCGTCGTCCCCGCGCTGATCATGGACGAGCACCGTCGGGGCGTGCACGACCGCCTCGTCGACTCGGTCATCGTCGACGCCCCGCGCGGCTGAGCCGACCCCCGCAGGGCCGTTCCGCCCTCGCACGACCCGCAAGATCGCACTCGATCCTGGATGCAGTGGCATCCGCCGCGCACGAGGCCACTACATCCAGGATCGAGCACGATCATGGCCGGGAGCCAGCGCCGGGTCATGAGGGTGTACGCGAAGGAGCCGGACCCGTGCGGGTCCGGCTCCTTGACGCGTACACCTGAGGGTCAGCGACCCCGCGACTGGCGGGAGGCGCCCGGCGGCCGCATGTTCTTCGGGATCGCGCCCTTGGGCATCTGCGGACGGGCGGTGAGCGCCTTGAGTCGCTTGTCCAGCGCGTTGACGTCCTTGCCGCTGAGCGCGCGGGGCAGCCGCAGCAGCGTCGTGCGCAGCTTGCGGATCGGCAGCTCGCCCTCCTGCTGACCGATCACGTAGTCGTGCAGCGGGGCGGAGCCGATGACCTTGGCGAGCCGTCGCTTCTCCTGCCCGAGCAGGCCGCGCACCCGTTGCGGGTTGCCCTCGGCCAGCAGGATCACGCCCGGCCGGCCGATCACCAGGTGGACCATGTCCATCTGGGTGGTCGAGCTGACGGCAGGGGTGACCCGCCAGTCGCCGCGCATGTTGTCCATGATCTGCGCCGCCGCGCCGGGCTGCCCCTCGGCGGCGTTCATCATCGCCTTGTTGGACCGCAGGTTCAGCACGATCAGCACCGCGAGCAGGGCGAACAGGATGCCCAGCGGCAGCCAGATCCAGCTCCAGAGGATCACCGCGACCACGGTGAGCGCGAGCGGGATGAGCACCGCTGCGGCGACCAGCGGCGCGAACCACCGGTCCTGCTTGGCGGTGAACTGGAACACCATCCCGATCTGCTTCAGCCGCTGGCCGAACGAGACCTTCTCCTGGGGCTTTGCCATGCCGCTGAGTCTAGTGGTCCCCGCCGGCCGCGTTGATCCGCGTCCGGGTGCCGGCCGGCTGAGTACCTTACGTCGCCTCAGGCGCTGCGACCGGGCGGGTAAGGAGGGTACGGCCGGGCAAGATGAGGCGGTGTGCCCATGCCGGGCCGGGGCCTTCGCGCGAAGAGTCATCAGCAGAGGACGACGACGCGACGAAGGAGCCCGACATGTTCGGCAACGACGTAGATTTCCTGCTCTCCGTGCACCGTACCCACGCCGCTGAGCTGCGGGCCGAGGCTGCGGCGCAACGACTGGCGCGGTCGGTGCCGCGCCGTTCGGGTCGTACCTGGCTGGGCCGCCGCCAGCCGACCCGCCGCGCGGGTGACGACCGCCGGTGACCACGACCGCCGTACCCAACGCGCCCAGCGGGCCCGGGCCCGTCCCACCGGCCGACCGGCACGACGGACCGGCGCCCGGGTCCGGGCCGTCAGCCGGCGGGCCCGGGTCCGAGCCGCCGGCCGGCGGGCCCGGGTCCGGGGCAGCCGCCCTGTCGCCGCGGCGCCGGCCGATCGGCGGGGCCGGTGTTCCGTCCGGTCATGGCATGCTCGGTCCCGTGACCGTACGTGCCGCCAGTTCCGTCCTCGTCGGCCGCCAGCGTGAGATCGCGACGCTGCGGGACGCGCTGGGCCGGGCCGGGAAGGGCGATCCGGCCACCGTGCTGGTCGGTGGCGAGGCGGGCGTGGGCAAGACCCGGCTGCTGGAGGAGTTCGCGGCCGGGGCCACCGCCGCGGGCGCCCGGGTGCTGGTCGGTCAGTGCCTGGAGCTGGGTGAGGCTGGTCTGCCGTTCGCCCCGTTCGCCGCGGCGCTGCGCGCGGTGTTGCGCGCCGACGGCGCGGAGGTCTTCGCCGGCTACGAGGCGGAGTTCGCCCGCCTGCTGCCGGAGTTGGGCCGGGTGCCGGCGGGGTTGACCGCGCCGAGCGCGCGACCACTGACCGACGCCCCCCGTGGATACCTGTTCGACCTGGTCGCCGAGCTGTTCCAGCGGCTCGCCGACGCCCGGCCACTGCTGCTGATCATCGAGGACCTGCACTGGGCGGACCGTTCCACCCGGGATCTGATCGGCTTCCTGGTCCGGGCCGCGCGGCCGGGCCGGCTGCTGCTGGTCTGCACCTACCGCACGGACGAGTTGCAGCGTGGCCACCCGCTGCGCCCGTTCCTCGCCGAGCTGGACCGGGCACGCGGTGTCGAGCGGGTCGAGCTGGGCCGGCTGGACCGCGACGGCACCGGCGCGATCCTCGCCGACCTGCTCGGCGGCGAGCCGTCGCCCCGTGCCGTCGACGACATCCACGACCGTACGCAGGGCAACCCCTTCTTCATCGAGGAGCTGGCCGTCGCCGGCTCCCCGCTCGGCTGCGCGGCGCTGCCCGAGACGCTGCGCGACCTGCTGCTGGCCCGGGTGGACCGGTTGCCCGAGCCGGCTCAGCGGGTGCTGCGGATCGCCGCTGCCGGCGGCACCCGCTTCGCCCACGGTCTGCTCGCCGAGGTCGCCGGCCTGCCCGAGGCCGAGCTGGAGGACGCGTTGCGCGCCGCCGCCGCGGCCCAACTGGTGGTGGCCGACCCGGACGGCGACTACGAGTTCCGGCACGCCCTGGTGCGTGAGGCTGTGCACGACGAGTTGCTGCCCGGTGAGCACGCCCGGCTGCACGCGCGGTTCGCCGCCGCGATCGAGGCCCAGCCGCACCTGGTCGTCGCCGGCCGCGCTCCGGCCGAGATCGCCCACCACTGGTACGCGGCGCACGACCATCCCCGTGCCCTGGTCGCCGCGCGGGTCGCGGCCTGCGCCGCCGCCGACCGGTACGCCTACGCCGAGCAGCGTCGACTGCTGGAGCGGGCGTTGGAGCTGTGGGAGCTGGTGCCCGACGCGGCCGACCTGCTCGGCATGGACCACCTGGCGTTGCTGGAGCAGACCCTGGACGCGGCGGTCACGGCCGGCGACTTCAGTCGGGCCATCACGTTGACCCGCGCCGGCCTGGCCGAGGTGGACGCCGACGCCGCACCGCTGCGCGCCGCCCGCCTGCTGGACCAGCGGGGCCGGCTGATGGCCCTGCTCGGCAAGAGCGACGGCAGGCGGGAGCTGGATGAGGCGTACCGCCTGGCGGCCAGCGGGCCCTTCGGGGTGGAGCGCGTCCGGCTGCTCGCCGACGTCGCCGCCCACCTGGTCAAGATCGATCCTGAGCAGGCGGCCCGGGTCGCCGCCGAGGCGAGCACGGACGCCGAGGCGCTCGGCGAGGAGCTGGTCCTGCTGCCGACCCGGATCGCCCTGCTCTGCCACCAGCAGCTGGACAACCGGTTGGCCGAGCTGGGCAGCGCCGAGGCCGTGGCCCAGGCGGCCGGGGACACGGCGGCTCTCGTGCTGGTCAAGGTGTTCCAGTCGGACGTGCTCTGCGAGCTGGGCCGCTACGCCGAGTCCGCGCAGGCGGCCGAGGCCGGCCTGGCCGAGGCGCGGCGGGTGGGGATCAGCCGCTCGGCCGGGGCGTACCTGCTGTCCAACCGGGCCGAGGCGCTCATCGCGCTGGGTCGGTGGGATGAGGCCGAGACGGTCTGCGCGGAGGCCGCCCGGATCGACCTGTCCGGCGTCACCGGGCTGCACTGGTTGCAGTTGGGGGCCGGTCTGCGGCTGGCGCGGGCGCACCCGGGGGCCGACGAGATGGTCGATCGGGCGTTGGCCTTCCTGGGCCGCCCCTACCTGTGGCCGAACCACCGACTGCCCCTGCACGAGCTGGGCATCGAGGCGGCGCTGGCCGCCGACGACAAGGTCGAGGCGGTCCGCGCGGCCCGGGTCGCGGTGGCCGACGACAGCCTGCCGCAGCTGCCCCGCGAGGGTTGGCCGGTGCTGAGCGCCGCCGCGCGTACCGCCGCCCGGGTGGGTGACGGGGAGCTGGCCGCCGCCGTCGCCGCGCTCGCGGCCGACCTGCCCGTGCGGCACCCGGCCGCGCGGGCGCACGCTGCCCAGGTCAGCGCCCTGCTGGCGGCCGACGACGAGGCGTTGCCGGCGTGGCGGGCGGCGGTGCAGGCGTGGCGCACCGACGGGCAGCCGTACCCGCTCGGCCGGGCGTTGCTGGCGCTGGCCGAGGCCGCCGCCGCCGCGGGCGAGCGCGACGAGGTGTCGGCCGCGGTCACCGAGGCGGCCCAGATCGCCCGGCGGCTGGGCGCGACGCCGCTGGCCGAGACGGCCGCCACCCTGGCGCGGCGGGTCGGCCTGCGGGGGACGGGCAACGGCGGGGCCGGGGCCGATCTGCTGACGTCCCGGGAACGGGAGGTGCTGCGGCTGGTCGCCGAGGGGCACAGCAACAGCCGGATCGCCGAGCGGTTGTTCATCTCCCCGAAGACGGCAAGCGTGCACGTCTCCCGGATCATCGCCAAGCTCGACGTGACCAACCGCGGGGAGGCCGCCGCGCTGGCCCGCCGTCTCGGCCTGCTCGCCGAGCCCGCCGAGCCCCGCTGAGGGCGCCGCGGTCTCCTCAGCCGCGCGGCAGGTAGATCCGCCAGCCGTCGAGGGTGACCAGGTCGAGGTCGCCCGGGTCGGTGCCGAGCCGCTCGTCGAGCCGGGCCGCCAGCGGCGAGCCGGTCGGCGCGACCCAGGCCGGCGCCGCCGCGCGCTCCACCTCCCGGCGGTACGCGGGGTAGCGGTCGAAGCCGGGGCGCAGGGTGTCGTCGACGACCGCGCAGACGACGTCCTCGGCGCTCGCGAAGGTGAGGCGGTTGCAGGTCCAGTAGCCGGCGCGGACGTGTCGTACGCCAAGGTGGCGCAGCGTGGCCACCAGCTCGGCGTGCCGGGCCTCGGCGGCCCGGGTCGCCGGGGCCGTCAGCGCCGCCTGACCGGTGGCGTAGGCGGCGGTGAGCAGCGTGGCAACGAGGACGACAAGCGCCGCCGGCCGGGCCGCCGTCCACCCGGGGCCAGGCCGGGCCAGCGTCCAGACCGGCCAGAGCAGCGCCGGCACGGAGATGAGCAGGGTGGACAGGTAGCGCGCACTCTCCGCCGGGGTGAGGCCGGAGGAACTGCTCAGGGTGTACGCGCCGAGGGTGGCCACCGCGGCCAGCACGAGAGCCAGCCGCATGGCCGCCGCGACCCGGGGCGCCGAGCCGTCCGCACCGCGTGAGCCGTCCGTACCAGGTGAGCCGTCCCCACCGCCCGAGCCGGGTGGGCGGTGCAGCGTCCGCCAGGCCGTGCCGGCGGCGACGACCAGCAGCACCGGCAGCGCGTACGCCCACCACAGTTGCCAGGTGGCGCAGGATCCGGGGCCGCAGAACCCCATGCCGAGCGGCGGCCCGAGCAGCAGCCCGCCGTGCAGCCGGTCCGCCCAGCTCGCGGTGGCGTCCGCCCCGCCGGCGGCGAGCACCGCGTGCAGCGGGTTGCGGCCGGTCAGCAGGCTGTGCCCCAGCAGCGGGGCAGCCCCCAGCACGGCCGCCGCCCCGAGCAGCGCTCCGGCCCGCCCGCGCAGCTCCCGGTGGCGGAACCCGACAAGCACCGCCCCGGTCGCCACGACGTACGGCAGCACCAGCGGGTCGACCCAGAGCATCAGCCCGGCCAGGATCCCCCAGACCGCCCAGCGGACGAGTCGCCACCCGGGCCGGCCGGCGGCCAGGTCGACGGCGAGCAGGGCGAGCGCCACCCCGGCCGCGTTCATCTCGGGGTAACCGCCGCCGGCGATCAACTGGTTCTTGACCACCCGGTCGGCGCCGAGCGCCAGCAGCGCCACCGCCAGCAGGGCGAACCAGCGGTCCCCGGTCAGCCGCAGCGTCAGCCGCCAGGTCAGCAGCAGGAACAGCGCGTACAGCGCCAGGGTGGGCAGCCGCAGGCCGAACAGGGACGGGCCGGCCAGGGCGAAAACCGGCGCGGCCAGGTACGCCTCCAGCGTGCCCATGTACTGCTGGCCGTAGAACCAGACCGGGAAACCCTCGCCCCGAGCGATGTGCAGCGCGGCCAGCCCCATGGTGGCCTCGTCGCTGTTCGTCGGGGGAGTGGTGTGGCCCAGCAACCAGAGCCGGTAGCCGACCCCGGCGAGCACTGTCAGGGCGGTGAGCCAGCCGACCAGGCCGAGGCGCGAACCGGGCCGCGGACGCGGTCGACCCGCGTCGCGCGGCTGTTCGCGTACCCCGGCGGTCATCGCACGATCATGACACCCGGACGCCGCACGGCCCGTGCGGCGCTGTCGGCGGGTCAGCCGGCGGTGGCGACCGGGGTGGCGGCGCGGGCGTCGAGCGCCTGCTTGTAGAGCCGGCCGGCCCGGTACGACGAGCGCACCAGCGGCCCGCTCATCACCCCGGCGAAGCCGATCTCCTCGGCCTCCTCGCGCAGCTCCACGAACTCCTCCGGCTTGACCCAGCGGGTCACCGGGTGGTGCCGGGGGGAGGGGCGCAGGTACTGCGTGATGGTGATCAGCTCGCAGCCCGCCTCGTGCAGGTCGCGCAGCGCCTGGGAGATTTCGGCCCGCTCCTCGCCCATGCCCAGGATGAGGTTGCTCTTGGTGACCAGGCCGTCGGCGCGGGCCTGCCGGATCACGTCCAGCGAGCGGTCGTAGCGGAACGCCGGCCGGATGCGCTTGAAGATGCGCGGCACGGTCTCCACGTTGTGGGCCAGCACCTCGGGCCGGGAGCCGAAGACCTCGGCCAGCTGCTCGGGCACGGCGTTGAAGTCGGGGATGAGCAGCTCGACGCCGCAGCCGGGCTGCAGGGCGTGGATCTGCCGGACGGTCTCGGCGTACAGCCAGGCGCCGCCGTCGGGCAGGTCGTCGCGGGCGACGCCGGTGATGGTGGCGTACCGCAGGCCCATCGAGACGACCGACTCGGCGACCCGGCGCGGCTCGTCGGCGTCGAACTCGGCCGGCTTGCCGGTGTCGATCTGGCAGAAGTCGCAGCGCCGCGTGCACTGGTCGCCGCCGATGAGGAAGGTGGCCTCCCGGTCTTCCCAACACTCGTAGATGTTGGGGCAGCCGGCCTCCTGGCAGACGGTGTGCAGCCCCTCGCGCGAGACGAGCCCGCGCAGCTGGGTGTACTCCGGGCCCATCTTGGCCTTGACCTTGATCCATGGCGGTTTGCGCTCGATCGGCGTCTCGGCGTTGCGCGCCTCGATCCGCAGCAGGCGACGCCCCTCGGGGGCGGCCGTTGCGGTACGCGCTGCCTGGCCGGTCGTCGGCGCGGAGTGCTCGATCGTCACGAAAACGAGCCTACGCCGGATGGCGGGCGTCTATGTGCGTCAGGCGACCGGCGTCACGCCCCGAACGTTGTGACGCCTGACACCGGCAAGCCGAAAATTGGCGTCACACGCGCAGGGTCTGGGTGCTGCCGGCCCGTGCGCCACGGACCTGTCAACACTCGGCGAGCCGGTCGCGGAGCCGGGCCGACTGCGGGCCGTTGAGGTCCAGTGCGAGCGCCGCCCGGTACGCCGTGGCGGCCTCGTCGGCCCGGCCGAGGCGGTGCAGCAACTCGCCGCGGGTGGCGTGGAACCACGGGTAGCCGTCCAGCCCGACGATCGCTTCCACCAGAGCCAGCCCGGCGGCGGGGCCGTCCCGCTCGCCGACGGCGGCCGCCCGGTTCAGCCGTACCACAGGTGTGTCGTGCACGGTGAGCAGCACGTCGTACCAGGAGATCACCGCGTCCCAGGGCGTCTGGTCGTAGGACGGGGCGAGGGCGTGGCAGGCGGCGATGGCGGCCTGGACGACGTACCGGTCGGGATTGTCCGGGGTGCGGCGCAGCGCCTGACCGACCAGCGCGACGCCGGTGGTGATCGCGGCCCGGTCCCAGTGCGCGCGGTCCTGCTCGGCCAGGAGCAGCGGCCGGCCGTCGTCGTCGACCCGGGCCAGCCGCCGGGAGTCCTGTAACAGGAGCAGGGCCAGCAGGCCGAGCACGGTCGGCTCGTCCGGCATCAGCTCGACTAGCAGCCGCGCCAACCGGAGACCCTCGTCCGCCAGCCCGACCCGGATCAGGTCGTCGCCGGCACCGGCCGTGTAACCCTCGTTGAAGATCAGGTAGACGGTGGCGGCGACGCCGGCAAGCCGGCCCGGCAGTTCCTCGGCCGTCGGGACACGGTAGGGGATGCCCGCCCGGGTGATCTTCTGTTTTGCCCGGGTGAGCCGCTTGGCCATGGTTGCCTCGGGCACCACCAGGGCGCGGGCCACCTCGGCGGTGGCCAGCCCGCCGAGGGTGCGCAGCGCCAGGGCCACCTGCGCGTCCAGGGACAGCGCCGGATGGCAGCAGGTGAAGATCAGCCGGAGCAGGTCGTCCCGGACGGCCTCGGGCGAGTCCGGTGCGGGATCGAGCAGCGCCACGGCCTCGGCCTCCTTCCCGGCGCGGCGGGCCTCCCGGCGGATCACGTCGACCGCCCGCCGCCGTGCCACGACCAACAGCCAGCCGCGTGGGTTGTCCGGTACACCGTCTCGCGCCCACACCCGCAGGGCGCGGACGATCGCGTCCTGCGTGGCGTCCTCGGCGAGGTCGACGCTGCCGGTGACGCGGATCAGCGTGGCGAGGATCCGGGAACGCTCGGCCCGGATCACTCGCGCGGCCGCGTCGCCGGCTGTCGCCGCGTCGCCGGTCAGGGTCACAGCGGGATGACGGGGCGTACCTCGACCGCGCCGTTCCAGGCCGCGGGCATCTTCGCGACCGTCGCCACGGCCTCGTCCAGGTCCGCGCATTCGAGCAGGTAGAAGCCGGTCAGGGCTTCCTTGGTCTCGGCGTACGGGCCATCGGTGGTGAGCACGTCGCCGCCCTTGCCGCCGGGGACCCGTACGGTGGTCGCGGTGGCCGTCGGGTAGAGCGCGCTGCCGCCGCGGATCACCGCGCGTGCGGCCTCGCCGAACTCCCGGTACTCGGCCATCTCGGCGGCCTGCTCGGGGCTGCTCCAGTCGACGTCCGCGGTGTAGGTCAGCGCGATGTAGGTGGGCATGTCCGCTCCTCGCGTCCGGGCCGGGCGGTGGACGCCGGCCTCAGGTGTCGAGTCGGCGCTGGTCGCCGACTCCACCATAGGGACGATCGGTCGGACCCTCCACGGGACACCCGGTGCGGAATTTCTGGTCGACGGTCGGCCGCCGGCCGGAAGTTCAGACCTCGACGAGGGTGCCGAGTCGGCGCTCGACCACCGGGAGCACGTCGGCGACGCTGATCGGGCGGCCCAGTTCGGCGGTGAGCGAGGTGACGCCGGCGTCGCGGATGCCGCACGGGACGATCCGGTCGAAGTACGTCAGGTCGCAGTCGCAGTTGATCGAGAAGCCGTGCAGGGTGACGCCCCGGGCCACCCGGATGCCGATGGCGGCCACCTTGCGGGCCGGCCCCCGGTCGTCCTCGGGCACCCAGACTCCGCTGCGCCCCTCGACCCGACCGGCGGCCAGGCCGAACTCGCCGCACACGTCGATGAGCAGCTCCTCGGTGCGGCGGACGTAGGCGACCACGTCCACCGGGTCGGGCAGCCGCAGGATCGGGTAGCCGACGAGCTGCCCCGGGCCGTGCCAGGTGATCTTGCCGCCCCGGTCCACGTCGACGACCGGGGTGCCGTCCATGGGGCGGTCCCAGGGCTCGGTGCGCTTGCCCGCGGTGTAGACGCTCGGGTGCTCCAGCAGCAGCACGGTGTCGCCGCGCTCGCCCGCCACCACCGACTCGTGCAGGCGCCGCTGCTCGTCCCAGGCGGCCTGGTAGTCGAGCAGGCCGGCGCGGACGGCCGTCAGGCCGGAGGTCGTCGTCGTCACGGCGTCCAGCCTAGTCCCGTTCTCGGCGATCATCCCTGGTGAGCCGCCTCACCGGCCGCCCAGCGGTGCCCCCGGCTCAGGTGCTCGGCACGGGGTCGGCCGGGCGTTCACGGCGCAGGCGGCGGACGAGGAGGGCGATGGCGGCCAGCGTCGGCACGGCCAGCGCGAGGTAGAGCCAGAGCGGGGCGGCGAACGGCGACGGCCGGGGCTCCGGGCCGCCGAACGCGGCCCGAGCCAGCAGCTCGCCCGGCACCGCCAGATCGGTCGACCCGGGCGGTGCGGTGACCAGCACGTCCCGGCCGCCGCCGGGCGACACCGCGGCGAGAACGGCCCGCCGGTCGTCGCCGTCCGCCACGATTGACTGCTTCACCACCGGGTCGACCCCGCGCCAGCCGACGATCTCCGTGGTCGACGCGGCGACCGGCAGCGGTTGGCCGACGGCGTGGCCGGTGGCGGCGTCCAGGAACTCGATCCGCCAGGTACGTGCCGCCACCTGTTCGGAGGTGCAGCGGAGGCCGGCGCAGCCGTCGAAGGCGAGCAGCGCGATCCGCCGGCCGTCCGGGTGCCAGGCGGCCGGACCGGCCAGCATCCGCCGATCGCCCAGCTCGACCTGCCAGCGAACGCTGCCGTTGGTCGGGTCGACGACCACCAGCCGTTGTCGTTCGGCGATCGACGCGGGCACGTCGGCCGGGCCGGCCACCGCCACCAGATCGCCGCCCGGTGACCAGGCCGCCGCGGTGTGCGCGGCGAAGGTGCCGGCCGCGACCACCCGCTCGGTGCCGCGGTACGGGTCGAGGACGAGGAGGTCGTCGGGCTTCTCCGGGTCGTTGAGCTGCTGGTTGTCCGGCCCGTAGCTGATCACCGCGTCGTCGTTGCTGCGGGTGCTCAGGACCCGATGCCCGTCCGGCGACCAGGCCAGCGGTTGCATCCCGGTGTGGATCGGGCGGTGCTGCTGCCCAGTGGTGAGGTCCAACAACTCGCCGGACGGCCGCAGGTAGTGCCGCCCGTCCGGGGAGAGCAGCCCGTGGTCCTCGCCGACGTGTAGGGGGATCAGCCGGTAACCGCCGTCCCGGCCGACCAGCACGCCGGTCGACTCCAGGAATCGGGTGCGGCTGGTGAAGAAGACCAACGCGGCCGGCCCGGCCGGGCGCTGCTCGACGGTGGCCTGCCACAGCCACGGCTGGTGCACCTTCGATGGCACCGTGCTGCCGGTGGCTGTGCTGCCGGTGGCTGTGGCTGCTGGCACGCTGAGCGCCACCAGCGCGAGCGCGACACCGACCGTGACCCCGCGCCGCAGTCGTCTGCCCGTCGTTCTCATCGCCCCATTAGAAGCCACGAAGACCGATGACGAAGCCCCGTCCGTCGTGCCGTTCCTATTGGTCGGCCCGTGGGATGCGCCAGATCCAGACGTCGTCGACCCGTTGCGGCTCGCCGAACAGGGCGGTGGCGGTACGCCGGACCGCCGCCTCGTCGACTCCGAACTTCGCGCCGTGCACCTCGTCGGCGAGGACCACCGTCTCGATCCGCCAGTGCCGCAGGTCGGAGCTGACCTCCCGTTTCGTGCCGTCGGTGATGATCGGCATCAGCCCGGTGCGGCCGGCCTCGTCCATGAGCGCGCTCAGCGTGCGCGGCACCGGCCCGATCCGGCCCCGCCCGTCCGGACCGCCGGGGCCGAGGAAGAAGCCGCCGGGGATCGCGAACTCGCCCTGCCGGTGCGACAGCGCGTACGCCTGCCAGCGCTGGCCGTCCGGGTAGACGTCGACGGCCAGCGGCACCGGAGTCAAGGTGTTGCCGTCGGAGACGTACTGCCGCCAGGCGCCGGACGTGATGAAGTGCGGGATGGGCTCCCGCTCCCGGGTCAACAGCGGGGTGGGCAGCAGCGGCAGCAGGGCCACCGCGAACCCCAGCGCCCAGGCCAGCTCCGTCGAACGGTGCCGGGGCGGCGCGGCCCGCAGCTGGTCGAGGGTGTACGCCAGCAGCACCCCGATCACCGGTGCCACCACCAGGGCCAGCCGGGCGGGCAGCGCGGCATTCACCACCGGCAGCTGCCCGAGCACGTCGAACGGCATCGGCAGGTCGGTGCGGCGTCCGTCGATCTTCGCCACCGGCCCGAAGGACAGCACCGTGAAGATCACCGCGACGACGCCCAGCGCCCAGAGGACGGCCCGGCGGCCGGGGTCGGCGCGTCGCCAGAGCGCGACGAAGCAGACCACGGTGAGCACGAGCAGCGGAATCCCGAAGAACGAGTTCTCCTCGGTAGGGTTCGGGGCCAGCGAGGTGCCCAGCCCGACCTCCCCGGCCAGTGAGCGGCGCGGGAAGGCGGCGAAGGCGGCGATGTCCTCGGAGTGGATCACCGGGTCGAAGCCGGTGCCGTGGAACCGCTGCGGCCCGGCGAAGTGCAGCCACAGCGGGTACGACAGCAGCACCCCGGCGACCACCGCGGTCACGCCGAGCCCGCGGACGAAGGTGGGCAGGGCGGCTCGGGCCTCGGCGCGGTGGGCCGGGTGCAGCGCCCAGACGGCGACGAACACGCCGAGCGCGAGGGCGGCGAAGAACAGGCCCTCGGCGGCGATCGAGAAGGCCACCGCGACCACGACGCCGAGGATCACCCCATCGCGCAGCCAGTGCCCGGGGCGGCGCAGCGCGAACAGCCGCCAGATCAGCAGCGGCACGAGCCAGCCGGCGGTCCAGTTCAGGTGGGCGTTGGCGTGCGAGACCATGCCGGGGGAGTAGGCGATGAACAGGCCGCCGACACCGGCGGCGAGGCGGCTGCGCACCACGTGGCGCGAGAGCAGCCAGTACCAGGCCAGCGCGGTGGCGAGCAGGTTCAGCGTGAGGATCACCAGGAACGTCGCCGGTGGCCCGATGAGGTACGTGAGCGGGGCGAAGACCACCGCGTACACCGTGATCGAGGTGTTGACCGCGAGGTTCACGCCGTCCGGGACGTTGATCAGGTACGTGAAGAAGGGGTTCTCCCCGTGGGTGACCGCATGCCCGCCGAAGGCCAGCAGCCACTCGAACAGCGCCTGGTCGCTGGAGTTGACGGTGATTGCGCGCACGTTCGGGTCCCGCCACAGGCCGCTGGTCACCCAGACGGCGAGCGCGAGCGCCACCAGCACGACGATCAGGTCGGCCCGGCGGTCCCGGAGGGCGCGCGGCGGCGACGCGGGTGCGGGCCCGGTGGCCAGCGACGGGGAGGACGGCACGCAGCGGACGTTACCAACCGGACCTGGACGAGCCGGTCAGACCGGCGGTTGTTGTCGGCTCCGCTGCCTCCGCGGTGACCGTGGCTCGTCGTACACAACGGTTGCCGTGAATGTGTGAGT
The DNA here is from genome assembly GCF_040607775.1 of Micromonospora sp. NPDC005237. Taxonomy (NCBI): domain Bacteria; kingdom Bacillati; phylum Actinomycetota; class Actinomycetes; order Micromonosporales; family Micromonosporaceae; genus Micromonospora; species Micromonospora sp. NPDC005237. The sequence continues at coordinate 394,665 of NZ_JBEXHJ010000003.1, read as the reverse complement.
GTGCCCCATGTCATAGCGCCGACACATCGTCGTAACGTCTCGGCAACTCGACCGTGACCCAGTTCACAGTCTGCCCCTCTCAGGAGGCCGCCGTGCGCCGCTCCTCGTCCACCCTCAACCGGCTGCTCGGTGCGGTCGCCGGGCTCGTCCTCGCCGCAGCGGGCGCGATCACCCTCGCCACGCCCGCCCAGGCCGCCACCCTCACCCAGGTCACCGGCTTTGGCTCCAACCCGGGCAACCTCGCCATGTACGCCTACCGGCCGGACAACCTGCCGGCCAACTCCCCGGCCGTGGTGCTGCTGCACGGGTGCACACAGAACGCCTCCGGCTACTTCGCCGGCTCGGGCTGGCAGAAGTACGCCGACCAGTGGAAGTTCACGCTGATCGTCGCCCAGCAGCCGTCCGGCAACAACGCCAACTCCTGCTTCAACTTCTTCGAGAGCGGCGACACGACCCGGGGTCAGGGCGAGGCGCTGTCGATCAAGCAGATGGTCGACCACGCCAAGGCGAACTTCGCGGTCGACGGTTCCCGCGTCTACGTCAGCGGCCTCTCCGCGGGCGGGGCGATGAGCGCCGTCATGCTGGCGACCTACCCGGACGTGTTCGCCGCCGGATCGATCATCGCCGGCATCCCGTACCGCTGCGCCACGAGCATGGTCAACGCGTTCAGCTGCATGAACCCGGGCACTGACAAGACCCCGGCCGCCTGGGGCGACCTGGTCCGTGGCGCCTACTCCGGCTACACCGGCCCGCGCCCCCGGGTGGCCATCTGGCACGGCACGTCGGACACCACTGTCACCCCGCTCAACGGCACCGAGTCCCGCGACCAGTGGACCAACGTGCGGGGGATCTCGCAGACGCCGACCAGCACGTCGTCGCTGCCCGGCAACACCAGCCTGGAGGTGTACGGCAACGACGAGGTACGCCTCTACCGGGTCTCCGGCATGGGCCACGGCACCCCGGTCGACCCGGGCTCCGCCGCGGACCAGTGCGGCACCGCTGGCGCGTACTTCCTGGACACCATCTGCTCGACGTACCGCGACGCGCTCTTCTTCGGCCTGAACGGCGGCGGCAGCACCCCCACCCCGACCCCCACGGCCACCACCACGCCGACCCCCACGGCCAGCCCGACGCCGACGCCGACCCCGACCACGCCGGCGACCTGCGTGACGGCGAGCAACTACGCGCACGTCACGGCCGGCCGGGCCTACCAGTCCGGCGGCTACGCCTACGCGAACGGCTCCAACCAGCGCATGGGCCTCTACAACACCTTCTACACGAGCACCCTCAAGCAGACCGCCCCCAACTACTGGGTAATCGGCTGCTGACCCACCCCACCCCACCCCACCCCGGTGATCAAGAGGTTTGCGTCAGAATCCGCCCCCCGGATGACGCAAACCTCTTGATCAACTGGGAGTGGTCAGGCGGTCAGGGCCGCCTGGAGGGCTTGCGGGAGGGTGGGGTGGTGGTACGGGTAAGCGGCCTTTGTCAGGACGGCGGGGTGGACTCTCGTGCTGGTCAGGGCCTCGTGGGCGAAGCCGCCGAGCGCCACCTTCAGGGCCAGGGCGGGGATCGGGATGATCGCCGGCCGGTGCAGCTGCCGGGCCAGCTCCCGGGTGAACTCGGCGTTGGTCACCGGATGCGGCCCCACCACGTTGACCGGGCCGGCGATCTCGTCGTGGGCCAGCAGGAAGAGTGTCGCGTCCAGCCAGTCGGCCATCGAGATCCACGGCAGCCACTGCCGGCCACTGCCCAGTCGCCCGGCGATGCCCAGCTTGAACGGCAGCAACTGCGGCTTGAGCAGCCCGCCGTCGCGGTGCAGGGGCAGGCCGGTGCGCAGTCGCACCACGCGTACGCCGGCGTCCTCGGCCGGACGGGTCGCGGCCTCCCACACCCGGCAGACGTCGGCCAGGAAACCCTCGCCGGCGGGCGCGTCCTCCTCGACGACCCGGTCGCCCGTGTTGCCGTACCAGCCGACGGCCGACGAGTTGAGCAGAGCTCGGGGACGGTCGGCGGCCGGCAGCCCGGCGATCGTCGTCGCGAGCGTGCTGCTGCTGTCCACCCGGCTGGTGCGGATGAGCCGCCGGTAGTCGTCGTTCCAGCGCTTGTCGCCGACGCCCGCGCCGGCCAGGTTGATGACGGCGTCCGCACCGGCGACCGCAGCCGGGTCGAGATGGCCGGCCGCCGGGTCCCACTGCCGCTCCCGCGGGTCGCGCGCCGGTCGGCGCACGAGCCGGGTGACGTCGTGCCCGTCGGCGGCGAGCCGGTCGCCCAGCCGGGTGCCGAGAAAGCCGGACGCGCCGGCCAGAAGGATCCGCATGCCCTTATCTTCGTCGAAAACGCCACCCCCGGATGCGCCCTGGCCCCACTCCTCGCCGATCTTGCACTTGGTGTCGTCGTTATGTCGGGCGAGGCCCGATTCGTCGCCACAGAAAGTGCAAGATCGACGAGCTTGGGGGAGCGGGTCAGCCGTGGCGGAGGTCTTTGAGGAGGCCTTCTACCTCGGCGTACGCCTCCGGGGGGAGCGGGCCCAGGGTCAGGGTTGCCAGGTTTTCGTCGGCCTGGGCCACCGTGCGGAGGCCGGGGATCGGCACCGTGCGCGGGCTGCGGGCCAGCAGCCAGCCGAGCGCGCCCTGCGCGAGGGTCCGCCCGTCCGCGGTGAGCGCCGCGCGGACCTGCTCGACCCGTGCCGCCCACCGTGGCGTGGGCCGGCCGTCGGTGAACCACTGCAACCACTCGGGCGCGCGACCGCGCACGTCGTCCGCGCCGAGCGCCCGGGTCGACCCCGTGAGCAGGCCCATCGCCAGCGGCCCCCGGTTGAGGCTGGCCAGGTCGTGGCGGTCACAGACGGCGAGGACCGCCGCGTTGTCGCTCAGCACCGACTCGTCGTGCTGAATGGCGACGCAGCGCGCCCCGGCCGCCGCGAACGCCTCCGCCGAGGCCGGGTTGTCGGTGCTCCAGCCGTACGCCCGGATCTTGCCCTGGTCGACCAGGTCCTCCAGGGTGCCGACCAGGTCGAGCGCGGCGGGCACCGGCAGTTCGTTGATGTGCAGTTGGTAGAGGTCCACGTGGTCGGTGCCGAGCCGCCGCAGCGAGTCCTCCAGGCTGCGCACGGCGAACGCCGGGCTGGCGTCGGTGCCGAGCGCCCGCCGGGTGGCCTCGTCGCTGACGTTGCCGAACTTGGTGGCGATCACCGCCTCGGCCCGGCGACCCGCCAGGGCCCGACCGAGGACGCGCTCGCTGTGCCCGGCGCCGTAGTTGCTGGCCGTGTCGAACAGGGTCACCCCGAGATCGAGAGCGCGGTGGATGGTACGGATCGACTCGTCGTCGTCCACCTCTCCCCAACCGAACGGCTGGCGGTCGTCACCCCAGAGCGGGCCGCCGATCGCCCAGCACCCCATCCCGATCGCGCTCACCTCGATGCCGCTGCGTCCCAGCGTTCGTGTCGTCGTCATGCGGACCAGCCTCCAACCTGGAGTGCGCTCCAGGTCAAGGGGTGGCTACCATGCCGGGACATGACCGGTTACGCCCCCGCGGAGGCCGCCCGGCGCAGCGGCTTCAGCCTGGACACGCTGCGGTACTACGAGAAGATCGGCCTGTTGGCCGACGTGGGTCGCACGGCGGGCGGCCGGCGCGTCTTCACCGACGACGACCTGAGCTGGCTGGTGCTGTTCCGCTGCCTGCGCGACACCGGGATGCCGATCGCCCAGATGTGCCGGTACGCGGCCCTGGCCCGCGAGGGTGAGCACACCGTCGACGAGCGGCGCGAGCTGCTGCAACGACACGCGGCGCAGGTCGAGGAGCAGATGCGCCTGCTCCAGCGCCAGTACGACCACCTCCGGGAAAAGATCCGCTTCTACGAGCGCCTGCCCGGCCCGGGCGCATCCGGCGAGGACCAGGCCGTCACGCGGCCGGCGGGGTCAGGCCGAGGAGGTCCTCGGTCGTCCCGGGCCGACCGGTGAGCGCGTTGAGCGCGGTGACGAGCCGTTTCTCCTCGTACCGGAAGTGCGACTCCAGCAGCGCGGCCAGCCCGTCCAGCTCGGCGCGTACCTGGGCGGTCGGCAGCGGCCGATCGTCGCCCAGCACCTGCTCGATCCGCCCGAGGATCCCCGCCACCACCTCGTGGTCGGCGATCAGGTTGGCCAGGACCGGGCGCAGCTCGGAAACCTCGTCGGCCAGGATCCGGAACGCCCCGGCGTCCTCCCCGGTGTGGTGGCGGCCGAGCGCGGCGCAGAAGGTCAGACAGTGGGCCCGCAGGTCCCGCGACGGGCGGGCGTCGCCGGTGGGGGAGTCGCCGAGGTCGGCCCGCAGGCGGGCCAGCTCCGCGCCGAGCCAGAGATGGATCTCGATCATCTGATTGCCGACGGCGGCGAGCCGGTCGGCGGGTGAACTGGTCGGGTGCACGTTCGTCCCATGCTGTCCCCGCGCCTCCATGCCCACGGCGGCCTTCGTGCCGGGTGCACCGCGACGCTGACCGCAGTCTAGCGTTCCGGTGTGCCCGGCTCGTCGGGCTCCGGGGGGTCGTGCCAGCGAGCCCGCCAGGCGGCCTCGTTGGCCTCGTGCGTCGTCCGTTCCTCGAACACGGCGGCCCGCAGCGCGTGCCGGGAGCCCGACATCACCAGCACTTCCACGGCCACCAGTCCGACGCAGATCACGGTGGCGAGAGCGAGCGCGCCCAGGGCCGGCAGGTGCTGGCCGACCGGCAGGGCGACCGTCAGCACCACGATCACGCCGACGCGGGTCCACGTGGCGGTGTGCAGGGTGCGGAGCTGGAACAGCATGTTGACGGCGAAATAGAAGATCAACCCACCGAAGAGCATGGGTACGGCGGGTCCCTCGATCCGTTGAGCGGGCCCGCCGGCCGGGTCGGTGACCTGGTGCAGGATCTCCTCGCTGCCGATGGAGAAGAGGATCACGGCGGCGATCATCGGTAGGTACAGGTACGCGTACGCGTCGCGGGCCATCGCCACGCGCGGGCCGCCCTCCGCCGCGTGCAGGGCGATCCGGGCGGCCGGCCCGACGAAGTCGAAGTGCGCCCACCACAGCGCGGCGGTGAGCACGATGCCGAGCGCGGCGGCCGCCACCGCAGGCCAGGTGACCGGTTGGCCGAGCAGGTTGCCGCCCACGCCCACGGAGATCACCGACTCGCCCAGCGCGATGATCAGGATGAGGTCGTAGCGTTCGGTCCAGTGTTCGGCGCTGGTCACCCCCCAGCCCCAGGTGCCGACGATGAAGCCGGTGGCGAACTGGACCACCACCACGGTGATCCACAGGCCGTCGCGGACCAGCGCGGCCCGGCTGGGGTCGCCGATCAGGGGCGGGAGGAGCGCGGCCGCCAGCAGCAGGACGATGCTCGCCGCCAACTCCGGCGCGAACCGGCGAAGCTGCCGGCGCTCCTGCGGGGTGTCGCGCACCACGTGCTGATACAGGATCCAGTGGATGCCGCGGACCACGACGTAGCTGATGGCCACCAGCATCGGGCCGGCGGCGCCCGCCTTCGGGTCGCTGAACGCCTGCGGCAGCGCGAGCGCGAACGAGAACAGGGCCGCCATCGCGATGACCATCAGCACCGGGACGTAGCCCTCGCCGAGGCGGACGCGGGTGGCGACCAGGCTGTGCACCACCCAGCACCACCAGAGCACGGCGAGCACCAGGCTGGCGTGCAGCAGCTGCCGGCCGGAGACGTTCGCGGCGGTGGCCCGGGTGATGATGAAGAACGAGAAGACGAAGACCAGGTCGAAGAAGACCTCGAACTTGTCCACCCGGGCGCCGGGGGCGATCGGGACGGCTGGTCCCAGTTGTCCACCCCGCCGGTAGCCGCCCACGGTCCCACTCTGGCAGCGTCCGGCCTGCTCGGAGGACGGAACGGGTCAGCCCGCGTCGCGGGACCGCAGACCGTCCATCAGCAGGTCGAGCAGCCGGTTACCTCCGGTCCGGGACGGGAAGACGCCTGGACCGCGGCCTGAGGCAGCCGTTCGCGGTTGCGCAGCGCGTCCGCCCGCACCGGGCGGGGGGCTGGTTACCGGCGGGCCGACCGGCCCGCCCCACCCGGGACAAGGATGGATCATGACGACGAGCAACCCGATCACCACGTCGTTCGCCCATGACTCCACGGCCATGGACGTGATCCGGGGCGTGAACCTCGTCGGCCGGCGGGCGGTCGTCACCGGCGGATCGTCCGGCATCGGCGTGGAGACCGCCCGTGCCCTGGCCAGCGCCGGCGCGGAGGTCACCCTGGCCGTCCGCAACCCCGACGCCGGCCAGAAGGCCGCCGACGACATCACCGGCGCCACCGGCAACGACCGCGTCCAGATCGCCCCGCTCGACCTCGCCGACCAGGATTCGATCGCCGACTTCGTGGCCAACTGGGACGGCCCGCTGCACATCCTGGTCAACAACGCCGGCATCATGGCCGCGCCCCTGAGCCGCACCCCGCAGGGCTGGGAGATGCAGTTCGCCACCAACCACCTCGGGCACTTCGCGCTCGCCACCGGGCTGCGCCCGGCGCTCGCCGCTGCCGACGGGGCCCGGATCGTCTCGGTCAGCTCCGCCGCCCACCTGCGCTCGCCGGTGGTCTTCGACGACATCCAGTACGACCGCCGCGAGTACGAGCCGTGGCAGGCGTACGGGCAGTCGAAGACGGCGAACGTGCTCTTCGCCGTGGAGGCGACCCGCCGCTGGGCCGACGACGGCATCTTCACCAACTCGCTGATGCCCGGCGCGATCCGCACCAACCTCCAGCGCTACGTCAGCGAGGAGGAGCTGAACCGGTTGCGCGCGGGCAACGCGGCGGCGTGGAAGACCGTCGAACAGGGTGCCGCCACGTCGGTGCTGGTCGCCGCGTCGCCACTGCTCGACGGCGTGGGTGGGCGCTACTTCGAGGACTGCCAGCAGGCAGCCCCCGCCCGGCCCGGCGGGCGCACGGGCGTCGCGGAGTACGCGCTGGACACGGAGGCCGCCGAGCGGCTCTGGCAGGTCTCGACCGCGCTGCTCAAGAGTTGAGCGACGCGAACGAAAGGGCGCCCCGGTCGACGACCGGGGCGCCCTTTCGGCGTTGGCGTGGGATCAGGCCAGGCCCAGCTCCGACTCGAAGTTGCCGGCCTCCAGCCGCTCCTTGACCGCGGTCAGGAAGCGCGCCGCGTCGGCGCCGTCGATCAGCCGGTGGTCGTAGGACATGGCCAGGTAGACCATCGACCGGACCGCGACGACCTCGCCCAGCTCCGGGTCGTTGACCACGACCGGCCGCTTGACCACGGCACCCGTGCCGAGCATCGCCGACTGCGGCGACGGCACGATCGGGGTGTCGAAGAGCGCGCCCCGGCTGCCCGTGTTGGTCAGCGTGAAGGTCGCCCCGGCCAGCTCGTCCGGGCTGACCTTGTTGGTCCGGGTCCGCTCGGCCAGGTCCGCGACCCGCTTGGCGATGCCGCCCAGGTTGAGGTCGCCGGCGTTGTGGATGACCGGCGTCAGCAGGCCCCGCTCGGTGTCCACCGCGATGCCGAGGTGCTCCGCCTCCGGGTAGGTGATCGTGCCAGCCTCAAGGTCCATCCGAGCGTTGACGATCGGGTACGTCTGGAGCGCCTCGACGGCGGCGAGGGCGAAGAACGGCAGGAAGGACAGCTTCACGCCGTGCCGCTGCACGAAGGAGTCCTTCGCCTGTGCCCGCAGCTTGGCGACCCGGGTGACGTCCACCTCGACCACCGTGGTGAGCTGCGCCATCTCGTGCAGCGACTCGTGCAGCCGCTTGGCGATGGCCTTGCGGATCCGGGGGAGCTTCTCCGTGGTGCCCCGCTTGCCGCTCGGCTGCGGCTTCGCGGCCGGCTTGGTCGCGGCCGGCGCGGTGGCGGCCGGCTGTGCCGCCGGAGCCGGCGCGGCCTTGGCGGCCTTCGCCTTCTCGGCCGCGTCGAGGACGTCCTGCTTGCGGATCCGGCCACCCACGCCGGTGCCGTTGAGCGAGCCCAGGTCGACGCCGTGCTCGCTGGCCAGCTTGCGGACCAGCGGGGTGACGTACCCGGCGGTCTCCTCGCCGCCACCCGGCGCCGGGGCGGACGGGCGCTGCGGCGCGGCGGTCGGCCCGGACGGCTGAGCCGCCTGCTCGGCCTGCGCCGGCTGCGCCGAGGTCTCCGCCTCGGCGGCCGGCTCGTTGTACGACATGCCCGGGGTGGGCTCCTCGACCTTCGGCTCCGGCTTCGGCTCGGCCTTCGGCGCCGGCGCGGCCTCCGCCTTCGGCTCGGGCTTCGGCTCGGGCTTGGCCTGAGCGGGGGCCCCACCGGCGACGCCGATGATCGCCAGGTCGGCGCCGACGTCGGCGGTCTCGTCCTCGGCGACCTTGATCTCCAGCACCGTGCCGGCGACCGGCGACGGGATCTCCGTGTCCACCTTGTCGGTGGAGACCTCCAGCAGCGGCTCGTCCACCTCGATGGTGTCGCCGACCTGCTTGAGCCAGCGGGTGACCGTACCCTCGGTGACGCTCTCACCCAGGGCCGGCATCTTCACCGCGGTGCCCTCGCCCGACGGCGCGGCGGCCGGAGCCGGCGTCTCGGCCGGGGTCTGGTCCTGCGTCACCTCGTCGGCGGTGCCCTCGGCGGCGGCCGTCGGCTCGGCGGCCGGCTCCGCCGACTCGGCCGGGGCCTGCTCCTGACCGGCGGCCTCGCCGCCACCGGTCGACTCGCCCTCACCGGCGATGACGGCCAGCTCGCTACCGACCTCGGCGGTCTCGTCCTCGCCGACCACGATCCGGCTCAGCACGCCCGCCGCGGGCGACGGGATCTCGGTGTCGACCTTGTCGGTCGAGACCTCGAGCAGGGGCTCGTCGACCTCGACCGTGTCGCCCTCCTGCTTGAGCCAGCGCGTGACGGTGCCCTCGGTGACGCTCTCGCCGAGCCGGGGCATGGTGACCGATACCGGCATGTTCTCCAGACTCCTTCATTCCCCTTGGGGGATCTTCGCCCGTCGCCGGACGCCGCGGTTTGGGTGATCAGGCGTGCGCGTGCAGCGGCTTGCCGGCGAGAGCCAGGTGCGCCTCGCCCAGGGCCTCGTTCTGGGTCGGGTGGGCGTGCACGAGCTGGGCGACCTCGGCCGGGTAGGCCTCCCAGTTGTAGATGAGCTGCGCCTCACCGATCAGCTCACCCACCCGCGCGCCGACCATGTGGACGCCGACGACCGGGCCGTCCTCGACCCGGACCAGCTTCACGAAGCCGGTGGTCTTGAGGATCTGGCTCTTGCCGTTGCCGCCGAGCGAGTAGTTGTACGCCTGGACCTTGTCGGCCCCGTACTGCTCCTTGGCCTTCGCCTCGGTCAGGCCCACCGACGCCAGCTCCGGGTCGCAGTAGGTGACCCGCGGGATGCCGACCTCGTCGATGACGGCCGGGGTCTGCCCGGCGATCTCCTCGGCGACGAAGATGCCCTGCTGGAAGCCCCGGTGCGCGAGCTGGAGGCCCGGCACGATGTCGCCGACGGCGTAGACGTTCGGGACGCTGGTGCGCAGCCGCTCGTCGGTCAGCACGTAGCCGCGGTCCATCGTGACGCCCTGCTCCTCGTACCCGAGGTTGGCGGTGTTCGGGCCGCGACCGACGGCGACCAGCAGCAGCTCCGCCTCGACGGTCTCGCCGCCGGAGATGGTCAGCTTGACGCCGTTCTCGGTCTTCTCGACCTTCTCGAACGGCTTGCCGACCTTGAAGTTGATCTTCCGCTTGCGAAACGCCCGCTCCAAAGCCTTGGACGACTCCTCGTCCTCGGCGGCCACCAGCCGAGGCAGCGCCTCGACGATCGTCACGTCCGCACCGAAGGACTTCCACACACTGGCGAACTCGACGCCGATCACACCGCCGCCGAGGACGATCACCGACGAGGGGACCCGGTCGAGGGTCAGCGCGTGGTCGCTCGTGATGATCCGCTCGCCGTCGACCTCCAGGCCGGGCAGGCTCTTGGCGTACGAGCCGGAGGCCAGGACGATGTTGCGGCCGGTGTAGCGCTTGCCGTCCACCTCGACCACGTTCTTGCCGACCAGCTTGCCGGCGCCGGCCACGAAGGTGATGTTCTTCGAGCCGCCCACCAGGCCCTGCAGACCCTTGTACAGCCGGGAGATCACGCCGTCCTTGTACGAGTTGACGCCGGCCATGTCGACGCCGACCAGCTCGGCCTTCACACCGAACTGCTCCGACTCGCGGGTCTGGTCGGCGATCTCCGCCGCGTGCAGCAGCGCCTTGGTCGGGATGCAGCCGTTGTGCAGGCAGGTCCCGCCGAGCTTGCCCTTCTCGATCAGCGCGACGGACAGGTCCAGCTGGGCGGCGCGCAGCGCCGCCGCGTAGCCGCCGCTGCCACCTCCGAGGATGACGATGTCGAAGGTCGCTTCGTTCGGCTCGCTCACGTCCAACTCCCAGGTCGCGTCACTGCATCGGGGGTCACGGAGGGGTAACACGGACACACCCCACCTCGGTCATCTTGTCACCACCGGGCACAGGGTGCGTAGTGAGGTGCCCAACGACACGTCATCGACACGTACCCTTGGCACCGTTGTCGATGACGTGACGTGGGGGAGCGGTTCGGTGGGGTTGTTCCGGCGCCGGAAGCAGGCGCGTGTGCTGAGCCACGACCGCGCGGCCGATCCCGGCGATCTGGACCATCTCGCGAACTTCATCCGCAGCCGGCGCGGCGTCGAGGCGTTCATCGAGCCCCGGACGACTGTCACCCAGACCACAGTCATCCTGATCGCCGACGACGGGGAGTGGACGCGCCGCCGCATCGACGGCCCGGACGGCGCGCGGCGCTTTGCGTACCGGATGGGCATCCCGGTGTACGACGTCCGGCTGATGGGCTACCCGCAGCGGATGCGCGACTTCAACGAGCGCCGCAAGCGCCGACCCGACCAGTACTGAAATGCCGAGGGGCCCCGCAAGGGGCCCCTCGGCATTACGTCCGTCAGCCGTTGGCGGCGACGTCCTCGACCAGCTGGACGAGCGTGCGGACCGGCACGCCGGTGCCGCCCTTGGTCCAGTAGCCGGTCGGCTCGCCCGAGTGGTAGCCCGGCCCGGCGATGTCGATGTGCGCCCACGCCACGTCGTCGGCCACGAACTCGCGCAGGAACACGCCGCCCTGCAGCATGTGCCCGGCCCGGTCCATCCCGGCGTTGACCTGCGAGATGTCCGCCACGTCGGAGTCCATGCCCTTGCGCACGTCGTCCGGCAGCGGCATCGGCCAGGCCGGCTCGCCGACCGCGTCGCCGACCGTCCGGACCCGCTCGCACAGCTCGGGGGTGCCCATCACGCCGGCCACCCGCTTGCCCAGCGCGATCACCTGACCGCCGGTCAGGGTGGAGGTCTCGAACAGGTAGTCGGTGCCGTCGGCGCACGCGCGGGCGATGGCGTCGGCCAGGACCATGCGGCCCTCGGCGTCGGTGTTGAGCACCTCCACCTTCTTGCCGCTGAACATGCTGATCACGTCGCCCGGCCGGTAGCTGGTGCCCGACGGCATGTTCTCGGCCATCGGCAGGTACGCGCTGACCGCCACCGCCGGCTTCAGCGCCGCGATCGCCAGCATGGCCGCGCCCACCGCGGCGGCGCCCGCCATGTCGGACTTCATCTCCCACATGCCCTGCGCCGGCTTGATCGAGATGCCACCGGTGTCGAAGGTGATCCCCTTGCCGACCAGCGCGACCCGCTTGCCGTTGCCGCCGTCCTGCGGGGTGTAGGTGAGCTTCACCAGTCGCGGCGGGGCCTCCGAGCCCTGCCCGACCGCGATGATGCCGCCGTACCCGCCCGCGGCCAGCGCCGCCTCGTCCAGCACCTCGACGCCGAGGCCCGCGTCGCGGGCAGCGGTGGCCACGGCGTCGGCGAACGACGGGGGCCGCAGCTCGTTCGGGGCGGTGTTCACCCAGTCCCGGCTGAGCCGGACCGCGCCGGCGACTGCCTGCGCCCGGGTGATCTCCGCCTGGGCGGCCGGCTCAGCGGCGTCCGGAACGGCGATCAGCACGTCGGCCACCGGCTCCCGCCGGGTCGGCTGCGGACGGGTCTTGTAGCCGGCGAACCGGTACCCGCCGAGCAGCGCGCCCTCGGCGACCGCGCGCAGCGCGGCCGGCGCGTCCGCGTCGTCGGGCAGCGGCATGCTCAGCGCCACCTTCGGCGCACCCGCCAGGGCCCGGACCGCCGCGCCGGCGGCGCGGCGCAGCGTCTCCGGTGCCGGGGCGGCGCCCGTCGGCTCCGGGCCGAGCCCGACCGCGACGACCAGCGGGGCGGTGACGGTGCCCAGCGTGGCCAGCTTGATGACCTCACCCGCCCCACCGGTCGCGCCGAGCAGCGCGAGGGTCTCGGTCAGCTTGCCGTCGAAGGCGACGGCGATGCTCTCCGCGCCGCTGGCGAGCAGCAGGTTGCCGGCGAGGCCGCTGGTGGCGCCCTGCTCTCCGGTCTGGCTGTGCACGCCGATCACGATCGCGTCGACGGCGAGCTCGGCCGGGTCGGTGTCGACCAGGCTCAGGTTGGTGGTGCGGGGTGATGTCACTGAAGCTACTCCGGGCGGGCCGGGCCGGTCGCGGCGTCGCGTACCAGCGGTGAAGGTCTCCGGCGGAACCTACCCGCCGGACGTCAGGGCTGTCCCGTCGATCACACCAACGGGGTCCCGCCGATGCTAACCAGCGGCGTTACCCCCGGTAAGTTGCCACCCATGACCGACGTGACCTCCGACGCCGCCGCGACCCGGCTGCGTCGTTCCCCGCTGCACGAGCGGCACACCGCCGCCGGCGCCAAGTTCGCCCCCTTCGGGGGCTGGGAGATGCCGCTGGAGTACGCCGGCGGCGGGGTGCTCAAGGAGCACGCCGCGGTGCGTACGGCGGTGGGGGTCTTCGACGTGTCGCACCTGGGCAAGGTTCGGGTGGCCGGCCCCGGCGCGGCCGACTTCGTCAACTCCTGCCTCAGCAACGACCTGCGCCGCATCGGGCCCGGCCGAGCGCAGTACACGCTGTGCTGCGACGACGCCACCGGCGGCGTGGTGGACGACATCATCGCCTACCTGTACGCCGAGGACCACGTCTTCCTCATCCCGAACGCCGCGAACACCGCCGAGGTGGTGCGCCGGCTGCGCGCCGCCGCCCCGGAGCGGATCACCATCACCGACGAGCACGAGGCGTACGCGGTGCTGGCCGTGCAGGGCCCCCGCTCGGGCGAACTGCTCGCCGCTCTCGACCTGCCCACCGAGCACGGCTACATGAGCTTCGACGCCGCCAGCTTCACCGACAGCCTCGCCGAGGTGGAACTGACCGTCTGCCGTACCGGCTACACCGGCGAGCTGGGCTACGAGCTGGTCGTGCCGGCGGAGCACGCGGTGACCGTGTGGGACGCGCTGTTCGCCGCCGGCAAGGCGTTCGAGCTGCGCGCCTGCGGGCTGGCCGCCCGGGACACGCTGCGCACCGAGATGGGCTACCCGCTGCACGGTCAGGACCTCTCGCTGGACATCACCCCGGTGCAGGCCCGCTCGGGCTGGGCGGTCGGGTGGGACAAGCCGGCCTTCTGGGGTCGCGACGCGCTGCTCGCCGAGAAGGCCGCCGGCCCCCGACGTACGCTCCGCGGCCTGGTGGCCGTCGACCGCGCCATCCCGCGCCCCGGCATGACCCTGCACGTGGGCGACAAGCAGGTCGGCACGGTGACCAGCGGCACCTTCAGCCCGACCCGCAAGCAGGGCATCGCCCTGGCCCTGCTGGACACGGACGCCAACCTGGCCGACGGCGACGAGGTGCAGGTCGACATCCGAGGCCGCCAAGCCCCCCTGCGCCTCCAAAAACCCCCCTTCGTAACCCCCTCAACCCACTAACCCCACCCCACCCCTCCCCACCCCGCCGCCCCCGGGCCCCGACCTGGTTGATCATGAAGTTATTGCCACGACACGCCGATGCCGGTGGCAATAACTTCATGATCAACGCGGATGGGGCGGGAGCCGGAGGGGGTGGGGGAGCCGGAGGGGGTGGGGTTAGGGGGTTGGGGTGGTGGGGGGTTCGCCGGAGTCCAGGACTGCCTGGGTCCAGCCGCCTTCGATGACTCCGGTCGCGTTCAGGACGGCCCAGTCGACGACGTCGGTCGCCTCCACCACCACGGGGGTGCCGATGCGCACGCTCTCGTCGGTGTTGGCGTCGCTGGCGCTGACGCCGACGATCCGCTCCGGGGTCTCCCACGAGGTGACGCCCGCCCAGACGTACTCCGGGCCGTCGTCGCCCGGCAGGCCGTACTTGACGACCAGCTGCGACTCCGCCGGTAGCTGGCCGGCGACGAAGCGGGCCCGCGCGTCGCCCAGGGCGGCCCGGGCGGTGGCGACCGCGCGGCTCATCGCGTCACCGGAACGCGCGTAGCGTACGTCCGGCTGGATGCCGGAGAACAACGTCGCGCAGGCGGCTGCGTAGTAGCGCCCGTCCGGGCCGGGATGCCCGGCCGGCGGACGCAGGCTCAGGAACGAGTCGGCCTCCGGGTCGGTCGCCGGGTCCAGCTCCAGGCGCAGCAGCACCGGGGCCGTCGCGCCATGCTGCTCCGGGTTGCCGTACGCCACCGCGATGTCGTGCCCGGTCACCGTGGCCAGCACCGGCAGCTGCACGAACGCGGGCACCTCCTCGCCGGTGAGCCCGTCGGTCCAGTCCCGCAGCAGCCGCCGGGCCGCCCCGGTCATCACCGCACCCCAGGCGCGGGTCAGATGGTCGGGCACCCCCTGGGTCTGCAACTCCAGCAGACCGAAGCGCCGCAGCCCCTTCGTGGTGAACCACAGCCCCTCGGTGTCCGAGGAGTACGGCACCAGCACCCAGTCGACCAGCCGGATCCGGCCCTGCTCGTCGGGGAGTGAGCGCAGCGCGGTCGCCGGGTCGAGGAACTGGAGGCCGAAGACGTCCACCACGTCGCCGTCGACGGACTCCGCCACCGCCGCCGCCACCGCCCGGGCCGCCCACTCGTGCGCGGGCGGCCAGCCCGGCCGGTACTCCGCCTGGACCACGACCAGGTGTGTCGCCGCGGCCAGCCGGGCCAACTGCGCCTCGGTGGCGCCGAACGCGGTGAGCAGATCCGGCGGGAGCGCGGGGAACTCGGCGATCGGCCGGGTGTCCACGCTCATCAGCGGGCTGTCCAGCATCTGGCGGGCGAGCCCGTGCACCGGCTCGGCCAGTCGGCCGGTCAACGCCGCCACCGCCGTCTTCGCGCTGACCTTCGGCAGCCCCGCCATCGGCACCAGGTAGGTCGCGCTGAGCGACTCCGGCACCGGTACGGGCAGGAAGTCGTCCGTGATGAGCATGTGGGTTCCCCCGGTGGCCGTGCCGGTGCTGTCGAGCCGAACGCTACCCGGCCGGCCGCGCCGGCTTCAGGCGGACAGCACCACACCGAGGTAGACCAGCGTGGTGACCACCTCGACGGTCGCGCCGAGCACGTCGCCGGTGATCCCGCCGAGCCGGCGTACCACGTGGGCCAGCAGCGCGACCGCGACGGCGAGCGCGGCGACGACGGCGAGCGGCCCCTGCCACGGGTGGCCCGGCACCGCGGGCACCGCCAGCAGCACGACGGCGACCGCGCCGACGGCCAGCGCCACCGGGCCGACGGTTCCCGCCACCAGGGCCCCCAGCCCGTCCGACCGGGCCGCGGGCACGCCCCGTCGGCACGCCACCGTCACACCCAGCCGCCCGGCCGCGGTGGCCGCCACCACCGCCGCGAGACACGCCGGCCAGGACCGGCCGGCCAGGTCGGCGAGCGCCGCGGCCTGCACCAGGAGTACGACCACCAGCGCGACCACGCCGAACGGTCCGACGTCCGGCTTCTTCATGATCTCCAGGGCGGCAGCCCCCCGCCGGTACGACCCGAGCGCGTCCACGGTGTCGGCCAGCCCGTCCAGGTGCAGCCCTCGGGTGAGCAGGGCGGCGGCGCCCACCGTCACGCCGGCGGCCACCAGCGGGGGAGCGAGCAGGCCGGTCAGCAGCAGGACGCCGCCCAGCAGCACGCCGAGCAGCGCGCCGACGGCCGGGGCGAGCGCCATCGCGGTGCCCGCCACCGGGCGGTCGATCCGGCCGGCGCGTACCGGCAACGTGCTGAAGGTGGTGACCGCCAGCCGGGCTCCCGCGACGAGCCGCGACTCAGCCGGCACGCCAGCCCGACGCCGGCTGCTCGTCCGCCCCCGTGCGGGTGGGCCCCGGCCCGGCCGGCTCCGGCTCGGCGAACTCCGGGTCGGTGTAGTCGGGCCCGGTGTACGCCGGCTCGGCGTCGTCGGGCTCGGCGTCGTCGGGCTCCGGGTCGGCCTGCGGCTCGTCGGCCCGGTCCGCGTCGGCGTCGCTCGCCAGCGACGGGTGCACCGGCAGCGCGGCGGCCAGTGCCAGCACCGAGCGCAGCAGCGGCAGCGCGACCAGGGCGTTGGCGCCCTCGCCGAGGTCCAGCCGCAGGTCGAGCAGGGGCGTGAGGCCGAGCACGTCGGCGGCCAGCCGCACCGCGGGGTGCTGGCCGTGGTCGGCCAGCAGGCACCAGTGCCGCGCCTGCCCGGCCAGGTCACGGCTGACCATCCCGGCGGCCAGCCCGACCGGCCCGTCCAGCAGCACCGGCACCCGGCGGGCGGTGGCGCCCAGCAGCACGCCGGTGGCCACCGCCACATCGCCGCCGCCCAGCTCGGACAGCACGTCCTTCGCGCCGCGTGGCGAGCGGCGGGTGCGGTGCAGCGCGTCGCGCACCGCCGCGCAGCGGACCATCCAGGCCGCGTCGTCGATCTCACCGGAATCGGTGATCACCCGGCCCAGCACCGCCGGTGGTTCCGCGCCGGCCGTGGCCGCCAGCACCGCCGCCGCGGCCGCCTCGGTGCCGGCGCCGCACGCCCCCAGGACCAGCAGTTGTACGCCCGCGTCGGCGGCCTGCTCGGCCAGCCGCCAGCCGTAGCGCAGCGCCGACTCGACCTGCTCGCCGGTGAGCGCCGGCTGGGTCTCCATCGGCGCGGAGGCGGGGGTGTCCACCACCTGCAGGCTCGCGCCGCTCTCGGCGGCCAGCCGGGCCAGCGCGCCCCGCCCGGCGCGGGCCTGTGCGGCCCGACGCGCCGACTCGCCCGCGACGGTGCCGGCCGACGCGCCACCGGCGTGGTCGCCGTTGAGCAGCAGCACCCGCACCGAACCCCAGGCGGCCGGCGTCGACGTGCCCTGGGTGGCGGCGGCGAAGCCGACCACCCGGTCCAGCACGCCCAGCCCGGCACCGGGTACGTCCAACGTGGCCAGCCGGTCCACCGCCTGCGGACCGGCGTAGTCGTCGGGCATCGGCAGCTCCATGCCCGGCTGGATGACCAGCCCGGTGGCCACCATCGGCAGCGCCATGGTCGGCGCGGCCCAGGGGTTGCCGGGCTCCTGGTTCGGGGCGACCGGCGGGGTGTGGGTCAGCACGTCGGGCAGCTGGACCTCGGGGGTGGGCTCGGCGTCGAGCAGGCTCGTGCCGGCCTGGAATGCGCCGGTCTGGCTCGTGCCGGTCTGGCTCGCGGCCGGCGGCACGGGGCTCGCCGACGCGCTCACGGTCGCGGTGGCGGCAGCGGCGGCGGCGGTGGTGGGTGCCGGCTTCAGCCAGGCCGGTTGGCCCGCGACCACCAGCACCACTGCGTCGCAGGCATCGGCGACCGCGCGGTTGGCCGCGCCGAGCGCGTCGGTGAACGCCCGGCCCAGCGGGGTGGTCGGCACCAGCGACAGCCCCACCTCGGGGCTCACCAGCACCACCCGCGCCGCGCAGGTGCGGATCGCCTCGGCCAGCTCGGCGATCGTCGCCACGTCGTCGGCGGGCTGGTACTCCGGGTCGAGCAGCACGGTCACCCAGCCGCCCAGGTCGTCCACGAGAAGCGTCTCGTTGGGCTCGGCGGATTCGAGCACGTCCGCCAGCCGACGCGGCTCTCCGGCGGTCTCCTCGGTGGTCCAGCTGCCCGGTCGGCGGGCGCGGTGCGTCGCCAGCCGGGTCGCCCACTCGGTGTCCTCCGGGTCGCCCTCCGGCGCGGTGGCGATGTAGCGAACCACCGGCGCGTCGGCGACCAGGGACTCGGCGAACTCGGACTTGCCGGACCGGATACCGCCGAGCACCAGGACCGTGTTCCACCCGTCAACGGACATGTCCGTACCTTAGTTCTCATGCCCCGGGTCTGGGCACGTCGCCCCAGCCCTGCCGACGATCGGAAGTCCGTTCCGCGTCCATTGCAGGCAAGCGTCCGCTTCCCTCCTGCGCCGTCCGCAGCGACCCGCCCCGAGCGCCGGCAATCTTGGACAGTTTCCGTCAGCTCGGAACGGAAAGTGTCCAAGATCTAGCCCGCCCCGGTGTCCGGGGGCGAGGAGCGTGGCGCAGCGTCGTGGGTGGTCAGCCGCAGTGTTCGAACCCGCTGCCGTAGCTGACCCCGCCGGTGGCGCCGCCCCACTTCACGCACGCGCCAGCGGCGGAGGCCCGCACCGGGCCCGCGTAGTAGTCGAACGAGCCGCTGTCGGTGCTGCGGGCCCGTCCCTGCACCTCCAGATACGCCGACGCCGCCGTCCTGGCCCCGACCGCGGTGTCCTTGAGGGTGACCACGCAGTTGTTGCCGTTGCCCGAGTGGTAAAGCAGGTAGACGCGACCCTGACGACGGCCGCCACCGTCGGTCAGCGTCGCCGAGTCGATCACCTGATAGCCGCTGCCGCACGCCTGCGCCGCCGTGTACGGGTTGGGCCGGTCCGCCGGGCTGCCACTGGACGTCGGTCTGCCGCTGGCCGCCCCGGTCGGCGTGGTCCCCGGCGCCGCGCTGCGGGTGACCGGGCTGCCGCTGGCGGGCGTACCCGATCGGTCGCCGCCGGTCGGTGTGGCGGTCGCGGTCCGGTCGGCGCTCGGCGTGCCACTGGCCCGGGGTCCCGGGGTGGTGGTGTCCGCGGTCGGCAGCGCGACGCCGGTGCCCGACGTCGACTCACCCGTCAGCGCCGCCGGACCGGTCGTCCTGCCCGGCCCGGCGTCCGGCCGCAGCGCCGCCACGGCACCGCCGACGAGCGCGATCAGAATGATCGCGCCCACCCCGACCAGCAGCGGCCCGCGTCGCCGGCTTGACGACGTCGGCAACGGATCCTCGCGGGTCGGCCCGGTCTCGGTTGGCCGGATCTGGACCATCCCGGCCCGGAAGGCCGGTGGCAGGGCCGGGTCCGTGGTCGGGACCGGCGGCGGCGTCGGCGCGGGGGTCGGCACGGGCGGCGTGGCACTCGAAACGGGCGCGGCCGGCGGCGCGAGGGCCGGTGGGGTGGTGGCGCCCACCACGGGCGGGGCGGGTGCGGCCACCGCCCACGGAGGGCGGGCGGAGGGCGGGATGCTGGCCAGGGTCGCGTCGCGGGCATCAGCGGCGGCAGCGGCCAGCTCAGCGGCGCTGGCGTACCGGTCCGCGGGCCGCTTGGCCATCGCCCGCGCGACCACCGCCGCCACCGCGGGCGGCGTGTCCGGCGGCAGCGGGGCCGGCTCGTCCTGGGCGTGCCGCAACGCCACCGCGAGCGGGTTGTCGCCGTCGAACGGTGGCTGCCCGGCCAGGCAGAAGTACGCCACCGCCCCGAGGGCGTAGAGGTCCGTGGCGGTGACGACCGGCTGGCCGGTGGCCTGCTCGGGAGACATGTACGCGGCGGTGCCGAGCACCATGTTCGCGGCGGTCAGCCCGGCCATGCTGCGGGACCGGGCGATGCCGAAGTCGACGAGCACCACCCGACCGTCCGCCTTGACCAGCAGGTTGCCGGGCTTCACGTCCCGGTGCACGATGCCGGCGAGGTGGGCGGTGTGCAGGGCGTCGGCGGCCTGCGCCAGCACCGACATGGTGGTGGCCGCGTCCAGTCGACCCGCCGTGCGTACCCGGGCCGACAACGGCTCGCCCTCGACGTACTCCATCACCAGGTAGTCGACCCGGCTGCCGTCGGCGAGCGCGGCCTGCCCGACGTCGTGCACCGCGACCACGCCGGGGTGCCGCAACGCCGCGAGCATCCGCGCCTCGGCGCGGAAGCGGGCGGTGAACTCCGGATCGGCGACCAGCGACGGCAGCAGTACCTTCACCGCCACCTCGCGCTCCAACAGCACGTCGGTGCCGCGCCAGACCGCGCCCATCCCGCCCGTCGCCACCCGCTCGCCCAGCCGGTACCGGTCGCCGAGCAGCACTCCCCGTGTCAGCACCGAGCCACCGTACCGGCCCGCACCGACGGGGGTTGATCAACCCGTGGGTTGCCGCGGGGGGCGAGCGAGCGGCCGTTGCGCGCCGGGCCGACTACGCTGGCGGGGGTTCGTCCCACGGGGACTTCAGCGGCGAGGGGAGACGCGGCATGGCGTGGAGCTGGCGGTACGAGGGCACGGACGGTCAGACGGTGGAGGGCCCGGCGGAGTCGTTCGGCAGCCAGGCCGACGCCGAATCCTGGATCGGTCAGACCTGGCGTGAGCTCGCGGCGTCCGGCGTCACCTCGGTCGCGCTCGTCGAGGACGACCGGGTGGAGTACCGGATGAGCCTGCTGCCCACGGCCGAGTGATGGCCTACGACCGGCCGGGCGCCGACGGGCTGGTGCTCGGCGTGCCCAAGGCGGCGTTCCGGCCCAGCCCGGTCTTCCTCGGCCTGGTCGCGCTCTTCGCGGTCAGCGGGGTGCTGGCCTGGAACGGCTACGGCAGCGTCCGCTTCGACGTGTTCGTGTTCGTGGTGTCCGGCTGGCTGGTGTCGCTCTGCCTGCACGAGTACGCCCACGCCGTGGTGGCCTACCGCGCGGGCGACCGGGACATCGCCCACCGCGGTTACCTGACGCTCAACCCGTTCAAGTACACCCACCCCCTGCTGTCGATCGTGCTGCCGGTGGTGGTGGTGCTGCTCGGCGGCATCGGCCTGCCCGGCGGCGCGGTGTGGGTGGACCGGCACGCCATCGGGGGGCGACTGCGGCACACCCTGGTCAGCCTCGCCGGCCCGGCGACCAACGTGCTGTTCACGTTGCTGCTCGTGCTGGCGGTGCGACTCGGCACGTCCTCGGGTGGCCCGGTGGAGTTCTGGGCCGGGGTGGCGCTGCTGGCGTTCCTCCAGCTCACCGCGAGCGTGCTCAACCTGCTGCCGGTGCCCGGCCTGGACGGCGGCAACATGATCCAGCCGTGGCTCAATCCGCAGTGGCGCAGGATGTACGACCTGTTCGCCCCGTACGGCTTTCTTCTGCTCTTCGCGCTGCTGTGGAACCCGCGAATCGGCGGCTGGTTCTTCGACGCGGTCTTCGCCGTGGGTGACCTGCTCGGCCTGCCGTCGTGGCTGTACGCCGCCGGCCTGGACCTGATCCGGTTCTGGCGGAGCTGAGTCGAGCTGAGTTGTCCGGTCCGGCCGGCGCGGGTGCGCCGACCGGACCGGACCCGCGTCAGGGCCGCTCGGCGGGAGACTCGGTCTTCGCCGGGTCCCGCTCGGTGACCGGCTCGACGATCTCGTCGATGGCCTTGAGCAGCTCGGCGTCGAGCTTCACCCCGGCCGCCTTCACGTTGTCGTGCACCTGCTCGGGGCGGGACGCGCCGATGATCGCCGACGAGACGTTCGGGTTCTGCAGGACCCACGCCACGGCCAGCTGGGCCATGCTCAGCCCGGCCTGCTCGGCGAGCGGCTTGAGCTGCTGCACCCGGGTCAGGACGTCGTCGTTCATGAACCGGGAGATGAAGTTCGCGCCCGACTTCTCGTCGGTGGCACGGGAACCGGCCGGCGGCGGCTGCCCCGGCAGGTACTTGCCGGAGAGCACGCCCTGGGCCATCGGCGACCAGACGATCTGGCCGATGCCCAGCTCCTCGCTGGCCGGCACGACCTCGGTCTCGATGACCCGCCACAGCATCGAGTACTGGGGTTGGTTGGAGACCAGCGGGACGTGCAGCTCCCGGGCGAGCGGGTGGGCGGCCCGCAGCTGCTCGGCGGTCCACTCGGAGACGCCGATGTAGTGCGCCTTGCCGGAGTGCACGACGTCGGCGAACGCCTCCATCGTCTCCTCCAGCGGCGTGCTGTGGTCGTACCGGTGGGCCTGGTAGAGGTCCACGTAGTCGGTGCGCAGCCGCCGCAGGGAGCCGTTGATCGACTCCATGATGTGCTTGCGGGACAGGCCGCGGTCGTTGCGACCCGGCCCGGTCGGCCAGTAGACCTTGGTGAAGATCTCCAGGCCCTCGCGACGCTCGTTCTGCAGCGCCCGGCCGAGCACGTCCTCGGCCCGGGTGCCGGCGTACACGTCGGCGGTGTCGAAGGTGGTGATCCCCGCGTCGAGGGCGGCCCGGACGCAGGCGTTCGCCGCGTCCTCCTCGACCTGTGAACCGTGGGTGATCCAGTTGCCGTACGAGATCTCGCTGACCATCAGGCCAGAACGGCCCAGGTGTCGGAATTCCATGCCCCGACCATAACTCCGGTGGATCACGATCGCCGAGCGACGACTCAGAGCACCGGGTTCGCGTCGGTCAACAGCCGGTCGATCTCCTCCAGCACCGCCGCGCGATCGGGGTGCACCAGGTCGATCAGCGGCCCACCCCGCCGGTCCAGCGCGCCCCACCGACCGCTGCCGCTGACCACCAGGAACGCCACCGGGTGGATGACCACCATCGGGTACGACGG
Source organism: Micromonospora sp. NPDC005237 (assembly GCF_040607775.1). Lineage (NCBI taxonomy): Bacteria > Bacillati > Actinomycetota > Actinomycetes > Micromonosporales > Micromonosporaceae > Micromonospora > Micromonospora sp. NPDC005237. The sequence continues at coordinate 372,129 of NZ_JBEXHJ010000003.1, read as the reverse complement.
CTGGACCAGCACCGCGCCGGTCCGGTCCACCACACCGCGCCGACCGGCCACGTCGACGACCACGAGACCCTCGTCGGTGAAGCCGTCGACCGGACCCGCGTCGGTCAGCTCGGTGACGAAGCCGTGGTATCGGGTCGGCACCACGATCCGGCCGGTCCGGTCGACCGCACCCCACCCCTCGCGCTTCACTGCGGCCAGCCCTCGGCGGAACGGCCGTACGTCGGCGAAGTTGGGCGGAACCTGCACCGCGCCGGTCGGGTCGATCGCCGTCCACCCGCCGTCGGTGAACACCCAGGCCAGGCCGTCGCTGAACGGGCGCACCGCCCGGTACGAGGGCGGGATCACCGTCGTACCCAGCAGGTTGATCAGGGACCACCGGTCGGTGTCCGGCCGCCGGACCCAGGCCAGCCCGTCGTGGAAGGGCTGCGCCTCGGCGTACCGGGCGGGAATGACAACGTCGCCGGCGTGGTCGGTGTAGCCCCACAGCGGTCCGTCCCGGTCCGGCTGCGGGGGCCGGTCACGGTCGAGCACCTCTTCCCGACTCCGGGGGTACGGCCCGAAGCCGTCGGCCGAAGCCCGCGCGGTGACCGCGTCGAGGGCCACCCGGATCCGGTCCAGCAGCTCGGCGTCGCCGGCCCCGCGCAGGTCGAGCGCCCGCTCGAAGTGGTGGCAGGCCTCCATCAGCCGGCCCTGGTCATAGCAGCACCGCCCGGCGTGCTCGTGCAGGGCGGCGCGCAGCCGGTCGGGCAGTTCGATCGAGTTGGCCTCGGCGAAGAGCTGGTCGGCCTCGGCGTAGTCGCCCCTCCATCGCAGCACGTGGGCCAGCCGGGCCTGGGCCAGCGCGGTCCGGCGCAGCTCGCCGGTGGCTTCGGCGTAGGTGAGGGCGAGCCGGCCGTCGGCCAACGCGTCGTCGAGGTCGCCGAGGATCCGCGAGGCGACCGCGCGCAGACTCAGCAGCCGCGCACGGGCCTTGTTGTCGACGGCCGAGCCCAGCTTCTCGGTCAAGCGCCGCCGGATGGCCCGCATGGCGTCCGGCTCCGTCAGCTCCTCGCGCAGGGTCACCGGGTCCAGCCGCCAGCGGTACGCGGCCAGGACCTGCTCCGGGTCGCCCTGATCGGCCAGCGAACGACGGGGCGGCTCCGGCGCCGTGGCGGGCGGCGCCGACACCGGCGCGTCCTGGTCGGACGACCCGCTGCGCGGCCCGGGAATGCCAGCGAGCGGTACGGCGGAGACGGGCGCGGCGGGTGGCGCGGACACGGGCGTCGCCTGTGGCGCGGAGACGGGTGCCTGCGCGGCCGGCGGTGCGGAGACGGGCGGTGCGGAGACGGGCGGTGCGGAGACGGGTGCCTGCGCGGCCGGCGGTGCGGAGACCGGCGGTGCGAGTGCCGCCGGGGGCACGGGCTCCGGTGCGGGCGGTGCGGACACGGGCGCCGCCGCAGTGGGCCGTTCCGCTGCCGGCTCGGGCGGCGGCGTGCGCGTCGCCTCGGTCGCCGGACCGGACCCGGCCGGGTCGGCATCCGGGTCCGGGCTGGCGGTCGATGGGTACGCGTTGCTCGACGCGGGCGGCGCCGATGCCGGCCGGTCCCACGGTCCGGCGTCGGCGAGGCGGTCCCGCGACGCGTCGGTGGATGCGTCGGCGGTCGGCGCGCTCGTCGGGCCAGTGACCTGGCGGATGTCGTCGGGGGCGAGGTCGCTGTGGTGCCCCGACGCCTCTGTGTACGGCTCACCGCCGAGCGGACGGTGGATGTCGCCCGACACCGGCTCGGCGGCCGCCGCTGCGTCGTCGGCATCGTCGACCAGGTCGTCCGACCAGGCGCGTGGAGCACCGGAGACCGGGTGTGCCGGCGGTCCGGAGATCGGCTCCCGTCCGTCGGTCGGGGTCGGTTCGGTGGAGGGCTCCACGTGGGTGGCGAGGTCGTCGACCCGAGGGCGACGCTCAGCGTCGGCCACCTCCATCGGGGTGGCCGAGGCCGGCGGTGCCGAGACAGGCCAGGCCGAGTCCGGCGGCGCGAGGGCTGGCGGGGCCGAGACGGGCCAGGCCGAGTCCGGCGGCGCGGAGACAGGCGGTGCCGAGACGGGCTCTGCCGAGTCGGGTGGGGCGGGGCGTGCGGCGATCGGATCGGCTGGTGGTGCGGACACCGGCCGGCTCGGTGGTGGGGAGACCGGGTCGGCGAGCGGTCCGGAGATCGGTGTCGCAGCGGTCTCGACGGCCGAGTCGGGTCGCCGGTCGGCTGCGGGGTCGCTGACCAGCGGTTGGGCGGACGCCGCCGACGGGACGTGCGCGTCCTCGGCGTGTGGCGAGCCGGCCGACCCGTCGCCGGGCTTCCAGTCCTCGGTCGTCTCGCCGACGGTGGTGGTCTCGGGTTCCTCGGTCGGCCGCTGGTCCGCTGGTGTCTCGTCCTGGTCGGACACGACCGGCTGGGCGCCGGGGCTGAACCAGGCTGCCGGCCCCCGGGCCGACGCCTCCGCTGGCTCCGCAGCGGTCGGCACGGGCGCTTCCGAGGGCGCCGGGGGCACGTAGCGACGCGGTACGCCCGGGGCGATCGGAAGCGCCGGCTCGGCATCCGGCGCGGGCGCCGAGGACGTCGGCGTCACGGGGGTGGGGGGCTGCTCCGGCCGCTGCCAGGACGGTGGGGGAGCGACCGGCGGGCGGTCATCCGCAGGCGGCGAGGGCCGCTGCCCAGGTGTGGGTTGTGGGGGCTGGTCCTGCGGGGCGGGACGGGCGGGCGGCGCCGGGTGCGAGCGGTTGTCCGGGCCGGGATAGCGCGGTGGCGCGGTGGCGCGAGGGTCGGCAGTCGAAGCCGGTTCGGTGGGTGTGCGGTGCTCGGGCCGCTGCGGCGACTCCGGCCGCTCGTCCGAGGACGGAGGATCCACCGGGGCGGGCAGGAACTCCAGCCGCAGCCGGGCGGCCGGTGGACCGGAGACGGGGACGTCCGCCGGGGAGACCGGTGCGGCGGACACCGGCCGGTCGCGCTCCGGACGACCGGACGACGTGGATGGTTGCCACGCGTGGTCCGCCGAGGCGGGGGAGACGGGTGCCGCGGACACCGGCCGGTCCGGGCCGGGCGCGGCGGGCGAGACGGGTGCCGGCGACACCGGTCGCTCCGGCGAGGCCGGACGAACCGGAGTCGCCCGGCCGGTGCCCGGTGCGGCGGGGGAGACGGGTGTGGGCGGGACCGGGGTGGCCCGGCCGGAGGTGGGCGGCGCCGTCGCGGCGGGACGCGCGGGCCGTTCGTCGTACCGGGGCGGCTCCGCCGGTGGCCGTGCGGGTCGCGTCGCCGGCCGCGGCGGGACCTCCGGCTCAGCGCCGCGGTGCGGCTCGGGCCGGTAGCCCGGCTCCCGTCTGCGGTCCGGGTGCACCGGACCGGGCGGCGGCCAGGGCAGGCCGCCACCCGACCGGGGGCCGGGCTGCGACCGCGGCTCCTCGCGGTAGGTCTCCTCGCGGTACGGCTCCTCGCCGTACCGCTCCGGCCGGGCGTTCTCGCGCGCGCGACGGTCCGGGTACGCCTCGGTGCGGGCTGCCGCCTCGCGGGGTTGCTGCCGGTGCGGCTCGACATCGGGACGGCGGCGCTCGTCGTCGCGGCGGGGCTGTTCCGGTGCCTCCGGTTCGGGGCGGCGCCGCCGTCCGCCCTCGGACGTCTGTGGCGTCCCGAATGCCTCGTCCGGCCGGCGCTGCCGGTCGGTGGACGCACCGGGGCCAGCGTCCACGCGGGACCGGCCGTCGGCAACGCCCCGCTCCGGGCGGCGGGCGTCGTCGGGTAGGCGTTCTGAGCGGCGGGCGTCGTCGGGCAGGCGGTCGGGGTGGCCCTCGGCCCGGTAGCGGGAGCGGCTGTCCACGGGTGCCCACTGGCCGGCCCCCTCGGCGGCCCAGCCGTCGGTCGGGCGGCCGTCGTGGCCCCTGGCCGGTCGGGTGCCGTACCCGTCGCCGGGGTGCCGGTCGTGACTCGCGGCCGGCCGCTCCGACGTGCCGCGCCGGCGCGGCGCCTCGTCCGGCTCGGGCACCCAGCCGGAGTCACTGCGCGGTGCGGGGGAGTAGGGCCCGGGGGAGACGGGTGGCGCGGTCGGGTACGCCCGGTCCCGGTCGGCCGGCTCGTGTCGGGGCGGGCGGCCGTCGTACCGCTCGGAAGTGGGCTGCTCGCGGTGCCAGGCGGCCTCCCGAGCCGGTCCCCGGTCGTCGTTGGGACGCCGGTCGGACCAGGCGGTCCGCCGGTCCGACTCGGGGGAGCGGCGCTCCTCCCGTCGGGGCGGCTCGGGGAGCGGCCGGCGGTACGGCTCATGGTCGTACTGCGGGGTCTCGGGTCGTCCGTGGTGCGTCGTGTCGACCGGGCGCTCGTCGCTGCGTGACCAGCCGTAGGAGGGTGTCCCGCCCGGCTCGTCGTCCGCCCCCCACCGGCCGTTGGGGGCAGACTCGCCCGGAGGCTCGTCGGCCCAGGAGCGGCCGAGGTAGGTGCCGTCCGGTCGGGTGGGCGCGAGCGGCGGCACCTCGGTACGACCGACAACTGTCGCCCGTCCGCGCGGCGGTGCCGGCTGGTGGGTGACGCCGATGTCGCCGGGGTAGCGCTGGCCGGGGAACTGGGGGTGCCACTCGGTGGTCGGCTCGACCACCCAGGACGGTTCGTTCGGGTCCCGCCACCGGTCGGTGTAGCGGCCGTTCATCCGTTGAGCCCGTCGCCACACCCGGCCGCGTGGCCGCTCCCCGTCGACGGTGAGGTGGCCGCGGTGGTGCCTCGCTGGCCCATGGGCGTCCGGTCGCCGCCTGCCACGCCCCGGTGGCCGGCTCGCGTCCGCTCGCTCACGGCGTTGTCACCTCGTTGCACATTGTCGCGCTGGGGCCTCGCGTGCCGGTCGGGTCGCCCATTCCGGCAGGGCGTGGCTGCGGATGGAGGGTAACGGCGTGGGCTCGTTCACCGCCACTGTGGCACCGCCCACGAGCGCAAACGTTATCCGATGGTTCCGGACATTTGGGTCGATAACCCAATCTGACCTTTGACGATACCCCACCCGCCGGCCGGGTGGACCGGAGCATCGGGTCAGGGATGCTCCATGACGAGGACGGCGAAGGTGCCGGGGACCAGCGCCTCGTACCGGTGCGGTGTGTCGCCGGGGAACGTCGCGTAGTCACCCGGACCGAGGTCCACGGTGCCCGCCTCGGGGCCGACGCGCAGCCGTCCGGCGGCCACCACCACGTGCTCGACGCTGCGGGGGGTGTGCCCGTCCGCCTCCCGGACCGCGCCCGGCTCCAACTCGATCAGGTAGACGTCCCGGCGCAGGTGCGCCGTGCCGGCGCTGAGCAGCGTCCCGGCGAAGTCGGCCTGTTCGGAACGGACCCGGGGCCCCTCCCCGGCGCGGATCACCCGGATGTCGACGTCCGCCGGCTCCACGAGCCGGCTGAACGGTACGCCCAGCGCCACGCCGAGCGCCCAGAGCGTCTCGACGCTCGGGTTGCCGGTCCCCGACTCCAGGTGGGAGATCGTCGACTCGGTCACCCCCGCCCGATGGGCCAGCTCGGCCAGCGAGATCCCGAGGCGCTCCCGTTCGCGGCGCAGGGCGGCAGCGATGGTGGCCAACGGGGCAGCCGGTTCTCCAGGCATGCGTGTTCGCTCCATTGGATCAACGTGCGAGGTGACGAACAACTGGCGACCTGTTCACCGTGATGAACTACGCGCACGCTACAACGAACGGCCACTGCCCGGATGCTTCCCGCTGCGCTTTGCCCCCAACGCGGCCGGAGCCGCCACTGGGGCGACGCGGGCTCGGGAAGCCGGGATCAGACCTTGTCGCCGAGCTTGACCTGAGGAGCCGGAGCGCGCATCCGCCGGAAGGTGATCGACCGCATCACGGCGTAGAGGTAGAGCGAGCCCATCCGCTGGTCGGTCTTCGGGAAGCGCTCCCGGACCAGCTTGCCGATCTTGCGGCAGATCAGCAGCGAGTCGACGACCACACCCAGGGCCAGTGCGCCCCAGAGCACGTTGGAGATCAACCGCACCGGCGCCGGCATCGCCGCGTTCGAGCCGATCAGCACGATCAACGCGCCGCCGAAGAACCAGGTGCCGACGGTACGCCGGGAGTCGACCACGTTGCGTGCCAGCAGCCGCTCCGGGCCCCGGTCGCGGGGGCCACCCTCGCGGCGGAACTCGGCCGCGGCCTCGGTACGCAGCTGGCGGCGCCGCTCCCGCTCCTCCTCCTTGGTGAGGGGGCGGGTGGGGCCGGCCGGGCGACGGCCGACGGTCGGCCGCTTCGGCGTCTCCCGACCCTTGGCCGGGGTGTAACCCCGGGGACGGTCGGCGGTCTCCTCGGGGGTCACCGAGGTGACGGCCTCGTCGACGAGGTCGGTGGACTTGCGGCGAAAGAGCGACGGCACGCGGCAAGGGTAGCCAACGGTTCGCGCCCGGTGCACATCGCGGTGCACCGGGCGCGGAAGGTCTGACGAGGTTACGGGCGCTCGGCGTGCGCGCCGAGGTCGGCGAGCTTCGCCTCGAAGTCCTCGTAGCCCCGGTTGATCAGGTCGACGCCGTACACCCGGGAGGTGCCCTCGGCCGCGAGCGCCGCGATCAGGTGGCTGAAACCGGCCCGCAGGTCGGGGATGACCAGGTCGGCGGCGTGCAGCTTGCTCGGCCCGGCGATCACCGCCGAGTGCTTGAAGTTGCGCCGGCCGAAGCGGCACGGGGTGCCGCCGAGGCAGTCCCGGTAGACCTGGATGTTGGCGCCCATCGAGTTCAGCGCCTCGGTGTAGCCCAGCCGCTGCTCGTAGACCGTCTCGTGCACGATCGACAGGCCGCGGGCCTGGGTCAGCGCCACGACCAGCGGCTGCTGCCAGTCGGTCATGAAGCCGGGGTGGACGTCGGTCTCCAGCGCCACCGCGTTCAGCTCGCCGCCGGGGTGCCAGAAGCGGATGCCGCCCTCCTGGCCCGGGTCGCCCAGCTTCGGCGGCCGGGTGTCGGTGACCTCGTACTCGCCGCCGACGGACCGGAAGATGTTCAGGAAGGTCATCATGTCGGCCTGCTGCGCGCCGAGCACCTCGACGTGGCCACGGGTGGCCAGCGCGGCCGCGGCCCAGCTGGCGGCCTCGATCCGGTCGGGGATCGGCCGGTGGGTGTACCCGTGCAGCTTCGGCACGCCCTGGATCTCGATCACCCGGTCGGTGTGGACCTTGATGATCGCGCCCATCTTCTGCAGGATGCAGATCAGGTCGATGATCTCCGGCTCCACCGCGGCGTTGCGCAGCTCGGTGACGCCCTCGGCCATAACCGCGGTCAGCAGCACCTGCTCGGTGGCGCCGACGCTCGGGTACGGCAGGGCGAACTTGGTGCCGTGCAGGCCGTTCGGCGCGGACAGGTGCAGCCCCTCGGGCCGCTTGTCGACAGTCGCGCCGAACTCCCGCAGCGCCTGCAGGTGGAAGTCGATCGGGCGCGGGCCGATGTGGCAGCCGCCCAGATCCGGGATGAACGCGTGCCCGAGCCGGTGCAGCAGCGGCCCGCAGAACAGGATCGGGATCCGGCTCGAACCGGCGTGCACGTTGATCTGGTCGGTGCTGGCGCTCTCCACGTTCGCCGGGTCGAAGACGAGCTCGCCGTCCTCGGCGCCGTCGGTCACCTTGACGCCGTGCAGACCGAGCAGACCCCGGACCACCTCGACGTCGCGGATCTTCGGCACGTCGAACAGCCGGCTCGGGCTGTCGCCCAGCAGTGCGGCGACCATCGCCTTCGAAACCAGGTTCTTCGCGCCGCGCACGCGGATCCGCCCTTCGAGCGGAGTGCCTCCATGCACGATCAGGACGTCGTCGGTCAACGCAACCTCCAGCGCTTCGGTGCTGCTGTGTTGATGGTGGGGAGCCGGAACTCTGTCGCTACCCCGGATGCGGCCATATCGAAACGGCCCGCTTGCGTCCTCGCCCCGGCAGCATAGCCCTCGGTGACGAAAAAGGACTCGGTCACACCGGCGTGTGTGGCATTAATCGGTGATCCGGCACTTTTGCGTACCAAGGGCGTCACGGATCGTGATCACGCACCCGGCAGGGCGAGCATCTGGTCCAGCGCCACCCGGGCGTGGTGCGCGGTGTCGGCGTCGACAGTGATCTGGTTGACGACCCGGCCCGCGACCAGCTCCTCCAGGGCCCAGACCAGGTGCGGCAGATCGATCCGGTTCATGGTCGAGCAGTAGCAGACCGCCTTGTCCAGGAACATGATCTGCTTGTCCGGGTGGGCCAGCGCCAACCGGCGGACCAGGTTCAGCTCGGTGCCCAGCGCCCACGCCGAGCCGGCCGGCGCCGCCTCGATGGTCTTGATGATGTACTCGGTCGAACCGACGTGGTCGGCGGCCGTGACCACCTCGTGCCGGCACTCCGGGTGGACCAGCACGTTGACCCCGGGAACCCGCGCCCGCACGTCGTCGACGCTCTCCAGGGTGAACCGGCCGTGCACCGAGCAGTGCCCTCGCCACAGGATCATCTTGGCGTCCCGCAGCTGCTCCGGCGTGAGCCCGCCACCGGGCTTGTGCGGGTCGTAGAGCACGCAGTCGTCCAGCGACAGGCCCATCTCCAGCACCGCCGTGTTGCGGCCCAGGTGCTGGTCCGGCAGGAAGAGCACCTTCGAGCCCTGCTCGAACGCCCAGTCCAGGGCGCGCTTGGCGTTGGACGAGGTGCAGACCACGCCGCCGTTGCGGCCGACGAAACCCTTGATGTCGGCCGAGGAGTTCATGTACGTCACCGGCACGGTCTCGCCGGCGATGCCCAGCTCGGCGAGCGTGTCCCAGGCGGCCTCGACCTGACCCAGCACGGCCATGTCCGCCATCGAACAGCCGGCCGCCAGGTCGGGCAGGATCACCCGCTGGGCGTCCGTGGTGAGGATGTCGGCGCTCTCGGCCATGAAGTGCACGCCGCAGAAGACGATGTACTCGGCGTCCGGCCGGGCGGCGGCCTCCCGGGCCAGCTTGAACGAGTCGCCGGTCACGTCCGCGAACTGGATCACCTCGTCGCGCTGGTAGTGGTGCCCCAGCACGAAGACCTTGCTGCCCAGCTCCGCCTTCGCCGCCGTGGCACGGGCCACCAGATCCGGGTCGCTGGGCGCCGGCAGGTCGCCCGGACACTCGACGCCGCGCTCGGTGTCGGGGTCGCTGCCCCGGCCGAGCAGCAGCAGAGCCGTCGCCGTGTTGGAGGGTTCCACCCAGGTCGAAGTCACGTAGCCCATGGTCCCACAGCGCGAGCGCGCCGCAGCTCCGCTCGGTGTGGGCTGCCACACTGCTCGACATGCGCGTGCTGCTCTGCCCGGACAAGTTCGCCGGCACCCTGCCCGCACCGGAGGTCGCCGCCGCGGTGGCGGACGGCTGGCGCAGCGTCGCCGACGGTGACGACCTGCTGATCCGGCCGCTCGCCGACGGCGGGCCGGGCTTCGTGGAGGTGCTCGCCGAGGCGCTCGGCGGCCGGCGGGTGACGGTGTCGACCGTCGACCCGCTGGGCCGGCCGGCGGCCGGTGAGATCCTGCTCACCGCCGACGGCACGACGGCCTACCTGGAGAGCGCGCAGGCGTGCGGCCTGCACCTGCTCTCCGCAGCCGAGCGCGACCCGAAGACCACCACGTCGTACGGGCTGGGTCTGCTGGTGACCGCCGCCGTGGAGAGCGGGGTCCGGACGGTGGTGATCGGGCTGGGCGGCTCCGCCACCAACGACGCCGGCGCCGGCATGCTCACCGCGCTGGGCGCGACCCCGCTCGACGCCACGGGTGCGGCGCTGCCGTACGGCGGGGCTGCGTTGGCCCTGGTCGACGCCCTCGACGGCGCTCCCCGGCTGCGCGGCGCCCGGCTCGTCGCCGCCACCGACGTGGACAACCCGCTGCTCGGCCTGCACGGCGCGAGCAACGTGTTCGGCCCGCAGAAGGGCGCCGACCGCGCCGACGTCCTGCTGCTCGACGCGGCCCTGGAGCGTTTCGCTGCGGTGCTGGAGCGGGACCTTCCCGGCTGCCCGCCGGGGCTCGGCGCGCTGCCCGGCGGTGGGGCCGCGGGCGGCCTCGGCGCGGCCATCCTCGCGCTCGGCGGCGCCTGCGAGTCGGGTATCGGCCTGGTCACCCGGGCCACCCGGCTGGACGCCGCGCTCGACACCGCCGACCTGGTGATCACCGGGGAGGGGTCCTTCGACCACCAGTCGCTGCGCGGCAAGGTCGTCGCCGGGGTGGCCGGGGCCGCCCGGGACCGTGGGGTGCCCTGCGTGGTGGTGGCCGGCCAGGTCAGCACCGGCCGACGGGAGGCCGCCTCGGCGGGGGTGACCGACGCGTACAGCCTGGTCGAGCACTTCGGTGGGGAGCAGGCCGGCGGGCTCGACGCCGCCATGAGCCGTCCCGCCGACGGGCTGCGCGAGCTGGGCGCCCGACTGGCCCGGCAGTGGAGCCGCTGAGCGCTCGGCCCACCCGGTCCAGGCCGTTTCGTCCGGGCCGACCTGGGGCGCTGGTCCCGCCACGCGGGTACGTCCGGCCGGGGCGGCGTACGATCGGAACTGGACCACAACCGGGAATCACTGGACGGCGCGCGGCGTTGGCCAGTGCGTCCGGACCCAAAACCGCGCAGGGAGACTTCCACGTGACCACGCCAGCGCAGACCGAGTCGACCGAGGCCCAGGCCCCTACTTCCGTCGTCCTCACCGACGTCGCGGCGCAGAAGGTCAAGGCCCTGATCGAGCAGGAGGGCCGCGACGACCTGCGGCTCCGCGTCGCGGTGCAGCCGGGTGGCTGCTCCGGCCTGCGGTACCAGCTCTTCTTCGACGAGCGTTCGCTCGACGGTGACGTCGTCAGCGACTTCGGTGGCGTCGAGGTCGTCGTCGACCGGATGAGCGCCCCCTACCTGTCCGGCGCGACGATCGACTTCGCCGACCGGATCGACGCCCAGGGCTTCACCATCGACAACCCCAACGCGGGCAACTCCTGCGCCTGCGGCGACTCGTTCAACTAGGTCGCGCACCACGCACCACCGACGACGGGGCCGTCCTGCGGGACGGCCCCGTCGTCGTGTCGGGGTGACGGTGGGAGCGGTCCCGGGTGACCCCGGCGGACGGGTGGACGGGCGGTTGCCGTTGCCCGACCGACCGGACACGTCGGGGTTGCCGGGCCGGTAGGCTGACCGCGCCCTGCTCCCGACCCTGAGGGTTGACATGAAGATCGCCGTGACCGGCTCGATCGCCACCGATCACCTGATGAGCTTCCCGGGTCGCTTCGCCGACCAGCTCATCGCCGATCAGCTGCACAAGGTTTCCCTCTCCTTCCTGGTGGACGACCTGGTTCTCCGCCGTGGCGGGGTCGCGGCGAACATCTCCTTCGGCATGGGGCAGCTCGGGATGCGCCCGGTGCTGCTCGGGGCGGTGGGCGCGGACTTCGCCGACTACCGCTCCTGGCTGGAGCGGCACGGCGTGGACTGTGACTCCGTGCACATCAGTGAGGTGGCGCACACGGCGCGGTTCGTCTGCACCACCGACACCGACATGTGCCAGATCGCGTCGTTCTACGCGGGTGCGATGAGCGAGGCGCGCAACATCGAACTGGCCCCCGTCGCCGACCGGCTCGGCGGGCTGGACCTGGTGCTGGTCAGCGCTAACGACCCGGAGGCGATGCTGCGGCATTCGGCCGAGTGCCGCAGCCGTGGGTACGCCTTCGCGGCCGACCCCTCCCAGCAGCTCGCCCGGATGCCCGGCGAGGACGTGGTGGCGCTGATCGAGGGCGCCGAGTACCTGATGACCAACGACTACGAGAAGTCGCTGCTGCAGAGCAAGGCGCAGCTGACCGACGACCAGCTGCTGAACCTGGTCAAGGTGCGGGTCACCACGCTGGGCAAGGACGGCGTGGAGATCGCCGGCCGCGGCATCGACCCGATCCACGTGCCCATCGCCCGGGAGATCCGGGCGGTCGACCCGACCGGGGTGGGCGACGGCTTCCGGGCCGGCTTCTTCACCGCGCTCTCCTGGGGCCTCGGCCTTGAGCGGGCCGCCCAGGTCGGCTCGCTGCTGGCCACGCTGGTCCTGGAGACGGTGGGCACCCAGGAGTACGACGTCCGCCGCGACCTGTTCGTCAAGCGCCTCGCCGAGTCCTACGGCGACACCGCCGCCGACGAGATCCGCCCCCACCTCCTCCCGTAACCCGACCCACCCCGCCTCACCCCGGCGATCTTGCACTTTCTGTCGCTGTTTCGCGGCTTCTGCGCGGTCTTGTCCGCGCAGCAACTGCAAGATCGCGGGGGTGAGGGATGGGTCAGTGGGTGCGGCGGATGTCGTAGGCGGGGCCGTCCGCGCCGGTCACCGCGCCGAGGAACTCCTGGCCGCGCATCCGACACCAGGCGGGGATGTCCACCGCCGCGGCCGGGTCGTCGGCGAGCACCCGGACCACCGTGCCGACCGGCACCTGCGGCATCCGGCGGGCCGCCGCGATCACCGGCAGCGGGCAGCGTTGACCCCGGCAGTCGATCACCTCGTCCGGCATCGTCACAGTCCCACCACCCCGGCGTCGGCGCGCAGCCCGGCGACGATCCCGGGCAGCTCGGCGAGGAACCGCTCGACGTCGGACTCGGTCGTGTCCCGGTGCAGGCTGACCCGGACGTTGCCGTGCGAGAGCACCCCCATCGCCTCCAACACGTGCGACGGCCGCAGCGTGGACGACGTGCAGGACGAGCCGGACGACACCGCGAACCCCCGCCGGTCCAGCGCGTGCAGCAGCGTCTCGCCGTCGACGTACAGGCAGGAGAAGGTCACCAGGTGAGGCAGGCGCAGCACCGGGTCGCCGACCACCTCGACGTCGGGCACCTCCGCCGACACCCGCGCCCGGATCCGGTCCACCAGCGGCGCCAGCCGGGCCCGCTCGGCCGCGGCGTCGGCCGCCGCCGCGCGCAGGCTCGCCGCCGCCGCCACCACCGCGGGCAGGTTCACCGACCCGGGGGTACGCCCACCCTCCCGCTCGTCGGCCGGCCAGGGCGACTCCCAGCGGGTGCCCTTGCGGACCGCCAGCAGCCCCACCCCGGGCGGCCCGCCCCACTTGTGGGCGCTGGCGCTGAGCATCGACCAGCCGGCCGGCAGGGGCACCCGCCCGACCGACTGCGCCGCGTCGACGTAGAGCGGCACCCCGACGTCGGCGCAGACGGCCGCCGCCTCGGCGACCGGCTGCACGGTGCCCACCTCGTGACTCGCGGTGATCAGCGCGGCCAGCGCGACCCCGGGCGCCTGGACGGCCGTCGACCAGGCGGCCAGATCCAGCCGGCCCACCCGGTCGACCGGCACCGCATGGGCGACGCCGCCGGCCGCGACGTGCCGCTCGGCGGCGTGCAGGACGGCGGAATGCTCGATCGCGGAGTGCACCAACGTCGCCCCGGCCCGGTGCCGTCCCGCCAGGCCGCCGAGCACCGCGCCGTGGGCTGCCGTCGTACCGCTGCTGGTGAAGGACAGCTCGTCGGCGCGGACGCCGAGCGTCTGCGCGGACGCCTCGCGGGCGGCGTCGAGCAGTTGCCGCGCGCGGCGTGCCTGGCTGTAGAGCTTTCCCGGGTCGGCCCAGCCGTCTTCCAAAGCGGCCAGCAGCGCCTGCCGGGCGACCGGATGCAGCGGCGCGGCGGTCGCCGCGTCCAGGTATACCGAAGAGGCGCTCACGGATCAGTACGCTATCGCGACGGTATGCCCAGGATCCCCCCGATGGGGGCGGACAGTGACCCCACCACGGCCGAGTCCGTCATGGTCGAGTAATCTGCGACCGTCGGTGACGCCTTTGCCGCCGGTGCTGAGGAAAGACGCACCGCGGCGCGCTAGGGAGGCAGGACCAGGTGGTCGCAAGGAGTTCGGAGGTACGGCCGTCGGCCGTACGGCACGGTGCTGCCCCAGGGGTCGGTGGACGCCGGGGACGCGGTGCTGGTCGGCTGGCCGGGCTCGGTCTCGGGGGCGTGGCTCTGCTGGTTCTGCTCACGGGCTGTGACGTGGGTCAGACGTTCGGCGGCTTCGGTTGGCCGCAGGGCGGCATCTCGGCCGAGTCGCACCGGATGTACGACCTGTGGATCGCCTCCTGCGTCGCCGCGCTCGCGGTCGGCGTCTTCGTGTGGGGCCTGATCTTCTGGTGTGTCGTGCGCTACCGCAAGCGCGGCAACGCGCTGCCGGTGCAGACCCGTTACAACCTGCCGATGGAGTTCCTCTACACCATCGCGCCGATCCTGATCGTCTCCGTGCTCTTCTACTACACGGCGATCGTGCAGACCGACGTCGACAAGCTGTCGAAGAACCCGGACGTCACGGTCGAGGTCGTCGCCTTCAAGTGGAACTGGCAGTTCAACTACCGCGACGGTCAGGGCACGGAGGCCCGCACCACCGCGTCGACGCTCGGCACCAGTGAGGTCATCCCGGTGCTCGTGCTGCCGACCAACCGGTCCATCCGGTTCGAGGAGACCAGCCGCGACGTCATCCACTCCTTCTGGGTGCCGGAGCTGCTGTTCAAGCGGGACGTCATGCCGGGCAAGATCCGCAACGTCTTCGAGGTCTCCAGCCTGGATGCCGAGGGCGCGTACGTCGGCCGTTGCGCCGAGCTGTGCGGCAGCTACCACGCGTTCATGAACTTCGAGCTGCGGGTGGTCTCGCCGGAGAAGTACGACCAGTTCCTCGCGGCCAAGCAGAGTGGCAAGTCGACTCAGGACGCGCTGGCCGCGATCGGTGAGCAGCCGTACGCGGAGACCACGCAGCCGTTCGACACCCGACGGACGCAGAGCAACTTCAACCCGGACGACGCTCCGGCCGGCACGGGAAGCTGAGGCAGCCGCATGAAGACCGAGTGGCGTATCTTCCTGATCATCGCCCTGTTCCTCTTCGGCGCAACCGTCCTCTACGGCGCCTGGACGCACGGTGAGTCCGGCAACATCGAGTGGGTGGGCACCGTCGCCCTGCTGCTGTCGTTCCTGCTCTGCTCGATGTGCGGCGGCTTCTTCTGGTTCGTCTCCCGCCGTATCGATCTGCGCCCGGAGGACCGGCCGGACGCCGAGATCTCCGACGGCGCCGGCGAGGTCGGCTTCTTCAGCCCGGGCAGCTACTGGCCGTTCGGTCTGGCGCTGGCCGCCGCGACCGCCGCGCTGGGCATGGTGTTCTGGCAGTTCTGGCTGATCGGCGCCGGCCTGTTGGCGGTCGTCTTCGCCGCCTGCGGCCTGCTGTTCGAGTACTACACCGGCACCCGGCGCACCGCCGAGCACTGATCCACCCGGTCGCCGCGGCGCGACCGACCCCGTACCACCGCGAAGGCCCGCACCCCGTCGGGGGAGCGGGCCTTCGTCGTGGCGCACCGGGATGCCGTCACGTCGGCGTTGTGGAGCCGATCGGGGCGGTGCGGGTCAGGCGGCGTGGCGGCGGGTGGGCTGGCGACGTCGGCGATCGGCCAGCCGGGTGACGGGGGCGGCGAACGTGGCGATCACCAC
The DNA here is from genome assembly GCF_040607775.1 of Micromonospora sp. NPDC005237. NCBI lineage: Bacteria > Bacillati > Actinomycetota > Actinomycetes > Micromonosporales > Micromonosporaceae > Micromonospora > Micromonospora sp. NPDC005237. The sequence continues at coordinate 356,727 of NZ_JBEXHJ010000003.1, read as the reverse complement.
GGCCGCGCCGCAACCGGTGCAGATCAGCTCGGGACAATCGCTGCCGTGGCCGTCGACGCAGGGCGGCGCCTCGAACGGTGCCACGCCCTCGCAGACATCGCAGTAGAGATCGCGGTGCGACACGGGCGTCTCCTCTCACTCCAGGCGAACCGCCCCCGAAATGCGACAGCGACGCACAAGGGAAGCGGAGAACTACTCGCCTGTAGTTTCCCACGCGGGTCCGACAAATCTCCGCGCCCTCCGGTCACGCGCCGTCCCGCAGGCCCCGACGCCACCGGACGTGATCCACCCGACATCAGTGAAGTCGGGGTATCCGGGCCGGCCGAACACCCCGGATTCCAGGAACCCGGGTCGATCACGCAGCACGCGCCTCCCGGGCCGGGGATCAGGCGGTGGTGGCGGTCTCGATCCAGCGGTCCAGAGTGGCCGCCGCAGCGCCCGAGTCGATGGAGTCGGCGGCGCGGTCCAGGCCGGCGCGCAGCGCCTCGGTCAGGTCGCCGTCCAGCGGACCCTGGGTCGCGAGCGCCGCCGCCGCGTTGACCAGCACCGCGTCGCGGACCGGGCCGGTCTCACCGGCCAGCAGGCGACGAGCCACGCCGGCGTTGTACGCGGCGTCACCGCCGCGCAGGTCGCCGAGGGTGGACCGGGGGACACCCAGGTCGGTCGCGTCCAGCACAGCCTCGCGTACGGTGCCGCCCTGCGCCGCCCACACCCGGGTCGGCGCGGCGGTGGTGAACTCGTCCAGCCCGTCCTCGCCGCGCATCACCAGCACCGAGTCGCCCCGGGCGGCGAACACGCCGGCCATCACCGACGCCATCCGTGCGTCGAAGCAGCCGACGGCGCCGGCGCGGGGGCGGGCCGGGTTGGTCAGCGGGCCGAGGAAGTTGAACACGGTGGGCACGCCCAGCTCCCGGCGGACCGGCCCGGTGTGCCGCATCCCCGGGTGGAACCGGGCGGCGAAGCAGAACCCGATGCCGGCCTCGGTGACGCAGCGCACGATGGCGTCCGGGTCGAGGTCGAGTGGGACACCGAGGAACTCCAGCAGGTCGGCGGTGCCGCAGGAGGACGACGCGGCCCGGTTGCCGTGCTTGACCACCCGGACGCCGGCACCCGCCACGACCAGCGCGGCCATGGTGGAGATGTTGACCGTGTGGGCGAGGTCACCGCCGGTGCCCACCACGTCCAGCGCCGTCGAGCGCAGGTCGTCGGGAAGGTCGACCGGGACGGCCCGGCTCAGCATGGTCTCCACCAGGCCGGCCAACTCGGCCGAGGTTTCACCCTTGGCCCGTAGCGCCACGGCGAAGCCGGCGACCTGCGCGGCGCCCGCCGAGCCGGCCATGATCTCGCCCATGGCCCAGGCGGTGTCGGCGGTGGACAGCTCCTCGCCGCGCAGCAGCGAGTTGAGCAGGTGCGGCCAGGTCCGATCGCCCATGGCGGGCCTCCCGAGCGTACGAAGTGCGGGTGGGCTGGAATCGGCGCCGGCTGGTCCGGCGCCGTGTCGGTGCCGGAGAGCGGGGGACGTCAGGCGGGTGCGTGCGTCCGCAGCAGCTCGGCCACCGTGCTGCCGGTGGTCACCGGGTCGAGCGGGTGCACAAGCGTCGCGTCGACCTCGGCGTACGCGGCGAGCCATCGGTCCGCGGCGCGGGCGATCACCAGGCAGGTGGGCGGGGCGGCGTCGTCCCGATCGTCCTTGATCTGGCGGGCGATGCCGATGCCGCCGCCGGGGCTCGCCTCACCGTCGAGCACCAGCAGGTCGATCTCGTAGTCGTCGACCAGCCGGATGGTCTCGGCGTACGTCGACGCGTCGACGAACTCGATCTGCAGCCCGGGCGCGGGCCGGGTGCCGACAGCGAGCCGCATCCGGTCACGGACCTGCGGGTCGTCGCTGTAGAGCAGGACGGTGCACAGACGATCGCTCATGGCTGACAGGCTCCCACCTCGTAGCTGCCCGCCGATCGTACCGGTCGACGTGACGTAGCCGACATCCCGCCCGACGCTCGGCCGCTGGCGTACCGTCTGCGCAGCTCAGGTCGTCGCGGCGTCGGCGGCGCGCTCGCGGGCCTCCTGGCGGTCCAGCTCGCGGTCCACCCGGCGGGCCTCCCGCTCGGACTGCTTCACCCACTGCACGACCAGCACCGCGAGCATGGTCACACTGACGAACTCACCGCCGGCCCAGAGGATGCCGCCGGCGACCACCTGGTCGGCCTTGGGGTCGGACCAGCTCAGGTTGAGCGACGGGTACCAGTCGCCGCCGAACAGGGTGGTGCTCTGCATGATGGTGAGCCCGAGCACGGTGTGGAACGGCACGGAGAGCAGCATCAGCAGGGCCCGCGCCGGGTACGGCCAGCGGCCCGGGAGCGGGTCGAGGCCGAGCAGCGGCCAGAAGAACACGCAGCCGGTCATGATGAAGTGCGCGTGCACCAGCTCGTGTGCCCAGGCGTGTTCCAGGGTGAAGCGGTACAGGTCGCTGAAGTACAGCGCGAACGGGTTGACCACGAAGATGGCGAACGCCACCAGCGGGAAGCTGTAGACCCGGGCGACGCGGCTGTGCACGATCGCCAGGAGGCGCTTGCGCGGCCCGACGGGCAGGGTCCGCAGGGCCAGCGTCATCGGTGCGCCCAGCGCCAGGAAGATCGGCGACACCATGGAGAGCACCATGTGCTGGACCATGTGCACCGACAGCAGCGCGGTGTCGTAGGCGTGCAGCCCGCTGACCGTGACCAGCGCGATACCGCCGAGGCCGGGGCCGAGGAAGAACACCGTACGGGCGATCGGCCAGCGGTCCCCGCGGACGCGCAGCCGGTGCACCCCGTAGAGGTAGAGGCCGGCGGCGAGCACCAGGCCGAGGGCCAGCCAGCTGTCCAACCGGGTCTCGGTCAGCACCGCGCCTACGGTGAACGGTGGCGGGGTCGCCTCGGCCCCGGCGGCGAGCACCGACGGGCCAGCCGGAGTGGCCGCGAGCACATCGGCCGGGACGGCCGAGGTGGCGGCGAGGATCGGATCGACGTGCAGCACGCTTTTCAGGCTAGGCCAGGCGAACCGGACCCTGACGCCCGGGCCACGGAAGGCGCAGGTTTGCCACCCCGCTGATCGCCGGCCCCGGTCAGGGGCAATAATGACGGCGTGACTGCGGCCCCAGCCATTGACAAGAGCCGGATCCACTCTTTGACGCGACCCAACATGGTCAGCGTCGGGACGATCGTGTGGCTCTCCAGCGAACTCATGTTCTTCGCGGCGCTCTTCGCGATGTACTTCTCGATCCGCGCGGCTGCGCCGGAGCAGTGGGAGAAGCACACCGAGTCGCTGAACATCCCGTACGCGACCACCTTCACGGTGATCCTCGTGCTGTCCTCGGTGACCTGCCAGCTCGGCGTCTTCGCGGCGGAGAAGGGTGACGTGCACGCGCTGCGCCGCTGGTTCACCGTCACCTTCGTGATGGGCCTGATCTTCGTGCTCGGCCAGGTGAACGAGTACCGCCACCTGGTGGCGGACGGCGTCAAGATCAACGTTGACGGCTACGGCTCGATGTTCTACCTGACGACCGGCTTCCACGGCCTGCACGTGACCGGCGGTCTGATCGCCTTCATCATCTTCATGGTCCGCACGACCATGGGCCGGTTCACCCCGGCGCAGGCGACCTCGGCGATCGTCGTGTCGTACTACTGGCACTTCGTCGACGTCGTGTGGATCGGCCTGTACGCCATGATCTACTGGCTTCAGTGATCTTGGCGCGTCACGAACCGCGCCGCTGCTCCGTCCCCTGAGACAAGGTCCAACCGGTTAAGGACACAGCTCATGACTTCTGACAACGACCGCCGACGCGGCCTGCTCGCGCGGTTGCGCGGGCGGCCCGCCGCGCGCAGCAGGGGCCGCCGCCGGCTGGGCGCCGCGGTCCGGCTGTTCGCCGCGCTGATGCTCGCCGGCGGCGCCTACACCGTCTTCGCCCCCGGTGCCCAGGCGCAGGACAATCCGCCGCTGACCGGCGCCGCGGCCGAGGGCAAGGCGCTGTTCGACGTTAGCTGTGTGACCTGCCACGGACGCAACGCCCAGGGCGTCGAGGGCCGCGGGCCGAGCCTGATCGGCGTCGGCGCGGCCTCGGTCGAGTTCCAGGTCAGCTCGGGCCGTATGCCGCTGGCCCGCCAGGAGGCCCAGGCGCACCGCAAGCCGCCGGTCTTCACCGACGAGCAGACCCGTCAGCTCGGCCAGTACATCCAGGAGCTGGGTGGCGGCCCGATCGTGCCGGAGGGTGACGACCTCCGCGAGAACGGCAACGTCGCGGCCGGCGGCGAGCTGTTCCGGATCAACTGCTCGCAGTGCCACGCCTTCGGCGGTGGCGGTGGCGCGCTCTCGTCGGGCAAGTTCGCCCCGAGCCTGCACCCGGCGACCGACCGGCAGATCTACGCGGCGATGCTGAGCGGCCCGCAGAACATGCCGGTGTTCGGTGACAACCAGATCACGCCGGAGCAGAAGGCCGACATCATCGCCTACATCCAGGAGACGCTGAAGACCGACCAGGACCCGGGCGGGTTCAACCTCGGTCGGTACGGGCCGTCCACCGAGGGCCTGGCGATCTTCCTGGTTGGCATTGTGGCGCTCGTGTTCGCTAGCCTGTGGATTGCGGGTAAGTCGTGACCGAGCGGATCTTCAGATTCAGTGCCGTGGTGCCGCTCGGCGCCACCCGTAGCGAGGTGACGGCATGAGCGCGCACACCGAGCACCAGGCCCCGCAGGGCCAGGAGCCGCTCGACGTGAACGACCCCCGGCTGACCCGGTTCGACATCGTCCGTGAGGGCGCGCGTCGGGACGACATCGAGATCGTGCACTACGAGCCGCAGGTGCTGCCCGGCACCAAGGCCGAGCGTCGGCTGACCCGGGTGGTGGCCGGCTTCTTCCTGATCACCGGCCTGGCGGCGACCGCGTTCCTGGCCATCTACATCTGGTGGCCGTGGCAGTACGCGCCGGGCCGCGGCGGCGACAAGTTCTACACCCCGCTGCTGGGCGCCACCCTCGGCATCGCGCTGCTCGCCGTCGGCTTCGGCATCCTGACCTGGGGCAAGAAGTTGCTGCCCAAGGAGGTCTCGATCCAGGACCGGCACGAGGGCGCGGTGGACGCCGACGGTCGCACCATCACCGGCCAGACCATGCTCTACATGGCCGACGAGCTGGGTGTGAAGCGTCGTCCCCTGCTCGGCATCTCGCTGCTGGCCGGTCTCGCGCCGGTCGCCGCGGTCGCGGCGGCGCCGCTGGTCGGCGGTCTGATCTCGCAGCCGCACAAGAACAACCAGATGTTCACCACCGGGTTCGCCACCGCCGAGGGCGGCGAGCGGATCCGCCTCGTCCGCGAGGACGGCCGCCCGGTTCGCCCGGCGGACATCAGCACCGGTGGTCAGCTGACGGTCTTCCCGGGCATCGAGCACGGTGTGAGCAACCGGCACGCCGACTCGCCGACGCTGCTGATCCACCTGCGTGACTCGGACGCGCAGGAGTCGCGCCGGGCCAACGAGCGGGTCGGCCACGGCGACTACATGTGGGGCAACTACGCGGCGTTCTCCAAGATCTGCACGCACGCCGGCTGCCCCGCGAGTCTGTTCGAGCAGCAGACCAACCGGCTGCTCTGCCCGTGCCACCAGTCCCAGTTCCTGATCACCGACAACGCCCGGCCCGTCTTCGGCCCCGCCAGCCGGCGGCTGCCGCAGCTGCCGATCGAGGTGGACTCCGAGGGCTTCTTCGTGGCGAAGTCCGACTACACCGAGACCGTCGGGCCTGATTTCTGGGAGCGGCCATGAAGCGTCGAAAGTTTGACCTGGCAGCCACGCCGGGCAAGGCCGCGGTGGGGGTGGACGACCGCTTCCAGGTGGCCACCCCGCTCCGTCGGCTGCTGAACAAGGTCTTCCCGGACCACTGGTCGTTCCTGCTGGGCGAGATCGCGCTGTTCTCGTTCGTCGTGCTGCTCCTGACCGGTGTGTTCCTCACCTTCTTCTACGAGCCGGCGATGACCGAGGTGGTCTACGACGGCAGTTACGCGCCGTTGCAGGGCACGCCGATGTCCGCCGCGTACGCCTCCAGCCTGGACCTGTCGTTCGACGTCCGCGGCGGCCTGGTGATGCGGCAGATGCACCACTGGGCGGCGCTGCTGTTCATGGCCGCGATCGTCGTGCACATGCTGCGGGTGTTCTTCACCGGCGCATTCCGCAAGCCGCGCGAGACCAACTGGATCATCGGCTCGCTGCTGTTCTGGGTCGGCTTCCTGGCCGGCTTCACCGGCTACTCGCTGCCGGACGACGGCCTGTCCGGCACCGGCCTGCGGATCGCCTCGGCGATCATGCTGTCCATCCCGGTGATCGGCTCCTGGCTCACGTCGTCGATCTTCGGTGGCGAGTTCCCCGGCACGATCATCATCAGCCGGTTCTTCATCGCCCACGTCCTGCTGATCCCGGGTCTGCTGCTCGCGCTGATCAGCGCCCACCTGGGCCTGGTCTTCAAGCAGAAGCACACCCAGTGGCCCGGCCCCGGCCGGACCAACGGCAACGTGGTCGGCGAGCGGATGTTCCCCCGCTACGCGCTGAAGCAGGGCGGCTTCTTCATGGTCGTCTTCGGCGTCATCGCGCTGCTGGGCGGTCTGTTCCAGATCAACCCGATCTGGCTGTTCGGCCCGTACGAGGCCTGGGTGGTCTCGGCCGCCAGCCAGCCCGACTGGTACGTCATGTTCCTCGACGGCTCGACCCGACTCATGCCGGCCTGGGAAATCAACATCCCGATCGGCGACCACTACGTCATCCCGCCGTTGTTCTGGCCGACGGTCGTGCTGCCCGGCATCCTGGTCGGCCTGTCGACGATGTACCCGTTCCTGGAGGCCCGGCACCTCAAGGACCGCAAGAGCCACAACCTGCTCCAGCGGCCCCGCGACGTTCCGGCCCGTACGGCCGTCGGCGCCATGGCCGTCTCCTTCTACGTCGTCTTGACGCTCTCGGGCGCCAACGACGTGATCGCCGACAAGTTCCAGATCAGCCTGAACGCGATGACCTGGGCGGGCCGGGTCGGCCTGCTGGTGGTCCCGCCGCTGGCGTACTACGTCACCTACCGGCTCTGCCTGGGTCTGCAGCAGCACGACCGGGAGGTGCTCGCGCACGGCGTGGAGACCGGCATCATCCGGCGCCTGCCGGACGGCCGGTTCGTCGAGGTGCACCAGCCGCTCAGCGCGGCGAACGGGCACGCGGACGGCCACGGTGAGCTGGACTACGTCGGCTGGGTGGTGCCGAAGAAGATGAACCGGCTCGGGGCCCTCGGCCCGGCGGTCCGGGGCTTCTTCTACCCGATCGAGAAGCCGGTCGAGGCGCCGGTCTCGCCTGGTCACCCGCCGGTCGAGTCCCGGCCCGAGCGCGCGGAGATCGGCAGCGGCGAGAGCCGCCACTGACCTCTCGACAGCACCGTCACGTGGCGCCCGCCGGACTTCCGGCGGGCGCCACGTCGTTGTCGGTGTCCCGTCGCCCATCCGAGCAGGAGTCGGACGGCCACGGCGGGACCGGTCGACCCCGCGCGTCGGGCGATCGCAGGAATAACCCCCGTGAGCCGGGTATCCGTGCGGTCCAACGTCTCAAGGGGGGGAAGCATGTTGGGTCTCAAACGCCTCGGCCTGTTGGCCGCGCTGGTGCTGGTAGGCGTCGCGCCGGCTGCGGCCGCGCAGGCCGCGGCACAGCCGTCGACGCAGGACACCCAGTATCTGCAGGCGCTGCACCAGGTGAACCTGTTCGAGATCACCGCCGGTGACCTGGCTCAGCAGAAGGGCCAGAACCAGGGGGTCAAGGACCTGGGCGCGATGTTCAAGACCGACCACACCCAGCTGGACCAGACGGTGCAGCAGACCGCGTCCCAGCTCAAGGTCGAACTGCCGAACGAGCCCACGACCGACCAGCAGGCGGTCATCGACAAGCTGAACAACGTCAGCGGCGCGGAGTTCGACCGGCTCTGGGTGACCAGTGAGCTGGCCGGTCACGTCCAGGCCATCCAGGCCACCCAGACGGAGATCTCGCAGGGCTCCGAGCAGTCGGTGGTCCAGTTGGCTCAGACCGCCCTGCCGACGCTGCAGACGCACTACGACGAGCTGGTCCAGCTCGCCAACCAGTTGGGCATCCCGGTCCCGCAGGCCAGCGCCAGCGGTACGCCCAGCCCGGGTACCTCGTCGCAGGCTCCGGGTGGCACCACCGAGTCGCCCGCTCCGGGTGGCATCACCGAGTCCCCGGAACCGGGCCTCGGCACCACCGAGCGGCCCGCTCCCAGCGAAAGCTGACGTAGCGGCAGCAGACGGCCGGTCCACCCGCACGGGTGGACCGGCCGCGCCGCGTCCGGCGCCGGCCGTCCACGCGGCCCGGCGGGTCAGTCGGCGTCGGCGAGGCCGATCGCGAACGTCTCCTCAAGGTCGAGCTGGGAGTACGCCCGGAACGCGATGTGCGACTCCGTGTTCAGCACACCCGGCACCTTGGAGATGCTGCCCGCGATGACCTGTGCGATCTGGTCGAACTCGCGGACCCGGACGATGGCGATGAGGTCGACGTGCCCGGCCACCGAGTAGACCTCGCTGACGCCGGTGACATTGGCGAGGGCCTCCGCCACCTCGGGGATCGCGTCGGTGGCGCAGTCGATCAGCACGATCGCGGTGATCACGGGGCAATTCTCCGTTCGTTGGCGTCGTTGCCCATGCTAGATGTTCCCGACGGGACCGGGGTCGGGTGCACCCGGCACCCGTCCTCGCGAGGCCGTCCTCCCGCGCCCGTCCTCCCGCGCCCGTCGCCGTTGCTCGGTGTCGGGTGCCCGGCGCTGTCGCCATCAGCCGTCGCTTCAGGTATGCCCACAGCTTGGGCAGGCGTGTCGCCAACGAGCGGTATACCTGTGAGTCATATTTATGACCCACAGGTATACCGCTAACACGAATCATCCCGCCGACGCGCCGACGCGGGTCAGCCGTGCTGGGCGGCTTGGACCGTGCCGGCGTCCCCGAACCGGATCGCGTCGTGCAGCCGTTCGCCGCTGCGCACGAGGGCGCCGGGCCAGACCACGGTGCGGCGCACGTCGCCGTCGACCCGTGCGCCCGCGCCGACCACCGACTCCACGCAGCGCCCGGTCACCGTGGCGGCCGGGTCGACCAGTACGTCGCCGCTGGCGGCGTGCAGGTTGGCCGCCAGGTAGTCGGCGGGGGTGCCGGTGTCGTAGAAGGTGCCCGGGTAGGGCACCACCTCCAGCGCGCCGGCCGCCTCGGCCGGCCGCCACACCGCGCGTACCAGGTCGGAGAAGACCACCGGCAGGTCGCGGACCAGCCGCCACGGCAGCAGCGAGAACCCCGTGAAGCAGTGCCCGGCGAAGGTGCCGGGCGCCCTCGGGTCGGTGGCGGGCTGCCCGAGCAGGCGTACGGACTTCCCGTCCCAGCCGTCCAACAGCGCGGCCACGTCGGGGCCCGGGGGAGTGGCCGGGTCGGCCAGGTACGCGTCGGCGTTGCCGACCAGCACCGGCCGGCCGCCGATCCAGTCCCGCAGGTTGGCCACCCCACCGGCGGTGCCGAGCGGGTCACCGGGCTCTACCGACAGGTGGGCGCGATCGCCGACGTGCGCGACCACCTGGTCGGCGAGGTAGCAGGCGTTCACCGCGACGCGTGCGGGGCCGCTCAGGCCGAGGCCGGCCAGGCGGGCCAGCGCCCGGTCCAGCAGTGCCACGTTGCCGACCGGGCAGAGCGCCTTGGGCACCCGTGCGGTGAGCGGGCGCAGCCGGGTGCCCTCACCCGCGGCGAGCACGACCGCGCAGAGGTCCGCCGGCCCGCCCGCTTCGCTCACGGCGCGGTGTCGGGCACCGGAGGCGGGAACTGCCCGGCCAGCGGCCCGATGTCGTAGTAGGCGAGCAGCCGGGCCGTCGGCCAGGTCAGCTTGGGCAGGTCGTCCAGCGGATGCCAGGCGGCCTCGAAAACCTCGGCGCCGTCGACCGCCAGTTCGGTGCTGGACGCCGGCACCTCCGTCTCGAACACCATGTCCACCCAGCCCTTGGCGTGCACGATCGCGTTCGGCACCGCCGGGCGCAGCCGGGACGGTGGCAGCCGGATGCCGGACTCCTCGAACAGTTCGCGGACCGCGCCCACGACCGGAGGCTCGGCCCGGTTGAGCAGGCCGGCGGGCAGCGACCAGCCCTTGCCGGGGGGCTGGCGCAGCATCAGCAGTCGGCCCGCGCCCGTCGCCTCGGAGTCACGGACCAGGGTGACCGCCCCGACGATGTACTTGGGCACGGCCAGCTTGACCAGGCGACGGCGCACCGGCAGCGGCAATCGGTAGAAGGCCTGGTAGAAGATGGCCCGACCGGTGGCGCGGGAACGGGGGATCATGACCCCAGGCTAGTGGTCACGAATGTCCTTCGGACGCGCTGGGGCCGGGCGGGTCACTGTCGATGGTCGACCAGGTCGATGAGCTGGCGTACCACGGTGTCCGGTTCGATCACCCGGTCGAAGACCGCGACCAGCAGGGTCTCCAGGTCGGGATAGCCCAGCTCCTCGGAGAGCCGCAGCAGCGGCAGGTCACTGGCGAGGCCGCGGTTGTGCTGGCGCAGGGCGAGCCCGATGGTGGCCCGACCGAGGCGGACCTTGTCGCTGATCGTGATGCCCGGCTCGGTGTGCTCGGCGAACCACCTGTTGATCTGCATCTGCGCGTGCGGCGACTTGACGAAGCCCAGCCACTCCTTGCGCGGGCCGCGTGGTGCCACGCCGGCCTCGAAGCCGTTGTCGCCGTCGTTCTCGGTGAAGATCTCCACCACGTCGCCCTCGTCCAGCTCCGAGCTCAGCGGCGCGAGCCGGCCGTTGATCCGGGCGGCAAGGCAGTGGTCGCCCCGCTGGCTGCCCAGCTCGTACGCCAGGTCGACAGGTGTGGCGCCGGCCGGCAGCACCACCTGACGCCCGTCGGCGAAGACCTGGATCTGGCCCTCGGCGAGGTCGCAGCGCAGCGACTCGTAGAACTGTGCCGGGTCGGCGGCGTCCGGTTCCCAGTCGAGCACGCGGCGCAGCCAGTCTAACTGCTCGGCCCGGGCCGCCGCGCTGCTGCTGCCCGAGCGCGGGAAGCGGAAGTCGGCGGCGATGCCGTACTCGGCCGAGCGGTGCATCTCCTCGGTGCGGATCAGCACCTCCACCGTGCGGTCCTGCGGGCCGCAGACGCTTGTGTGCAGCGAGCGGTAGAGGTTGTTCTTCGGTGAGGCGATGAAGTCCTTGAAACGGCCCGGGATCGGCCGCCACGTCCCGTGGATCGCGCCCAGCGCGGCGTAACAGTCGGTGGCCGGGCCGTCGACCACCACCGAGATGCGGGGCAGGTCGTACGGGGCGGTGTGGCCGCCGGCGATGGTGTCCTTCCAGATCGAGTAGAGGTGCCGGGGGCGCGGGCTCACCTCGGCGTCGACCCGGCTGCGGCGCAGCGCCACCCGGGCCCGTGTGACCACCGCGTCGAGGTAGGAGTCCCAGCCGGGCCGATCGTGCACGTGCCGGGCCAGCCGGGCGTGCTCCTCGGGCTCCAGGTGCAGCAGCACCACGTCGTCCAGCTCGCGCTTGAGGGTCTGGATGCCCAGCCGGTCGCAGAGCGGGACCAGCACCTCCTGGGTCTTGCGGGCGATCCGTTCCCGGGACGCCGCGGAGCGCACTCCGAGCGTGCGCATGTTGTGCAGCCGGTCGGCCAGCTTGATGATCAGCACCCGGACGTCCTTGGCGGCCGCGACGATCATCTTGCGGATCGTCTCCGCCTCGGCGGCCTTGCCGTAGAACGCCTTGTCGAACTTCGTCACCCCGTCGACCAGGTGGGCCACCTCGCCGCCGAAGTCCTCCGACAGCGCCTGGAGCGTGTAGCGGGTGTCCTCGACCGTGTCGTGCAGCAGCGCCGCCACCAGGGTCGTGGTGTCCATGCCCAGCTCGGCGCAGATCTGCGCCACCGCGAGGGGGTGGGTGATGTACGGTTCCCCGCTCTTGCGGAACTGGCCGCGGTGCATGTTCTCCGCGATCGTGTACGCCCGGCGCAGCACGGCGGGGTCGGTGCCCGCGTGGATGCCCCGATGGGTGCGGACCAGGTGCGTGACCGGGTCGGAGTCGGTGGTCGGCCAGGTCAGCAACGACCGCAGTCGGCGGGTCAGGGGCAGCTCACCAGACCGGGTCGGCAGGGCGCCCCCCAGGGCGGCGCCGTGTCCGGCGTCGACGTCCACGAGGGACACCTCCTCACCCCGGCTCCGCGACCGCCGGACCGGGCGATCGGGAGCAGGCCCACGAAACGGGCAGGACTGCACTTCTCTAACAGCCTAAGGGAGTCGACGTAGTCCGATCGGTCAGTTGGTCATGAGCGTTCGGTCGAGAGTTGGTGCGACGCCCCGCTCTCGGCCTTCGCCAGCAGGTCACGGAAGCGGCCCGCCCCGCCCGCCGGCGAGGCCCAACCGGACGACATCTCGACCAGCCGGGTCTCCGGCCGCTCCAACCAGGACAGGATGCGCTCGGACTCCTCCGCTGTGGCCGACGGCACCGGGCCGTGCCCGCCCGACACCGTCTCGGCTATGGCGCGGATGGCGTTCAGCGTGGGTCGCGGGTGGACGCCGGGCGGGGACACCCCGGCCCCGGCCAGGCGACCGTGCCGGACCAGGGCCAGCTCCCAGCCGCCCCGGGCGGCCGGTCGGGCGGCGGCCAGCTCCACGATCCCGGTCAGCGCCGCCAGCCGCTGCATCCGCACGGTGGCGCGCAGCACGGCGGCCAGCCGGGACCGCACCACGGCGGCCTCCTCGTAGCGCTGGTCGGCCGCGAGCACGTCGATCCGGGCCAGCAGCGCGTCCACCACCGGCTGCGGGTCGCTGGCGGTCGCGGTGCGGAACGGCCCGGCTGCTCTGTCGTCGTACTCCTCTGGAGTGATCTTGTGTTCGCAGGGCGCCGGGCAGCGACCCAGCTCGGCCAGCGCGCAGGCCGGCGTGACGGTGCGCAGCGAGAGCCGGTGCGTGCACTGGCGCAGCGGCACCGCGTCGTGGAAGCCGGCGGCGGCCAGCTCGGCGGCCCGCCGGGAGGTGAAGGGCCCGAGGTAGGCGGTGTCCGTGGGGGACAGATCCCGGACGATCGACAACCGGGGGTACGGCCCGTCGGTCAGCTTGAGCCAGACCATCCGCTCCGGGTATTTCGACCGCCTGTTGTACGGCGGAGCGTGCGCGGCGATCAACCGCAGCTCGCGGACCTCCGCCTCCAGCGAGTGGGCGCACTCCACCGCCTCGACCCGCTCGGCCGCGCCCAACATCTCGGAGATCCGGGCGCGCTTCTCACCGGCGGTGAAGTAGCTGCGCACCCGGGTGGCGATGTCGCCCGAGGTGCCGACGTAGAGCGGCCGGTCGTCGGCGGCCCGGAAGATGTAGACCCCCGGCACCCTGGGCAACCCCTCGGCCAGGTGGCGCTTGCGGCGCTGCGTCGGGGTGACCGCCCGGGCGAACTCGATGGCGTCGCCGACGGTGTCGACCCGGTGCCCGCCGAGCCGGCCGATCAGCCCGTGCAGCACGTCGACGGTGGCCTTCGCGTCGTCGAGCGCCCGGTGGGTGGGCTGGGTGGCGGTGCGGAAGTAGGCGGCCAGGGTGCCCAGCTTGCGGTTGGGCACCTCGTCGCGGGTCAGCACCCGCCGGGCCAACGCCGCCGTGTCCAGCACGCGCGGGTTGGGCCAGCGGTGCCCGTGCTTCGCGCAGGCGGCCTTGAGGAACCCCACGTCGTACGGGGCGTTGTGGGCGACCAGCACCGCGTCGGCGATGAACTCCAGGAAGCTGGGCAGCACCTGCTCGATCGGCGGCGCCGGCACCAGCATGGCCTGGGTGATCCCGGTCAGCACGGTGATGAACGGCGGGATCGGCTGCCCCGGGTTGACCAGGGTGGCCAGCTCGCCCAGGTGCTCGCCACCGCGCACCTTGACCGCGCCGATCTCGGTGATGCCGCCGCCGTCGGGTGCGCCGCCGGTGGTCTCCAGGTCGACCACCACGAAGGTCGTCGCGTACAGCGGCAGGGCCGGGTCCACCCCGCCCACCGCCGGGTCGAGACCGGCCAGTGACTCCTGGACGTACTCCGCCTGTGCCATCGGCGGCACGCTAGCGCCCCGGTCCGACACTCCCGTCGCAGCCGTCCCAGCAGTCACCATGGGGCTAGGATGAGAGATCGGCTCACTCACCGGGCGGTGGGCCCGGTCGCGGTGGGAGACTTGCCACATGCCCCTCACCGAGCCGTACGACGACCACCTCCCGCAGGAGGATCCGGTCGGGGGCGGCGGTGCCGTGGGCGACCCGGACAGCAGTGACACACCTGCCGATTCGGGTGCCGATCCGGCGGTCGAGCCGGAGCCGACGTTGCCCGAGCCGGTCCGGCAGCGGATCGTGGCGCTGACCGCCACCGTGCTGCCCACCCTGCCCGCCGACGAGGTGCCGGTGCCGCTGCGCCGGGTGGCCAAGTTCGCCCCCAACCGACGGGCCCGGCTCGGCACCCCGGCCATCGCCGCCCAGCTCACCGCCGACCCGCTGTTTCGGCAAAGGGTCACCGCCCGGGTGCTTGCCGACGCCGGCGACCTCGGCGCGGCCGTGGTCGAGGGCACCGCGCCGGCCGCCGCCGACCCGGTCGAGGTGGCCGCGCTGGCCTACCTGGCCCGACCCCGCGGCTGGCGGGAGCTGATCGACGCCAGCGGCGCCGCGGTCCGCGCCGAGGCGGACAGCGCCGTCGTCGCCGAGCTGGTCCGTGAGGCCGAGCAGCGGGCCACCCGCGCCGAACACGACCGGGCGGTGGCCCGGGTCGAGGCCGAGAAGCTCCGCGACGAGCTGGCGCGGGTCCGCGAGGAGCTGGGCCAGCTCCGCGAGGAGTCCCGTCAACTGGCCCGTACCCTGCGCGAGACGCAGGCCCGTGAGCGCAAGGCCAGCGAACTCCTGGCCACCGAACGCGGCCGGGCCGCACGCGCCAGCGCCGACGTGGACGCCGAACTGCGCCGCGCCCGCGCCCGGCTCGCCGAGGCCGAGGCCGCCGCCGGGGTGGCCCGGGCCAGCGCCAAGGAGGCGCGTTCGGTCGACGACGCCCGCCTCTGGCTGCTGCTGGAGACCATCGGTCAGGCCGCCGTCGGGCTGCGCCGGGAGCTGGCGCTCGACCCGGTGGACAAGCTCCCCGCCGACTTCGTCGCCGACGCGTTCGCCGAGCAGCCGGGCACCGCCCCGGCCGGCCCGGCCGCCCGTGCCCGCGACACCGACGACCCGGCCCGACTGGACCAGCTGCTCGCCCTGCCCCGGGCGCACCTCGTGGTGGACGGCTACAACGTCACCAAGCGCGGCTTCGGCGAGATGTCGTTGGAGCAGCAGCGCAAGCGCCTCATCACCGGGCTGGGCGGGATCGCCGCGCAGACCGGAGACGAGGTCACCGTCGTGTTCGACGGCGCCGAACGGATGCACGGGCTGCCGCCCGCGCCCCGCGGCGTCCGGGTGCTCTTCTCCCGCAAGGGCGAGACCGCCGACGAGCTGATCCGCCGCCTGGTCCGCGCCGAGCCGGCGGGCCGCCCGGTCGTCGTGATCTCGTCCGACCGCGAGGTCGCCGACGGCGTACGCCGGCACGGCGCGTACCCGCTGGGCGCCGACTCGCTGCTGCGCCGCCTCGCCCGCTCCTGACCACGCGCCCGGGCCGAGCCGTCGGGGCGGGCAAGAATACGGCGAGGTTCCTGCAGGTTCGGTCGGCGACGGTGTCCGCATCGGCCCGGCACCGTCGGGCACCGGACAAAGGCAGGCGAACGGTATGAGAAAAAGACTGCTGGGCACCATCCTCGGCACGGTTGTCACACTGGCGGCGCTCCTCGTCGCCCCGGGACCGGCCCTGGCGGCCTCGGGTGGCGGCTGCACCGGGGCCTACCCGATCAGCTCGTGCATCTCGTACCAGGGTTCCAACCAGACCGTGGTGGGTGACTTCTACATGAACGCCACACCGGACCAGTCCCGGTGCACGGCGTACCTGCAGTTGCGGACCACGAACAACGGCAACACCTCCTGGATCTACTACGACCTCAACCGGACCGGCCGATTCGGGCCGATCAGCCGCAACGTCAACGTGATGAACAACTTCAAGGGCTCCGCCGTGGCGGTGGTCGAGGTCTACACGTGCAGCGGAACGTTGCACGGCATCTTCACCAGCCCTCGGGTGTACTACCCGTGACGTACGGATCCGGCCGCTGGTGCGTCAGCGCCAGCGGCCGGATCGCGTGTCAGCCGCAGCGGGAGACGGCGGGGTTCGGGTCGTGGCCGGTGTACATGTAGTCACCGGCGAGCATGCCGTTCGCGCTGCCGTAGAACGCGTTGTACCAGACGGTGTCGCCGTTGACCGACGATCCGGTCGCCCAGCAGTTCAGGTAGACCGACTGGCCCTTGGGGATCGTGAGGATGACCGAGCACTGCGAGTTGTTCAGCCACTGGCAGTAGCGCAGGTTCAGGTCCGTCTTCGTCTGGAAGTAGCCACCGGCGAACGCCGGTGTGGCGACCAGGCCGACCGCTGCGGTCACCGTGACGGCGCACGCGGCCAGGAGACGTCGTGGATTCATGTCTTCAACCTCCGGCGAGCGGTCAGTAGGAGCAGTACGGGGAGTCCATGATGTCGAGGGCCACCGCGTAGCCGTACGGCTCGAGGTAGGCCAGCTCGCCCGGGGAGACGCACACCCAGTCGCCGTTGGAGTAGAAGATCTTCGCGCCGTCGTCGTTGCGGCTGTTGTAGACCCAGTCCGCGCCCCTGCTCCGGGACCCGAGGGTCTGGTAGTAGTTGTCCTGGAACGACGCGGTCGGCGGGGCGCCGTCGTAGGGGTTCCCGGTCACCCAGAAGCAGACGCGGGGGTAGTTGCAGCCGAGCGCCGAGGTGGCCTGCGCCGGCGTGGCGACGAGCCCGCCCGCGGCCGTCGCGGTGGCCGCAAGGAGCGCGACGGCCGAGAGCCGGGAGCGTGTGGTCGAGGATGGTCCGCGCATTCGAATCCTCCGATGGATCAACGTGGACGGCCGGTTGCACCCGGCCCGGCAGGTGCGTCGGTGGACCCTCGTCGGGCGGTGGATCGGCCGTACCGCAACGATCGCAGCGGCCCCGGTCGAGGGAACAGGCGCTTGACCGGCAGTTGACCGGCGATTGGATCGACGACGATCGGGGGCCCGTGGGCTACCGCGGCACCTTGATCGACAAGAGGTCGGCGATGTCGTGGTGTCCAGTCGGCCGGGATACCCCGATTTCGCTGATCTGGAGTCGATCTAGCCCTCAACGGGGCGGTGCGGGCGGTTCTGTCGTACCCGGTGGATAGCGTCGATGTGACCGACGGTGCTCGGGCGACGACGACAGGGCGTCGACCGCGCATCGCCAGCGATCAGGAGGCGTGATGCTCATCGACTGCGACGGGTGCGCGAAACGGGCCGACGGCTGTGCCGGCTGCCCGCTGACCGCCCTGTTCGACGAGACGTCCCCGGCGGCCGGGCTGGTCGCCGCCGAGGTCGAGGCCATCGAGGTGCTCGCCCGAGCCGGCTTCGACGTCGAGGTGCTGGCCGCGCCCGCGCGGCCCGACGTCGCCGCACGCCGGGTCCGCCGGGTGGCCTGAGTTCCCGCACGGCCGTCCGCGTCGCCGGAGCGCGACACCGCGGGCGAAGCGGGCTTTTCGCGGGCCATAGGATGGGCGGTCACGGCGGGAGGAGCGGCGGGATGAACGGGGTACGACGCGAGCACGGCGGGCCCCGGTGACCCCGCGCGGTTGGGCGTTGCTGACGCTGGCCGGATTGGCGGTGGCCCTGCTGGTGACCGCCGCGCTGTTCATTCCCTGGCACCGGCCACCGGCGCCCCGCGCCGACCAGCTCGCCGCGCTGCGCGATCTCCCGGCGGAGCAGGTGGCCAAGGGGCGTGCGTTCCGTGCCGCGCTGCGCCCCGGGAGCTACGCCGCGCTCGCCGTCGGGCTGCTGATCGCCGTCGCGCTCGGCCTCACCCCGCTGGGCAGCCGCCTGGTCGAGCTGGTGGGCCGGCCGTTCGGCGGGCACTGGATCGCGCGGGCGGTGCTCGGCGGTCTCGCCGTGGTGCTCGTCGCCGACCTGCTCACCCTCCCGTTCTCCGCGTGGCGCCAGAGCGTGCTGACCCGCTACGGGCTGAGCACCAACGGATGGAGTGGCTGGGCCGTCGACCTGCTCAAGTCGTACGCGGTCAGCGCCGTGATCGGCGCGGTGGCGCTGTTCGGCTTCTACGCGGTCATCCGGTTCGCGCCGCGCTGGTGGTGGGCGTTCGGCGCGGCGGGCGCGGCCCTGCTGGTGGTGCTGCTCTCGTTCGTGCTGCCGGTGCTGGTGGAGCCGGTGTTCAACAAGTTCACCCCCATGGAGCAGGGTCCGCTGCGCACCGAGCTGATGAGCATGGCCGCCCGCGACGGGGTGCCGGTGCGCGACGTGCTGGTCGCCGACGCCTCGCGGCGCACCAGGGCGGTCAACGCGTACGTCTCCGGCCTCGGGCCGACCCGCCGGGTGGTCGTCTACGACACGCTGCTGAGCGAGGCCACCCCCGCCGAGGTGACCGCCGTGGTGGCGCACGAGTTGGGGCACGCGAAGGACTCCGACGTGGCGGTGGGCACGCTGACCGGGGCGCTGGGCGCCGCTGCCGCCGTGGTGGCGCTCTACCTGCTCGGCTCGTGGGGGCTGCTGCTGCGGTTGGCCGGCGTCGACTCGGTGGCCGATCCACGCGCGTTCCCGCTGCTGATCGCCCTGGTCACGGTGGCCGGCCTGGTCGCCACCCCGGTGCAGGCGCTGATGTCGCGGCGGGTGGAGGCGCGAGCCGACGCGCACGCGCTCGCGCTCACCCGCGACCCGGTGGCCTTCGAGTCGATGCAGCGCCGCCTCGGCTCGGTCAACCTCGGCGACCCCGATCCGCCGCGCTGGGAATACCTCTACTCGGCCTCGCATCCGTCCACCGTGGAGCGGATGGCCGCCGCCCGCGCGTACGCCCGGGAGGCTGGCCGATGAGCCGCACGCTGCTGATCACCAACGACTTTCCGCCCCGTCCGGGCGGCATCCAGTCCTTCGTGCACAACCTCGCCGTGCGTCAGCCGGCCGGGTCGGTGGTCGTGTACGCGTCGAGCTGGCGCGGCGCCGCGAAGTTCGACGCCGACCAGCCGTTCGAGGTGATCCGCGAGCGCACCCGGGTGCTGCTGCCCACCCCGCTGATCGCCCGCCGGGCGGCCCGCCTCGCCCGCGCGTACGACTGCGACACGGTGTGGTTCGGCGCGGCGGCCCCGCTGGGGTTGCTCGCCGGCGGCCTGCGCCGCCGGGCGGGCGTACGCCGGGTGGTGGCGCAGACCCACGGCCACGAGGTCGGCTGGGCGGCGCTGGCGGCTGCCCGGCCGGCGCTGCGGCGCATCGGTCGGGGTGTCGACGTGACCACCTACCTCGGCGAGTACACCCGCGTCCGGCTGGCCCGCGTGCTGGACGGGGTGACCGACCTGCGCCGGCTGGCGCCCGGGGTGGACGTGGACACCTACCACCCGACGGTGGACGGTGAGCCGGTCCGGGCCCGGTTGGGGCTGACCGACCGGCCGGTGGTGGTGTGCGTGTCCCGGCTGGTGCCGCGCAAGGGTCAGGACATGCTGATCCGGGCGCTGCCGGAGATCCGCCGCCGGGTGCCCGACGCGGCGCTGCTGATCGTCGGCGGCGGTCCGTACCGGGCGACCCTGGAGAAGCTGGCCCGGCAGATGGGCGTCGAGCGGGACGTGGTGTTCACCGGTTCGGTGCCGGCGGCCGCGCTGCCGGCGCACTACGCGGCCGGCGACGTCTACGCGATGCCCTGCCGCACCCGCAACCGCGGCCTGGACGTGGAGGGGCTGGGCATCGTCTACCTGGAGGCGTCCGCGACCGGTCTGCCGGTGGTGGCTGGGGACTCCGGCGGCGCCCCGGACGCCGTCCGTGAGGGCGAGACCGGGTACGTGGTCCGTGGCCGGGACGTCGCCCAGCTCGCCGACCGGGTCGCCCGACTGCTCGCCGACCGGGATCTGGCCCGCCAGCTCGGCGCGGCCGGCCGGGCGTGGGTGGAGCGGGAGTGGCGCTGGGAGGCGCAGGCACAGCGGATGGCGGCTCTGCTCGCCGGCTGACCGCCGCCCGTGTTCAGGTGCGGGCCGGCCGGGGCGGGGCGTAGCGGGGCACGTACTCCTGGCCGGTGAGCCGTTGGATCGCGGCCATCACCTCGTCGGTGATCGTCCGGATGTCGCGGGGCCCGGTGATGCGCCCGGCGACCGGGATCGGCGGACCGAACCGCAGGGTGACCGGGTGTCGGCGGGGCAGCCGCGCGTCGACCGGCAGGACCTCGGCGGTGCCGAGCACACCGACCGGGATGATCGGCACCTCGGCGTCGCGGGCGAGCCGGGTCATGCCGACCCGACCCCGGTAGAGCCGCCCGTCCGGGGACCGGGTGCCCTCCGGGTAGATGGCGACGAGACCGCCGGCGCGCAGCACCGGCACGGCCGCGTCGAGGGCCGTGAGGGCGGCCCGGCCGCCGGTGCGCTCGACCCGGATGGCGCCCATGCCGGAGACGACCCGCCGGCTGAGCCAGCCGCTCGGGCCTCGGCCGGTGAAGTACTCGGCCTTGGCCCAGAAGGTGACGTGGCGCGGCGTCAGGCAGCCGAGGAACACCTCGTCGGCGACGGACAGGTGGTTGCCGGCGAGGATGGCGCCGCCGTGGCGGGGCAGATGCTCCAGCCCCTCCACGCGGGGCCGCCAGCCCAGCCGCAGGGTGGTGCCGACGGTCAGTTTGCCGATGTCGTACAGCAGGGGCACGTCTTCTCCCGGTTCAGTGCGGCGCGGGGCCGAGGTGCGCGTCGAGCGCGGCCCGCAGGAGGGTGTCGTCGTCGGTGACGCCGGTGGCCAGCGGCAGGCTGCCCCAGGCCCAGAGCTGGGCGATGCCGTGCAGGTTGGCCCAGAGCGCGCCGGCCAGCACCGGGGCGGGCGCGTCGGTCGGCTGGCGTGCCTGGGCGACCAGGTCGACCAGGAGGGTGAACAGCGGCAGGCTCGTCTCGCGCAGCCGCAGACGACCGCTGGCCAGCAGGTCGTGGCGGAACATCAGCTCGAACATGCCGTGGTGCGCCGCGGCGAAGTCCAGGTACGTCCGGGCCAGCGCGACCAGGCGGGTACGCGGGTCCGGGCCGGCCGCGCGCAGCGTCTCCTCGACGCGGGCGGTGAGGTCGGCGAAGCCCTCCCGGGCGATGGCGGAGAGCAGGTCGACGTGGGTGGGGAAGTAGCGGCGCGGCGCGCCGTGCGAGACGCCCGCCCGGCGGGCGATCTCCCGCAGTGACACCGCCGACTGGCCCTCGCGCAGCACGAGGTCCACCCCGGCGGCCACCAGTCGGGCCCGCAGGCCCGCCTCCCCCTCGCTCATAGACAGTGTCTACCAGGCGGGCGTAGACGCTGTCTACTGGTGGTGCGGGGGTTCAACGGATGCGGGCCAGGATGCGGTCGGCGGGGGCCGGCCGACCGAAATGCCAGCCCTGGGCGGCGTCGCAGCCGATCGCCCGCAGCCGCTCGGCCTGCCCGGCGGTCTCCACCCCCTCGGCGGTCACCGTCAGGTCCAGCGCGTGTGCCAGCGACACCAGCGAGGCGAGGATCCGCTCGTCGGTACGCCCCACCGCCGGCGAGCGCAGGCCGGCCACGAACTCCCCGGCCACCTTCAGCTCGGTGACGGGCAGGTCCCGCAGGTACGCCAGGTTGCTGTAGCCGGTGCCGAAGTCGTCGATGGCGATGCGTACCCCGAGATCGGCCAGCACCCGCAGCGCGCGCACGGGCTCCTTGGCGCTGCTCATCATCGTGCTCTCGGTGATCTCCAACTGGAGTCGCTCGGGCGGCAGACCGGTCTGGCGCAGCAGCGCCCGGACCTCCTGCACCAGGCCGGGCCGGTGCACCTGCCGGACCGCCAGGTTGACGCTCACGAACGGCGCCTGGACGCCCTCCGCCGACCACGCCTCCGCCTCCCGGCACGCCTCGGCCAGCACCCACCCACCCAGTTGCACGATCAGGCCGGTCTCCTCGGCCAGCGCGATGAAGCTGTCCGGCCGCAGGACGCCCAGCTCCGGATGGCGCCAGCGGACCAGCGCCTCCACGCCGAGCAGCCGGCCGTCGCGCAGCGAGGTCAGGGGTTGGTAGTCGAGGTAGAACTCGCCCCGCTCCAGCGCGGCCGGGATGGCCGCCGAGAGGGCGTAGCGGGCCAGCTCGCGGCGGTTGCGCTCGGCGTCGTAGAGCGCCCAGCGCGCCCCGCCGGCCGACTTCGCCCAGTGCAGGGTGCTGTCGGCGGCCCGCATCAGGTCGCTGGGGGTGGCCCCGGCCACCTGCCGCTCGACGATGCCGATGCTCGCCGTGACCTGGAGTTCGTGCCCGTCGACCACCGCCGGTGTGCGGACCGCGGCCAGGGCGCTCTCGGCCACCTCCACCACGGCGTCGGTGCCGCTGGCGCCCTCCACCAGGATGACGAACTCGTCGCCGCCGAGGCGGGCCACCAGGTGTTCACCGAGGGCCTGGCGCAGCCGCTCGGCCACCGTGGTCAGCAGCCGGTCGCCCACCTGGTGCCCCAGGCTGTCGTTGACGACCTTGAAGCGGTCCAGGTCGAGGAAGCACACCCCCATGCGCTGGGCGCCCCGGCCCGGCTCGTTGAGCGCGGCGGTGAGTCGTTCGGTGAACAGCGTCCGGTTGGGCAGGCCGGTGAGCGGGTCGTGGGTGGCCTGGTGGCGGAACCGGGCCTCACTGGCCCGCAGCGCCCGCTCGGCCTGCGTCCGGGCCATCATGGCGGCCCGGCGGATCGACTCCTGCTCGTCGAGCGTCCGGTCGCGCAGCGCGCGGGCGTAGCCGGTCGCCACGGCGGCCAGCAACCGCGCCATCCGGTCCTCGACGTCCTCGGCCACCAGCCCCAGGTCCCGCACGAGCCGGAGCTGGATGACCTCGACCGTACGACCCAGCCCCTCCGCGGACGCGATGTGCGCGGCGACCAACTCGGCGCCGACCCGGTGCCCGGCCCGCAGGTCGAACGGCTCGGCGAGCAGCGCGCCGGCCAACTGCCCGGTGAGCCGGTGCAGCAGGGCCTCGAGCTGAGCCTGGGTCATCGGCAGGTAGCTCGTGCCGGAGACCGCCTTGGCCCACGCGCGGGCGAAGGTGCCCGGGCGGGTGGCCTTCCCGGGCGACTCAGTCACCGAGTCGTCCGACGCCGCCCATGAAGACCGCGCGCTCGGCGTCCTCCGCGCTCTCCGGGGTGTCCGGTCGCCACTGTGGCACCCAGACGACGCCCGGGTCGACCAGCTCGAACCCGTCGAAGAGCGCGGTCAGCTCGGCCCGGTTACGAATCCAGAGCGGGCTGTCGGTACGCCGGTAGACCCGCTCGGCCTCGGCGCGCTCGTCCTCGCTGCGCCCGTCGTCGCTGGCCTGCGACAGCACCAGGTAGCTGCCGGGCGCCAACGCGTCGCGCAGCGTCGCCAGCAGCTCCGCCGGACGGTCGTCGTCGGAGACGAAGTGCAGGACGGCCACGATCATCACGGCCACCGGCTGGCTCAGGTCGAGCAGCTTGCGGACGTCGGGGTGCGCCAGGATCCGCTCCGGGTGCCGCAGATCCTCCTGTACGACCACGGCGCGGTCGTTGCCAGCCAGGATCTCCCGGCTGTGCGCCACCGCGACCGGATCGACGTCCACATAGACCACCCGCGACTCTGGGTCGATGCGCTGGGCGATCTCGTGCACGTTGCCGACTGTGGGAATGCCCGAGCCGATGTCGAGGAACTGTCGGACGCCGGCCTCGGCGAGGTGGTGGACCGCTCGGCGCAGGAACGCCCGGTTGGCCTGCGCCATCAGCGGCGCCTCCGGGACGGCGGCCACCATCGCCTGCGCGGCGGCCCGGTCGGCGGCGAAGTTGTGCGATCCGCCGAGGTAGTAGTCGTACATCCGCGCGACGCTCGGGCGCTCGATGTCGATGGTGTCGGGTGCCCAGTCCGGCCGCTGCATGCGCTCAACCCCTTGAGTCCGCGACGCGGGCGTCGTCGCCCGCGCGGGTATTCTGCCCCCGACGTACCCGCCAGACCATAGCGTGCCGCCGAATTCCCGCCGACGTCGGTCGATACACGAAGGTCCGCGCCGGCGACGAGCCGGCACGGACCTTCGATCGCGGTGTCCCGCTCGACGAGCGGGCGCGGGTCAGAACTTCGGGGCGTCCGGCGCTTCGAGCAGGCCGAGCCGCAGCGCGGTCATCAGCGCCTGTGCCCGGTTGGCGGCGCCGAGCTTCTCGTAGAGCTTCGAGATGTGCGTCTTGGCGGTGGACTCGCTCACGAACAGCTGCTTCGCGATGCCCGCCACGCTCATCCCGTCGGCGAGCAGCCGCAGCACCTGCCCCTCCCGGGGGGAGAGCTGCGGGCCGGACGGGGCGAGCCGACGCTTCATCGCCTCGGCCAGGTCGGCGGCCGTGAACGCGCTGGGCGAGGAGGCGGCGTGCCGCGCGGCGGCCACCACCTCGTCGGCCGGGGCGGTCTTCGGCACGAAGGCGCTCGCGCCGGCCTCCAGGGCGCCGAAGAGCTGGTCGTCGCCCGCGTACATGGTCAGCACCACGATGCCCATCGACGCGCTGGACTTGCGCAGCGCGCGGGTGGCCTCCAGGCCGCTGCCGTCGGGCAGCCGCAGATCCATGATCACCACGTCCGGCTGCAGGGCGCCGGCCTGGCGTACCCCCTCAGCCGCGGTCGCGGCCTCGCCGACGACCTCGAACTGACGGTCGCGCTCGAAGGCGTGCCGCAGGCCCTTGCGAATCAGGTCATGATCGTCGACAAGGAGAACCTTGGTGCGGGTGGCCGGTGTCGGACTTGTGGTCATCCTCGGGTTACTCCCCTTCTGGTGCTGCGCTGTCGCGCACGTTGTCGCGCCGGGACGAGGTGCCGAGAACCACCGCCACGGTCGTGCCGCTGGGTTGCCGCGGCCTGATCTCCAACCGGCCCCGGATACGTTCCGCCCTCTCGGCCATGATCGCAAGACCGTACCGTCCGTCGGGGCGCTGGTCAGCCATCCCCTGACCGTCATCCGACACTTCAATTTGAGCGTACGGGGGGTCCACCTCACACGTGACCCAGAGATTCGAGGCTCCGGCGTGCTTGCGGGCGTTGGTCACCGCCTCCTGCGCGATGCGCAGCAACTCGGCCTCGGTGGCCGCCGGCAGGCGCGCGGTGGACTCGTCCAGCGACAGGTGCACCCGCAAGCCGCCCGAGGCGCCCACCGTCCGGGCGTACTCGGCGATCGCCGCGGCCAGGCCGCCCTGCCGGTCCACCTCGCTGCGCAGCTCGAAGAGGCTCAGCCGCAGCTCGGTGATCACCCGGGTCACCTCGCCGCGCAGCGTACGCAGCGCCTCGGCGGTCTCGTCCGCGTCGTCGAAGACGGTGGCCAGGGCGTTGTCGATGCCGTAGCCGACCATCACCAGCTCCTGCGCCACCCCGTCGTGGATCTCCCGGGCCAGCCGCTGACGCTCCTCGTTGGTGGCCAGCGAACGGACCTCGTCGAACAGCAGAGCCGCCTCCAGCCGCAGCGCGGCCGGCTGGGTCAGCCCGGTGACCCGGGACACCACCGGCGGCGGGTACGCCTGCGCGACGTCCGCCTCCAGCACCACCAGCCCCACCGTGCGCACCCCGGCGACCAGCGGGACGATCAGCGCCGACACGTCCCCACCCCGGTGGGAGCGCGACTGCGAGCGGGCGGCCGTGGTGGCCTGCTGGCTGGCCCAGGCGTCGGCGATCGCCGAGTCCGCGTCCAGGGTCGTCTCCCAGTCCACCCGGTCCACCCCGGCCTGGGCGAGCACCACGAGCCGGCCCCCGCCGCTGGCCGACAGCACCGCGCCCCGGTCCGCCCGGGCCACCGTGCGCAGCTCCTCCAGCAGGTGCTCGGAGATGCCGCCCGGGTCCAGCGTCGCCCCCGGCAGTTGCCGGGCCACCGTCCGCAGCTGGGTCAGCAGCCGGGTCGCCTCGGCGTACGGCTGGGGCTTGCCGTCGGCGCGGACGGCCATCACCCGGTGCAGGGTGCCGGCGGCGTAGAGCCCGAGCGCGGCGAGGATCAGCCACTGCGCGCAGACCGCGAGGTAGCCGACCTGGCCGAGCTGACGCCCGCCGTCGACCTGGGTCAACGCGCCGCTGACCAGCAGCGTGCCGGCGGTCACCGCGAGCAGCGCCGCGCCCTCGCGGAAGCGGCGGCGCAGGGCGGTGACGGTCACCGGCACCGCCAGGTAGGGCAGCACAGCCGAGGCGCCGAGCCCGTCGACCGTGCCCCCGATCGACGCGACAGCGGCGACCTGGCTCGCGGCCAGCCCCAGCACCACCACCTCGGCCACCCGGCTCAGCGGCCCGATCAGCCGGTGCTGCGGGGCGAGCAGGGAGGGCGCTCCGGCGACCGCCAGCAGCGCGATCCACCACAGCTGGGTGACGTCGCGGGTGGCGAACAGGGTCAGGATCGCGACCAGCGCCAGCATCACCAGGCGGGCGGCCGCGGCGAGGGGATGCGGATGTGGTGGGGCGGATGCGGATGCGGGCACGTGACGGATGGTAGTCAGCTGCGGTAGATGTCGGCGATCTCCGCCGCGTACGTCTTGTGGACGACCTGTCGCTTGACCTTCAGCGACGGGGTCAGCTCACCGGTCGCCTCGGTGAAGTCGCGGGGCAGGATCCGGAAGACCTTGATCGCCTCGGCCTTCGACACGGACTGGTTCGCGGTGTCGATCGCGGACTGGACCTCGGCGCGCAGGCCCTCGTTCTCGCGCAGCTTCTCGACCGGGGTGTCCGGGGGCAGTCCGGCGCTCGCGAGGAACGTCGGCAACGCCTCCTCGTCGATGGTGACAAGCGCGCCGATGAACGGCTTCGCGTCCCCGACGACGACGCACTGGCTGATCAGCGGGTGGGCGCGGACCTGGTCCTCCAGCACCGCGGGGGCGACGTTCTTGCCGCCCGCGGTCACGATCAGCTCCTTCTTGCGGCCGGTGATGCTCAGGTAGCCGTCGGCGTCGAGCTGGCCCAGGTCGCCGGTGCGGAACCAGCCGTCGGCGCTGAGCGCCTCCGCGGTCGCCGCCTCGTTGTGCCAGTAGCCCTGGAAGACCAGGTCGCCGGAGATCAGGATCTCGCCGTCGTCCTCGATCCGGACGGTCACGCCGGGCAGCGGCCGGCCGACGGTGCCGATCCGGGTGCCGGTGGGCAGGTTCGCGGCGGCGGCGGGCGAGGTCTCGGTCAGCCCGTACCCCTCCAGGATCGTCACGCCGACGCCCCGGAAGAAGTGTCCGAGCCGGGGGCCCAGCGGCGCGCCGCCGGAGATGGCGTCGCGGCACCGCCCGCCGAGCGCGGCGCGCAGCTTGCGGTAGACGAGCCGGTCGAAGACCGCGTGCTGGGCGCGCAGCGCCAGGCCGGGCCCGCGCGGGGTCTCCAGAGCCTCGCTGTACGCGATGGCGACCTGCTCGGCGCGGGCGAAGACGCCGCCCTTGCCGTCGGCCTCGGCCTTCTGCTTGGCCGCGTTGTAGACCTTCTCGAACACCCGTGGCACGGACAGCACGAAGGTGGGGCGGAACTCCTGCAGCTCGCCGACCAGGTTCTTGGTGTCGGCGCAGTGCGCCAGGGTGGCCCGGGCCTGCACCACGCCGATCTGGATGAGCCGGGCGAACGCGTGCGCCAGCGGCAGGAAGAGCAGGGTGGCCGCGCCGGCGTTGAACAGGTTCGGCAGCACCGGCACCGCGTTGGCGATGTCGGCGTACATGTTGCGGTGGGTGAGCACGCAACCCTTGGGGCGGCCGGTGGTGCCGCTGGTGTAGATGATCGTGGCCAGGTCGCTGGCCCGGACGGCCTTACGGCGCTGCTCGACCTCGGCCAGCTCGACGGCGGCGCCGGCGGCGACCAGCTCGTCGACCCCGCCGCTGTCGATCTGCCAGAGGTGGACCAGCTCGGGCAGGCGGTCGCGGACGCCGGCGACCAGGTCGGCGTGCGCGTCGGTCTCCACCACGGCGGCGACCGCGCCGGAGTCGGCCAGGATCCAGGCGGCCTGCTCGGCGCTGGAGGTCTCGTAGATCGGCACGGTGACCGCGCCGACCGTCCAGATGGCGTAGTCGAGCAGCGTCCACTCGTAGCGGGTCCGGCTCATCAGCGCGACCCGGGCGCCCGGGGAGACGCCGGCGGCGATCAGCCCCCGGGCCACCGCCGCCACCTCGTCGCGGAACGCCAGGCAGGTCACCTCGGCCCAGGTCGTGCCGCTGCCGTCGGCCGAGCGGGTGGCGCGGGCGAACTGGACGGTGTCCGGCGCGGCCTCGGCGTTTTCCCAGACCGGATCGGTGAGGTTGGCCGCGTCGCCAACGGTGACGATCGGCGGAACGGAGAACTCGCGCACCTGCACTCCTTCGTGCTCGCACTGGCCGGCCGCTGCCCATCCACGGTCTTCGGCTCTGTCGAAACCTACCCGGCGGGGGCGGCGCGGCGTGCAGGCGGGACCCGCCGGGTAGCCTCCCCCCATGGCGGACTCCTCCACCCAGTCGATCATCATCGGCGCGTCACCGGACCGGGTGGCGGCGGTCATCTGCGACTTCCCGAGTTACCCGGAGTGGACCGAGGCGGTGCGCCACGCCGAGGTGATCGAGGAGTACGAGGACGGCTACGCCAGCCAGGTGCGGTTCGCCATCGACGCCGGGGTGATGGCCGACGAGTACGTGCTCGCCTACGAGTACGCCGAGGACCTGTCCCGCGTCGAATGGCACCTGCTCGCCCCCTCGAAGATGCAGAAGAGCCAGCGCGGCTCGTACGACCTGGTGGCGAACCCGGACGGGAGCACCACTGTGACGTACACGCTGGAGGTCGAGCTGTCGGTGGGGATGCTCGGCATGTTTCGGCGCAAGGCCGAGAAGATGATCATGGACACCGCGTTGAAGCAGCTCAAGCGCCGGGTAGAAGCACCCGGTGCGGCGCAGTGACGCGTCCGGCGGCAGGGTAGAGGAGCCGAGGGTGGGCGGAACGGATCCGGGTTCGGCCCGGGAAGAGGCGGAGCGACTGGTCGCCACCCTGCTCGCGGGGGCACGACTGGCCTCCGGCGGGTCGGTGGGCGGCGCGTTCGGCCCGCTGGGCGGGATGCTGGCCGGTGTCCTCGGTCACAGTGCCGCTGCGGGCGGCGGCGCCCACGGCGGTGGTGGTTTCGCCACCGGTTCGGCCGAATGCTGTGTCTGCCCGGTCTGTCGTGGCATCGCCGCGTTGCGTGACCCGAGTCCGGAATTCGCCGAACGCCTGGCCACCGGTGCCGGAGACCTCGCGGCCGGCGTGGCCAGCCTGCTCCGCGCGTTCGCGCCGCCGGAGCCACCCCCGGCGACCGCACCGCAGCCGTCCGCGCCGGCGCAGCCGACGTCCGCCGCGAGCAGCGACGACGAGGCCGCACCCTTCGCCCCGGCCGAGCGGTCCGCCGAGACCGACGACGAGCACGTGTGGCGCGATGCCACCCGCACCGGGCATGATTCTCAGCCGGCGCCGGAGCGGGATGTCTGGTCGGTCGCCACCCGGACGGCGGACCCACCCGCCCCGGCCACCGCAGCACCCGTCGACGACGCCGGGTCGGTGGTCGCGCCGGCGCCGACCAGCCGACCCGTGGTGCCCGCGTCGCGGGCGTCCGACGACACCGGCGCGGACGCGCCGGGCGGCGGCGCCTGAGCGCGGGACATCGCGATCCGGACCGGCGCGTCATCGGCGCGCGCGGACCGGACAGCACAGCAGAGGGGAGCGGCAGCGGTGACGCTGACCATCGGAGTCGACGTCGGTGGCACGAAGGTGGCCGGCGGTGTCGTGGACGACACCGGCACGGTTCTCGTGCAGAGCCGACGGGACACTCCCGCCGATGACGTCGGCAAGACCCGCGACGTCATCATCGAGCTGGTCGGCGAGCTGGCTGCCGGGCGGACGATCGAGGCCGTCGGGATCGGCGCGGCCGGCTGGATCGACGCCACCCGCTCGACCGTGCTCTTCGCTCCGAACCTGGCCTGGCGTGACGAGCCGCTGCGCGAGTACGTCAGCAGCGCCGTCGGCCTGCCGGTGATCGTGGAGAACGACGCCAACGTGGCCGCCTGGGCCGAGTTCCGCTACGGCGCGGCCCGGGACGCCGACGACTCCATGATCATGTTCACCATCGGCACCGGCGTCGGCGGCGGCATCGTGCTCGGCGGCGAGCTGATGCGCGGCGCGCACGGCGTCGCCGCGGAGCTGGGCCACATGCTGGCCGTGCCGGACGGGCACCAGTGCGGCTGCGGGCGGCTGGGCTGCATCGAGCAGTACGCCAGCGGCAGCGCCCTGGTCCGCTTCGCCCGCGCGGGCGCCCGGCAGGAACCGCAGCGGGCCGCGGCCCTCCTGGACCTGGCCGGCGGCGAGGCCGAGGCGATCACCGGCCACATGGTGACCGCCGCCGCGCAGGGCGGCGACCCGGTCTCCGCCGAGGCGTTCGCGCAGATCGGCCGGTGGCTGGGCACCAGCCTCGCCGACATGGCGCAGATCCTCGACCCGCAGACCCTGGTCGTCGGCGGCGGCGTGATCGACGCCGGTGACCTGCTGCTCGGCCCGACGCGCCGCTCGTACCTCGACGCGCTCGCCCAGCGGGGGCGCCTGCCGGTGGCCGAGGTGCTCCCCGCCGAGCTGGGCAACAGCGCCGGGGTGATCGGCGCGGCCGACCTGGCCCGCCGGATCTGAGGCCCTCGGCGATGGGTGAGGCTGCCGGCGTACCGCTGCGCGTGGTGTCGTACAACATCCACAGCCAGCGCGACGACACCGCCGCGCTGGCGGCGGTGGTCCGGGCCGCGAGGCCGGACGTGGTGATCGTGCAGGAGGGGCCGCGCCGGTTCCGGTGGCGGCAGAAGTCCGCCACCCTGGCCGAGTCGTTCGGCCTGGTGGTGGCCGCCGGGGGTCTGCCCGCCCTGGGCAACCTGCTGCTGACCAGCCTGCGGGTGCAGGTGCGCGGCACCCGTTGCCAGCGCTTTCCGCTGACCCCGGGCCGACACCTGCGCGGCGCCGCGTACGCCGACTGCCGGGTCGGCGACGCCCGGTTCACCCTCGCCGGGTCGCACCTGTCCACCGACCCGACCGAGCGGCCCGCGCAGGCCGCCGAGTTCCGGCGCGGGCTGGACGCGGCGAGCAGCCCGGTGGTGGCCGGGGCCGACCTGAACGAGGGTCCGGACGGGCCGGCGTGGACCACGGTGGCGCGTGGCCTGACCGACGCGGCGATCGCGGCCGACCGGGCGGACCGGCTCACCTACTCGTGCGCCGACCCGCGCCGCCGCATCGACGCGCTCTTCGTCGATCCCCGGATCAGCGTGGTCGACTACGACGTGGTGGACACCCCGCAGACCCGCCGGGCCAGCGACCACTTCCCGGTCCTCGTCGACCTGCTGCTGCCCACCGCCGGCTGACCCCCACCGGCCGGTACCCGCCGATCGGTCCGCGCCAGGGCTGGACATCCGGCTCCGATGTGGAGAGGATTTCGCGGCGACCGGCACCCGTGCCGCACAAAAGGAGATGTCCCGGTGTCCACCTCCACCGACCACGGCCGGCCCGACCCGGATGCGACCCCGTCCGCGCAGAGCCCCGACGGCCGTCCGCTCTCCGACCGGGGCGACACGGTCTGCGTCATCGGGGCCGGGGCCAGCGGCCTGACGGCCATCAAGAACCTGCGCGAGCACGGGTTCGGGGTGGACTGCTACGAACGGGAGACCGGCGTCGGCGGCGCCTGGAACTGGCGACACGACCGCAGCCCGGTGTACGCGAGCACCCATCTGCTGTCGTCGAAGCCGTTCACCCAGTTCCCCGACTTCCCGATGCCGGACTCGTGGCCGGACTACCCGCACCACAGCCAGCTCCTGGCGTACTTCGAGCGGTACGCCGACCACTTCGACCTGCGGTCGCACGTCTGGTTCGGCACCGAGGTGATCCGGGTGGAGCCCGCCGAGGGGGACCGCTGGGACGTGACCACCCGCTCCACCGGCGGGTACGGGCCGGAGCGCACCTCCCGATACGCCGCCGTGGTGATCGCCAACGGGCACAACTGGTCGCCGAAACTGCCCCGCTACGAGGGACTGGAGGAGTTCCGCGGCGAGATCATGCACGCGTCGTCCTACAAGGACCCGGCGCAGCTGCGCGGCAAGCGGGTGCTGGTGGTCGGCGCCGGCAACACCGGCTGTGACATCGCCGTGGAGGCCGCCCAGCAGGCGTCGCGGTGCTGGCACTCCACCCGGCGCGGCTACTGGTACGCCCCGAAGTACGTCCTCGGGCGCCCGGCCGACCAGGTCAACGACGCCCTGCTGGCGCTGCGGGTGCCGCTGCGGGTCCGCCAGTGGCTCTACCACTGGACGCTGCGCCTGACCGTCGGCGACCTGACCCGTTTCGGCCTGCCCAAGCCCGACCACCGGGTGTACGAGACGCACCCGATCGCCAACAGCCAGCTCGTCTACTACGTGGGCCACGGCGGGATCGGCCCGGTGCCCGACCTGGCCCGCTTCCGCCCGTACGCCGTGGAGCTGGCCGACGGCCGCGAGATCGACCCGGACCTGGTCATCTTCGCCACCGGCTACCTGCCGCGGTTCGAGTTCCTCGACGCGTCGGTGTTCGGCGACAGCGCCGGCACGGGCCGGCCCACGCTCTGGCTCAACGCCTTCACGCCGGGGCACCCCACGCTGGCGGTCGCCGGCCTCGTGCAACCGGACTCCGGGATGTTCACCCTGGCGCACTGGCAGACGGTGCTCTTCGCCCGGCTGTTGCGGGCCCGCCGGGACCGGCCCGAGCGGGCCGCGGCGTTCGCGCAGCGGGTGCGCGACCGGGCCGGGGAGCGCTACTCGGGGCAGGTCAAGGACAGTAGCCGGCACTGGTTCGAGGTCGGGCACGCCGACTACCTGCGCGCCGTCCAGCGCGCCCTGCACGACCTGGAGGCCAAGTGAGCGCGACGAGTGAGCTTGCGAGCCCCGCAGTCGCGAACGGAAGGCGAGTTCAGTGACCGAGCTGCGGATCATGCGGGGCCGGGAGTGGTCCCGGCCGGTCCGGCCGGCGCGACGCGAGGTGCTCAGCGCCATTCCCGAGGTGGAAGAGGGGCGTCCTCCGCTGCTGTTCGTTCCCGGGTTCGGGCACGGCGCGTGGGCGTTCGCCGAGCACTGGCTGGGTCACGCCGCGTCGCGGGGCTTTCCGGCGTACGCGCTCAGCCTGCGGGGGCACGGCGGCAGCGAGCCGGCGCCGGAGGCGACGCTGCGCGCGTACGCCCACGATGTGGTCCAGGTGGCCGCGAGCCTGCCGCGCCAGGCGGTGCTGGTGGGGCACGGCGCCGGGGCGCTCGTGGTGGCGCACGCGTTGGCGCGCTACCCGGCGCGCGGCGCGGTGCTGGTGGCGCCGGTCTTCGGCGGCTGGGGGGTGCTCTCCGCGGCGGTGCGCCGCAACCCGGCCGGGACGCTGCCGGCGGTGTTCGGCGGGCCGCTGCGGCTCAGCCGCACGCAGTTGTTCAGCCGCGAGTTGCCCGACGAGGAGGCTCGGCGGTACGTGGCGCGGCTGGGTCGGGCCGGTCGGCGGGCGCAGTGGGCGCTGCTGGGCGAGCCGGAGGCCGAGCCGGCCGTGGGCACGCCGCCGGTCCTGGTGCTGGGCAGCCCGGACGACCGGGTGGTGCCGGCGTCGACGTTGACGCGGATCGCCCGCCGGTACGGTTCGGCTCCGCTGCTCTTTCCGGGCATGGGGCACGATCTGATGCTCGACGCGCGCTGGGCCGAGCCGATCGACGCGATTCTGGACTGGCTGGAGAAGGAGCCCGCCTCGCGGTGAGCGGTCGCGCCGGTCAGCCGCCGGCGTGCTGCGTCGCGGAGGTGGCCCGGGTCGCCGGGCGCGGCACCAGGGGGGTGCCGTCGGCGCTGGTGAGGCGGCCGACCAGGGCGCCGTGCTCGTCCAGCGCGCTCAGGTAGGAGCGCGCCCAGGCCCGGATGTCGTGCTGGTGCAGGTGGGCGCGCATGGCTCGCATGCGTTCGGTGACGTCGGCGGGGCTGGCGCGCAGCGCCGTTTGCAGCGCCTGCTTGAGCCCCTCCAGGTCGTGCGGGTTCACCAGGTACGCCTGGGACAGCTCGGCGGCCGTGCCGGCGAACTCGCTGAGCAGCAGCGCGCCCGTGTCGTCCACCCGGGCGGCGACGTACTCCTTGGCGACCAGGTTCATCCCGTCGCGCAGCGGGGTCACCGCCATCACGTCGGCGACCCGGTAGAGCGCGGCCAGCTCGGCCCGGTCGAACGGCTGGGTGAGGTAGTGGATGGCGGGCTCACCGACCCGGCCGAACTCGCCGTTGATCCGGCCCACCTCGCGCTCGATCCGTTCGCGCAGGATCTGGTACTGCCCGACGCGTTCCCGGCTCGGCATGGCGACCTGCACCAGCACTGTGTCGCGGACCTTGACGTCGCCGCTGGCGAGCAGCTCGCTGTACGCCTTGAGGCGCTGCTCGATGCCCTTGGTGTAGTCCATCCGGTCGACGCTGAGGATGACCTGGCGGGGGTCGCCGAGATCCTGGCGCAGGCGGCGGGCCCGCGCGGCAACGTCGGGGCGGGCGGCGAGGGCGGCCATCTCGGCCGTGTCGATGGACACCGGGAAGGCGCCGATGCGCACCACCCGGTCGTCGATCCCGATCCGGCGGTCGGTGGCCGGCAGCTCCAGCACCCGGGTGACCAGTTGGGCGAAGTTGTGCGCCGCCTGGGCGCGCTGGAAGCCGACCAGGTCGGCGCCGAGCATGCCGCGCAGCAGTTCGGCCCGACGGGGCAACTGCATGAACAGCTCCGGCGGCGGGAACGGCACGTGCAGGAAGAACCCGATGCGCAGGTCGGGGCGGAGCGCGCGCAGTTGCCCGGGAACGAGCTGCAGGTGGTAGTCCTGCACCCAGACCACGCCGCCCGGCTCGGCCACCTCGGCGGTCGCCTCGGCGAAGCGCTGGTTGACCCGCTGGTACGCCTCCCACCAGCGACGGTGGTGCTCGGGTTGCTCGACGGCGTCGTGGTAGAGCGGCCAGAGGGTGGCGTTGGAGAAACCCTCGTAGTGGTCGCGCAGATCCTCCTGGCTGAGGGCGACGGTGTGCATGTGGACGCCGTCCACGTCCGGCAGGGCGGGCGCGGCCCCGGTGCCTCCGGCCCAGCCGACCCAGGTCGCCGGGGTGTGCCGGAGCAGGGGGTGCAGCGCGCTGACCAGCCCACCCGGGCTGCGGCGCCACTCGCAGGCGCCGTCGGGCGCTTGGCTGTCGTCGATGGGGAGGCGGTTGGCCACCACCACGAGGGAACTCTGTCGCATCTCGGGCATTCCGATCAGCAGAGGACTGACCGCCACGAGCAAGGAAAAACCGGTCAGTCAGCGGGGGAAGTGACGTACAGCGGTATTCCTACTGACAGTAAGTTACACCATTGTTACGCCCCGGACGGGGGCGTCGTCGTCCCGGAATGCGGTCGGCGGGCGCGGGAGTCAGACGACGGCGCCGTTGTCCGGGTCGTCGTCGTTCTCGTCGCCGGGGCGCAGGCGCCAGATCAGCGTGACGAAGCCGGCCAGGATGCCGGTGAACCCGAACAGGATGACCGCCGAGCGGTCCACCGGGAGCAGCGACGGGAAGAGGAAGAGCACGAACCCGACGACCACCGCGAGCGCGCCGACCACCGCGTACTTGGAGATCCGGGGCAGTGGCGGGGGTGGCGGCGGGTGGTAACCCTCGTCCTCGTCGTCGTCGGGCAGATCGGCGCCGAAGGTGTCCAGACCGTCCAGCAGCGAGGGCTCGTCACCGCGGGTGCCCCGGCCGACAGAGATCCCGGAGAAGTCGGTGGCCGACGGCAGCCGGCGGACGTCGGTGGCGGTCGGCCCGGCCTCGTCGGCGCCGGAGCGGGCGAGCGGACCAGCCGTCGGCTCGTCCCGGGTTTCCCGGTCGTCGCGCTCGTCCACGTCCTCCGCTGCCGGCCACGGGCGCTCGTCGGCGGTCGAGGTGGCGTGGAAGCCGGCCACGATCCGGGCCCACTCGGCGTCGATGTCCGGCTCGTCGCGGGCCGGCGGCTGCTCCGGGGCGCTCTCGTCGGCGAGCTGGGTGAGGTAGTCGCGGGCCGTGGTCAGGTGCGAGCGGTCGACGTAGAGCCGGTCGACCGGGCGGGCCGGAACCGTGGTGGTGCGGGTGACGGGGTTGAGGTCGGCGGAGGGTTGCAGGTAGGCGGCGATGCCGCCAGCGGCCAGCACGTCGAGCAGGTGCTCGCCGACGCGCGGATCGACGTCGCCGACGACGGCGTACTCGCTCGCGTCGAGCCCGTTGTCCCGCCGTCCCCGGCGGGCCCCACCCGCTGACACCCGGACATCCTCCTCAACGCGCCTTCCGACGCGGCCACCCTGCCCCCTCGACGCCCGTACTCACGCCGTGCTCTGAATCGTGACACGTCGGAGGCCGGTTCCGGGAGTGCGTTGTGTCGCGTCTTCCAAAGTCACGGCTGCTGTCGCAGGTCGCGGCGGGCCACCTATGTCCGTTCTTGCGCGACACGTGCGATCTCGGTGATCGTTGACGGCGGCGACTCCACGCCGGGGACGGAGGGGGCATACGTGACCGCTGAGGAATACGAGGAGCCGGACGTCCCGCCGAGGTTCCAGACGTTCGCCGACCGTCACCATCTCGAATACCGGCAGACACCGCCCGGGATCGCGCTCTACCTGGGTCTGGGCTCGACCCTGCTGGGGTTGCTGTTCAGCACGGCACCGAAGATCCCCGACGACCGGATCCTCGGCTACCTGATGCTGGGCGGCGGCGGCATGCTTCTCGTGGCCTCCCGGGTGCTGCACCGGCGCATGCGCAGGCGCGAAGAGGAGCTGTACCGCGAGTTCCTACGGTGGAAGAGCGAGCGGGGCGAATAGGGGTGGGTATGGATCCGGCGCTGGCGGTGACACGCTGGCTGGCCGGTCCCGTCGCGAAGTTCCTCGACGCCGACAGGCGGAGCTGGCAATGGTGAACTCGGGCGACTCGGGGCGAAGTCTGTCGGTGTTGGGGCTCATGCTCCTTTTCACCGTGATCCTGTTGCCCGGCATCGTGAGCGAGGGAGGTTGGCGTGCCTGGATCGCGGTGCCCTCCAGCGTCGGACTCGTCGTTGTCTTCCTGCGTGAACTCGCTGCTGTGATCCAACGACGACGGCATCGTCCTAAACCGGAGCGGCCGGACGCCTGACGGCGGACCGTGCTCAGCGGATGTCGGATTTGGTCGTGAGGCCGGGCACGTGTCTGGCCTCAGGACTAGGTCCGTCGTTTGCGGTGGCCAGCGTGGCTTCGCCGGGTGCCTTCCCGCCCTGCGGAATCTGACTGCGTCACGAACCGGGCCTGTCGAGTCCGGCACGGGCGGACCTTGATCGAGGCCCCGAGCACCTGACGAGATCGAAGCGGTCGTTCGTCCGTTGTGGGTAGAGCTGAGGCTTCGTAGGCTCGTCAGCGACGGCGGCGCTCCCGGGCATGGTGTTGTCGCGGGCACACCACGGAAAGGACACCGGTGCTCTACTGGCTGTTGAAATACGTGCTCCTCGGTCCGCTGCTCAAGCTGATCTTCCGCCCGCAGGTGGAGGGCCTGCGCAATGTGCCGGCGACCGGCCCGGTGATCCTGGCGAGCAACCACCTCTCCTTCTTCGACTCGATCTTCATCCCGTTGATCGTTGCGCGGAGGGTCACCTTCGTGGCCAAGGCGGAGTACTTCACCGGCAAGGGGATCAAGGGCTGGTTCATGAAGATGTTCTTCGTCGGCACCGGGACCATCCCGGTGGACCGCTCCGGCGGTCAGGCCGCCCGCGCCGCCCTGGACACCCAGTTGCGGGTGCTGCGCGCTCAAGGAGTGGCCGGCATCTACCCGGAGGGCACCCGCTCCCCGGACGGGCGGCTCTACCGGGGCAAGACCGGTGTGGCGCGGCTGGCCCTGGAGAGCGGCGCGGTGGTGGTGCCGGTGGCGATGCTCAACGCCGACGAACTTCAGCCGCCCGGCAGGCTCCTCCCGCGGGTCGGCCAGGTGCGGGTCTGCTTCGGCGCGCCCCTGAACTTCTCCCGCTACGCGGGGTTGGCCGGCGACCGGTTCGTCGAGCGCGCGGTCACCGACGAGGTCATGTACGAGTTGATGGAGCTCTCCGGCCGGGAGTACGTCGACATCTACGCGCAGAAACTCAAGACGCCAGTCGCCGCCTGAGTCGGGTCAGCGGCTGAGGCTCCCTAGCCGCCGAGCCGGGTGAGCCTGCTCAACACGCGACCGCCGGCCCGGTCGGGCTGATCGGCCGGCCGGCCAGCGCCAGCAGGCCCGGGGCGTCGTTGCGCAGCGCGAAGGTGCGGACCTCGGCTCGCGGCTCCCGGGCGCCCGCCGGGTCGCCGGCGCGGGTCAGCTCCGCCGCCGCCAGCGCCAGCGCCAGCACCCGGTCGCTGACGTCCGGGATCCGCCCGTACGTCTCGGCGGCGGCCAGGTGCAGCTCGGCCGCCCGCCGGTGGTCGCCGTCGGCCGCCGCCACCGCCGCCGTCACCGTCCGCAGCGCCGCCTCCGACCACGGCGTGCGATGCCCGACCCGGTCCAGCATCGCCCGGACCCGCACGGCGGTGTCCCGCCCGGCCAGGGCGGCGGCGTACGCGGCGGCGGCGATCCACTCCCCGCTGGCGAGCGCCGGCACCGCCGACCAGGACCGGTCCAGCTCGTCGATCAGCTCCGCCGCCTCGGCGTCGCGGCCCTGCAGTGCCCGGCACAGCGCCGCCATGCTCAGCATCGTCCACCGCAGGCGGTGAAAGCCGCTGCGCCACGCGGTGGTCAGCGCGTCGGCCAGGTCGGCCGGATCCTCGTCGTCGCGGAGCACCAGCAGACAGCAGCGCAACCCCCGTACCTGCATGTCCCAGCTGCCGGTCGGCGTGTCCACGAACGCCTCCGCCGCGGCGAGCAACCGGCCGAAGTCACCCTCGAACCAGGCCCGCATCGCCTCCGCCGAATAGCTGGTGGTCAGCGTCTGGCCGCTGGCCGTACGCGCCGGCGCGGCCGAGAGCAGGGCGTTCGAGCGCAGCCAGTCGCCCTCCTCGCGGATGGCCCAGGCCAGGTTCTGGGTGGCCCGGGGCAGCGCGAGCAGCTGGCCGGCGCGGCCGAACTCGACGATCGCGTGCAGCTCGTCCAGGCCGACCCGGTCACCGGCCTGGTAGCGGGCGGTGGCCGCGGTGATCCGCGCGTTGGTGCGCGTCTCGGTCAGGCCCAGCCGCTCCGCGATCTCCGCCGCGGTGTCCGCCGCCGACACGGCCGGGTCGCGCTCGTAGTTGAGCATGTGCAGGCGGCCCAGCTCGGCGTACGCGTCGGCCTTCTGCGGGCTGTCCGGCAACGGCTCGAACAACTGGACCGCGCGATCCAGGCAGGCCAGCGCGTCGCCCCGGTCGGCGCGCAGCCAGGCGGCCTGACCGAGCAGCGTCCACGCCCGTGCGGCGCACGCGTCGTCGCCGTGCGCCGACAGCCGGTCCGCCAGCGCGTGCACCTGCTCCGGCCCACCGCCGGAGAGGAACGCGTTGCCGTCGCGGTAGAACGAGATCTCCGTGCTGAGCAGCTCCAGTTGGAGCCGCCCCACCGGGTCGCTGTCGTCGGCCAGGCCCAGCGCCCGACCCGCATGGCTCGCCGCCGCGTCCAGCCCGTGCAGGGCGTACGCCCGGCGGGCCGCCCGGTGCAGCGCCTGCCGCGCCGGCCCCGCGTACCGGCGGACCTGCATGCCGAGCGAGCGGGCGATCTCGTGGGCCGCCCAGCGGTGGTGGGCGAGCACCTCCGCCAAGTCGGTGTCGCGGCTGTGCGACAGCGCGTCGAGCCAGTCCGCGGCCCGCTCGTGCCGGGCCACCCGCTCGGTGCGCGGCAGCCGCTGGTAGCAGACGTCGCGCACCAGCACGTGCCGGAACCGGAACTCCGCCTGCCCCGCCATCGTCGACGCGGCCTGCTCGTGCACGAAGTCGCGCTGCTCCAGCCGGCGCAGCGCACGCTCGACCGACTCGACCGGCTGCCCCAGCGCGGCGGCCACCGCGCCCGGCCAGAACTGCACCCCGACCACCGAGGCCGCCAGCAGCACCGAGCGGTCCTTGGCGTCCAGCAGGTCGACCCGGTTGGCGATCACCGCGTGCACGCTCTCCGGCATGGTCAGTTCGAGCTGCTTGTCCAGCGACCAGCCCCGCCCGGACTGGCGCAGCGCGCCCTGTTCGATGAGCATCCGGACGTACTCGTGCGCGTAGAGCGGATTGCCGCCGGCCACCTCGATGAGCGGGGTCAACATGTCGGCGGAGAACGCCGCCTGGCCGAACAGGTGCGCGTACAGGGCGGCGATGCCGGTGTCGCGCAGGGGCGGCAGGGTGATGGTCACCGAGCCGGTGATGGTGCCGGCCCAGCTCGGGTCCCGATCGACCAGTTCCGGGCGGGCGGTGCAGAGCAGCAGCAGCGGCGCCTCGCGGGCCGCCGCCCCGAGCAGTTCCACGAAGCGCAGCATCGCGTCGTCGGCCCAGTGCAGGTCCTCGAAGACCAGCACGGTAGGGCGGCGGGCGGCCAACGCCAGCAGGAACCGTCGCCACGACGACTCGGCCTCCTCCGCCGGCAGCGGCGTGCCGGGCAGCCCGACCAGCGGGCGCAGGGCGTCCACCACCCGGTCCCGCTCGCCCGGACCGATCAGCTCGCTCACGGCGGCGGCCAGCCGCTGCGCCGCGCTGGCGGCCGGGTCGGTGTCCAGGATGCCGGCCTCGGTCTTGACGATGTCGGCCAGCGCGGCGAACGTGACGTTCTCCCCGAACGGCGGGCAGCGCCCCGTCCGCCACGTCAGCGGCTCGTCGACCAGCCGGCCCGTGTGCCGGTACAGCTCGCGCAGCAGCCGGCTCTTGCCGATGCCGGCCCGGCCGAAGATCGTCACCACCTGCGGCAGCCGGTCGCGCAGCGACCGGTGCAGGGCGTTGACCAGCATGCCCAGCTCGTGCTCGCGGTCGACCAGCGGCGTGGTGTCCGGCTCCCGGTCGGTTGGCAGGCGGCGCAGCGGCGACAGCGCGAGCCACACCTCGGTCGGCGACGACCGGCCGCGCAAAGTGACCGGGGGCTGCTCCTCGTAGCGGATCGTGTCCCTGGTCAGCGCGTGCGTGGTGCCGCACACCAGCACCCCGCCCGGTGGCGCGACCGACTGCATCCGGGAGGCGGTGTTCACCACGTCGCCGGCCACGATCGCCTGCCCGCCGTCGCGGGCGGCGGCCACGTCGACAAGGGCCTCCCCGGTGGCCACCCCCACCCGGAACCGCATCTCGGTGCTGCCGGTCGGCGCGAACCGGGTGAGCACACGTTGCAGCTCCAGTCCGGCCCGGACGCAGCGCAGCGCGTCGGTCTCGGTGGCGATCGGGGCGCCGAACAGTGCCATCACCGCGTCGCCGATGTACTTCTCCACCACCCCGCCGTACTGGCCGACGACCCGGCGGGCCGCGGAGAAGAAGCCGGTCTGCATGCCGCGGACCTGCTCCGGGTCGGCCCGCTCGACGTACGGGGTGAAGTCGATGAGGTCGACGAAGAGCACGCTCACCCGGCGGCGATCCTCCTGCGGCGCGACGGCGACCGGCCGGTCCGCGCCCGGCCGGGGCGACCCGCACGACGTGCAGAACGTGACGTCCGAGGCGAGGGGGCGCAGGCAGTGCGGGCAGACGGCACCGAGCTCGGCACCGCAGCCACCGCAGAAGCGGTCACCGTCGGCGGCCGTGCGTCCACAGCGCCCACACTGCGCGGCGATGACACACCCTCCATGGCGATCCGGGCCGACGCCCCCCGTCGTCCCGTCACAGGGAGTATCACCGCCCGCGCGGCTGTCAGGTACCGGCCTGTTGGCTTGTGGACAGTCCACCAAGGGTCCGACGGACTACATTCAGTCCGCCACATCTTCGATCAGCGACCAGAGGGGGACAGGTCAATGGTGTACGTCAAGCTGGAGAGCGACTGGACCGACGGCAACGGGGTCAACCACTCCGCGGGCGAGTCGGTGGACGTCGACGCCGCCACGCTCGCCACGCTCCAGGCCGAGGGCATCGTCAGCGAGCAGTCCCACGGCCCGGGCGGCGACGGCAAGGGCCCGGACAAGTGGGCCGGCCCGGGCAGCTCCGGAGTCTGAACCACGCGTCGGTGACGCGACGACACGGCCGGGCCGCCCACGGGTGACCCGGCCGTGTCGTGTTGTCGAAGTGCGCTGCCCGTCGGCGCGGCTCAG
Source organism: Micromonospora sp. NPDC005237 (assembly GCF_040607775.1). NCBI lineage: Bacteria > Bacillati > Actinomycetota > Actinomycetes > Micromonosporales > Micromonosporaceae > Micromonospora > Micromonospora sp. NPDC005237. Next base: position 314,504 of record NZ_JBEXHJ010000003.1, on the reverse strand, counting down.
CGGTCGTTCAGGCCGGTGCGGCGGAGGTGCGGCTCAGCGGTCGTTCATGCCGGCGCGGCGGCGCAGCGCGGCCACGTCGGTGACCACGATCCGGCGCCCCTCGGTCCGCAGCCAGCCCCGGCTGGCGAAGGAGCCGATGGCCTGGTTGACGCTCTGACGGGAACCGCCGGCCATCTCGGCGAGCTGGCTCTGGTTGAGCTCGATCGTGATCATCGGGGCCTGGCTCTCGCCGGCCAGCCGGACCAGTGTCTTGGCGACCCGGCCGGGCAGGTCGAGGAAGACGTGGTCGGCGTTCTGCTCGGTGAGCCGACGGATCAGGCCGCCCAGCGAGCGCATCACCGCGTCCAGGATGCGCGGATTGGAGTGCACCAGTTCCATGAACGCGCCCCGGGAGAGCGCGAGCGCCGCGCAGTCCTCGATGGCCTCGGCCGACGCGGACCGGGTGGAGGCGTCGAGCAGGGAGACCTCGCCGAGCACGTCCGGCGGACGGATCACCGACAGCACCGCCCGCTCGCCGGTCGGCGCGGTGCGGAAGACGGCGACCGCGCCGCGGCGCAGCACGATCAGCGACTCGCCCGGGTCGTTCTCCACGAAGAGCAACTGACCCTTGCGGTAGGTGCGCGGGACGGCGGCCGCGATGACGCGCTGGCGCACCTCGGGCTCCAACCCGGCGAACATCTCGACACCCGTGAGCGCGTCACCCGGCTCCGGCAGGCGCATCTCCACGGCCCAACCCCTCCCGGTCATGGACCACACAATCGCTCACCGGGTGAACCTGATGGCCCTGACAAGGTGAACTGACACCGATTCGGCGTCCGGTAGCGGTACACATCAGATCATGACGGTCCGGTCGCTTGCTGTACACCCCTCGAAGCACTTCCGTGACCGTCGCGAGCTGCGGCGTACTCCCTGCGCCGGCTCCCGGTCGCAGGTCGGCGCTGGTCCGCGACGGACCGGCCGTGGGTCGCACCCGGGCCCCGCCGGGCGCCGCCGGCCGGCCGTGGGCGAGGATGGCCGGAATGGTCTACCGCTATTTCTACGACTGCGAGTTCATCGAGGACGGCCGGATCGTCGACCTCGTGTCGATCGGCGTCGTCGACGAGTACGGCCGCGAGTTCTACGCGGTCTCCACCGAGTTCGACGACTCCCGTGCCGTGCCCTGGGTCCGGCGCAACGTGCTGGACCGGCTGCCGTCTCCGGCGGACCGGGCCTGGCGTTCCCGGGAGCGCATCCGTGACGACCTGTACGACTTCCTCATGGAGCCGGTTCGGGACCGGCCGGGGGAGCAGCTGGAGCTGTGGGCCTGGTACGCGGCGTACGACCATGTGGTCCTCGCCCAGCTCTGGGGGGCGATGCCGGCGCTGCCCCGGGAGATCCCCCGGTTCACCAAGGACCTGCGGCAGCTCTGGGACGACCGGGGCCGGCCGACCCTGCCGGACGCGGACGCGGCCCGGCACGACGCCCTGGTCGACGCCCGGCACAACCTGGCCCGTTGGCGGGCGATGACGGCACGCTGACCGGTCGTCGTACCTTTGCAGGTTTGACCGGTTCTGTCCCGGGCAACGGTTCGACCAGTCGAGCCGAGGGAGACTGCCATGAGCAACGATCCGACCAGCGTCGCCGAGGCCCGGACGCGGGTCACCGAGCTGGTCCGCGCCGCACGGATCTGCATGCTCACCACGATCGCGCTGGACGGGCGGCAGGTGAGCCGGCCGATGGGGCTGCAGGAAGCCGAGTTCGACGGCGACCTGTGGTTCTTCGCCTACGCAGACTCCGCCAAGGTGCGCCAGATCCGGGTGAACCCGGAGGTCAACGTCGCCTTCTCGGACCAGAAGCACAACGCCTGGGTGTCGGTCTCGGGCACCGCCAATGAGGGCTTCGACGCCGAGCGCGCCCGGCGGCTGTGGAACCCGGTGCTCAGGACCTGGTTCCCGGACGGGCTGGACACGCCCGGCCTGACGCTGATCAAGGTGCACGCCAGCTCCGCCGAGTACTGGGACTCGCCGAGCAGCACCGTGGTCAATCTGCTCGGGTTCGCGAAGGCCGCCGTCACCGGCCACCCGCCGGCGACCGGCGAGAACCGCGAGGTGACCTACTGACCCGCCGCCCCCGGGGCGCGCTGTCGTCGCGCAGGTAGGCCGACTACAGTTCGCAGTGACGGCCCGCCCCGGGCCGGCAATGGCGCCGATGGTCTGACTTGACACATACCTGGGGCATATCGGGCTTTACCTGATGCTCCAGGAGGATGAGCGGATCATGCGTATCGGCGTGCTCACCGGCGGCGGCGACTGCCCAGGTCTCAACGCGGTCATCCGGGCGGTGGTCCGCAAGGGCGTCGCCACCTACGGTCACGAGTTCGTGGGCTTCCGGGACGGTTGGAAGGGCCCGCTGGAGGGTCTGTCCCGTCCCCTGGGCATCGCGGACGTCCGCGGCATCCTGCCCCGTGGCGGCACCATCCTCGGTTCGTCCCGGACCAACCCGTTCAAGATCGAGAACGGCGTCGAGCGGATCAAGGACAACCTCGCCAGCCAGGGCGTGGACGCGCTGATCGCGATCGGCGGCGAGGACACCCTCGGCGTGGCCACCAAGCTCTACGAGCTGGGCGTGCACGTCGTCGGCGTGCCGAAGACGATCGACAACGACCTCGGCGCCACCGACTACACCTTCGGCTTCGACACCGCGGTCAACATCGCGATGGAGGCCATCGACCGGCTGCACACCACCGCGGAGAGCCACCACCGCACCCTGGTCGTCGAGGTGATGGGCCGGCACGCCGGCTGGATCGCCCTGCACGCCGGCCTGGCCGGCGGCGCCAACGTGATCCTGCTGCCCGAGCGGCAGTTCGACGTCGACCAGGTCGCCGGCTACGTCGAGAAGCGCTTCCAGCACCAGTACGCCCCGATCGTCGTAGTCGCCGAGGGTGCCCAGCCGCTCGACGGTCAGATGGTGCTCGCCAACCAGGAGCTGGACTCGTTCGGCCACGTCCGCCTCGGCGGCATCGGCCAGTGGCTGGCCGAGCAGCTGGAGGCCAAGACCGGCAAGGAGGCCCGCACCGTGGTGCTGGGCCACATCCAGCGCGGTGGCACCCCGACCGCCTTCGACCGGGTGCTCGCCACCCGCCTGGGCCTGCAGGCCATCGACGCGGTCAACGACGGCGACTGGGGCAAGATGGTCGCGATGCAGAGCACCGACATCGTCCGGGTGCCCCTCGCGGAGGCCACCCGCGAGCTGAAGACCGTGCCGCTGGAGCGGTACGCCGAGGCCGAGGTCTTCTTCGGCAGCTGATCGACGGTAGGCGGCGCGGCGGGCCACGGGGCCAGCCGCGCCGCGACCCGACGTTCGGCGGCGTATCGGGCCCACAGCCCGCCACGCCGCGACCCGACGTTCGGCGGCGTATCGGGCCCACAGCCCGCCACGCCGCGACCCGACGCGAGGGGGTACGGCCGAGATGTCAGCCGAGGTGCACACGGTCGCGGTGATCGGCGCGGGCAAGATCGGTGAGCTGATGCTCTCCGGGCTGCTGCGCTCCGGATGGCCGGTGGAGCGGCTGCTCGCCACCGCCCGCCGACCGGCCCGCGCCGAGGAGTTGACCGCCCGCTACGGCGTCCGGGTGGTCGACAACCTGGCCGCCGTCGACGAGGCGGCCGTGCTCGCGGTCTCGGTCAAGCCACAGGACGCCGCCGCGCTGCTGGACGAGATCGGCCCCAAGGTGCCCGCCGACAAGCTGGTCATCTCGCTCTGCGCCGGCCTGCCCACCAGCTTCTTCAACCGCCGACTGCCCGACGGCACCCCGGTGGTCCGCGTCATGACCAACACCCCGGCGCTGGTCGACCAGGCGATGACGGCCATCTCGGCGGGCGCGTACGCCACCGGGGAACACCTCGCCCTGGCCGAGGAGATGTTCAAGCCCCTCGGCCAGACCATCCGGGTGCCCGAGTCGCAGCAGGACGCGGTCACGGCGCTCTCCGGCTCCGGCCCGGCCTACTTCTACCTCCTGGTCGAAGCCATGATCGACGCCGGGATCCTGCTCGGACTGCCCCGGCAGGTGGCGCACGAGCTGATCGTGCAGACCGCGATCGGCTCCGCCGTGATGCTGCGCGACTCCGGCGAGCACCCGGTCAAGCTGCGCGAGGCGGTCACGTCGCCCGCCGGCACCACCATCTCCGCGATCCGCGAGCTGGAGAAGCACGGCGTACGCGCGGCGCTGCTCGCCGCGCTGGAGGCCGCCCGGGACCGCGCCCGCGAACTGGCCGCCCAGGCCGACTGACTTCCGCCCGTCACCGGAGCGGTGTTTGCTCTTGAGCGCCGTGCCCTGGCGGTGCAGGCTGTCGGTATGCGGCGAGAGTGTCCTTCGATTCTCGATCTGACGTTTGTACGCGGCTCTCGCCGTTTGCCGCGGTCGGAGGAGTCGTGGTAACCGGCAACGGCCACGTCCGTGAAGTACATCGTGTCCCCCGCCGAGACATGACTATCCGGCCGTTCCCTGTCCTGGCCGCGGAGCAGCAGCCGGAGGTTGTCCTGCAACGCCTGCGTGAGTGGGCGGAGGGTCAGGCTGAGGATTGGGTCGCCTGGTACCTGCGTGACAAGGCGATCCGCCGCACAGCTTCCCGCATTCTGCGCGGTTGTGTCATCCTGCTGGGAATCGCCGGAGGTGTCGTACCACTCGTCAGCGCGGCCAGCGCCGGCCGGGGCGCCAGCTGGGGATACGTCCTCCTCGCCATGGCGGGCGGCTGTCTGGCATTCGATCACTTCTTTGGGCTGTCGTCCGCCTGGATGCGGGATATCGCCACCGTGCAGGCGCTTCAGCGGGCACTCACCGAGTTTAGGTTGGACTGGGCAACCGCAGACTTGAGTACCGCACGTGATGACGACGAGGTGGATCTGGCGGTACGACGCCGTGAGAAACTGATCCGTACGCTTGTGCTGCGCACAGCCGAGCTGGTCGAGGCGGAGACTGGCGAGTGGCTCAGCGAGTTTCGTAGCAACATTGGTGATCTGAACCGGCGAAGCGCGTGGTCCCCGTCAGCGACCCAGCCCGGCGCCGGGTTCGCTCATTCGGCGGACCCGGCTGCCCGGCAATTAGACGCCAACTGAGATCGCCGAGATCCTGGGTCAGCCGCGAATGTGTAGTGCCCAGGTAATTCGTGGAAGGCGTCCAACGTGACGTCAGGCCCAAAGCGGGTCAGGTCGTTACTCGTGTTTTCTGCGGCGGTGACGGCTGCGGGGTCCCAGTGGGACAGCGCGACCAGGTCACGCCAGAGCTCGGGGTCGTGGTGGGTGCCATAACGCGCCCACGCTGCGAGCATTCCCGCTCGTTTGGCCATTACGACGTCCTTGCTCAGGTTGTCACCCACATACAGGCAGCGGTTGGGCGGTACGCCGAGTTGCTCGGCGATCCGACGGGCGATGTCGGGGTTGGGCTTGCGCGCTGTCGGCGGAAGTACACGAACCTCGATCGCGGTAGGGGTCGATGGTCGATCGACGCCTAGAGGGTGCGGTGGTCCGATGAACCGAGGCGCGTAGATCGCTTCCAACATCGCTTCCAGCCCGAGCGCGCGTGCTCGGCTGCTGATGTTCACATCCTTGGCCTCCGTGTGGCCCACGATGCGGCAACCTGTCGACTTGATGGCCTGGAGGGTCCGTTCAACGTCCGCGTAGAGGCGAAGGTGGTGTCGTCGGACTTCGTTGAATGCGGCGAAGGCGGGCAGCAGGTACTCGTGTCGTGCCCGCTGGCTCATGCCGGGAAGGTGGCGCTCGACGGCGGTGGTCTCAAGCAGCGCGAACGGGTGCTCCGTGTTGCCGTGTTTGCGGTGTACGGCCTGGAGGTCGCCACGTAGCTCATCCTCGGACACGTCGAGGAGCTTTGCGGCCTCGGACACCATTGCTCGGACCGCAGGCACGAAGTAAGCGACCCAGTCGTACAACGTGTTGTCCATGTCGAGGATGAGAGCGTTCACCCGCGGGCGTCGGGCGGTCATGGAGAGACGACCTGCCAGGGAGCGATCTCCAGCCGGCCGTCTGTGCCAGTGGCCAAGGGTGCCCTCCAGGTCATGAAGCGTTCGAACGCGCCTTCGTGTTGACTCCGGTACATCTCCAACTCCACGACCGGGCCGGCCATCCTGATCAGGTTGAAGAAGTTACGCCGCCCGTCTGACGATTTCGAGCCGCTGCTTCCGCCGCCCACGATGTTGAAGCGCCCCAACTCCCAGCGCTCGTTGCTGTATTCCGGGAGATGGTACGCCTCGGCTCGCCAGACGAACGCGCGATGCTTGTGGCCGTGCACGACGAGATGTACCCCGTCGCGAGCGCCCATGCGCTGGATCCGGGGCGCATCGACGGCGATCCCAAAACCGGTGGCGTATTCATCGGACGACTCCAGGTCCTCGGTCAGCGCGAGATGGTGGTGCAGCGCGAGTACTCGTAGGGCTGAGCCGGGACTCGACCAGGTCAGGGCGCTCGTCACCTCTCGATATGCGGATTCCTGCACACGGCCCATGCCTGCCAGGAACGACTGGCCCTGTTCCAGAGAGCTGGAGTTGACCGCAGCGACATCCACGAGGTTGCCGCCGGGGAAGACGAAGCGGCGGGCCATTGAGAGGTGGGGTGAAGCCGGGTAGCCATAGAGTGCTTTGAAGAAGTTCCGGTAGTTGGCGGTGGCCTCGGATGGCGCCACCTCAACCGGTGCTCCGTAGTCGTAGGAGTCACTGCGGGTCCACGCGATGTCATGGTTGCCGGGAATGACCACGAGATGCTCCATGCCCAGGCCGAGGAGTCCGTTGGTCAACTTGAAGAGGCCGGCTCGAGCCGCGTCGAACTCCTCACGGGCGGCGACGTAGGTGAGATCGCCCGTTACGAGAACCGCTCCGACTGATCGCTGGTGATGAGCGAGCGCGTTCGAAATTGCGTCAACCATGGTGGGGCGTGTCGCCCCGTCCTCGGTTTCCAGCCGCCACTGATGTTCGGGACGGAACCGGCCGGTCGCGTAGTGCGGATCGGTGAGGTGTAGCAGCCACGGCCCCGGACAGGCGATCGGCTCTGCGGACAGCGCGCCGTCCTCACGCTGCGACGCGGTCAGGAACCGTTCACTGGAATCGCCCGGCTGGGCCGACCGGATTTCCCAAATGGTGGTGTCCATCGCGCGCAGCTCGTCGGCGTCCAGAATCCGCTTGCCCACAAGCCGCTCCAACTGGCTCGCGGGGTGGTGCGGCAACGGCGGCGCCGAGGCGAACGAGAATTTCCCAAAGAACTCGATCGGCTCCTCAGCCAAGGCCACCAGCCGCAGCCAGCCCCGACTGTGCCGACTCGATCGGTAGTACGGAGGAACGCCATCCTGCTCGGCGGTGGGCGGACTGAGCGAAACATAGTTACCCAGATCGTCGGCCTGGGGGACGACTACCCGCTCCACGGATGCCGGATGGACGCTGCCCGTACCGGAGTGGAACAGTCCAATCAGCACCCGCTGCCCTGCGCGCGTCTCCTGTTCCAGAGCCCGCCATATCTCCAGCCGGCCAGGTTCGTTGGGCCGCTTCCACCATCCCCACCAGCACCACCCCCGCTCCTGCAGGACGGCACGATGCTCGGGCAGTGTGTCAGCGACCAGATCGCGGTAGCGGAACAAGAACCGAAGAGCTGGGGACGTGGTGGGGGACGAACCATCGCTCATGCCAGTGAGCCTCCGTTGCACCGACGGATTTCCCGAGAATGAAAGGCTGCTCCGCGAGGAGAACTCTGTATACCTGAGCGCAGCGGCAAGTGACACCCCTGTCCACGGCTCCCACACCCGCAGCCCTGCACTTTCCCGTTCAAGTCCCTTATGGAGCTTGTCGGATGTCCGAAGCTAGCCGGTACGGCTGCTAATAGGTGCCCGACGGGAGCTCTGGCAATGGTGGGACGGTACGTACGCCTGCCAATGCTCGACGAGGGCTGCCGACAGGCATACAGCTCAAGATCCACTTAAGGGAATTCTGATCTCATGCCTGGGGTGACCAGCGGCGCTATGTGACGGGCATACTGGCGACGTGTTCACACTCGCCCAGGCCCGGCACCTGGTGGCCACCCTGCAGCCGCGTGTCGACGAGCTGATCCGGCTCCGCGCCGACCTCGCCGAGCTGCGCGTCGACCTGGCCGACCACGGCGTCAGCGCGCTCGGCGGGCTGGCCGAGGTGAAGGGGCTGGAGGCCCGGCTGCACGCCGTCGTCGAGGAGCTGCACCAGCACGAGATCCAGGTCAAGGGCATCGCGCCGGTGCTGCTCGACTTCCCCGGCGAGCGGGCCGGCCGTGCGGTGCTCTGGTGCTGGCTGGAGGGCGACTCCGACGTGCGCTGGTACCACCGCGCCGAGTGCGGCTTCGCCGGCCGCCGCCCGGTCTGACGCCGGCCCGCCCGGTCTGACGCCGGCCCCGCCAGGCGGTGATCGACTCGGAATCCGGGAATCCGGGGCATCGGGCCGAGCCGGACACCCCGACATCCCGCAAGCCGAGTTGATCAGCCGTCGGCGACCGCGAACACCACCACGTTGTCCCGGTAGTGCCCGCGCCGCCGGTCGAAGTCGCCCCCGCAGGTGACGAGACGCAGCTCCGCCCCGGGCGTCGGGCCGTAGACCACGGCCGTCGGGAACCGGTCCTTGCGGGTACGCAGCGACCCGGTCACCCGGAACGACAGCCACCGCCCGCCGCGCCACACCTGGACCCGGTCACCCGGACGCAGCTCATCGAGCCGGGCGAAGACCGCCGGGCCGCTGCGCGAGTCCAGATGCCCGGCGAGCACGGCCGGGCCGGTGTCGCCGGGTGCCGGGCCGCCGCCGTACCAGCCGGCCGTGTCGAACTCGGTCGGCGGAACGAGGACGCCGGCGCGGTCCAGGCCCAGCACCGTGAGCGCCGAGTCGACGTCGATGCGCGGCACGCGTACCCGCGTGGGTGGACCCTGTGGTCGCGGCGGCGCGGCCACGGACGCGCAGCCGTCGGCGCAGCCGGGGTGCCAGCTCGCGGCCGGCGGCGGCGGGCCGGTCGTCGCCAGCCCGACCCCGGTGCCGGCGGCCAGGCAGACCGCCGCGCCGGCCGCGACCAGCGCGGCCAGCGGCGCCCGGCGGTCGCGGTGGCGTCGGATCGCGGCGGCGGGCCCGATGCTCACCAGGTCGTGCGCCGCCGCCGGCGCCACAGGAGCAGGCTCGCCGCGCCGGCCGCCGCGGCCAACCCGCCGGCCACCAGGGCGTACGCGCCGAACCCTGCGTCGGACGTGCCGCCCGCGCCGGTGTCCACACCGCCGGCCGGTACGACAGTGCCGCCCTCGGCGTCGCGGCGCAGCTCGGCCGTGAGCCCGCCCTGCTTGTCGTCGAGCACCAGCAGCGAGTAGACCGCTCCGCCGGTGAGCCGCACCTCCGCGTCGGTGCTCGGGCCGCCCGCGCCGGTGAGTCGCAGCTTCCAGGTGCCCGGCTCGACCTGCTGGTAGTCCGTGGTGGTGGCGAACTGCACGCCGTCGGCGATCGTCGGCCCGTCGGCGGCGGCCACGTCGAGGACGGGCGTCCGCACCGACGCCTGCACGACGCGCACCTTGGCCCGGCCCTGCCTGGGAGCGCTCAGATCGTCGGTGAGCACCCGCAGCCCCAGGTCGGCGTGCCGACCGACACCGGCCACCGTGTACGCGCCACCACTGGTCACCGCTACCTCGGTGGTGAGCACCGGCGGCTCGCTGGCGGGCGTGCCGGCCTCGCGCATCGCCACCGCGTACCGGCCCGGAGGGAGCTGGAGGTAGTCGGAGACCACGCCGTAGCCGACGCCCGGGAACACTCGCGGCTTCGCGGCGTCGGGGGCGGCCAGGTAGACGTCGACGGCCGGGGTGTCGGGGGAGAGGTGGGCGAGCCGGACGTATCCGACGGTGCCCGCGCTGGCCGGGGCCGCAGCGGCGGCGGCGAGGGCGGTGCCGAGCAGGAGCGCGCCAGCGCCGGCCAGCAGCCGGCGGGACGTGGTACGGAGCGTGTGCATGTCGCCTCCGGAAGGCACGTTCGGTGAACGGGCGGCAACCCACGGACAGAGTCCCGTGTATGGGACTCCGGCGCAAGTTTTGCGTGCAATGTTTCTTCTGCCGCGTTGCCCGTGCCGCGTTGCCCGTGCCGCGTTGCCCGTGCCGCGTTGCCCGTGCCGCGTTGCCCGTGCCGCGTTGCCCGTGCCGCGCTGTCCGCGAGATCGCTGCCCGCGAGATCGTGCTCGATCCAGGATGTAGTGGTCTCGCGTCGGGAGGATGCCACTACATCCAGGTCAACACCGTTTCGTTTGGCGGAACGGCTGTTCGTCGACCGGCACTGCCTCGCCGATCATGGAGTTGTGGTGGGCCACAAAACGCCCGTACCCTGCCAAGGCAGGCACCACAATTCCATGATCGCCGGGGCTTGATCTACCAAGAGTCTTGTTATCCAGCACGGGTTGACCCCGCCGGCCACAGCCCTAACGCAACAGTGTTGACATCCAGGTTCGAGGGCGATCTTGCCGCTTCGCGAGGGAGATCCCGACTCTGGACGCGGGGTTGGTGCCGCTACCGCACCGCGAGGAAGCCGAACAGGTCCGGCACGCCTAGAGAGGTGGACTCGACGAACCGGACCGGTCGGAGGCCGGCGGCCACTGTCGCGTTGAGCAGGTCGGCGAGCGGCACGTGCCAGGCGCCGACCCGGACCCGGACGCCGTCGGTGTTCCAGCTGTCGAAGCTGCGTGACCGGTCCGCGTAGCGCTCGTCGACGACGACGCTCGGGCGCCGGCCCCAGTCGGCGAACGCGCCCACGAAGCACGGGTGCACGCCCACGTGCACGAACCGCCCGCCCGGGCGCAGCACCCGGCCGACCTCACGCAGCACGCCCGGGTAGTCGGGCACGTCGGTGCTGGACAGGACGCACATCGCGGCGGGCAGTGAGGCGTCGGCGATCGGCAGGGCGGTCGCGTCCCCCCGGGCCGCCGGCAGTCGCCCGCGCGCGTGCCGCAACTGCCCGCCGGACAGGTCCACACCCACCGGTGTCCAGCCCAGGTCGCCAGGCACGGACGCGTGCGCGCCGGTGCCGCAGCAGATGTCGAGGCAGGGCCCCGCACCCGTGCCGAGCAGGTCGGCCACGGTCGCGTGCACCCTCCGGAGATAGTCGCCACCGCCCGAGATGAAGCCCTCGTACCAGTCCGCGTGAGCGTCGTACGCCGGTGTGCCCGTCGCTTCCATCCACCGATGCTAGGGACGCACGCCTGGCGCGTGGTCCCCGTTCTTCCGAGGGCAGACGCGGTCGGACCCTCGCAGCCGACTACTCCGCTTCGGCGACGAAGACGCCCTGCCCCTGTTGGCCGTAGACCAGGTTTCGTTGGTGCAGTTCGCGTACGGCCCGGTAGGCGGTCGACCGTGCCACGTTGTAGATCTCGCCAATTTCCGAGACCGAGGGCAGTTGATGGCCGGGCGGGTACTCCCCGGAGTTGATTCTGCGCGCGATGTCGTCGGCGACGCGAAGGTAGTGCGGTGGCCTGGTAGGCATGATCGGCTCTCCTGGACTTCAGCGAAGATCATGCTTCCAGCCGGGACCTGGGCAGGACAAGTGACGACGCGACTCGACTGAGCACAGTGAGAACTTGACTACAGTGAGACAGTGGATACAGTGAGACAGCGGTCGGACGCTTCTGGACTTCAGCATCCCGAGGTTTTCGATCCATCCACCCTGGAGGGCGCGACGCATGGCCTCCGCCCTCCAGGGTGTGCATCTCGTGACCTCGGGAAAGGTGCGGGCGATGGCGATCGATGAGCCGGTGTCCAGGGCGACCGAACTCTTCATGGCGGAGCGGGTCCTCGACGCGCACTGGTCCCGAGCGCGTGATCGGCCCTGGCAGACAGGCGGCTGCCTGGAGTGTCAAGGTCATCACGATTGTCCGCAGTTGGACTGGGCTCTCGGAATCGTGGCGGACGTCGCGTCGGTGCTATTCCAGAAATAGCGCCTGTGCCAGACGGTCGAGGTCGTGCTCGTCGGCGTTGGACTGCGCGGCCAACGGTCGACGGGACCTTCGCTCGGCCTTGCGTTCGCCTATTCTCGGGCGATGCGGGATCGCCGGGTGGCGCTGGCGTGGGCGGCGTTCGGCGTCGTCGCGCTGGTGTCCTGTGTGCTCGTGCTCAGGCGCGGCGACCGGCTCAGCGACCTGCACATCTACTACGGCGCACTGTCCGATCTGCACGCCGGCCGGCCGCTGTACGAGTACCGCGCCCGAAACGGCGGGCCGTTCACCTATCCGCCGTTCGCCGCCCTGGTGCTGGGCCCGATCACCGCCGTCAGCGAGGGCGTACTCCAGGGCGTCTGGCTGGTGGCGACGTGCGCGGCGGTCGTCGCCATCGCCGGCCTGGTCGGCGTCGCGCTGAGCACCGGTCGGTCGCACCGCCCGCTGCTCGTCGCGGTGGCCGCCACGGTGCTGATGCTCTCGGCGCCGGTGCAGAGCAACCTGCGTTTCGGGCAGGTCAGCATCTTCATCGTGTTGCTGGCATTGCTGGACGGGATGGGCGTCGTCCCACCCCGGCTGCGCGGGGTGCTCGTCGGGGTGGCCGCGGCGATCAAGCTGACCCCGCTGCTGTTCGTCGCGTACTTCCTCGCGACCGGGCGCTATCGCGACGCCGGCCGCGCGGTGGCGACGTTCGGAGCCTGTGCCGGGCTGGCGGCGGTCGTGCTGCCCGGCGAGAGCTGGACTTACTGGACCCAGGCGGTCCGGCAGACCTCGCGGATCGGCAACCTGGCCTCGCTGGGCAACCAGTCGGTGCACGGGATGCTGTTGCGCCTCGGGGTCGACGAGGGGGCGCTGCCCGTGCTCTGGGCCGGGCTGGTGGCGGTGATCTGCGGGGCGGCGCTCCTGCGCGCCCGGCAGTTGGCCGGGCAGGGCCGCCCCGGGCACGCGGCGGTCCTCGTCGGCTGCGCCACGGTGGCCGCGTCCCCGGTGTCCTGGACCCACCATCAGGTGTGGCCGGTGCTCGCCGCGATGCTGCTGGTCGGCGCGTCCGGCATCACCCAGCGGGTGGCCGGTGGGGCGTTGCTCGCCGCCATGGTCGTCTCGCTGGGCGCGGTCCTCGGCCCGGTGTCGACGCGGCCGGGCGTGCAGTTCCTGTTCGAGAACGCCCGTGCCGTCGGCGTGTGTCTGCTGTGCCTGGCCGGCTTCGGCGGTGTCGCGGTCGCGACCGCCCGGCGCAACCGGCGATCCGCCGCCCGCCGGGCCTGGCTGCGGGTGAGCGTCTCGGCCGCGGTGGCTCTCGCCTTCTTCGCCGTGCAACCGCTGCCCGCCGGAGCGGACCCGACGTTCAAGGCGTACGCCCTCGGCGACGTCGTCAATCCGCGGTATTTCTTCGTCTGTCGAAGCCCAGCTGAGTGCGCCGCCTATGCCACCGACGCGCCGGTCACCTTCGGCACCCGGGCGGAGAAGACGAAGGTCCGGGTCAACGGTGTGGTCTCCGCGCGGGTGGCCCGGCTGGCGTACTACTCCGCCCCGGGGGGAGCGCCCCGGGACATTCCCCTGCTGGCGGCCTACCCCGGTACGCGGACGTTCTCGTTCCGGTCGGCGAGCATGGCGCAGGGCCGACTCGTCGCGTACGCCGTGGACGGTCAGCCCATCTCCAGCTACGACGACGAACTCGCCGCCGCCCTGGAAACGGCCACCCGGTAGGCGGTCGTCCCAGGACGGCGGCGGTGCTCAGCGGGTGGCGGCGGCCAGCGCGGCGCGCAGCTTCTCGGCGTCACCCGGTGCGGGGCGCTGCCAGTCGGTCGGCGTGGCGGAGTAGGGCACGCCGTACGCCGGGGTGTCCGGCTGGTAACGCCACCCCTCGGCGAGCGGGCCGACATCGACCGCGTCATAACCGATCCGGTCCAGGAAGGCGGTCACCTCGGCCTTCGCGGCGGCGTCGTCACCGGCGATCGCGAGCGCGCTGCGGTCGGCCGCCCCGGCCGGCCGGGGGAGCGCGGCGAGGGCCTTGAAGTAGATGTTGTTGAAGACCTTGACGACCCGCGAGTCCGGCAGGTGCCGCTGGAGCAGCTCGCTGCTGGTGATCTCACCAGCGTCCAGCTCCGGGAAGGCCCCGTCGCGCTCCGGGTAGTAGTTGTTGGTGTCGATGACGACCTTGCCGGCCAGCGGCTGCGCGGGCACCGCCCGGTACGCCTTGAGTGGCACGCTGACCACCACCAGGTCGCCGACCTGCGCCGCGTCCTGCGCCGTGGCGGCGCTGGCCCGCTCGCCCAGCTCGTCGACCAGGTCGGTGAGCGTCTCCGGCCCGCGCGAGTTGCTCAGTACCACGTCGTAGCCGGCGGCCACCGCCAGCCGGGCCACCGTGCCGCCGATGTGGCCGCTGCCGATCAGTCCCACAGTTGTCATGCTTCTTCCCAACTTCGTCCACCCACGACGCATTCCCGACCGGCACGGTGGGTTATTCCGGTTGACCGACGCCGAGCGGCTGCGCGGCCGGCCGGCGTGTGCCGGCGCGGACGCCTGGCTGCGCCGCGAGCCGGTTCTGCACAACGTACTGCGCACGCTGACCGCCGACCGGTCCCGCGGGAATGTGCCACCCGACGGTGGTCGGTCCGGGCGACGCCGCCGCCGACCCCCCGCACCTGGTGATCAAGAGGTTTGCGTCAGATGAAGGCTCACCCCTGACGCAAACCTCTTGATCACCGCGGGCGGGTCAGGGGCGGGCGGGTCAGGCGGGGGCGGGGTGGGGTCAGGCGGGGGTGGGGAGGGTTTTTTCGATCGCCGCGCGGAGGTCTTCGGAGTCGGGTTCGACCGTGGGGGCGAAGCGGGCGGCGACCGTGCCGTCCGGGGTCACCAGGAACTTCTCGAAGTTCCAGCGGACGTCCCCGGTGTGTCCGTCGGCGTCCGGAGTGTCCACCAGCGCGGCGTAGAGCGGGTGCCGGTCGGGCCCGTTCACGTCGACCTTCTCGGTCAGCGGAAAAGTCACCCCGTAGTTGACCTGGCAGAAGTCGCTGATCTCGGCGGCGGTGCCCGGCTCCTGCCCGGCGAACTGGTTGCACGGCACGCCCAGCACCACCAGGCCACGCTCGGCGTAGGTGTCGGCGAGGGTCTGGAGGCCGGCGTACTGCGGGGTGAGGCCGCACCGGGAGGCGACGTTGACCACCAGCAGCGCCCGGCCCCGGTACTGGGCGAGGTCGGCGGGCCCGCCGCTGAGGGCGTCGATCGGGATGTCGAAGACGGTCATGGGCCCGAGGCTACGCGCCGGCCCGCGACCCCCGACCGCTGACCGGCGGCTCGGTGCGGGCGCAGTCCACGCACCAGAAGAAATCGAAACATGGACATCTTGACGAACTGATGACGGCGTGAGTACCGTCTCACCATCTCTTTTGGAAAGTTTCCTAACAGTTCGGGAGACGCCTTATGAAAAGATCGCTCCGCCGGGCCCTCTGGGCCGGTGCCGTGGTCGCCGTGACCGTCGCGGCGGTGCCGATGACGACCGCGTTCGGTGCCGGCTCGGTCACCACCACGTTCGCCAAGGCGCAGGACTGGGGGACCGGTCACGAGACGAAGGTGACCGTGACCAACGGCTCCAGCGCCACGGTCGCCACCTGGCGCATCGAGTTCGACCTGCCGTCAGGCACCACCATCAGCAGCGCGTGGGACGCCGACGTCACGAGCAGCGGCAACCACTACGTCGCCGTCAAGAAGAGCTGGGCCGGCAGCCTCGCGCCCGGCGCCTCGTTCAGCTGGGGCTACAACGGCACCGGCGCCTACAAGGCGCCGCTGAACTGCACCGTCAACGGCGCACCGTGCGGCGGTGGCACCCCGACCACCCCGCCGACCACCACCGCGCCGCCCACCACGGCCCCACCCACCACGGCGCCGCCCACCACCGCTCCGCCCACCACGGCGCCCCCGACCACCACCCCGCCGAACACGGGCGGCAAGAAGGTCGTCGGCTACTTCGCCGAGTGGGGCGTCTACGGCCGCAACTACCACGTCAAGAACATCCAGACCAGCGGCTCGGCCGCCAAGCTGACCCACATCCTGTACGCCTTCGGCAACACCACGGGCGGTCGCTGCACCATCGGTGACAGCTACGCCGACTACGACAAGGCGTACACGGCGGCGGAGAGCGTGGACGGCGTCGCCGACACCTGGGACCAGCCGCTGCGCGGCAGCTTCAACCAGCTGCGCAAGCTCAAGCAGCTGAACCCGCACCTCAAGGTGATCTGGTCGTTCGGCGGCTGGACCTGGTCCGGCGGCTTCACCCAGGCCGCCCAGAACCCGGCCGCGTTCGCCGAGAGCTGCTACAACCTGGTCGAGGACCCGCGCTGGGCGGACGTCTTCGACGGCATCGACGTCGACTGGGAGTACCCGAACGCCTGCGGCCTGACCTGTGACACCAGCGGCCCCAACGCGTTCAAGAACGTGATCGGCGCCCTGCGGTCGAAGTTCGGGTCCAGCGCCCTGGTCACCGCCGCGATCACCGCGGACGGCAGCAACGGCGGCAAGATCGACGCCACCGACTACGCCGGTGCCATCGGCAACCTCAACTGGCTCATGCCGATGACGTACGACTACTTCGGCGCCTTCAACGCCCAGGGCCCGACGGCGCCGCACTCGCCGCTCACCTCGTACACCGGCATTCCGCAGCAGGGCTTCAACTCCGACGCGGCGATCCAGAAGCTCAAGAGCAAGGGCATCCCGGCCAACAAGCTGCTGCTCGGCATCGGCTTCTACGGTCGGGGCTGGACGGGCGTCACGCAGGCCGCACCGGGCGGCAGCGCCACCGGCGCGGCGCCGGGCACCTACGAGGCGGGCATCGAGGACTACAAGGTCCTCAAGAACACCTGCCCGGCCACCGGCACGATCGCCGGCACCGCGTACGCCAAGTGCGGCAGCAACTGGTGGAGCTACGACACCCCGTCGACCATCAACGGCAAGATGACGTACGCGAACAACCAGGGCCTCGGTGGCGCGTTCTTCTGGGAGCTCTCCGGCGACACCAGCAACGGCGAGCTCATCGGCGCCATCAAGGGCGGCCTCGGCTGAGCCGACGGTCGACGCACCACCCACACGGCGGGGAGGGGCCCGCACCGCCTCTCCCCGCCCGTGCCGTACCGGCCCGGTCGACGCCCAGCGTCGGCCGGGCCGCCGGCCTTGGGCAGGTCGGGCCCGATGTGGCAGACTCGCGGCTCGGCACGTCTCGATTCCCCGTCGACGGAGGTGGTCATGCGCCCGATCCACCGCAGGCTGGCGGCGGCCGCCACCGGCCTGGTGCTGCTCCCGGCCGCCCTGGTCGGCTGCGGGATCGGCGGCGGTGACGAGGACGAGTCGACCGCCAAGCCCGAGCGTGCCCCCGCCGAGGAGGCCGGCACCCGGTCCCGCGAGCGCGTGCAGGCGTACCTCGACGCGATGACCGCCAAGGACGTCGCCGCCGGCCGCAGCCAGCTCTGCGAGCTGCTGCACGAAGGGTTCGACCTGGCCGCCACCGGCCCCAACGGCGACTTCGCCGACCACTTCGAGGTGCCCGAGGCGGCCATCACCGACGTCCGGTCCGGCCCGCGCGGCCAGGAGGTCAGCGTCTCGGTCTCGGTCACCGCCGGAAAGAGCAAGGTCACCCGCCCGCTGGTGTTCACCGTCACCCGCGACGGCGGCGACTGGTGCATCGCCGGGGAGGCGCCGGGCGGTAACCCCGCCGCCAGCCCGTCGCCAAACGGGGTCGGCGCCTCACCGGTGTCCTGACCGACCGACATCGGTGGGATTGATCTCCCATCTGCCGGAACCGTCCCCCTCGCCGCTCGGGTACGCCCACGGTCGCCGTACGCTTTCTCTCATGCGCCATGAGTGGCATCAGCTGAGCCATCCCGCGGTAGGCAGCCCGGGCCTGCAGACCAGCCGTCCGACAGTCGACTCCGCCGAGGACGCCGCCCTCGGTCTGGACCGCTGGCGGGAGCTGCCCCGCGAGCAGACCCCACCGTGGTCCGATCCGGCCGCCGTCGCCGAGGTCTGCAAGGTGCTCGACACCGTGCCGTCGGTCGTCGCGCCCTACGAGGTGGACCAGCTCCGGCAGAAGCTGGCCCTGGTCTGCGAGGGCAAGGCGTTCCTGCTCCAGGGCGGTGACTGCGCCGAGACCTTCGTCGACAACACCGAGAGCCACCTGCTGGCCAACGCCCGCACCCTGCTCCAGATGGCGATCGTGCTCACCTACGGCGCGTCGCTGCCGGTGGTCAAGGTCGCCCGGGTCGCCGGCCAGTACACCAAGCCGCGCTCGCTGCCCACCGACGCGCGTGGCCTGCCCGCCTACCGCGGCGACATGATCAACTCGCTGGAGGCCGACCCGGCCGCCCGCGTCGCCGACCCGCAGCGCATGATCCGGGCGTACGCCAACTCGGCCGCCGCGATGAACATGCTGCGGGCGTACCTCGCCGGTGGGCTCGCCGACCTGCACGCGGTGCACGACTGGAACAAGGGCTTCGTGAAGACCTCCCCGGCGGGGGAGCGCTACGAGGCGATCGCCCGGGAGATCGACCGGGCGCTGGCCTTCATCCGGGCCTGCGGGATGACCGACGACGAGGCGCTGCGGACCGTCACCCTCTACTGCTCCCACGAGGCCCTCGCCCTGGAGTACGACCGGGCGCTCACCCGGGTCTCTGACCGCCGGGCGTACGGGCTGTCCGGGCACTTCCTCTGGGTCGGCGAGCGCACCCGGCAGATCACCGGCGCGCACATCGACTTCATCTCCCGGATCGCCAACCCGATCGGCGTCAAGCTCGGCCCGACCACGTCCCCGGACGAGGCGATCGAGCTGTGCGAGAAGCTCAACCCGGACAACATCCCCGGCCGGCTCACCCTGATCAGCCGGATGGGCAACCACCGGGTCCGCGACGCCCTGCCGCCGATCGTGGCCAAGGTCACGGCCTCCGGCGCCAAGGTGGTCTGGCAGTGCGACCCGATGCACGGCAACACCCACGAGTCGTCCAACGGCTACAAGACCCGGCACTTCGACCGGATCGTCGACGAGGTGCTCGGCTACTTCGAGGTGCACCGTGGCCTGGACACCCACCCCGGCGGCCTGCACGTCGAGTTGACCGGTGAGGACGTCACCGAGTGTCTCGGCGGCGCCCAGGGCATCGAGGACCTCGACCTGCCCGACCGGTACGAGACCGCCTGCGATCCTCGGCTGAACACCCAGCAGTCGCTGGAGCTGGCCTTCCTCGTGGCGGAGATGCTGCGTGGCTGACGCGAGGAGTGAGCCTGCGAGCCCCGCAGTCGGCAGTCGAAAGGCAGGTGCCGTGGCTGAGCTGGCGGGCCCCGCAGTCGACGGACGAAGGGATGATCATGGCTGACGCGTTCGTGGACCTGCGTTCCGACACGGTGACCCGGCCGACCGCCGGGATGCGGGAGGCGATGGCCGCCGCCGAGGTCGGTGACGATGTCTACGGCGAGGATCCCACCGTGAACGCGCTGGAGGCGGAGGTCGCCGCGCTGTTCGGGCACGAGGCGGCGCTCTTCGCCCCGAGTGGGTCGATGGCCAACCAGATCGCCCTGCAACTGCTGGTCTCGCCCGGCGACGAGCTGCTCTGCGACGCCGACGCGCACGTCGTCACGTACGAGATCGGCGCCGCGGCCGCGTACGGCGGGATCTCCTCGCGGACCTGGCCCGCTGTCGGCGCGGACATCGACCCGGAGCTGGTCGCCCGGATGATCCGTCTGGACGGCTACTTCGCCGTGCCCACCCGCGCGATCGCCGTCGAGCAGACCCACAACCGGGGCGGTGGCGGGGTTATCCCGCTGGCCACCCTGCGGGAGCTGCGCGGTGTCGCCGACGACGCGGGGGTGGCGCTGCACTGCGACGGCGCCCGGATCTGGCACGCGCACGTCGCCGACGGGGTGCCCCTGACCGAGTACGGCCGGCTCTTCGACACGCTGTCCGTCTGCCTCTCCAAGGGGCTCGGCGCGCCGGTCGGCTCGCTGGTGGTGGGCAGCGCGGAGAAGATCGAACGGGCCCGGCTGATCCGCAAGCGGATGGGCGGCGGCATGCGCCAGGCCGGCATCCTCGCCGCCGCCGGCCGGTACGCCCTCGCGCACCACGTCGACCGGCTGGCCGAGGACCACGCGAGGGCGGCCCGGCTCGCCGAGGCGGTCGCGCCGTTCGGGGTGCTCGCCACAGCGGTCCGCACCAACCTCGTCCCGCTGGACCTGACCAAGCACGCGCTGGACGCCCGCGCTCTGGCCGCCGCCGCACGCGCGGAGGGCGTACTGGTCTCGGTGCTCGGCCCCCGTACCGCCCGCCTGGTCACCCACCTGGGCGTCGACGACACCGCGATCGACCGAGCGGCCACCGCCCTGACCAAGGTCCTGGCCGCCTGACCCACCCCCTGTTGATCAAGAGCTTTGCGTCATCCGGAGACCGGATTCTGACGCAAAGCTCTTGATCACCCCGGGGGGCGGGCCCGGAGGGCCCGGGGCCGGGTGGGGTGCGGGTGGGGGGTTAGGGGTTCAGGCGGTTGAGGGTTGCTATGTCGGCGGTGTGGCCGAGCTGCTTCTCGCTGGGGGTTTCCACCACCACGGGGACACCGGCGGTGGCCGGATGGGCCATCAGCTCCGCGAAGGCCGGCTCGCCGATGGTGCCCTTGCCGATGTTCTCGTGCCGGTCCCGGGTCGAGCCGCACAGATCCTTCGAGTCGTTGGCGTGCACCAGCCGCAACCGGTCGGGCCCCACGGTGGCTACCAGCGTGTCCAGGGTCGCGGTCATCCCGCCCTCGGCGGCCAGGTCGTGACCGGCGGCCCAGGCGTGGCAGGTGTCGAAGCAGACCCCGAGCATGGGATGCCGGTCCACCGTGTCGAGGTAGGGCCCGAGCTGCTCCACGCGGGAGGCGAGCGAGCGGCCGCCACCGGCGCTCGGCTCGACCAGCAGCATCGGCCCACCGGCCTCGGCGGCCCAGTCGAGCAGGGGCAGCAGCTCCCGACGGACCTGCCGCATCGCCGCCTCGGCGTACCCCTCGTCGACCGCGCTGCCGGCGTGGAACACCACCGCCCGCGCGCCGATCGCCACACCCCGGCGCAGCGCGTGCGCCAGCGTCTGCGCCGACTTCTCGACCGTGGCCGGCGTGGGTGAGCCCAGGTTGACCAGCAGCGAGGCGTGGATGAACGCGGGGATGCCCCGCTCGGCGCAGCCCTCGCGGAACAGCGCGTCCTGCGCCGGGTCACCCGGAGGCAGCGCCCAGCCTCGCGAGTTGGAGACGTACACCTGCACGGCCTCGGCGCCGGTCGCGTCGACGTACGGCAGGGCGGCCTTGGCCAACCCCCCGGAGGTCGGAGTGTGCGCGCCCACCGGCCGCGAACGAAGCGTCGGCATCAGAAACACGTGATGGTGACCGGGGTGCCCGGGGGCACCTGTGAATTCTCGCCCGGGGCCTGGATCCGGACCGTGGCGTTCGGGTTGAACGCGACGGTCACCGGGTAGCCCTGGCTCTCCAGCAACTGCTTGGCCTGCGGGCAGGGCAGGTCGATCACCCGGGGCACGACGACCAGCGGCGGACCCTTGCTGATCTCCAGCTTGACCTGGGTGCCCTTCTCCACGCCCGCGCCGTCGGCCGGGCTCTGGCTGAGAATCTCGTCCTTGGGTTTGTCGGAGTCCTTGAAGGTCTCCACCGGCACCAGGCCAAGCCCGCTCAGGGTGGCCCGCGCATCGGTGAGGCTCTTGCCGACCAGGTTCGGCACCGACACCGGCGCCCGGCCTCGGCTCAGGATGAGGGTGATCTTCGTGCCCGGCTTGACCTCGGCCCCCACCTTCGGGGAGCTGTCCAGGACGACGCCGGCCGGCAGGGTGTCGTCGTAACGGGGGGTGCCCTTGGCCACCACCAGTTTGACGTTGACCAGATCGGCCTCGGCCAGCTCGTACTCCTTGCCGATCACGTCCGGCACCGGGAAGCGCTCCGGACCCAGCGAGAGGGTCAGGGTGATCGTGCCACCCTTGACGATCTTGCTGGCCGAGGCCGGGTCCTGCCCGAGCACACTGTCTTTCGGAGCCTTCTCGTCGTAGCGCGGCTCCCCGTACGCCAGGGTCAGGCCGGCGCGTTCGGCCTGGGTCTGCGCGTCGGTCTTGCTCAGGCTGACCAGCTGCGGGGCGGACGTGTAGCGGCCGACACCGAACCACCAGCCGCCCAGCGCGGCCACCAGGCCCAGCGTCACCACCACGGCGGCGACGGCCAGCCGGCCCTGCGGATTGCCCAGCACCGTGGTGCGCAGCGCCGCGAGCCGGGCTCCCAGACCCTCCGACGGCTCCGGTGCGGCCCGCCGCCGGCCCGGCCCCTGACTGGCGCCCTCCGGCAGCCGGGCCCAGGTCGGCCGTTCGGCCGGGCGGACCGTGGCGACCATCATGGTCGGCTGGGAGACCGGCGGCTCGTCCGTCACCCGACGCAGCACGGCGGTGCTGGTGCTGTTGACGTCACCCAGGCGGTCCCGGGCGACCTGAACCTCGGCCAGCAGCGCGCCGGCGTCGGCGGGCCGGGCGGCGGGATCACGCCGGGTGGCCCGCTGGACCAGAGCGTCGAGGGCCGACGGCAGGCCGGGCACCAGCGTCGAGGGCGCGGGCACATCCCGGTCGACGTGCTGCCAGGCCACGTCCACCGGACGGTCCCCGTCGTACGGCACCCGGCCGGTGAGCATCTCGAACAGCACGATGCCGGCGGAGTAGACGTCGGTGCGCGGGTCGGCCCGACCCTCGGTGACCAGCTCCGGGGCGACGTACGCCACGGTGGCCATCAGTTGGTTGCCCTGCTCCTCGTCGGCGCTGGCCTCGACCGCGCGGGCCAACCCGAAGTCGGCCACCTTGACGACGCTGTCCACCAGGTTGGCGACGCCGCCGGTGGGCGCCTCGGCGACCAGCACGTTCTCCGGTTTGACGTCGCGGTGCACGAGGCCGGCCCGGTGCGCGGCGGCGATCGCGGCGAGCATCTGCTCGGCGATGGCCAGCACCTCGTCCGGGTT
This sequence comes from Micromonospora sp. NPDC005237, assembly GCF_040607775.1. Lineage (NCBI taxonomy): Bacteria > Bacillati > Actinomycetota > Actinomycetes > Micromonosporales > Micromonosporaceae > Micromonospora > Micromonospora sp. NPDC005237. The sequence continues at coordinate 291,560 of NZ_JBEXHJ010000003.1, read as the reverse complement.
GAGCCGGCGTCGCTCAGCCAGCACGTCGCGCAGCGTACGGCCGCGGACGTACTCCATCACCAGATACGGCAGGCCGGCGTGGGTGCCCTGGTCGTAGACCGCGACGACGTTCGGGTGGGTCAGCCGGGCGATGGTCTTCGCCTCGTCGGTGAACCGCGCCACGAAGTTGGCGATCCGGGCCCGTGCCTCGGGCGCCTGGGTCGGGTGAATGATCTTGACTGCGACGGTGCGCTCGAGGCGTTCGTCGGTGGCGGTGTACACGGTCGCCATGCCGCCACGGGCCACGCGACCGCGAATGCGGTAGCGCCCGTCGATCAGCGAGCCCAGCAACGTGTCGGCGACCTGTGTGTCCATCGGCAGGGAGTCTATGTGTCCAGGGGGTGGGAGTTGAACAGGATGCTACAGCCCGGAGTCGTCCCTGGTCCGTCCCGTCGTGATCGCCACCTCGGTGGTGGCCCTGATCCGCTGCTCACCGACGGTGCCCGTTAGCGGGCGCGGACTGGCCGTGCGGGGTGCCGGTGGCCCTCGCCGGCCGCGGCGTGGCAGGGTGATCGGGTGACCGAATCCGTACCCGACCAGGCCGTACCCGGCCCCGAGCTCGCCGGCCCCACCGACCCGGCGGGCTGGCTCGCCCTGCCCGACGTCGCCGAGCGGCTCGACGTGTCGATCAGCAAGGTGCACCAGATGATCCGCGACCGGGAGCTGTTGGCGGTCCGCCGCGACGGCATCCGCCGGATACCCGCGGAGCTGGTGGCCAACGAGACAGTTCTCAAGCACCTGCCCGGTGTGCTCAATTTGCTCGCCGACAACGGCTACGACGACGAGGCGGCGCTGCGCTGGCTCTACGAGCCGGACGACACGCTTCCCGGCAACACCCCGGCCGCGGCCCTCTCCGGCGACCAGGCCCGCGAGGTCAAGCGCCGAGCCCAGGCCCTGGGCTTCTAGACGACTCCCGGGCCTCCAGATTCACCGTCGATCATGAAGTTGTTGCCACGACACGCCGCGCGCGTGGGCAACAACTTCATGATCGACGCGCTCCGGGAGGGGGTGGGGGTGGGGGGACGGGGTTAGTCGGCTCGGCGGGTTGCCGCTATGGCCAGGTCTACCAGGGCCTGGCGGGCCTCGGTGTCCAGGTCGACGGCCGTCAGCGCGGCCAGCGCGGAGTCGGTGAGTGTGACGATCCGCTGCTCGGTGCGGGCCAGCGCCCCGCTCGCGTCGATCAGCTCGCGTAGCCGGGCCACGCCCCGCTCGTCCAGGCCCGGGTCGCCGAGCTGGCTGAGCAGCAGCTCCCGGCCCGCGTCGTCGGTGGCCTCCACGGCCGCCGCCACCAGATAGGTGCGCTTGCCCTCGCGCAGGTCGTCACCGGCCGGCTTGCCGGTCTGCGCCGGGTCACCGAAGACCCCCAGCACATCGTCGCGGAGCTGGAACGCCTCGCCCAACGGCAACCCGTACGCCGAGTAGGTCGTCCGGATGTCCTCGCCCGCGTCGGCCAGCGCGGCGCCGAGCAGCAGCGGACGCTCGACGGTGTACTTCGCCGACTTGTACCGGGCGACCTTGCTGGCCCGTTCCACCGACGTGTCCCCGGTGACCTGGGTCAGCACGTCGAGGTACTGCCCGACGGTGACCTCGGTGCGCATCTCGTCGAAGACCGGCCGGGCCCGGGCCACCGCCCGCAGGTCCAGGCCGGCGGAGTGCAGCAGCTCGTCGGACCACACCAGGCAGAGGTCACCGAGCAGGATCGCGGCGGAGTCGCCGAACCCGTCCGGGTCGCCGCCCCAGCCGGCCGCCCGGTGCCGGGTCGCGAACCGCCGGTGCACCGCCGGCTCGCCGCGCCGGGTGTCGGAACGGTCCATCAGGTCGTCGTGGATCAGGGCGCTGGCCTGCACGAACTCCAGCGCCGCGAGGGCCGTGAGGACCTGGTCGCCGTCCACCCCGCCGGCGCCCCGGAACCCCCAGTACGCGAAGGCCGGGCGCAGGCGCTTGCCGCCACCGAGCACGAAGGCTTCGATCGCCTCCGCCACCGGGACGAGAGCCTCGTCCACCCGGGTCAACCGGGCCCGCTGGCCGGCCAGAAACTCGGTGAGCGCCCGGTCGACCCGCTCCCGCAGGCCGGCACGGTCGACGGGGGACACGGGAGCAGCGTGGGTCACGCCACGACGCTAGCGGGTCGTCCCGGCTCGCGCTCCACCGCCACGCGTACTGCCGCCGGTACGGCCCGGACCGGTCCGCCCGGCCGGCCGCGCACCGTCCGCGCCGGGTCGGCCCGACCCGCCGGCCGTGGGCGGGCAGGTTCGCCGGGTGCGCACGGCCGCCTCGGTGAGCACCGCCGCCGGTATGTCCAGCACGACGGCGAGCCAGCCGAGCCAGAACCCGCCGGGTACGCGTCGCTGCCGTTCCCACCGGGACACCTCGTGGCGGCTCAACGTCGGCACGCCCGCGGCGGCGCACAACTCGGCGGCGGTGCGCCGCTGGCTCCAACCCCGGGCCAGCCGATGCCGGACCAGGAGCGGCCCGAGTTGGGTGCGGTGCGGCGGTGGGGACGAGGTCACGGGTCCTCCCGGCGGACGTCGACGCGGTGACACCCCGCCCGCGCCACGGGCCGGGCACACCTCGGCTGGGTGACCCCCACGCGGGAACCGGCCACCCCCGCCGCCCCTCCCGCGCTCCCCCTTCCTACCCCGGGGGTACGACGGCTTCCTTCGCCGAACGTGCCGCGCGTCGCCGGGCCGCACCGCCCCCGCGTCGGGCACTACCGGCTGCGGGCCCGGTCTGTCGGCTTAGGTGAGGTCAATCCAGTAGTCCAACTCCACCAGATCGGCACGCCTGACGATTCGCGCCACCTCGACCACGCGCTCACCGACATACGTCTGTCGAGTGATCACCAGGACGTGAACTCCGCCAGGGATTTGCAGAGCCTCCACCTCATCCGGCGTCGGCATCCTCCATCCCGGCCGCTCACGGATGCCAGTGACTGTGTGCCCGAGGCTATAGAGCTGTGACGTGTTGCCGCCTGGCCAGGGCTCGTTCTCCGGGTCGGCTACCGGGGTGCCGGCGACCATGTCGAGCAGCAGCGACGAGACGGACAGCTGTTGCGGCACGCCGTGAGTACGGAACAGGAAATGGCGCTCCAATAGCATCGTCCCCTGCTCCACCCCGAACAGCTCGGCCATGGACTCGGTAGCCGGCACCTCGAAGAAGCTCTTATCGAGGCTGTAGGCAGACCATTCGACCTGCTGGTCAGCAGTGAAGGACGTCCCGAGCTCGCCGCTGCGAACCTGCTCCAGCTCTTTGCGGTACCTCTCGGAAGCGAGTCGACGCACGGGCATGATCGGACGGGCGTAGGTGCCTCGTCCAACCTCTGTCATCACCAAGCCCTCTGCCCGCAGCAGCGCCAAGGCTTCACGAACGGTTCCGCGCGCGACTGCGAACTCGGCCATCAAGGTCGATTCACTGGGCAGCAAGGAGCCGGGGGCGATCACGCCGGCCTCGATCCGGTGGCGTAGCTCGTCGGCGACCTGCCGGTAGCGGCGCGGCTGTGGGTGCGGGGTAGGCACGCCCGTCACCGTACTCCCGATCTTCCCGACCGCCTGTTCGCCATGACACGACATTACCTGTCTGGACAGGTTGCCTAGACAGGATTAGGGTTGCAGCGTGGTCGGCACGCTGAGTGATCTAGGGGTAGGCACTGCGTGTCGGCCACCCAAGGAGTCTCGGGAGGCAGCTCATGCGTCGATGGAAGTGGTTCCAACGTCCTAACGAATCGATCGACGTCGTCGAGCGCTCGGCCTATCAGCCCGTGGCCTGTGACCCTCCTACGCCGCCACGGAAGCAGGGAGATACCACCAGCGCACGGCCAGCCGCGAAGCGGCACAGCCAGCGAGACGACCGTCCTAATGCTTGAGGAGATCAGGCCGGAGCCACCGTTTCTCGTGATCATGGCCGGTTTCATAGTGGATCTGCACATCCGCAAGACGTGCCCACTGCCGGCAGGATGGCTGTCCAAAGCTCAGAGCCGCTGGACTCATTCTGAAGCTCTGGCGAGCAAGGAAGCAGCCGTGAAGGCCGGTGACGTTCTGCGGCTTGATCGGAAGGTCAGCGTTCAGTTCATGAGCCCGATAACCGTTCGGGTCATCAGAAGGCTTGACTGGGTTACCTACGACGGTTGGTGCTGGATCGACTGTTACCAGCTCGACAGCAGAGGTGATGCCATCGCCAGACGTTCGTTGTTCATCCGACCTGAGTTTGTGGAGTCCGCCGCAGACGGCCTGGCCGCGCCGCAGGGCCGAGATCGACCGACTCGCGTACGGCGGTGGGAAGCTCCTGGGTCCCGATGGCGCCGCCCGCTAGAGTCGGGTCGTGGCGCTCGGTCTTCCCTCGGTACTCCCCAATCCGCAGCCGGCGATCGGGGAGCTCATCCGTGACCGCCAGCCGACCTTCTCGTTCGAGTTCTTCCCGCCCAAGACCGAGGCGGGGGAGCGGCTGCTCTGGCAGGCGATCCGCGAGCTGGAGTCGCTGCGTCCGTCGTTCGTGTCGATCACCTACGGCGCGGGCGGTTCGACCAGGGACACCACCGTGGCGGTGACCGAGCGGATCGCCACCGACACCACCCTGCTGCCGATGGCCCACCTGACCGCGGTCAACCACTCCGTGGCCGAGCTGCGGCACGTGATCGGCCGGCTCGCCGGGGTCGGGGTGCGCAACGTGCTGGCCGTGCGCGGTGACCCGCCGGGCAACCCGGGCGGCGAGTGGGTCCGCCACCCCGAGGGCGTCGACTACGCCGAGGACCTGGTCCGGCTGGTGCGCGACTCCGGTGACTTCAGCGTCGGTGTGGCGGCCTTCCCGTACAAGCACCCCCGCTCGCCCGACGTGGCCAGCGACACCGCGCAGTTCGTCCGCAAGTGCCGGGCCGGCGCCGAGTTCGCGATCACGCAGATGTTCTTCGAGGCCGACGACTACCTGCGCCTGCGCGACCGGGTGGCCGCCGCCGGCTGCGACACCCCGATCCTGGCCGGGGTGATGCCGGTGACCCAGATCGGCACCATCGAGCGGTCCGTGCAGCTGTCCGGGGCGCCCTTCCCGCCGGCGCTGGCGGAGCGCTTCGAGCGGGTGGCCGACGACCCGGAGGCGGTGCGCCGGCTCGGCATCGAGCAGGCCAGCGACATGTGCCGTCGACTGCTGGACGAGGGCGTTCCGGGTGTCCACTTCATCACCCTCAACCGGTCCACCGCCACCCGAGAGGTCTGGCAGAACCTCAAGGCCGGCGCGCGGGTGTGAACACGGAGTCTGCGACACCTGATGCCCGGCACGACGGTTGATCCTCAGGTGGGCACACAGCTGAACTGGGACCAGTACGCCACGGCGTGGGCGCGGTTGCACGGCGGGTTCGACCCGCGGGTCGCCGCGCCGGTGGTGCGCGCCTGGCTGCGGTTCGCCTACCACGTCGGGTATGTGCTGGGTCGGCTGCGGGTCGGCCCCACCCCGGTCACCGCGGCGGGGGTGCTGCTCTGCTTCTGCGTACCGTTGCTGGCGACCCGGCCGGGCGACGGCCCGTTCCTCGGCGCGCTGTTCGTGCTGCTCGCCGCAGTGGCCGACAGCGTGGACGGTGCGGTGGCCGTCGCCACCGGCCGCACCACCCGGCTCGGCTACGTCTACGACTCGCTGGCCGACCGGCTCGGCGAGGTGGCGTGGCTGCTGGCGTTCTGGCTGGTCGGCGCGCCGGGCGCGCTGGCCGTCGCAGCCGGGGCGCTGTCCTGGCTGCACGAGTACGTCCGGGCCCGCGCGGTCTCCGCCGGGATGCGCGACATCGGCGCGGTGACCGTCGGCGAACGACCCACCCGGGTCTCGGTCGCGCTGGCGGGCCTGGTGGTCGCCGGGCTGGCCGGCCTGATCGAGCCGGAGCTGGCCGCCGGCACCATCACCATGGCGACCGCGGTGTGGGTGCTGCTGGCCGGCTTCGGGCTGGGGCAGCTGCTGTCCACCGTCCGCCGCGCGCTGCTCGACGCCGGCTGAGCGGCCCCGTCGGGTCTTACCAGGCGGGGCCGATCTCGTCGGCGACGATCTGCGCGGAGAGGGTCACCATCGGCAGGCCACCGCCGGGGTGGCTGGAGCCGCCCACCAGCCACAGCCCGTGCGCCGGGCCCCGGTTGGCCGGGCGGAGCAGGCCACCAGCGGTGCCGTAGATCGCGCCGCCCGGCGCCCCGGTGGCCGCGTCCAGGTCGGCGGGGGTGCGCACCTCGCGGAACAGCAGCCGGTCCCGCACGTCGACGCCGCGCTCGGCCAGGACATCCAGGATCCGGTCGGCGTACGCGTCGGCCAGCCCCGGGCGTCGCCAGTCGACCGCGCCACCGGCGGTGCCCTGCCGGGCGGCGTTGACCAGCACGAACCACGCCTCGTGCCCGGCGGGGCGGACCATCGGGTCGTCGGCCACGGTGACGAACACCGTCGGGTCGGCCGCCGGTCGGGCCCGGACGCCCCGCCCCGGATCGCCGAAGACCGCGTCGAACTCCGCGTCGTAGTCGCGTGGGAAGAAGACGTTGTGGTGCGCCAGGCCGGTGCTGCCGGAGACGCCGAGCAGCAGCACGAAACCGGCGAGGCTGCGATCGGTCAGGCCGGCCAGCCGGCGCGCGTGTGGCAGCAGGTCGCGGTAGACGGTGAGCGCGTCGACGTTGGCCACCACCACGTCGGCGGGCACCGGCGCGGTGACGCCGGCGAGGCGTACCCCGTGCACCCGGCCGCCCGCCGCGTCGATCCGGGTGACCGTGGTGCCGGTCTGCACCACCACGCCGAGGTCCAGGCAGCGGGTCAGCAGCGCGTCGGCGAGCGTGCCCAGCCCGCCGCGCAGGTACCACCCGCCGTAGGTCAGCTCGGCGTAGGGGACCGCGACCAGCGCCGCCGGGGCCCGCCGCGGGTCGGCGCCGGTGTAGGTGGCGTACCGGTCCAGCAGCATCCGCAGCCGCGGGTCGGACAGGTGCCGGCGGCCCAGCCCGCGCAGGGTGCGGCCCGGGGCGATGGCAGCCAGGTCACCGACGCGCCAGGCCAGCGACGCGAGGTCGCGGGGGGAGTCGACGGTACGGCGCAGGATGTCCCGCGAGGAGGCCTCCCACACCCGTGCGGCCCGGCGCCACAGCCGCTGCCAGTCGGCCGCCGCCCGGTCGCCGAGGGCGGCCCCGATCCGCGCGGCGAACTCCACCGGGTCGGTGCACGAATCCAGGGTCGGGCCGCCACCTGCGAAGACGTGCCGGACGATCGGGTCCAACGGGGCCAGGTCCAGGTACTCGTCGAGCTTCGCCCCGGTCGCCTCGAACAGGTCGTGGAAGACCTCGGGCAGGGTGAGCAGGCTCGGCCCGGTGTCGAAGTGGAACATCCCGGCCGGGGTGTCGTGCGCGTACCGGCCGAGCTTGCCGCCGACCGTGTCGGCGGCCTCGAAGACGGTCACCTGGTGCCCGGTTGCGGCCAGCCGGGCGGCGGTGGCCAGGCCACCCACCCCGGCGCCGACGACCACGATCCGCGCCATGCCGCGCCCTCCTAGCTGACCGGGCGGCCCCGCCAGGTCAGGCGGCGTCGCTTTCGCAGATGGTACGACCGCAGCGTCAACCAACCGAGGACCACGACCGACACGGGGTGTGCGAGCGCGTCGGGCCACCACCGGCCGCCGGTCGCCCGGGCGGTGAGCACCCGCCCGGCCACCCCGAGCAGGTATGCGATGAGCGCAACCATTGACATCCGGGGAGCTGTCGAGGCGACCGCCAGCGCGACCAGCGGCGGGGCGGTGTAGAGCAGGAGCAGCAGCGTCACCACGGCGGCCGCCGCGCCGGGGTGCCCGAACGACGCCCACAGCGACTTCGAGTACCCGTCGCGCAGCTGCGGCCAGTCGTCGTACATCCGGCAGGTGGCCAGCCGGGAGCCGTCGGCCAGGGCGATCCGCCTCCCGGCGCGCTTGACGGCCCGGGCCAGCTCGACGTCCTCCAGGATCTTGTCGGCGACGGACGCGTGCCCGCCGGCGGCGGTGTAGCCGGCCCGGTCCAGCACCAGGAACTGCCCGCCCGCCGCGGCCAGCGACGGCCGCCGCGAGCGCTCCATGGCCCGCAGCGGCAGGAAGGTCAGCCACAACCACTGCAACAGCGGCTGCACGAGCCGGTCGGCCGCCGTCGCCACCACGATCCGGGGGTACGGCGACAGCAGCGTCGCGCGGGCGGCGCGCAGCTCGGTGACCGCCGCGGCCACGGCGTGCGGGGCGAGCACCACGTCGGCGTCGACGAAGACCAGCGCGGTGGCCGCCGGGTCGGCCCGGGTGGCCAACTGCCAGCAGGCGTGCGGCTTGCCCAGCCAGCCCGGCGGCGGGGCGACCCCGCTGAGCAGGGTGACCCGCGGGTCGTCGCCGACGACCGCGCGGACCACGTCGGCGGTGCCGTCGGTGGACCCGTCGTCGAGGACCACGATGCGCAGCGCCGGCACACCACGCTGGGCGAGCAGGGCGCGCAGGCAGGGCGTGACCCGGGTGGCCTCGTCGCGCAGCGGCAGCAGCACGGCCACCGGCTCGTCGACGTCATCCGGCCGGTCGGTGGGTCGGCGCAGCCATCGGGCGGCGTTGACCCAGGTGTGCCCGGTCAGCGCGGCGACGGCGAGCAGCAGGGCGAAGAGGACGGTCATCGGGTCGCGTCGACGCCCGGGCGGTGCGGTTGGTGGTCGTCCCGGCGCGCGTGGTGGGGCCGGCGGGCGCGCAGCAGGGTCACCGCCAACGGCACGGCGGTGACCGCCATGCCGGCCGCGCCCCAGAGCGCCGACGCGGGCAGGTCCAGGAAGACCGCGTGGGCCAGGATGCTGGAGAAGTACGTCCACAGGTAGAGCGCGAGCATCGGGTGGTCCCGCCGGTCGGTGTGCTCGGCGGCCGGGCCGGCCAGCGGGCGCAGCGCGCTCATCAGCAGCACCGCGAAGAGCAGCCAGCCCAGGTAGTTGCTGACCGGGATGCCGGCCAGGCCGGGCAGCGCCGGGGTGGCGTCCCGCCAGACCCAGTAGCCCTCGGCGACCATCTGCGGGTCGAGGAAGAGGTCCCAGGCGGCCAGCCCCACCGCGGCCAGCGCGATCCGGCCCACCCACCGGCCGGCCGGCGTGCCGCTGCCGCCGGTCAGGCGGACCGCGGCCAACCAGGCCGGCCAGGCCATCCAGGTCCAGGCCAGCGGGATGATCAACGGCACCCCGGCCAGCTTGGGGCCCAGCTCACCGGAGTAGTCGTAGCTGCCGAACGGCACACCGGTGGCCACCCCGATCGCCTCGATCGCGAACCCGCCGCCGGTGGCCACCGCGACCAGCGCCGCCGCCACCCGAGGGCCCCGGCTGAGCAGCGCGTGGCCGACCGAGAGCAGCCAGCCGAGCACGACCGTGGCCACGGTCAGCCCGGCCCGGGTGGCGCCGGTGGTCAGCGGGTAGCAGATCTGGGCGAGCACCAGGACGGCGAGCAGCGTCCAGGAGATCCGCCGGGTCATGACGCGGCGGGCTCGAGCGGCAGGTCTCGACCGAGTACGCCGAAGGGCCGCTCGTCACCGGGGAAGTGGAAGTCGCGCAGCACGTCGACGAAGCCGAACCGCCGGTACAGCCGCCAGGCCCGCGAGGTCTGCTCCTCGGCCTCCGGGGTGGACAGCAGTGTGGTGTCGCCCTCGGCCATCGTGAGCAGCGCCCGCAACTGCCCGGCGCCCAGCCCGTGCCCCTGCGCCGGCGGGCGGACGTGCAGCTCGACCACCTCGAAGCAGTGGGTGAGCCAGCGCTTGCGGGTCGGGGCGTCCAGCGCCCGGTGCACCTGGTCGTGCCACCACTGGCCCGGACCGCCCAGATAGCCGTACCCGAAGCCGGCGAGGTGACCCTCGCTGGTCAGGCTGGCCACGGCCCGGAACCCGGGCCGGCGGACGTGGGTGGCGATGTAGCCGCGCCGGGCCTCCAGCAGGTCGGTGCGGTACCCCATCGCCTCGCCGTAGACGGCCACCACGTCGTCCAGCCGTCGGACGAGATCGTCCGGCGTCCAGCGCACCAACCTCATGCCCGTCCACCCTTCACTGTCGCCTGGTCGCCGTCGGCGACCCACCCGAGGACCGTCCGGTCGCCGACCACGTCACGTACCTCGAACCGGGCGAACAGCTCCTCGGCGTACCAGCCCGCGGTGGGGGTTCGCATGATCGCCGCCCGATGCTCCGGGTGACGGTACGCGAACGCCACCAGGTCCGTCGGGTCGCGCCACACGCTCACCGTGCCCTGCCATCCCAGCGGGGCCTCACCGACGCCGAACCGGGCCAGCAACCCGGGCGCGTCGCGCAGCGCGGCGGCCACCGGCGGGATCGCCCGCCAGAAGGTGGCCGCCCGGCGGGCCCGTAACCGGGCCCGGGTCAGCGCCAGCACCGGGCCGGTGACCCGGCCGCCCGGCGGCTCGCCGAACGGTCGCTGGCCGGACCACTCGCCCCGGCTGCTCAGCGGGCGCAGGTCGACCCGGGCCTGGGCGTGGGCGATCCGCGCCCAGGCGCGTCCGACCGGCGAGTCGTCGAAGCCGGCCGCCGCGGCGGGGGAGTCCCAGACGGTCAGCGCCGCCCACCGGGTCAGGTCGGCGTCACCCGGCCCGAAGCCGGTGCCGGTCCCCGTGCCCAGCAGCTTGCCGAACCGGACACCCGGCAGGGCCCGCAGTCGACGCGGGTCCACCGCCATCCGGGTCAGCGCCCGGGGCAGCGCGCCGCGGGAGGTCCGCCACACGTGCAGGGTGACCAGCTCCGGTACGGCGCTGCTGTGCCGGCCGGTTCGCTCGCGCGGCTCGCTCACGCCACCTCGGCCGGGACGCCGGCGGTGACGCGCAGCAGCTCGGCGTAGGTGGTCGGGAAGACCGCCTGCGGTACGCCTCCCGCGGCCCAGATCTGCGGGTACGCCGCCAGCGCGGTGTCCACCAGGGTGCGCAGCGCCTGCGGGTGCCCGAGCGGGGCTACCCCGCCGATCGGCTGCCCGGTGTGCTTCCGGACGAACTCCGGGGTGGCCCGGCGCAGCCGGGTGACTCCGATGGACGCGGCGAGGCCGGCGGTGTCGACCCGGTGCGCGCCGGAGGTGAGCACGAGCAGCGGCGCGTCGTCCGCGTCGAAGATCAGCGAGTTGGCGATCTGGCCGACCTCGACGCCGAGCGCCTCGGCGGCGGCTGCCGCGGTGTGCACCGCGTCGGGCAGCAGGCGGACCGTGCTGGGCTGGCCGGCGCCGTCGCGCGCACCGGCGACGTCGAGTGCGTCCTGCACCGCCCGTACGTTCGGGTGTGGCTGCATGGGGACATTCTTCCCGGTCCGCCGGCGCCGGTTCACTCCTGTGCGTACGGACGGCGAGCCTCGGCGCGTCACACGTTGCATTTTCGTCGGAGGGGAGGTGTACTGTCAGGAGCAGTTAGAACGAGTGTTCGATTGCCTCGAACGCCCGTTCCAACCAGCCGGAGCGCGGTGTTTCGCGGCGCCAGCTCCGGGCGGTGTGGCTTCGCGGGCCGCACCTGGGTTTCCGGGCAGTCGCGAGCCCGGTCCCGTCAGGCAGGAGCGTCGCTCGCCGCCCACGACCCCCGGGCGGCGGGCGACGAACCCGCCGGTACGCCGGCCGGGTGTGGTGTGGGGAAGCATCCACACCCGGCCGGCCACCCTCGGTGCGTCTTCCTCCGCACCACCCGACCTCGGCGTCTCGTCGGCGGCACCACTGCCCCGGCCGACGCCCCGGCCATGTGGAGGAGACAGTCCATGCCGACCAACCCGGCTCAGGCACCGACGGTGCCGGCGCACGTGCTGCCGCACCGCACCCCTGCCCAGCTCCTCACCCTGGCCCGCCGTGGGCTGGTCGAGGCCGGCCAGACCCGACCTGACGGCCTGCGCTACGCGGCCGCCCACCTGGCGGCGCTGCGTGCGGCGGCCGCCCTGCTCGCCGCCCGGGCCCGGCCCGCCCCGAGCCGGCGCAACCGGATCACCAGCGTCTGGGTGCTGCTCTGCGCCGTCGCCCCCGAGCTCGACGAGTGGGCCCGGTTCTTCGCCGCCGGGGCCGGCAAACGAGCCGCCGCCGAAGCCGGCATCCCCCGGGTGGTCAGCGCCCGGGAGGCCGACGATCTGCTCCGCGCCGCCGAACAGTTCGTCACGGTGGTGGAGACCTCGCTCGGCGTGGCACACCAACCGGCCCTGGACGGCCTCGCCGCATGAGCCCGCCGTGACGCCGACCGCCTGGAAGGGAAGCCGGGCGGCCGGCGTCACGGTGCGTCGGTCCTGATCTGTTCCACAGCAACGACGGGGGAGTTGGTCCAATGGCGGGCCGCATGGTGGTTGGTTCCGCCGCACTGGCCGATCTGGTACGCCCGGCGAGCGCACCCGATCCGGTCGGCGGCCACCGGGTGCTACCGGTGGCGCCCGAGCTGACCGGCCTGCTGCCCAACCGGGGCCTGCGCCGCGGCAGCACGATCGCGGTCGCCGCTGGTCAGCCCCGACGCAGTGGCGGCACCTCGCTGGTGCTGGCCCTGCTGGCCGAGGCGTCCCGGGCCGGTTCGTGGTGTGCCGTGGTCGGAGTGCCGACGTTCGGCGCGGGTGCGGCAGCCGAGCTGGGCATCGCCCTGGACCGGCTGGCCCTGGTGCCGAATCCCGGCCCCGAGTGGGCCACAGTGGTCGCCGCGTTGATCGACGGGGTGGACGTCGTGGTCACCGCCGTACCCGCCGCGGTCTCCGCCTCGGTCGCCACCCGGCTGGCCGCGCGGGCCCGGCAGCGCGGCAGCGTACTCGTTCCGTACGGCCGGTGGGACGGCGCGGACGTGACGTTGCAGGTGGTCCGTGGGGTCTGGGAAGGGCTCGGCCAGGGCCGGGGGCGGCTGCGCCGCCGGGAGGTCACCGTCTCGGCGCGCGGGCGCGGAGCGGCCGCCCGCCCCAAGGAGATCAAGGTCTGGCTTCCCGGTGCCGAGCTCACCCGGGTCATTCCCCGGGCGGTGCGGTCGACCGTGGGCCGTCCGTCCGTGCCGCTCGCCCTGGTCGGGTCGGGGTGACCGGCTCGCCGATCCGGACCCTGCTGCTGTGGTGCCCGGACTGGCCGGTGCTCGCCGCCGAGATCGTCGACGGGGTGCCGGCCACCGGTCCGGTCGCCGTGCTGCACGCCAACCGGGTGGTCGCCTGCTCCGAGCGGGCCCGCGCCGAGGGCGTGCGCCGAGGGCTGCGCAAGCGGGAGGCGCAGGGCCGTTGCCCGCAGCTCACCGTCGTGGAGTACGACCCCGGCCGGGACGCCCGGGCGTTCGAGCCGGTGGTCGCCGCGCTGGAGGAACTGGTCGCCGGCGTCGAGGTGGTCCGCCCGGGCGCCTGCGCGGTCGCCGCCCGGGGCCCGAGTCGTTACCTCGGCGGTGAGGAGGCGGCCGCCGAGCGGCTCATCGAGCATGTCGCCCAGTCCTGTCTGGTGGAGAGCCAGGTGGGCATCGCCGACGGGGTGTTCGCCGCGGGGTTGGCCGCCCGCGCCGGCCAGGTGGTGGCGCCGGGCGGAACACCGGCGTTCCTGGCCGGGATGCCGGTCGAGGCGCTCGGTCGGTCCGCACTGGCCGATCTGCTGCGCCGGCTGGGGGTGCGGACCCTCGGCGACTTCGCCGCGCTACCGGCCGGTGACGTGCTGGCCCGGTTCGGGTTCGACGGCGCGCTGGCCCACCGGCTGGCCGCCGGCCGGGATCACCGCCCGCTCGCCGTCCGGCAGCCGCCGACCGACCTGACGGTGACCTCCGCGTACGACGAGCCGATCGACCGGGTCGACGCGGCGGCGTTCGCCGCCCGCGCGCTGGCCGAGCAGTTGCACGACCGGCTCGCCGGGCACGGGCTGGCCTGCACCCGGCTCGGCATCGAGGCGGTCACCGAGCACGGGCAGGAGCTGCACCGGGTGTGGCGGCACGACGGCCTGCTCACCGCCGCCGCCATCGCCGACCGGGTGCGCTGGCAGCTCGATGGCTGGCTCTCCGGCAGCAACGGCCGCGCCGGTGCCCGACCGGCCCGGCCGACGGCCGGCATCATCCGGCTGCGGCTGATCCCGGACGGGGTGATCGCCCAGGCCGGCCTGCAGACCGGCCTCTGGGGGGAGACGGGCGAGGAGCGGGAGAGGGCGCACCGGGCATTGAGTCGGGTGCAGGGCATCCTCGGCCCGGAAGCGGTGGTCACGGCGGTGCTCGGCGGTGGGCGTTCCCCGGCCGACCAGGTGCGCCTGGTGCCGTGGGGCGACGAACGCCTCCCCGCCCGGCCCGGCCCGCCGGCCGTTGCCGGCGCCGACCCGGCCCCCGGCGGTGACCGGGCCGGTGGTGACCGTGCCGGTGGTGACCGGGCCGGCGGTGCCGGTCGGCCTGCTGACCGCGGCGGGGGCGTTCCGCCGTGGCCGGGCCGGCTGCCGCCGCCCGCGCCCGCCGTGGTGCTGCCCAGCCCGCTCGCCGCGACCGTGCACGACGCCACCGGCGAGCCGGTGGTGATCAGCGCGCGGTTGGCGGTGAGCGCTGTTCCCGCCCGGCTGGTGGTCGGCGACGGCCGACCGGCGGAGATCGTGGGCTGGGCCGGGCCGTGGCCGGTGGACGAGCGCTGGTGGGCGCCGGCCGAGGCTCGCCGTCGGGCACGGTTCCAGGTCAGCCTCGCCGACGGCACCGCTCTGCTGCTCGCTGTGGAGTCCGGGCAGTGGCTGGTGGAGGCGATCTATGACTGAGTCAGGTTGGCCCATGACCGGCGTTGGCCGGGAGGCAGATGTCCTGATGAGCGGTATGACTGTGAGTCATAAATATGACTCACAGTCATACCGCTCCTGGTGGCTGTTGCCGCTGGCGGGGTCGCGCACCGCCGGGCGGCTGGTCGGTCATGCCACCGCCGTCGGGCCGGCAGAAGCGGGCGGCGCGATCCGAGCGGGCGGCGCGGGCGGCGCGGTCCGAGCGGGCGGCGCGGGCGGAGCGGGCGGAGCGGGCGGATGAGCTTTCACAACCCGAAGATGCCCTGGTCGGAGCTGGAGCGGGTGCTCTCCGGCCGGGCCAGCGGCGGCTCCGGCGGCGGGCGGTCGCGCGAGGAGCGGCACCTGCACGTGGTGGACCCGCTCGCCGTGGACGCCGACGGTGGGGACTCCCCGGCCTGGAGTCGCCGGCGCGAGCAGTACCAGCCGCCGGAGCTGCCCCGCCCCGACGGCGTGGTGCCCTACGCGGAGCTGCACGCGCACACCAACTTCAGCTTCCTCGACGGCGCCAGCCATCCCGAGGAGCTGGCCGAGGAGGCGGCCCGGTTGGGGCTCACCGCGCTCGCCGTCACCGACCACGACGGCTTCTACGGGGTGGTCCGCTTCGCCGAGGCGGCCCGCACGCTGGGCCTGCCGACCATCTTCGGCGCGGAGCTGTCCCTCGGGCTGCCCGGCCCGCAGAACGGCGAACCCGACCCGCACGGCGCGCACCTGTTGGTGCTCGCGCACGGCCACGAGGGGTACGCCCGGCTGGCCACCACCATCGCCCGTGCCCAACTGCGCGGCGGGGAGAAGGGCCGCCCGATCTACGGGGACCTGGAGGAGGTCGCCGCCGAGCTGCGCGACCACGTGCTGGTGCTGACCGGCTGCCGCAAGGGGCACGTGCCGGGCGCGCTGCTCACCGAGGGAGTGGACGCGGCGGCCCGCGAACTGGACCGGCTGACCGCGCTGTTCGGCGCGGAGACGGTGGCGGTGGAGCTGACCGACCACGGGCATCCCGTCGACGCCGACCGCAACGACGCGCTCGCCGAGCTGGCCGCCGCGGCCGGGCTGCCGACGGTGGCCAGCAACAACGTGCACTACGCCAGCCCCGGTCGGCGTCGGCTGGCCACCACTGTCGCCGCCGTCCGGGCCCGGCGCAGCCTCGACGAGATCGACGGCTGGTTGCCCGCGGCGGCCACCGCCCACCTGCGCAGCGGCGCGGAGATGGCGGCCCGGTTCGCCGCGTACCCGGGCGCGGTGGCGCGGGCCGCCGAGTTCGGCGCCGAGCTGGCCTTCGACCTGCAACTGGTCGCGCCGCAACTGCCGGCGTACCCGGTGCCGCCGGGGCACACCGAGATGAGCTGGCTGCGCAAGCTGACCGCCGACGGGGCACACGAGCGCTACGGGCCGCCGCAGGCGCACCCGACGGCGTACGCGCAGCTCGACCACGAGCTGAACATGATCGAGGAGCTGGGCTTCCCCGGCTACTTC
This sequence comes from Micromonospora sp. NPDC005237, assembly GCF_040607775.1. Classification (NCBI taxonomy): domain Bacteria; kingdom Bacillati; phylum Actinomycetota; class Actinomycetes; order Micromonosporales; family Micromonosporaceae; genus Micromonospora; species Micromonospora sp. NPDC005237. The sequence continues at coordinate 275,387 of NZ_JBEXHJ010000003.1, read as the reverse complement.
CTGGTGGTCTACGACATCGTCACGTTCTGCCGCGAGCAGGACATCTACTGCCAAGGTCGGGGCTCGGCGGCCAACTCGGCGGTCTGCTACGCGCTGCGCATCACCAACGTGGACGCCGTCCGGCACCGGCTGCTCTTCGAGCGGTTCCTCGCCCCGGAGCGGGACGGTCCGCCGGACATCGACGTGGACATCGAGTCCGACCGCCGGGAGGAGGTGATCCAGCACGTCTACACCCGCTACGGCCGGGAGCACGCCGCCCAGGTCGCCAACGTCATCTCCTACCGGCCCCGGTCGGCGGTGCGGGACGTGGCCAAGGCGTTCGGCTTCTCACCCGGTCAGCAGGACGCCTGGAGCAAGCAGATCGACAGGTGGGGCTCGGTCGCCACGGTCGACGTCGAGGGCATCCCGGAGCAGGTGGTGGAGTACGCCAACGAGCTGCAGACGTTCCCCCGGCACCTGGGCATCCACTCCGGCGGCATGGTGATCTGCGACCGTCCGGTGATCGAGGTCTGCCCGGTGGAGTGGGGGCGGATGCCCGGCCGCAGCGTGCTCCAGTGGGACAAGGACGACTGTGCCGCCGTCGGCCTGGTGAAGTTCGACCTGCTCGGCCTCGGCATGCTCTCCGCGCTGCACTACGGCTACGACATGATCGGGTCCCGGCTCGACCTCGGCGACATGACGCTGGACGACCCCGAGGTCTACGACATGCTCTGCCGGGCCGACTCGGTCGGGGTGTTCCAGGTGGAGAGTCGCGCCCAGATGGCCACCCTGCCCCGACTCAAGCCCCGCGAGTTCTACGACCTGGTGGTCGAGGTGGCGCTGATCCGACCGGGTCCGATCCAGGGCGGTTCGGTGCACCCGTTCATCCGGCGCAAGAACGGTCAGGAGCCGGTGACCTTCGCCCACCCGTTGATGCGCAACGCGCTGGAGAAGACCCTGGGTGTGCCGCTGTTCCAGGAGCAGTTGATGCAGCTCGCCATCGACCTGGCCGGTTTCGACGCGGCCGAGGCCGACCAGCTGCGCCGGGCGATGGGGGCGAAACGCTCGGTCGAGCGGATGACCCGCATCGCCGACCGGCTCTACGCCGGGATGGCCGAGCGGGGCATCACCGGCGAGCTGGCCGACGACGTCTACCGCAAGCTCACCGCGTTCGCCAGCTACGGCTTCCCGGAGAGCCACGCGATGAGCTTCGCCTACCTGGTGTACGCCAGCTCGTGGCTCAAGCGCTACCACCCGGCGCCGTTCCTGGCGGCGCTGCTCAACGCCCAGCCGATGGGCTTCTACTCCCCGCAGACCCTGGTCGACGACGCCCGCCGGCACGGGGTGGAGGTCCGCCGCCCGGACATCAACGCCAGCGGGGCGCTGGCGGTGTTGGAGTCCACCCCGGACACCCGGTGGGGCAGCGGGCCGGGGGAGCCGCCGCACGCCTGGGGACTGGGCGGCCCGGCCGTCCGGCTCGGACTGTCCAGCGTGCGTACCCTCGGCGCCGAGGTGGCCGAGCGGATCGAGGCCGAGCGGGCGGCCGGCGGGGCGTACCGCGATATGCCGGATCTGGCCCGGCGGGTCGGTCTCACCGCCGCGCAGCTGGAGGCGCTGGCCACCGCGGACGCCTTCGCCTGTTTCGGGCTGACCCGGCGGGAGGCGCTCTGGGCCGCCGGCGCGGCGGCCCAGGACCGACCGGGCCGGCTGCCCGGCACGGTGACCGGCGCGGCGGCGCCCACGCTGCCCGGCATGGAGGCGGTGGACCGGCTGGTCGCCGACGTGTGGGCCACCGGGTTGTCGCCGGAGAGCCACCCGGCCCGGTTCATCCGGGGGCAGCTCGACGTGCTCGGCGCGGTGCCGATCGCCCGGCTCGGTCGGGTGGAGCCGGGCCAGCGGATCCGGGTCGGCGGCATCGTCACCCACCGGCAGCGCCCGGCGACCGCCGGCGGGGTGACCTTCCTCAACCTGGAGGACGAGACCGGGATGCTGAATGTCACCTGCTCACCGGGGCTGTGGCAGCGTTACCGGCGGGTGGCCCGCACCAGCGCCGCACTGGTGGTCCGGGGGCGACTGCAACGGCACGAGGGAGTGACCAACCTGGTCGCCGACCGGCTGGACGCGATCGAGCCGCCGGTTAGCCCCGCGTCCCGTGACTTCCGCTGATCCAGTGATCCACATTACGGTTTTCGGCGTCGCCGGGCGGGAGACTCGTCCTGAGCGGGCAGAGCGGCCCGTGATCCGTGAGGGGGAATGACAAGTGATGGGGAACCACACGTACACCGGCGGCGGAATCGCCAACGCCCGGCGGACCCGGCTGGGCTCCGGCTGGATGCCGTCGCACCTCACCGATCCCCGCGAGTACGAGGTGACCAACGGTCCGGTGGCCAACGAGCGCCGGTCCCGGGCCGAGGACGCGGTCGAGGGCACCGAGTCCTGACCACTAGGCTCGACCGGGTGGAGCAGACCCGAGGCCGGTTCGCCGGGCCGCCGCTGACCCCCCGTACCGCCGTGATCTGGTCGGTGCTCCGCGCCGAGCTGGACCGGCGCGGCGCCGCCGAGCTGACCGTGCTGGACGTGGGCGGCGGCACCGGCGGGTTCGCCGTCCCGCTGGCCCGCGCCGGGCACCGGGTCACCGTCGTCGACGCGAGCCCGGACGCGCTGGCCGCGCTCACCCGTCGGGCCGCCGAGGCCGGGGTCGCCGACCGGATCGTGGCCGTGCAGGGCGACGGCGACGCCCTGGCCGGGCTGGTCGAGCCGGCCAGCGTCGACCTGGTGCTCTGCCACGCCGTCCTGGAGGTCGTCGACGACCCCACTCCGGTGGTCGCCGCGCTGGCCAGCGCGTTGCGCCCCGGTGGCGCGGCGAGCGTCCTGGTCGCGGGGCGGGCCGCCGCCGTGCTGGGCCGCGCCATGAACGGCCATCTGGAGGTCGCGGCGGCGCTGGCCGCCGACCCGGCCGGCACCGCCGGGCCGCGCGACACGCTGCGCCGCCGCTACGACGCCCCCGGCGCCGCCGCGCTGCTCACCGCCGCCGGGCTGGCGGTCGAGGAGATCCACGGGGTACGCGTACTGGCCGACCTCCTGCCGGCCGCGGTCGCCGACGGGCAGTCCGCGGCCCTGGTCGAGCTGGAACTGGCGCTGGCCGCGCAGTCCCCGTACCGGGACCTGGCCGCCCAACTGCACCTGTTCGCCCGCCGGCCGGCATGATCGTCGCGCCGGGTGGTGGGCCGCCGCCGCTGGCCGTCCTCGGCCCGGCGCACAGCGGGGACCGGCTCGCCGACGTGCTGCCCAGCGCGCTCGCCGTGCTGGGCGTGCCCGGGTCGACCGACCCGCTCGGGCTGGCCCCCGCCCTGGCCGGGGTACGCCGGATCGCCGTGCTGCTGGTCGACGGGCTCGGCTGGTACCAGGTGCCGACCGCCGCGCCGCACGCGCCGACCCTCGCCGGGCTGGCCGCGACGGTGGGTCGGCCGCTCATCGCCGGTTTCCCGTCCACCACCCCGACGAGCCTGGTGACGCTGGGCACCGGCGTCGCGCCCGGAGCGCACGGGGTGCTCGGCTTCACCGTGCGGGTGCCCGGCACCGACCGGGTGCTCACCCACACCGACTGGGCCGCCGACCCGTCGCCGCTGCGCTGGCAGCCGGTGCCCACGCAGCTCCAACGGGCCCGCGCGGCCGGGGTGGCGGTGAGCGTGGTGAGCCGGCCGGAGTTCGGCGGCAGCGGGTTGACCCTGGCCGCCAACCGGGGTGGCGACTTCCGGGGCGCCGCCGGCGTCGACGAGGTGGCTGCCACCATGCTGGCCGCGTTGTCCGCCGGCCCGGGGCCGACCCTGGTCTCCGGCTACCACGCCGACCTGGACCGGCACGGGCACCTCAGCGGAGTCGACTCCGCGCCCTGGCGGGTCGCCGCCGCCGAGGTGGACAACCTGCTCGCCCGGCTGGTCGACGGGTTGCCACCGGACGCGGCGCTGCTGGTGACCGCCGACCACGGGCAGCTCGACGTGCCCCTGACGCACCGTTTCGACCTGGACACCGATCCACGGCTGCGCGACGGGGTCCGGGTGGTCGCCGGCGAGGCCCGGGTGCGTTACCTGCACGTCGAGCCGGGCGCGGTGGACGACGTGGTGGCCGCCTGGTCGGCGGTGCTCGGCGACGCGGCGCGGGTGCGTACCCGGGCGGAGACGGTGGCCACCGGCTGGTTCGGGCCGGTGCCGGAGGAGCACCTGGAACGGATCGGCGACGTGGTGGTGACCTGCAACGACACGTACGCCGTCATGGCCAGCCGCACCGAGCGGCCGATGGCGTCGAAGTTGGTGGCGTACCACGGGGCGGACACCGCCGCCGAGCTGACCGTGCCGCTGCTGGTCGTGCGGGGCTGAGCGGCGCGCGGTCCGGCCGGTCGGCCGGTGGTGCTGTCGTACCCCCGGGTTAACCTGCCGGGATGGGTCGCAGCCAATCGTTGCCCCGGGGCGACGATCCGCGCTTCGGGCCGGACGCCGACGACTCCGCCAGCCCGATCCTGCACGTCGACATGGACGCCTTCTTCGCCGCCGTCGAGGTACGCCGCCGGCCCGAGCTGCGCGGCCGGCCGGTCGTCGTCGGCGGGGTGGGGCCGCGCGGCGTGGTCAGCTCGGCCAGCTACGAGGCCCGCCGGTACGGGGTCCGCAGCGCGATGCCGACCAGCCAGGCCCGCGCCCGCTGCCCCCACGCGGTCTACCTGCCTCCGGACTTCACCGCGTACACGGCCGCGTCCCGGGCGGTCATGCAGATCTTCCGGGACGTCACCCCGCTGGTCGAGCCGCTCTCCCTCGACGAGGCGTTCCTCGACGTGACCGGTGCCCGCAGACTGTTCGGCTCCCCGGCGACGATCGCCCGGCTGATCCGGCGCCGGGTCGTCGACGAGCAGGGGCTGACCTGCTCGGTCGGGGTGGCGCCCAGCAAGTTCGTGGCCAAGCTGGGCTCCACCCGGGCCAAACCCGACGGTCTGTTGGTCGTGCCTCCGGGGCAGGTCCTCGACTTCCTGCACCCGCTACCGGTGGACGCGCTGTGGGGCGTGGGGGAGCGGGCTGCCGAGACACTGCGCCGGCTCGGCCTGGCCACCGTCGGCGACCTCGCCGCGGCACCGCTGGGCATGCTCCGCCGCGCGGTGGGTGCGGCGTCCGCGGCGCACCTGCACGAGCTGGCCGCAGGGCGTGACCCGCGGCGGGTCACCCCGGAGCACGTCGACAAGTCGATCGGCGCCGAGGTGACCTTCGACGCCGACGTGGCCGACCCGGTGGAGATCCGCCGCGCCCTGCTGGCGCTCAGCGCGAAGGTCGGCGTCCGGTTGCGCGGTTCCGGCCAGGTCGGGCGCACGGTCACCCTCAAGGTGCGGCTGGCCGACTTTCGCACCGTCAACCGCTCCCGCACCCTCGGCGTGCCCACCGACGCGGCCCGCGAGATGTTCGACACGGTCTGGGCGCTCTACACCGCACTGGACCCGGGCGAGCGGATCCGGCTCGTCGGTGTCCGGGTGGAAGGGCTCGCCCCGGCGCAGGGCGCTCCCCGGCAGCTCACCCTCGGCGCGCCCGAGCGCGGTTGGCGGGAGGCGGAAGCTGCCGCGGACGCCGCTGCTGCCCGATTCGGGCGGTCCGTCATAGGTCCGGCCAGTCTGATGGGCGACCGTGACGCCCATCGAAAGGAAAATCCGCCCCACCCGTAGGTCGTCCCGCTTTCCGACGCGCGACCCCCCTCGTAGACTTGCGGGTAAGCAGCCGGTTGGCTGCCACGGTCTGTCGGCCCGAGTGGGCCCGACCAACGTGACCGGGGAGGAGTGCCGTGCCGCTCTCGGAGCACGAGCAGCGGCTGTTCGAGCAGATCGAGCGGTCGCTTGCCGAGGACCCCAAATTCGCCTCGGCCGTGCGCGCCAGCGATCCGCGCTTCCACGCGCGGCGTCGCCTGCTCGTCGCTGCCGGCGTGATCATCGCTGGCTTGGCTCTACTGGTCTATGGCGCGGTGATCAAGACTCCACCGCTGGCGGTGGCGGGCTTTGTCGTCATGCTGGCGTCGGCCGCGTTCGCGGTGCAGTCGCACCGGCGGGCGCAGTCACCTGACCTGCACGTGGTGGGTGGCACGACGAGTCGTCGTCCCCGCGGTGGCCGGTCCGGTCGCCGCCGGTCGATCCTGGACCGGATGGAAGACAGGTGGCGGCAGCGCCCGGAGGGGCACCGCTGAGCCCGTCCCGCCGCTGAGGTGGGCCGTACACCGCGACGAGCGGGTCGCCGGGAACGCCCCGGCGACCACTGTCGTATCCGTGCGCCCCGCCACCCTCCCCGACTGCCCGCCGCTTCCCGCGCGCGCCCGCCGCTTCCCGCGCATGCACGCTGCCTGCCGCTCTCCGCGCGTGTCTTCGGTGGGCGCGAAGATCCAGGCCAGGTCGCCGATGTGGGCGTTTCCAGAGGCTCGGATCCGCCCACATCGCCGACCCGGAGTCGATCAAACATTCGGGGCGACGGCCGCCGGCCGTCGCCCCGAACGTGACAGACGTCGGTCAGCGGGCCGCTCGGTCGGCCAGCATCCGCCGCGGATTCCAGCGCAGCAGCCGGTAGCGGATCCGCCCGGTCAGCGCCACCAGGCGGCCGGAAGCGTCCGCCAGGGCGATCCGCCAACGCAACAGCACCGAGGGCGGCAGCACGGTGGCGACCAGTCGGGTCCGTCGATCCGCCCGGGTGGCGAGCGCGCCGCGGATCGCGCGTAGCGCCGGCGGTAGCGGCTCGCCGGTCAGCGGGTTCCGCGCGTACCGGGCCCGCTCCTCCGCCCGGCCGAGCAGACGCGCCGCTCCGACCGCCGCCGTGTCGTCGGCGAGGGCATCGCGGACCAGCCGGTCCGCGGTCGCCCGGGGCGTCTCGGTCTGGTCCACCCGGACCTTGAAGTCGACCATCGTGTCCAGCAGCTCCGCCCAGGCGGCGTGCGCGTCCGCGCGAGCGCGACTGGCGTCCGCCTCGACCACCATCACCGGCTTGCCGTCGGCCGACGGGGTGTCGTCCCCGGCGGCGGTGGCCACCATGGCGTCGGCCCGGCCGGCCCGCCGCCGACGCAGCGCCAGTCGACGAAGCGCCGGCACCGCCAGCAGCGCCAACAGGGCCAGCACGCCCGCCGTCCACCATGGCCAGACCGGCGGCTGCTCGGCCGGCGTCTCACCGCCGAGGGAGAGCCCGGAGTCGGTGTCGCGGTCGGCGTTGTCCGGGCCGGCCGGCCCCGCCGACGAGTCCGGGCCGGTCGGGCTGTCCGTGGCGCCCGTCTCCGGACTGGACGGCTCGGGCGCGTCAGTGTCCGGAGCCCAGGCCGACCGGGTGGAGCCGGGCACGCCGTACGCCGGGGTGGCGTCGAACGGCACCCAGCCGATCCCGTCGAAGAAGACCTCGGTCCAGGCGTGCAGGTTGAGGTTGGTCAGCGTGTACGTGTCGCCGTCGCGCTTGCTGCCATTGGTGAACCCGAACGCGACCCGGGCCGGGATGCCGGCCGAACGGACCAGCCAGGCCATCGCGGCGGCGTACTGCTGGCAGTAGCCGACCTTGTTGGTGAGGAAGTTGACGATGTCCTGGCCGCTGCTGCCGCTCTCGGTGCTGAGCCGGTAGCTGAACCCGTTTTCCGCCGAGAAGTGCTGGTAGATCGCGAGCACGCGGTCGTAGTCGGTGCGCTTGCCCTGGGTCAACCCCTTGACCAGCTCCTCCACCTCGGGCACCGGCCCGGGGGTGGCGGTGAGCTGGCGGCGGACCGGATGGTCGGCGGGCAGCGGCCGAGCGGCCCGCAGCGCCGCCGGCGTGTACGTCGAGCGGACGTAGTCGAAGGAGTACTTGCGACCCCGGGAGTTCTCCCGGTTGGAGAAGATGACCTGCTGGCTGGGGTCGTACAGCCAGTTGCTGTTGAGGCCCTCGGTGCGCACCGGCTCGGCGTACACCGGCATGAGGGACATGCTGAGGCTCTTGGTGACCTCGACGGTCGCCTGGTAGCGGATCTGCTGCACTCCCTGGCCGGCCCGCTCGGTCGGGTCCGGCAGATCCCGGTTGGCCGGCCGGCCACTCGGGTTGCGGGCCTGGAAACCACTCGGGCGCAGCTCGTCGGCCACCGCGTAGCGCAGGTAGAACGGGTTCGGCTCGGAGGTGGTCACCTTGACCAGGTCGGCCACCTCGGACTGGTTGAGCTGGCCGGCGAGCGACGCGAACAGGTCGATCCGGCCGGACGAACCGCCCGCGCCCCGGCCGGTGCCGCTGCCGTTGCCCGTGCCGCCGGAGAGCGTGTCGAGCAGCCCACCGGTCATGCCGGGCACCGCCAGTGGCAGCGCCACGGCCACCACCACGCCGACCACGGCGAGCCGACGGCCGGCGGAGGCCAGCGGCGACGCCTCCCACACGTCGACGTCCCGACCGTCGCCGGTGAACCGCCGGCCGAACCGACGGACCCGGTCGACGTTGTCGGTGACCAGCAGCCACAGGTAACCGGCGGCGCCCACCACGAACGGCGCCGGGGGGACGCTGTCCACGTAGACGGCGACCGGCACCGAGTAGATCGCGAGCATCGGCAGCCCGGCCAGCGCGGGCCGCCGCAGCCCCACCGCCAGCAGGTCCACGAGCACGGCCACCCCACCGACGCCGAGCACGGTGATGAACAGCAGCGGGTCCGTGTCCGGAACCTCGACGCCGTACGAGCGCATGTCCTGCGCCGAGCCGGCGAGCAGGTCGGCGAAGTGCTCGATCGTGGCCGGCGTGGGCAGGAAGGTCAGCAGCTCGCTGCCGCTGGGGAACAGCCAGGTCAGCGCGAGCAACAGGGCGACCAGCATGCCGAGCACCTGACCCCAGAGCGGTGCGCGGACGAGCCGCGTCAGCGCGGCGACCCCGGCCACCACGGCTACCGCGATCACGCACTGGATCAGCCACGTCCAGGTCTGGAAGATGGCCGACAGCGGCGCGGCGGCGAGCAGTGTCGCGGCGGCCGCCACCGCGCCGGTGTTCCGGCTGGCGATCATGAGGGGAACCTTCCGTTCATCGCACGCCGCCGGCGACCGTCTCGGCCAGCGCGGCGCGCAGGGCGAAGCCCTGAGATCCTCGGCCGGCCTGCGGCCACAGCGCGGGCAGTCGGCTGCCGTGGTCGACGCCGACCACCCGCCAGCCACTGCGCACCATGGCCAGCACCGCCGCGCCGTGCGCGTGCTCCGCCTCGGCGCGGGCCTTCTCCGGCAGGCTCAGCCAGGTGGAGCTGTCCAACAGGAAACCGGCGCACGTCGCGCCGTTGCCCCGCAGCCCGGCCAGCAACTCGGCCTCGGCGACGCTCACCATGCCGAACAGCCCGATGATCAGACCACCGTCGGCGCGCTGCCGAACCCGCTGCACCAGCCCGGTCACGTCGGCCCGCTGGTCCAGACGTACCTCGGCCAGGTGGTCGAGCAGCACACCGTCGCCGCCGCCCTCCGAGGCGTCCACGTCGACCCCCGAGCCGGTGACCAGGCGCAGCTTGTAGCCGGCCTGCCGCAGGTGCACGGCGATGCTGGCGGCGGCGGAGACCGCCCACTCGAAACTCGCCGTCGGGCCGTCGCCCCGGTGGCCGTACGCGCGGGTGTCCAGGACGACCGTGGCCCGACTCTCCCAGGGCTGCTCCTCCCGGCGCACCATCAGCTCGCCGGTGCGGGCGGTGGACTTCCAGTGCACCCGGCGCAGGTCGTCGCCCCGGCGGTACTCCCGGGTCGCCGCGTCGTCCTCGCCGTGCACCGCCACCGAACGCGCCCGGCTGTCGCCGCTGCCCGCGTACTCCCCGGGGAGCCGGACCGACGGCAGAGGCGTGACCTGCGGGATGACCGTCAGGTGGTCGGTGCTGGGAAACGCCCGGGTGAGCTCGCAGAGACCGAACGGGTCGGTCATCCAAACCACCAGCGGGCCCACGTCGTAACGGCCCCGCACGTCGGCACGGACCGTGTACGCCACGGAGCTGGCCTGGTGCGCGCCGAGCCGCTCCAGCACGACCCGTGGCCGGCTGCCCAGCGCGTAGGGCAGCCGGTCCTCCAGCAACAGGGTGCCGGTGGGCAGCCGGGAGAGGTTCTGCAGGCGCAGCACCACCCGCGAGTTGGCCCCGACCGGGACCCGGTGCGGGTCCAGCGACCGGTTGCAGGCCAGCTTGTAGCGGCTGCGACCCACGTAGGCGGCGGCCAGCAGCGGCAGGATGGCCAGCAGCACGGCCACCCGGAGCAGGTCCTTCTCGCCCAGGATGACGGCCGAGATCGCCGCCGCGATCGCGGCCGCGAGGAACGAGCGCCCGCGGGTGGTCAACCCGCGCAGCCCGGCACGCACGTCACGGCCTCCGCGGCTCGTAGGGCGCGCGACCGTTGCCGGTGGCGGGCCGGGTGTCGTAGGGGCTGCGTTGCCGGTCGTGCGGCAACGGCAGTCGGTGCACCAGCTCGGAGACGATCGCGTCGGTGGTGCGTCGGGCGAGCTGCGCGTCGGCCGTCGGGATGATCCGGTGCGCGAGCACCGGCACCGCCAGGGCCTGCAGGTCGTCGGGGAGGACGTAGTCGCGGCCCTCCAGCGCGGCGACCGCCCGGGCCGTGCGCAGCAGTTGCAGGGTCGCCCGGGGGGACGCGCCGAGGCGCAGGTCGGGGGCCTCCCGGGTGGCGGTGACCAGGTCGATGGCGTACTGCTTGACGGCGTCCGCGACGTGCACCTGCCGGACGGTGGCGATGAGCTGCCGGACGATGTCCGCGTCGGAGACCGGGCGCAGCTCGTTCAGCGGGTCGGTGCCGCCGTGCCCGTCCAGCATGGCCAGTTCGGCGCCGGCGTCGGGGTAACCCATCGCGATCCGGGCGGTGAACCGGTCGCGCTGCGCCTCGGGCAGCGGGTACGTCCCCTCCATCTCGATCGGGTTCTGGGTGGCGATGACCATGAACGGGGTCTGTAGCTGGTAGGTCACGCCGTCGACGGTGACCTGCCGTTCCTCCATGCACTCCAGCAACGCCGACTGGGTCTTCGGCGACGCCCGGTTGATCTCGTCGCCGACGACCAGGTTGGCGAAGACGGCCCCCGGGCGGAACTCGAAGTCGTGGGTCTCCTGGTTGTAGACGCTGACGCCGGTGACATCGCTGGGCAGCAGGTCGGGGGTGAACTGGATCCGGCGCACCGTGCAGTCGATGGACCGCGCCAGGGCCTTGGCCAGCTTGGTCTTGCCGACGCCGGGAACGTCTTCGATGAGGAGGTGACCCTCGGCGAGCAGAACGGCCAGGGCCAGCCGCACGGTGGCGGTCTTACCCTCGATGACCTGCTCGATGTTGGCCACGATGGCCTCGCTGGCGGCGCGGAACTCGTCGTGCGGCAACAGGCCGCCCACCTCGTCCCAGGTCTGTTGTGTCACGGGCCTCCTCCTCGTCGCCGTCACGGCAGCTCTGTAGAGAGCACCTGGACCCGCCGTTGGGTTCGCGACGTCGAGCCTCGTTTGCCGCAGGATTCTCACTGGCCTCTCAGGCTAACCATGTTTGTCGTTATCGCCGACCCCCGCAGGTAGTCCGCCGCTTACGCACGGATATTCGCCGAGTTGGGGGATCGACCCGACCGCGCCCGGCGGTTCCTCCGGTCCCGTCGGCGACGGGGTACACTGCCGGACATGGCCGGAGTCTTCCTGCTTCTTACCGGGCCGTGCTGATGCGCTGAACGCGCGACAGCACGGCGGCCCCTCCTGCGCGAGGGGCTTTTTTGTGCCCGCCGCCGGTCCGGCCCGGCGGTGCCGAGACGAAGCGAAGCGAAGCGAGGAGAAACGATGAGTGAGGCAGCCGCACCGGCGGGCGACATCCCCCCGTTCCGGTACACCGCGGCCCTGGCCGACGAGATCGAGACCCGTTGGCAGGACACCTGGGCGCGCGAGGGCACCTTTCACGCACCGAACCCGACCGGTCCGCTGGCCGATCCGGGCCACCCCCGGGCCGGGGCGGAGAAGCTGTACGTGCTGGACATGTTCCCGTACCCGTCCGGCGCCGGCCTGCACGTCGGCCACCCGCTGGGCTACATCGGCACCGACTGCTTCGCCCGCTACCAGCGGATGGCCGGGCGCAACGTGCTGCACGCGATGGGGTTCGACGCGTTCGGCCTGCCCGCCGAGCAGTACGCCGTGCAGACCGGCACCCACCCCCGGACCACCACTGTCGCGAACATCGAGCGCTACAAGTCGCAGCTGCGGCGCCTGGGGCTGGCGCACGACGAGCGCCGGTCGGTGGCGACCATCGACACCGACTTCTACCGCTGGACGCAGTGGATCTTCCTGCAGATCTTCAACTCCTGGTACGACCGCGACGCCGGCAGGGCCCGGCCGATCGCCGAGCTGATCGCCGAGTTCGAGGGCGGCAACCGCTCCACCCCGGACGGCCGGCCCTGGGCCGAGCTGAGCGTCGCCGAGCGCCGCCAGGTCGTCGACGACCACCGGCTGGCGTACGTCTCGCAGGCCCCGGTCAACTGGTGCCCCGGCCTGGGCACCGTGCTGGCCAACGAGGAGGTCACCGCCGACGGGCGCTCCGAGCGCGGCAACTTCCCGGTCTTCAAGCGCAACCTGAAGCAGTGGATGATGCGGATCACCGCGTACGGCGACCGGCTGCTGGACGACCTGGACAGCCTGGACTGGCCCGAGGCGATCAAGCACATGCAGCGCAACTGGATCGGTCGCTCCACCGGCGCGCACATCGACTTCCCGACCACCCGGGAGCCGATCCGGGTGTTCACGACCCGCCCGGACACCGTCTTCGGGGCCACCTACATGGTGCTGGCGCCCGAGCACGAGCTGGTCGACACGCTGGCGCCGGCCAGTTGGCCCGACGGCACGAGGGACGCCTGGACCGGCGGGCACGCCAGCCCCTCCGAGGCCGTCGAGGCGTACCGCAAGGCGGCGGCGGCCAAGACCGACGTCGAGCGGCAGTCCGACAGCAAGGAGAAGACAGGCGTCTTCATCGGCGCGTACGCCACCAACCCGGTCACCGGCGGGCAGATCCCGATCTTCATCGCCGACTACGTGCTGGCCGGCTACGGCACCGGCGCGATCATGGCGGTGCCCGCGCAGGACGAGCGGGACTGGGCGTTCGCCGAGGTCTTCGAGCTGCCCATCGTGCGTACCGTGCAGCCGGCGGAGGGCTTCGACGGCAAGGCGTACACCGGGGACGGCCCGGCCATCAACAGCGCCGCGCCCGAGCGCGGCCTGGACCTGAACGGCCTGGGGGTCGCCGACGCCAAGGCGGCGATCATCTCCTGGCTGGAGGCGAACGGGCACGGCACCGGCGCGGTGACCTACCGGCTGCGCGACTGGCTGTTCTCCCGCCAGCGCTACTGGGGTGAGCCGTTCCCGATCGTCTACGACGAGACCGGCGCGGCCATCGCCCTGCCGGAGGAGATGCTGCCCGTCGAGCTGCCCGAGGTGGACGACTTCTCGCCGAAGACGTTCGACGCCGACGACGCGAACAGCAACCCGGAGACCCCGCTGTCGCGGCGGCGGGACTGGGTCGAGGTCGAGCTGGACCTGGGTGACGGGCCGAAGCGCTACACCCGGGAGACCAACGTGATGCCGCAGTGGGCCGGCTCCTGCTGGTACGAGCTGCGCTACCTGGACCCGACCAACAGCGAGCGGTTCGTCGACGCGGAGAACGAGCGGTACTGGATGGGCCCGCGCGCCGAGGGCGACTGCGGGGGCACCGACCTGTACGTCGGCGGCGCCGAGCACGCCGTGCTGCACCTGCTGTACGCGCGGTTCTGGCACAAGGTGCTGTTCGACCTGGGGCACGTCTCGTCGTTCGAGCCGTTCCGCAAGCTGTTCAACCAGGGCATGATCCAGGCGTACGCGTACACCGACTCGCGCGGCAGCTACGTGCAGGCCGAGGAGGTCGTCGAGCGCGACGGCGCCTACTACCTGGGCGACCTGACGGTCAACCGCGAGTACGGCAAGATGGGCAAGTCGCTGAAGAACGTGGTGACCCCCGACGACATGTGCGCCGCCTACGGCGCGGACACCTTCCGGGTGTACGAGATGTCGATGGGCCCGCTGGAGGTGTCCCGACCCTGGGAGACCCGGGCGGTGGTCGGCTCGTACCGGTTCCTGCAGCGGGTCTGGCGGGCCGTCGTCGACGAGCAGACCGGCGCGCTGCGGATCACCGAGGCTCCGGCCAACGAAGCGACCCGTCGGCTGCTGCACAAGGTGATCGACGGGGTCCGCGGCGACATGGACGGCATCCGGTTCAACACCGCGATCGCCAAGCTGATCGAGCTGACCAACGGGCTGACCCGACTGTCGGCCACGCCGCGGGAGGTGGCCGAGCCGCTGGTGCTGATGGTGGCGCCGTTCGCCCCGCACGTGGCCGAGGAGCTGTGGCGCAAGCTGGGCCACGACACCTCGCTGACGTACGCGGACTTCCCGACCGCCGACCCGGAGCTGCTGGTGGCCGAGACGCTGACCTATCCGGTGCAGGTCAACGGCAAGGTCCGTGGCCGCATCGAGGTCCCCGCCGACGCCTCCGAGGAGACCGTCCGCGCCGCCGCCCTGGAAGCGGTGACCGCCTCCCTGACCGGCAAGGAACCCCGCAAGGTCATCGTGGTGAAGGGCCGGATGGTCTCCGTCGTCATGTGATGGTGGTCGGTCGTCATTACGTCCCGTACCGGCCGGCCGCTTGTCCACCGTGCCGGTACGGGATGCACTCAGCGGACGACGGCCGCCACCTCCGGCCGGCGACGGGGATGGCCGTGGCCCGCCGAGAGCTTGTCGCGCAACTGCGCGGCAGCTGGGTGCCGCATGTCGCTATGGATCTCGAAGGCACGCAGCCAGCAGTCGTGTGCGGCAGCCAGGTCGCCGAGGGCCTCGTGGTTGTCGCCCAGGTGGTGCAGCGTCTCCGCCTCGTTGTAGCGGTGTCCCAATTCTCGACTGAGCGCCAGTGACCGTCGAAAGCAGCGGGCTGCCCGGCGGTAGCGGCTGAGATGGTGATGGGCGTAGCCCAACGTGTCCCAACTGTTCGCCTCCCCGACCCCGTCACCGAGCCGGCGCTGCAGGACCAGCGCCCGCTGGCAGTAGCCGACCGCCTCCCGGTACGCGCCGAGCACGGCATGATCCCAGCCGATCGCATTGAGCGCCCGGGCTTCCCCCGCCTGGTGCCCGTCGGCCCGGAAGAGGGCCAGCGCCCGCTCGTCGTGGTGCAGCGCGGTCATCTGGTCACCCTCCTTCTCGTTGATCCAGCTGAGGGTCAGCAACGTCTGCGCCTGCCCGGTCCGGTCGCCGAGTTCCCGCAGCAGCGCCAGAGCCGACTCCAGGTGCTGACGGGCCAACCGGAGGCGGCCGGTCTCGGAGAAGGCCGCGACGACGTCGCGATGTGCCTGCGCCGCTGCGGCCCTGTCGCCGCAGCGTTCAGCCGCGGCCAGCGCGCGGTGCTGTACGGCGATCAGGTCCTCCCAGCAGCCACGACGGGACAGGAAGGTGGTCACCGCCCACGCCAACTGCCACACGTGCCGGTCGAAGCCGTGCCGAGCAGCCAGCTCGACCACCCGGATGAGCACGCCGTGCTCCTCGGCGAGCCAGGCCAAGGCCGAGGCGCCGTCCGCAGGCTCCTCCGGAGTCACGCCCGTCGTCAACGACGGCGGCGTGATCGGCTGCCGTAGCGGGGACAGTCGCGCGTCGGCCGTGCGGGCGCTGAGCAGATAGTGGTCGACGATCCGGCGCCGCGCCGCGTGGCCTACCTCCGGGGGCTCCGACGCGACCAGCTCCGCCGCGTACGCCCGGAGCAGATCGTGGCAGGTGTACCTGCCCGGTGCCCGCTCCATGACGAGTTGCGCACGGGCCAGTTCGGCGAGGACGGGGCGGACCTGCCGCTCGGGCAGTGCGGCGAGGCTTGCGGCGGCCCGCACCGAGATGTCCTGCCCGGGGTGCAGCCCGAGTAGGCGGAACAACCGCGCTGCCGCACCGCCGAGAGCCCGGTACGACCAGGAGAAGACCGACCGGAGGTCGGTGGCCGGATCGCCGGCCGCGAAGCCGTCGAGGCTGCCGCGGGACTCGGTCAGTTCCCGGGCCAGCACGGCGAGCGGGAACCGGGGATGAGTCGCCGCGCGGGCCGCCACGATCGCCAGGGCCAGCGGCAGCCGGTCACACCGTTCGATGATCCCTGCCACGGGCCCCGGCTCCGTCGCCACCCGGTCGCCACCCAGTCGGCTCGTCAGCAGATCGCGGGCTTCGGCGGCAGTGAGCAGGTCGAGGGTGACCGGTTGGGCGCCCTCGACGGTCACCAGGCCGGGTAGTTGCTGTCGACTGGTCACCACCACCGCGCACCCGGCGGCACCGGGCAGGAGTGGGCGCACCTGACCGGCGTCCCGGGCGTTGTCGAGCACGATCAGCATGCGGCGCTCCGACAGCAGCCTCCGGTAGTGGCCGGCCCGACTCTCCTCGCGCGCCGGCGTCTGCTCCGGTGGCACCCGCAAGGCGTCCAGGAAGAGTCGCACCGCCTCGTCCCCGGCGATCGCCGTACCGCCCGGATCGAAGCCGCGCAGGTTGACGTATAGGCATCCGTCCGGGAAATCCTCGGCGAGCAGGTGCGCCAAGCGGACGGCGAAGCTGGTCTTGCCCACGCCGGCCGCACCGGTCACGAGCAGGATCTGCTGCCGTTTCAGCGCCAGGCAGTGCCGCCGAGCCGCATCGAGCTCGGCGGCCCGGCCGACGAAGTGCGGCGGGTCCGGTGGCAGCAGGCTCGCCGGCGCCACCGGCGCGAGTCCGCCGACCACCGCCGCGGGTGCCGGGATCGGCAGCTCGTCGCGCCGCAGGATAGCGGCGTACAGACGGTGGAGTTGCGGTGCGTCCATGCCTCGTTCCCGCAGCAGGGCGATGCCCCGTCGGCAGACCTCGGCGGCCTCGTCCACCCGCTGCTCGGCGTAGAGGGCGAGCGTGAGCAGGTGGCGGACGCCCTCGTCGTACGGGTCGTCCAGAACCGCGCCGGTGAGCACGCCGACGGCTGCGGCGGGTCGCCCGAGCGCGATCAGCGCCTCGGCGTGACCGCGTCGGGCGGTGCGGCGCAACGCGTCGAGGCGGGCCACCTCGGGCAGGGCGAACGGCCGGTCGGCGACGTCAGCGAAGGCCGGCCCCCGCCAGTGGGCCAGTGCGGCGCCGAAGAGCTCGGCGGCGCGTGGGATCAGCGCCGGGTCGCTGGCGTCGAGCAGCCGCCGCCCCTGCGTGGCCTGCTGTTCGAAAAGGCAGGCGTCCACACAGTCGGGGGGCAGATCCAGCCGGTACGCCAGGCCGGGGCCGGTGCCGACGGTGGCGACGATCGAGGCCTCCGCGGGCGCGGACCGGCCGGGCCCCAGGGCACGCCGCAGGTGCGAGACATGGCTGCGGAGCGTCGGCGCCGCGCCGTCGCCGGCGGTGGTACCCCAGAGGAGATCCACCAGGCGGCGGGCCAACACCGGGCGGCCGAGTTCGATGACGAGCACGGAGAGCAGCTCCACCTGCCGCGGGCCGAGCCGGATCACGGCGCCAGCCCGTTCGGCCTCCAGCGGACCGAGCACGGTGAGCCGCAGTTGCTCCATCCGAGACCCCCCGTGCTCGTCGCGGCCACCCCGACGCATTGTATCGATCCTGGCGGATTGAGCGCTGCACCCGACTTCCACTCCGCTTCCACCACGCGCCGGGAGAGTGTGCGCAACGGGGGGCGGCAAAGCGCCTCGACCGGGCGTCGACGAAGCGGCGTCCGGGCACGATGAGGAGGGCACATGAAGCAAGCCTGGCAGCGTGGCCTGCGAACCGTCGTAGCCACCGGCCTTGTCGGGACCGCCGCAGTGGTCCTGTCACCAACGGCCGCGTCCGCGGCCGCATGCCGCAGCGGCACGGCCAGCATCTCCGGAGCCGATCTGACGTACCAGATCTGCCCCGAGGCCTTTACCACCGGCCTCAGCTACTTTCTCGAAGACACGGCCAAGGACGGTCGCCGCGCCGAGGTGTGGATCAGGACACCGAGCACGTCGACTGCCGGCGTGAAGCTCGACGAGGCGACCGGAGGCGTCGGCGACTGGGCCGAGGACGAGTGGTACGGCCCCTTCAGCTCGGGCGTCTACCTCAAGGTCTGCACCAGTGACGGCAACACCAACCGCCGCTGCGGCGGCTGGCTCTGATCGCCGGACAGGAGACAACCGTGAAAGCACTCCGCATGGCCGTGGTGGCCGTGGTCGCCGCCACCTCCAGCATCTTCGTCGTGCCAGGAATTGCGCACGCCGCCGACACCCAACTGGGCATCGACGTCGGTAACATCGCCTGGGAACAGTTCACTTCGGAGAACACCGATGTGCAGTACCGCCTGAAGGAGCGCAGCGGCCAGGACTGCAACTTCTACACCGGCTTCTGGGCCGACCCGAACAACGATCGCTACGACAGCTCGGGGACCGGCACCTGCGGTCCGGTGAGCCCCGGGTACATGTACCGGAACGGGTCAAAGACCTGGGACGACGTGAGGTGGCGGGCCCGGGCGTGGTGCGCCGACTTCGCGAAGTTCGCGTTCTACTGGGGTGGTGCGAAGTACACCGGGCTCAACGCCGCCGCGTCGAGCTTCCGGACCTACGGCATCAACAACGGCACCTGGCACGGCCGGGGCAGCGGCTACGTCCCGCGCAAGGGTGACGCCGCGTCCTACGACTGGGGTGGCGACGGAGTCATCGACCACGTGGCCATCGTGACTTCGTACTACGACACCAGCACGGACGGCAATCACTACGTGGTCGGCGGCAACCAGTCGAACACGGTCTCCCACGTGTTGCACTCCAACTGGGAGTCAGCCGTCGTCGGCTACACGTCGCCGGTGCCGAAGTAGGATCCCGGTTCGCAACCGGCCCTGCGTCTCTCGCCGGGTCGGTTGCGTTCCGATGTGGCTGAGCACCTGCCGGCCGAGGGCGTCGACCCCCAGGTACCGAGGCGGGAGGTCCGCGCCGACCACGGCCAGGTGGTCCAGGAGCCGCCGACGAAGTCCAGGTTGGCAGGTGGCGTCCGACGCACCGTGTCGCCGATCCGGACCACGTCGCTGACGAAGCCCTCAGCCAGTCGCTGCTCGCCCGTCGGATCCGTCGGGTTGGGCACGGTCAGACCGACATCGACCGGCGGCGTCGTTCGCCGCGCCACCACTGGTGGACGAGCACGACGCTGGCGATCAGGCCGAGGCTGGCCGGGGCGGCGGCGTACCAGTTGACGTGGCCGGGCGAGCTGACGGCCGCGCCGATCGCGGCGTAGCCGAACGCGGTCGGCGCGGCGGCGATCACGCTGCCGGCCAGGAACGGCAGCATCCGGGCGCCGGTCGTGCCGTAGCCGTAGCTGACCAGGCCGAAGCCGGCGATCGGCAGCAGCCGGACGGTGACCACGCCGACCACGCTCTGCCGGGCGAACCACCCGTCGAGGCGGGCCAGTCGGCCCCGGACCCGATCGGCGACGAACTCCCGGCCGAGCAGCCGGCCGACCGTGAACCCGATCGCCGCCGCCACCAGCGCGGCGCCCAGGGCGTACGCCGCGCCCTCCAGGGGGCCGAAGATCGCGCCCGCGGCGAGCGTGATGAAGGTACGGGGAACCAGCGCGACCAGCAGCAGCGCCCCACCGAGGATCGCCGCCACCGGAGCGAGGCCGCCCAACCGGTCGGCCAGTTCCGGCAGGTGCGCCGGATCCGGCCGGGGCACCAGGAGCAGCAGCAGCCCGCAGCCGCCGATCAGCAGCACGAGCAGGGCGAACCGGGCGGCCGACGGCTGCCGGAGCAGCCGCCGGACGGCTCGGATCATGCCCGGGCGGGGGCCACTGCGGCGCGGCGCTCGTTGCGCAGCCGGTCGGACCAGGTGTCGTCCAGCGGCGGCAGCTGGTGTGCCCCGGTGGCCCAGCGCAGCAGCAGGTCGGCCAGGGCCGGGTTGCGGGCCAGGGCCGGGCCGTGCGAGTAGGTGCCCAGCAGCTTGCCACGCCACGCGCCCTCGGTGGCGCCGTCGTTGCCGACCCCGGTGGTGACCCGGGCCAGCGGGGCGACCTCCGGACCGAGATGGGTGCGACCGCCGTGGTTCTCGAAACCGGTCAGCGGGGGCAGGCCCAGTCGGGGGTCGATCTCACCGGCCAGCTCGCCGACGGCCCGGCTCTCGCCCCGGTCGGACTGCAGGTCCAGCAGCTCCAGCCCGCGACACTGCACACCCTTGGCGAAGAAGGAGGTGCCGAGCAGCTGGTAACCGGCACACACGCCGAACACCACAGACCCCTGGGCGACCGCCCGGTGCAGACCGCCGTCGGCGATCAGCCGCTGGGCGCCCAACGCCTGCGGGCCGTCCTCGCCACCGCCGACCAGGTAGATGTCGGCGGTCGCGGGCAGCCGCTGGTCGGAGCGGACCTCCAGCACCTCGACCGGCATGCCGCGTTGGCGGGCCCGTCGGGCGAGGATCAGGGCGTTGCCCCGGTCGCCGTAGGTGGACAGCAGGTCGGGGTAGATCCAGACGATGCGCAGGCTCTCAGATGACACGGTCCAACTCCGCTCGGATGTCCTGGAACGCGGTGTAGTTCGCGATGACCTCCAGTCGCCCGGGCGGGACCGACCGGATCGCGTCGTCGAAGGTGCGCACGTGCTGGAACGGTACGTCGTTGACGTCCAGTCGGACCGCCAGGTCGTAGGCCCGGTCGCCGGTGATCAACACCTGCCGGCCGCGCAGCGGGGCGAAGTCGACGTCGTAGAGCCAGGAGGTGTCCAGACCGTCGGGGTCGCGCGCGTTGATGGAGAGCAGGGTCGGCGCGTCGTCGGCCATGTCGAAGGCCTCCAACCAACTGGCCGGGTTCTTGGCCAGCAGCAGCCGGATGTTGCGGCCGTCCTTGTCGACCTGCGCGTAACGGCCGGCCACCGAGGTGACGATGCCGAGGCGGGACACCGCGTCGACCGGGCGTACGCCGAACTCGGCCGCCACGGCCAGCGCGGTCGCCGCGTTGCCGAGGTTGACCTTGCCGGGCAGCTGGAGGGAGACCTTGTGCCAGGCGCCGGTGGGGTCGAGCACGCCCTCGTCCTCGACGACCCAGTTCGGCTCCGGTCGGCGCAGCGGGCAGCCGGTGCACCACCACTGGTCGCCCGAGCGCTGGATCGTGGAGCCGCACTCCGGGCAGACCCAGGAGTCGTCGTGCCAGCGCTGACCGGCACTGAACCAGGTCACGTGCGGCGGGTTGATGCCCCGGGCGGGGTCGCCCGGCGGGGTGGCGGCCCAGACCACCAGCGGGTCGTCGGCGTTGGCCACCACCCGTACGTCGGTGTGCCGGACCAGCGCCGCGCGCCAGAGCTGCGCCATCATGGCGACCTCCTTGGCCCGGTCCAGCTGGTCGCGGGAGAGGTTCAGCAGCGCGACCACGTGCGGCTCGGTCGACTCCAGGACCTGGGCGAGGTAGTGCTCGTCGACCTCCAGCACCGCGTACGGGGTGCTGCCGGCCTTGGCCAGCGCCGAGGTGTGCCCGCTGGGCATGTTGGCGCCGAAGGAGTTGGTGGCGACCCGGCCGAGCACGCCGACCGCGGCGGCGGTCAACCGGGTGGTGGTCGTCTTGCCGTTGGTGCCGGAGACGAGCGCGATGGCGCGTCCGGCCGACAGGTGTGCCAGCAGCTCCGGGTCGATCTTCAGCCCGATCCATCCGCCGATCACCGATCCGTCGCCACGGCCGGCGGCCCGGGAGAGCGCCGCGGCGGTCCGTGACACGGAGCTGGCCACCTTGGCCCGTAGGGGCATTTTCGCGTCCGTCACGCGAGCGAGGTTACCGGACCGCCCGCTTCACCAGATCGCCGCCGACGGTGAACCGTTCGGCCGTGGCATCCGCGCGGGTGGGCGGTTCGCGCTCCACCGGACGGAGTCGATCTATGTCGGAAAGCGGACCACGCCGGGGGAGGGCTCCGGCCCTCCACTCCGCTCCACCCCGTGTGACGTGCGGTTTTGCGCGTGAATCGGCCGCGCCACGCGGGCGAATCTGGTTGCAGGTGGAGGGAAGTGGAGTAAGGTGGGGCCCAATGGTGAGGCCGGGAGGGCTCACCGGCCCGGGGGGTCAGCGGCGCCGCGAACGCCGCTCAAGGGCGAGGGGGTAGGGCCGGATGTTCCTCGGCACCCATACTCCGCGCCTGGACGACAAAGGCCGGTTGATCCTTCCGGCCAGGTTCCGGGATGAGCTGGCGGGGGGTGTCGTGGTCACCAAAGGGCAGGATCGTTGCCTCTATGTCTTTCCGACACCCGAGTTCCAGCGGATCGCGGAGCAGTTGCGCGCGCAGCCGATGACGCACAAGGCGGCCCGGGCCTACAGCCGGGTCTTCTTCGCCAGCGCGCACGACGAGGTGCCGGACAAGCAGGGCCGCGTGACGATTCCGGCACACCTTCGGGAGTACGCGGCGCTCGACCGTGACCTGGTGGTCATCGGCGCGAGCACACGGGTGGAGATCTGGGACAAGGTCGCCTGGGAGACCTACCTCGCCGAGAGCGAAGACGACTTCGCCGACATCGAGGAGGGGGTGCTGCCCGGCGGTCTGTAGGGCGGAACGGCGCCCGACGTACTGCGAGATCTCCAGCCGCTTTCGAGTTCCTGGCACCCCTTCCCCGGTGCCAGGCGCACGATCCAGTCATCGGGCGAGCGTCCGGTGTCCGGCGGGAGCGGATGGGGATCTGGCGGTACGACGGCAGCGCCGTCCGACGGCAGGCGCGCGAGAAGAACGGACGTTTCAACCAGTGGGGGTCGACATGGGGGAGTTGCGCGGCACGCACGTGCCGGTGCTGCTCGAGCGGTGTCTCGAGCTGCTGGCCCCCGCGCTGGGTCGAGGCGGCCGGACGGTGCACGTCGACGCGACGCTCGGCCTGGCCGGGCACGCGGAGGCGGTGTTGGAGGCACACCCGGAGACGGTCCTGATCGGGCTCGACCGGGACACCGAGGCGCTCGCTCACGCGCGGGTCCGGCTGGCGCGGTTCGCCGACCGGGTGCACCTGGAGCACGCCGTCTACGACGAGCTGCCCGAGGTGCTGGAGCGGCTGGGCTATCCGGGGATCGACGGGATCCTGTTCGACCTGGGTGTCTCGTCGCTGCAACTGGACGCGCCCGACCGCGGGTTCGCGTACGCGCAGGACGCGCCGCTGGACATGCGGATGGACCAGACGCGGGGGGTGACCGCCGAAGAGGTGGTCAACACGTACGCCCATCCGGATCTGGCCCGGGTGCTGCGGGTGTACGGCGAGGAGAAGTTCGCCGGCCGGATCGCCTCGGCGATCATCCGGGAGCGCGAGCGCGCCCGGATCACCTCGTCCGCGCGGCTGGCGGAGCTGGTCCGGGACTCCATTCCGGCGCCAGCGCGACGAACGGGCGGACACCCGGCAAAGAGAACGTTTCAGGCTTTACGGATCGAGGTAAACAGAGAGCTGGCAGCGCTGGAGACGGCGCTGCCGTCCGCGCTCGACGCTCTGACCGTGGGCGGTCGCATGGTGGTCCTGTCCTACCACTCGCTGGAGGACCGGCTCACCAAGGCGGCGCTCGCGGACCGGGTCCGCAGTAAGGGCCCGATCGACCTCCCGGTTGAGCTGCCCGGGTCCGGTCCGACGTTCCGGCTGCTCAGCCGGGGCGCCGAACTGCCCGGGGAGGAGGAGGTTGCCGCGAACCCGCGCGCCGCTTCGGTGCGGTTGCGGGCAGCGGTTCGACTCGACCCGAACGCGACAGAACAGGCGCGGACCGACCGCGAACGGTCCCGCCGCAGGGTGAAGGGGATGCACCAACCGGGCACTGGGTCAGCCTGATCCGTGGGGGATCAGGGGCACCGGGACGGCAGAGGGACGGATGTAGAGGGGGAGGGGACATGAACATTGACAAGCGCGACCGCCGGGACGTCACCGGCGGCGGGCAGCGCGCACCGCGGTCGGGGGGCCGGACCGCGGCGGAGCGAGCCCCGCGCGTGGGGAACGGTACGCCACGCATCGATCGAGTCAACCGGCAGGGGGAGGCTCGCGCCCGGGGGGCGCGCGAGTTCCCGACCCAGGGCAGCGCCGCGCTGCGTCCGGCCGAGAAGGCTAGCGTCGCGGCGACCGCTCGCTCGCCTCGGCTGCGGGTGGCGCCGCCGCCGCCGGTGTCGGTGCCGCGTGCGCCGTTCGCGGCGCTGATCGTGGTGCTGGTGGTCGGCGGGGTGCTCGGCATCCTGGCGGTCAACACCAAGATCAATGAGAACGCGTTCCGGCTGGAGAAGCTGCAGCAGCAGCAGGCCCGACTGGACCTGGAGAAGCAGCAGCTGGACAAGCAGATCACCGAGTACGAGGCGCCGGGCAACCTGACCGCCGAGGCGCGTCGGCTGGGTCTGGTGGACGCCGGTGAGCCGGCGTACATCCGGATGCCGGACGGCAAGACCATCGGCGTGCCGAAGCCGGCGACCGGCCAGCCGTCGGTCACCAGCCAGGGCGCGGGAGGCTGACCAGTGCCACCGAGGTCGGACGAGCCGCGCCGGAACCCCCCGGGGTCCCGGCGCGGTTCTTCGCGTGCGGCCGGGCCCGCCGACGAGGAGTCGCGGGCCGGCGAGCCGGGCATCGGGGGCATCTCCGGCGCCCGCGCGTACACCCCGAGAGGCCGGACCGTCCGCGAGGGCACACCGGCGCGCGGCGGGGGCGCCGAGCAGCGGCGTACCCCGCGTAGCACCCGGTCCGGCGACCCGTTCCGGCCGGCGTTGCAGGTGCTCGACGGCGGCCGGGCCGCCGCCCGTTCGGGCCGGCGGGACGCTCCGGCGGCCGGCCGGGGCGGCGTCGTGCGGACCGTCGCGCCGCGCACCCCGCGTGGGCCGGCCGGCGACGAGCCGCCGCGGCGCCGCACCACGCCGCGCGCGCCCGGCCGCGCCGACCGACCGGCGGCCCGCCGGCCGTCGCGCAAGCCGCCGCGCCCGCCGAAGCTCGCCGACCCGCGGCTGCGGCTGCGCCTGGGCACCGTGCTCACCCTGGCGCTCTTCGTCGTCATCGGGGTGCGGCTGATCTTCCTGCAGGCGGTCGACACCCCGGCCTACGCCGGTGGTGGCGTCGCCGACCGGACCCGCACGGTCGAGCTGCCCGCGCCGCGCGGCGCGATCTACGACTTCCGGGGCGAGCCGCTGGCCCACAGCGTCGAGGCGCGGTACGTGTTCGCCGACCCGACGCTGATCGAGGACCGGCCCGCCACCGCCAAGGCGCTCTCGCCGCTGCTCGGCATCCCGGTGTCCAAGCTCACCGACCTGATGAAGCCCCGCAAGCTGGAAAACGGCAACCCGTCGCGGTTCGAGTACCTGGCCCGGGGGGTGGAGATCCCGGCGGCCAAGCAGGTGCTGGCGTTGGAGCTGCCCGGCATCGGGGTGCACCGCGACGAGCGCCGGGAGGTGCCCGGCGACGACCTGGCGGCCAACCTGATCGGCTTCACCAGCCAGGACATGGTCGGGCTGGAGGGTCTGGAGGCCCGCTACGACGACCTGCTCGCCGGGCAGGACGGCAAGCGGGTGTACGAGGCCGGCCTCGGTGACCTCGCCGCGCCGATCCCCGGCGGCTACAGCAGGACGACCCCGGCCAAGCCGGGCAGTTCGCTGACCCTCACCATCGACCGGGACCTGCAGTTCCGCACCCAGCAGATCCTCAGCGCGGGGATGGCGGGGCAGCGGGGCGCGACCGCCGCCGCCGTGATCATCGACGTCGCCACCGGCGAGGTGCGGGCCCAGGCCAGCGACCCCACCTACAACGCCGCCAAGCCGGTGCCGAGCGATCCGGTCGCCCGCGAGGACGCCGCGACCAGCTTCGTGGTCGACCCCGGCTCGGTGCACAAGGCGATCACCTACGGCGCGGCGCTGCAGGAGGGGGTGATCACCCCGGACACGACGCTGCCCATCGCGAACAGCATCAAGAAGGGTGACACCTGGTTCTCCGACACCCACCCGGCCAACGGCCGGAAGATGAGCGTGCCCGGGATGCTGGCCTTCTCGTCGAACGTCGGCGCGATCACCGTCGCCGACCGGCTCGGCCCGGAGCGGCTGATCGACTACCAGAAGCGGTTCGGGCTGGGCAAGCCCACCGGCGAGGGCCTGCCCGGCGAGGCCAGCGGCCGGCTGCTGCCGGTCGACGAGTGGAGCGGGTCGTCGGCCGGGTCGGTGCCGATCGGGCACAGCGTCGACGCCACGCCCCTGCAGATGGCCGCCGCGTACGCCGCCATCGCCAATGACGGCACGTACGTGCAGCCGCACCTCGTGAAGGAGACGATCGGCCCGGACGGCAAGCGCACCCCCGCGCCGGCGCCGGTCACCCGCTCGGTGCTCAGCCCGCAGAACGCGGCGGCGCTGCGCACCATGCTGGAGGCGGTCACCACGGTCGAGGGCGCCACCGGCACCCTGGCGGCGGTCCCCGGCTACCGGGTCGCCGGCAAGACCGGCACCGGTTGGCGTCTGGTGGACGGCAAGAAGCAGCCGGGCGAGGTGTCCTCCTTCATCGGCATGGCCCCCGCCGAGAAGCCCCGGTACGTGATCGCGGTCTTCGTGTACGCGCCCGGTGGTGGGGGCGCGGCGATCGCCAACCCGGCGTTCCGCGACATGATGCAGTTCACGCTGCGTCACTACCGTGTGCCGCCGTCCCCGAGTGGTTCCGCACCCAAGTTCGTGGTCTATCCGCGCTGACCAGCGGAGGCGCGACATCATCGGTGAGTGCCGACGAACCACCGGGGCGGCTGTGCGGCCGGAACCGGGCGACCGGGTAGGGTCTGACGCCGTGCCCGGCAATCCACGTCCACGTACCGTGACCGGCGTCCGGCTCGGTGACCTCGCCGTCCGGCTCGCCGTCGACCTCCCGGCGGACGCCGCCGACGTGGTCGTCACCGGTGCCACCCACGCCAGCCAGGAAGTCCGCCCCGGCGACCTGTACGCGGCCCTGCCCGGCGCCCGCCGGCACGGCGCGGAGTTCGCCGTCGGCGCCGCCGAGGCCGGCGCGGTGGCCCTGTTGACCGACCCGGCCGGCGCCGAGCTGGCGGCGGCGAGCGGCCTGCCCGCCCTGGTGGTGCCCGACCCCCGCGCGGTGCTCGGCGAGCTGGCCTCGGCGGTGTACGGCGACCCGACGGCGGCGCTCACCGTGATCGGCGTGACCGGGACCGCCGGCAAGACCTCCACGGCGTACCTGGTCGAGTCGGGGTTGCGCGCCGCCGGGCACACCACCGGGCTGATCGGCACCGTGGAGACCCGGCTCGGCGATCTGGTGATCGACAGCGTGCGCACCACCCCGGAGGCGACCGACCTGCACGCGATGCTGGCCACCGCCCGGGAGCGCGGCGTCACCGCCGTGGTCATGGAGGTCTCCAGCCACGCCCTGGCCATGGGCCGGGTCGGCGGGGTGCGCTTCGCCGTCGGCGGGTACACGAACTTCGGCTCCGACCACCTGGACTTCCACGCCGACAGCGCCGACTACTTCGCCGCCAAGGCGCAGCTCTTCGACGGCCGGTGCGCGGTCGAGGTGCTCAACCACGACGATCCGGCGCTCAAGCCGCTCTACAAGCCGGCGACGGTCAGCTACTCGGCTGCCGGCGACCCGACCGCGACCTGGTGGGCCGACGGCGTCGACGGCGAGGGGTACGCGCAGCGGTTCATCGCGCACGGCCCGGACGGCGTGGCGCTGACCGCCGGGGTGGCGCTGCCCGGGCGGCACAACGTGGCCAACGCGCTGCTGGCGATCGCCGCCCTGGTGGGCGCCGGGGTGGAGCCGGCGACCGCGGCGGCCGGCGTGGCCGCCTGCGGTGGCGTGCCCGGCCGTCTGCAACTGGTCGACGTCGTCGGGCCGGTACGCGGGGTCGTCGACTACGCGCACAAGGCCGACGCGATCGTGGCCGCGCTGGCCGCGCTGCGCGAGCTGAGCGCCGGCCGGCTGATCTGTGTGATCGGCGCCGGCGGGGACCGCGACCGGGGCAAGCGCCCGGTGATGGGCGCCGCCGCGGCCGAGGGGGCCGACGTGGTGCTGGTGACCGACGACAACCCGCGTACCGAGGACCCGGCGGAGATCCGCGCCGAGGTGCTCGCCGGGGCGTACCGGGCGGGCACCGCCGCCCGGATCATCGAGGTGGCCGGTCGCCGGGACGCGATCGACGAGGCGGTCCGACTGGCCGAGCCGGGCGACGTGATCGCGCTGCTCGGCAAGGGCCATGAGCGGGGCCAGGAGGTGGCGGGCGAGATGTTCCCGTTCGACGACAGCACCGAGCTGGCCGACGCGCTGCGGGCCCGCTTCTCCGACCGGGCGGGTCAGCGGTGATCGCGCTGACCCTGGCCGAGGTGGCCGCCGCGGTCGACGGGCGGCTCGTGCACGCGGACCCGGCCGCCACCGTCAGCGGTTCGGTCGAGTTCGACTCGCGCAAGGTAGGGCCCGGTTCGCTCTTCGTGGCCTTCCCGGGGGAGAAGGTCGACGGGCACGACTACGCGGCGACGGCGCTGGCGGCCGGCGCGGTGGCGGTGCTCGGCACCCGCGAGGTGCCCGAGGTGCCGATGGTGCTGGTCGACGACGCGCTGACCGCGATGGGCCGGCTGGCCCGCGCGGCGGTGGCCCGGCTGCCCGAGCTGACCGTGATCGGTGTGACCGGCTCCTCGGGCAAGACCACCACGAAGGACCTGATCGGCCAGCTCACCGCCCGCCTCGGCGCCACGGTGGCCCCGCCCGGCTCGTTCAACAACGAGCTGGGCCACCCGTACACGGCTCTGCTGGCCGGGCCGGACACCCGCTACCTGGTGATGGAGAAGGGCGCTCGCGGCATCGGGCACGTGCGTTACCTGTGTGAGCTGGTGCCGCCCCGCATCTCGGTGGTGCTCAACGTCGGGACGTCGCACATCGGCGAGTTCGGCTCGCAGGACAACATCGCGCTGGCCAAGGGCGAGCTGGTCGAGGCGCTGCCGGCCGACGGCCTCGCCGTGCTGAACGCCGACGACCCCCGGGTGGACGCCATGGCGGGTCGCACCCGGGCCCGGGTGGTCCGCTACGGCGAGGCGCCGGACGCCGACCTGCGCGCCGAGGACGTCACGCTCGACGAGCGGGGGCACCCGTCGTACACCCTGGTCACGCCGGAGGGGCGCGTGCCGGTGCGGCTCGCGTTGACCGGCCGTCACCAGGTCGGCAACACCCTCGCCGCCGCCGCGGTCGCCCGGGAGCTGGGCATGCCGCTGGCCGACGTGGGCACGGCCCTCGGCGAGCTGGGGCTGAAGTCCACCCGGCGGATGGACGTCTTCGACCGGCCCGACGGGGTGACGGTCATCGACGACTCGTACAACGCCAACCCGGCCTCGATGGCTGTCGCGCTCCGGGCGCTCGCGAGCCTCGGTCGGGGGCGGCGTACCGTCGCGGTGCTCGGTTACATGGCCGAGCTGGGCCCGTTCGAGCGCGACGGCCACGCCGAGGTCGGCCGTCTCGCGGCCGAGCTGGGTGTCGACCGGCTGCTCGTGGTGGGTGAGCCGGCCGCGCCGATCCACGAAGGCGCGACAGCGGTAGCGAACTGGGGAGGAGAGTCGGTGCTGCTCACCGATCAGGCGGCGGCCGTCGAGGTGCTGCGGGGCGAGCTACGGCCGGGCGACGTCGTCCTGGTCAAGGGCTCCCGGTACCGGACCTGGGAGGTGGCCGACGCCCTGCGCGCCGACGCCGCCGAGGAGGCCGGTCGATGAGGGCCATCATCGTCGCCATCGGGGTGGCCTTCGTCGTCTCGCTGTTCTGCACGCCGATCGCGATCAAGGTGTTCACCCGGCTCAAGGCCGGCCAGCCGATCCGGTCCGACGGCCCGGCCATGCACCAGGGCAAGAAGGGCACGCCCACGATGGGCGGCGTGGTCTTCATCCTGGCCACGGTGATCGCGTACGTGGCCGGGCACCTGGCCCTGACCACCCTGCCGGACGCGCAGATCGCCCAGGTGGAGCCGACCATCACGGCGCTGGTGCTGCTGGGGCTGATGGTGTTCTCCGGCGCGGTGGGCTTCCTCGACGACTTCCTCAAGGTGCGCAAGCGCAACAGCGCCGGCCTCAACAAGCGCGGCAAGTTGCTCGGCCAGATCCTGGTCGGCGCGGTCTTCGGGGTCATCGCGCTGTGGTTCCCGAGCACCATGACCGACGCGACGGGTAAGGCCACCAACACCCAGACCGTGGGCAGCACCACGCTGAGCTTCATCCGGGACATCGACTTTCTGGAGGTCAGCAAGGTCGGCGCGGTGATTATCTTCATCTTCGTGGTGATGGCCGCGACGAACGGCGTCAACCTCACCGACGGACTGGACGGTCTGGCCACCGGCGCCTCGGTGATGGTTCTCGCGGCGTACGCGCTTATCGCGTTCTGGCAGTACCGGCACTGGTGCGCCGACCCGAGCTACACCCAGCCGTACTGCTACGAGGTCCGTGACCCGTTGGAGATCGCGCTGATAGCCGGGGCCGCGGCCGGGGCCTGTGTGGGCTTCCTGTGGTGGAACACGTCCCCGGCGCGGATCTTCATGGGTGACACCGGGGCGCTGGGCCTGGGCGGCCTGATCGCCGGCATGGCGATGTCCACCCGGACCATCCTGCTGCTGCCGATCATCGGTGGGCTCTTCGTGATCATCACGATGTCCGTGGTGATCCAGATCATCTCCTTCCGGACCACCGGCAAACGCGTGTTCCGGATGTCGCCGCTGCAGCACCACTTCGAGTTGGCCGGCTGGAGCGAGGTCAACATCGTGGTCCGGTTCTGGATCATCGCCGGCATCGGTGTGGCCATCGCCCTGGGCCTGTTCTACAGCGAGTTCCTCGCCAACATGACCTGATCCACCCTGTTCACCCGCCTGCCTGCCCGGCCGGCCGGGCGGGCGGTGCGGTGTGCGCGTAGCCGGTCGGGTGGCAGGGTAGTCGAACTCTCCTTTGCTCTGCTTCAACGGACGCAACACTCGCGCGGCAGAAGTGTTGCGTGGGGTGAAGCAGAGCAAAGGGGTGAGGCGCCTTCCCTGGGGGCGAAGCCCGACACGCCCGGTGCATCGTTGTGGGCCTGTCGGGCGTGCCGAACGGTGATGATGTCCGGGTGGGGGAGGAACCAGGCACCGAGGACAGGACAACCGGTCGACCGCGACGGTCATCGGGCACGGCGCGTGCGGCGGAGGCCGGCCGCGCGGCCCGCGAGCCCGACCGCGCGGCCCGCCAGGCGGACGGCCCGGCGCGTCCGGCGGAAGGCGCAGCGCGTCCGGCGGAAGGCGCAGCGCGTGAGCCGGGCGCCCCGGGACGTGCGGCGGGATCGACGGGGCGTGAGCCGGAGGGCGGCGCTGCCGTCCCGCTGCGCGGATTCGACGCGGCCGGCGGACTGGCCGCGCTGCGCGGCCTGCTGGACCGGCCGCTGGCGTCGTACTACCTGCTGCTGTCCAGCGCCGGCCTGCTGTT
This sequence comes from Micromonospora sp. NPDC005237, assembly GCF_040607775.1. NCBI lineage: Bacteria > Bacillati > Actinomycetota > Actinomycetes > Micromonosporales > Micromonosporaceae > Micromonospora > Micromonospora sp. NPDC005237. The sequence continues at coordinate 244,054 of NZ_JBEXHJ010000003.1, read as the reverse complement.
GCTCATCGGGCTGACCATGGTCTTCTCGGCGACAAGCGTGAAGGACTACGCCGAGGACGGCAACGCGTCCGCCTCGGTGACCAAGCAGGCCATCTTCGCGGTGATCGGCATCGGGGCGTTCTGGGCGTGTCAGCGCCTGCCCGCCAGCACCTACCGCTCACTGGGCCGTCCGCTGTTGTTCACGTCGGTGGCGCTGCTGCTGGTGCTCAACCTGCTGGTGGCCTACGGCCGGCTCACCAAACAGAAGTCGGTCGTGTTCGGGCCGGTCGAGGCGACGCTGAACTGGCTTTTCGTCGGCGGGATCCAGGTGCAGCCGTCCGAGTTGGCCAAGTTCGCACTGGTGCTGTGGGGCGCGCATGTCATCGCCCGCAAGGGGGCCGCGCTGGGCTGGTGGCGGGAGCTGGCCACCCCGCTCTTTCCGGTGATGGGTCTGCTGTTCGTCCTGGTCGGCTACAACGACACGGGCACCATGCTCTGCCTGCTGGCGCTTGTGGTCGGCCTGCTCTGGGCCGCCGGGGTGCGGGCGCGCGTCTTCGGCGCGCTGACCGCGATCGGCCTGCTCGGCGTCGGTCTGCTCGTCGCGGTGGCCTCGCTGGGCGCCGGCTCCGGAGAGCGCGGCGCGGACAACTACCGGCTCGCCCGACTGGACATGTTCTTCAATCCACCGGACCCGGAGACCTGCAAACTCAACGACTGCCTCCAGTTCTACCAGGGGCGGCTGGCCATCGAGCACGGTGGCTGGTTCGGTGTCGGGCTGGGCAAGGGCAGCCTGAAGTGGGACTGGCTGCCCGAGGCGCACAACGACTTCATCTTCGCGATCATCGCCGAGGAGTTGGGCGTGATCGGCTGCGCGGTGGTGCTGAGCCTGTTCGCGGTGCTCGCGTACACCGGTCTGCGCATCGCCCGACGGGTCGACGACCCGTTCCGGCGGCTCGCGGCCGCCGCGGTGACCACCTGGCTGGTGAGCCAGGCGGTGATCAACATCGGTGGGGTGGTCGGGCTGCTGCCGATCACCGGCCTGCCGCTGCCGTTCATCTCCGACGGCGGAAGCGCCCTGGTCGTGACGTTGGCCGGCATCGGCATGCTGGCGTCCTTCGCCCGCGCCGAACCCGATGCGGCCAGAGCGCTGCATGCCCGTCCGCCGGCCCGGTGGGTCCGACTACTCTGGGCCCCGTTGCCGCCGCTTCCCGGCCGGCGTCGCCGACCGGCGCCGCCGCCGGCCGGCCGAGGGTCCGTGCCCCGGTCCCGCGAGCGGCGCCAGGACGACCAGGCCGCACCGCGCGGCGCCCGGCAGGGCCGGAGCCGCCAGGGTACGGCGAGCGAGAGGAGACGCTGATGGGTCCGCTGCGTTCGGTGGTGCTCGCGGGAGGTGGCACCGGGGGGCATATCTACCCGCTGCTCGCCTTCGCCGACTGCCTGCGCCGACACGACCCGGGCGTCCGGATCACCTGCCTCGGCACACCCAAGGGCATGGAGAACGAGCTGATCCCGCCGCAGGGTTACGACCTGCGGCAGATCCCGGCGTACCAGCTGCCCCGGTCGGTGAACATGAACCTGGTGCGTACGCCGGGCCGGATGTGGACCGCGGCCCGCGCCGCGGGCAAGGTGATCGACGAGGTACGCGCCGACGCGGTCGTCGGCTTCGGCGGGTACGTCTCGGTGCCGGCCTACCTGGCCGCGTGGCGCCGCGAGCTGCCCATGGTGATCCATGAGGTGAACGTGCCGCCGGGCGTGGCCAACCGGCTGGGCATGAAGTTCACCAAGAACATCGCGGTCGGCTTCCCGCACCAGCCGAGCCAGGCCGAGTCGCTGCGCGACGCGACGGTGGTGGGGGTGCCGCTGCGCCGCAGCATCGCCTCGCTGGATCGGTACGCGCTGCGCAACGCCGCCCGCGCCCACTTCGGGCTCCGCCCCGACCTGCCGGTGCTCTTCGTCGCGGGCGGCTCGTCGGGCGCCCGCTCGATCAACCTGGCGGTCTCCGGCGCGGCCAAGGAGCTGGCCCGCAACGGTGTGCAGGTGCTGCACGTGATGGGGGCCCGCAACGAGCCGGTGCCGATCCCCACCGACCTGCCGGTGCCGTACGTGACGCTGCCGTACCTGTCCGAGATGGAGCTGGGCTACGCGGCGGCCGACCTCATGCTGGCCCGGGGCGGTGCGATGACCGTCGCCGAGGTGGCCGCGATCGGCCTGCCGACGATCTTCGTGCCGTACCCGCACAGCAACCAGGAGCAGAAGCGCAACGCGCTGCCCGTGGTGGAGGCTGGCGGCGGGCTGCTCGTCGACGACGGGGAGCTGACCCCGGACTGGCTGGAGCGCGCGGTGATCCCGCTGATCCGCGATCCGCAACGGCTCTACGCGATGGGCGCCGCGGCGTCGGCGTACGGGCGGCGCGACGGTGACGAGGCGCTGCGCTCGTTCGTCCTCGAGGCGGTGGCGCGGTGACCGCGCAGTTCACCCCGGCGGGCACGCTGACCGCCGAGGACCTGGGCGCCGTCCACCTGATCGGCGTGGGCGGGGTGGGCATGCTCGGCGTGGCCCGACTGCTGCTCACCCGGGGCATCCGGGTCTCCGGCAGCGACCTGCGCGAGTGGCCCTCGCTGGCGGGTCTGCGGGCGCTCGGCGGCACCATCTACCTCAGCCACGAGGCGACCAACCTCGACGGGGTGGACACCGTCGTCTACTCCTCGGCCATCCCGAATGACCACCTGGAACTGGTCGAGGCGCGTCGCCGCGGCCTGCGGGTGCTGCACCGCTCGGAGGCCCTGGCCGCGGCGATGACCGGCCGCCGGGCGGTGGCGGTCGCCGGCACCCACGGCAAGACCACCACCACCTCGATGGTGACCATGGTGCTCCAGCAGGCCGGGGTCGACCCGTCCTTCGTGATCGGCGGGGAGATCTCCGAGGTCGGCTCGGGCGCGCACCACGGCACCGGCGAGTACTTCGTGGTGGAGGCCGACGAGAGCGACCGCTCGTTCCTCATCTACCGCCCGTACGTCTCGATCATCACGAACGTCGAGCCGGACCACCTGAACACCTACGGCGACTACGAGACGCTGGAGGCGGCGTTCGTCGAGTTCGCCCGGCTCACCGACCCGAACGGGTTCATCATCACCTGCGCCGACGACCCGGGCGGTCGGCGGCTGGCGGCGACCCTGCGCGCCGAGGGGCGGCGGGTGTTCACCTACGGCGCGGCCGAGGACGCCGACCTGCGGCTGACCGAGATCGTCTCCTCCGCGCGGGGGGTGCGCTACCTGGCCGCGATCGACGGCCGGTCGCTGGGCGAGTTCCGGCTGCCGGTGCCGGGGCGGCACATGGGGCTCAACAGCGCCTCGGCGGTGCTGACCGCGTACCTGCTCAAGCTGCCGCTGGAGGCGGCGGAGGCGGCGCTGGCGGTCTTCCCCGGCGTGCGACGGCGCTTCGAGCGCAAGGGCGTCGCGGACGGCGTGCTGGTCTACGACGAGTACGCCTACCACCCCACGTCGATGACGCTGGCGATGCAGACGCTGCGCGAGGTGGCCGGCGACGGACGGTTGATCGTCGTCTTCCAGCCGTACCGGCTGTACCGCACCCGCGACAACCAGGCGGAGATCGCCGAGGCGCTGGCCATCGCCGACGAGGTGGTGCTGCTGGAGGTCTTCGGGCCGGGCGAGCTGCGCCAGCCCGGTGAGGGCTCGGCGGCGCTGATCGAGGCGGTGGCGCTGCCGGCCGAGCGGAAGGTGTTCGTCGACTCCTGGGATGCCGCGCCGGTCGAGGTGGTCCGCCGGGCCCGCCCGGGGGACGTGGTGGTGACCATGGGCGCTCCGCCGATCTCGCTGATGGGTGACGAGCTGCTGGCCGCCCTGGGCGCGCGTACCGCCGAGTCCGCGCCGGGGGCGACGGTCGACCCGGTGGCCACGACCCCGGCGATCGGCCAGCCGGTGCCCGGCGGGTCCACGGCCGGTGGCGACGGGGCGGCGCTCGGGGGCGCCGCCGCACCGGACGGCGCGGCCCCCACGGCCGGATGAGCCCCGGCCCCGCCCGAGGGCGGACCAGCGGCGCCGACGGCGGCGCCCCACGACGCGGTCCGGTCCGGCGTTGGCAGTTGGTCCGGGCCGGCAGCGACGCGGTGCCGGCGTCGACCCGCCGCTTCATGGCCCGGGCCCGGCAGCGCCGGATGCGGGCGGCGTTGCCGTGGGCGGTGGCCGCCGGGGTGCTGGCCCTGCTCGGGATGGTCGCCTGGACGGTCCTCGGTACCGGGCTGCTCGGGGTCCGCACGGTGACGGTCGAGGGCGCCAGGCTGGTCACGGACGTGCAGGTGCGCGACGCGGTGGGGGTGGCCGACGGGGTGCCCCTGGCCCGGGTGGATCTGGCGGCCGCCGCGCGTCGGGTCGGCGCGTTGGCGCCGGTGGAGCGGGCCACGGTGTCGCGGGACTGGCCGGGCACGCTTGTGGTCCGGGTGACCGAGCGGACGGCGGTGGCGGTGGTGCCGCAGGCGGACACGTTCGCGCTTGTCGACCGCAGCGGCGTGGCGTTCCAGACGGTGGCCCGCCGCCCCGCCGGGCTGCCGCTGGTGCAGGTGGCCCGGCCCGCCGCCGACGACCCGGACACCCGGGCCGCGCTGGAGGTGCTCGGGGCGCTGACCCCGCAACTGCGGGCCGAGCTGGTGGAGCTGAGGGTGGAGGGGCTGGCCCGGATCAGCCTGCGGCTGCGCGGAGACCGCGCGGTGGTCTGGGGCGACGCCACGCGGGGTACGGACAAGGCCCGGGTGGCCACCGCGTTGCTCGACGAGGACAGCAAGCGCATCGACGTGAGCGCGCCGGACGTGGTGACCTTCCGCTGACCGGCGAGCGTGCTCCGGACGTGACGAGTCGCGCTCCGGCGGCGACACGCCGGTCAGGTCCTTGGCTCATCGCGTGGTGGCGCTTACGTTGCCCCGAAGAGGTTCAGTGGTTGACATAACTGTAAGCCTCTAGTAGAGGGTGAGGGTTCACCCCTGACTCTCGCTGGTGACAGCTGTCGTCGGCCGCTGGTCTGGCCACGCCGTACCCGGTCGGCCGAAGCCAATCTCGAAGGAAAGGACCGGAGATGACACCTCCGCACAACTACCTGGCGGTCATCAAGGTCGTCGGCATCGGGGGCGGCGGCGTCAACGCCGTCAACCGGATGATCGAGGTTGGGCTCAAGGGCGTCGAGTTCATCGCGATCAACACCGATGCCCAGGCGCTGCTGATGAGTGACGCCGACGTCAAGCTCGACGTCGGCCGGGAGCTGACCCGTGGCCTGGGGGCCGGGGCCAACCCGGACGTCGGCAAGAACGCCGCGGAGGACCACCGCGACGAGATCGAAGAGGTGCTCAAGGGCGCCGACATGGTCTTCGTGACCTGCGGCGAGGGTGGCGGCACCGGCACCGGCGGCGCGCCCGTGGTGGCCAACATCGCCCGCAAGCTCGGCGCGCTGACCATCGGCGTGGTGACCCGCCCGTTCTCCTTCGAGGGCAAGCGCCGCCAGGTGCAGGCCGAGACGGGGATAGACGAACTCCGCAACCAGTGCGACACGCTCATCGTCATCCCGAACGACCGGCTGCTGGCGCTCGGTGACCGCAACATCAGCATGATGGACGCCTTCCGCACGGCCGACCAGGTGCTGCTCTCCGGTGTGCAGGGCATCACGGACCTGATCACCACCCCGGGTCTGATCAACCTGGACTTCGCCGACGTCAAGAGCGTGATGAGCGGCGCCGGCAGCGCGTTGATGGGCATCGGCAGCGCCCGCGGGGAGAACCGCGCGGTCGAGGCGGCCGAGGCGGCCATCTCCAGCCCGCTGCTGGAGCAGAGCATGGACGGCGCGCGCGGCGTGCTGCTCTCCATCGCCGGCGGCTCCGACCTGGGCCTGTTCGAGATCAACGACGCGGCCCAGCTGGTCACCGACGCGGCCCACCCGGACGCCAACATCATCTTCGGCGCGGTGATCGACGACGCGCTCGGCGACGAGGTGCGGGTGACTGTCATCGCGGCGGGCTTCGACGGTGGCACGCCGGCGTACAAGGCGGCCGAGCCGACCCGCAAGACCAACACCAACCAGCCGGCGCCGCAGAGCACCCCGGTGCCGCCGCCGGCCACCCTGCCGGCTCCGGCCCAGTCGCCGCGCCGGGTGCTCTTCGACGACGTGGACGTGCCCGACTTTCTCAAGAACGGTTCCTGAGCGCCGCCGATGACCGACAGTTCAGCCACGGTACGACCGGACCGCCGCGCCGAACTCGCGGCCGGCCTGGCCCAGGTGCGAGCCCGGATCGCCGACGCCTGCGCGGACGCGGGCCGGGACCACGCCGACGTCACGATGATCGCCGTGACCAAGACGTACCCGGCCGGGGACGTGCTGGCGTTGGCCGGGCTCGGGGTGACCGACATGGGGGAGAACCGCGACCAGGAGGCGGCCGGCAAGGCCGCCGAGGTGGCTGCGGCCGGCGTACGCCCCCGCTGGCACTTCATCGGGCAGTTGCAGCGCAACAAGGCCCGCTCGGTCGTCCGCTACGCCGACGTCGTGCACTCGGTGGACAGCGTGCGGCTGGCCCGCGCGCTGGGTAACGCGGCGGCGGAGCGGGAACGGCCGCTGGAGGCCCTGGTGCAGGTGAGCATCGACGGCGACCCGGCGCGCGGCGGCGCGTTGCCCGACTCGGCCGATGAGGGCGCGGGGCTGGAGGCGGTCGCCGCTGCGGTGGCCGACGCGCCCGCGCTGCGGTTGGCCGGTCTGATGGCGGTGGCGCCGCTGGGGTGGTCGCCGGAGCGGGCCTTCGCCCGACTGGCCGAGGTGGCCGAGGCGTTTCGGACGCTCCATCCGGGAGCGACAGCGTTGTCGGCGGGAATGAGCGGCGACCTGGAAATCGCGATCCGATACGGCGCGACACATGTCCGCGTCGGTAGCGCGTTGCTCGGAATGCGTCCCACGCTGCGGTAGCCTGACCGCGAGACAGGCAAATTACATCAGTGTTGTTTCAGGGCGGCGGATCCTTGTGGGGGTCGTGACGCGCGACGCGAATCGCGCGCCAGGGGGATTGCCGTTCCGGTCCGATGGGCATGGTTGTCCACTCGCGACGGGCGACATGGCACGGGGGCGAGTGCCGCACGGCGGACGGAAGGGCGCGGGATGGGTGCACTGCGCAAGGCGGGGGTCTGGCTCGGTCTCGTCGAGGAAGACGACGAGCGGGCCTACGACGACGGTGGCTACGACAAGGGTGGCTACCGCGACTCGCGGTACCGGCAGAGCCGGTACGCCGAGGAGTTCGCCGACGAGGACGACGACGACACCGAGGAGCCACCGGCTCCCCGGCCGCGCTCCAGCGAGCGGGGCCGGCTCTCCGAGCGGTCCACCGGGCGTGGCGGCGAGTCCGACCGCGGTGACGGTGAGCGTCCGGAGCGGGCCGAGCGGTCCAGCGTACGGTCGATCACGCGGTCCTCGGCCGGCGACACGTCGGGCGCGCTGACGTACCACACGCGCGACAATCTGGCCCTCGCGCCGCAGGCCGCGACGCGGGAGCGCGTGGCCGTGCCCGAGGAGGAGCAGCGGTACCAGATCACCACGCTGCACCCGACCACCTACCGCGAGGCGCGCACCATCGGTGAGCATTTCCGCGACGGCGTACCAGTGATCATCAACCTCACCGAGATGGACGAGGCCGACGCCCGCCGTCTGGTTGACTTCGCGGCCGGTCTGGCGTTCGGGCTGCGCGGTACGATCGAGCGCGTGACCAATCGGGTGTTCCTGCTCTCACCGGCCAATGTCCAGGTCACCGCGGAGGACAAGGCCAAGATCGCTGAGGGCGGTTTTTTCAGCCTGAGTTGACCCCGCCCGACCCGAGGGACGTCGCTGACCGTGTTGTCGATCTTACTGCAAGTGCTGTACCTGGTCCTTTATGTCTTCCTGCTTCTTCTTCTGTCCCGGTTCGTGTTGAGCGCCGTTCTGCAGTACGGCCGGCGGTGGCAGCCGGGACGCGGCGCATCGGCAGGACTGGAATCCGTGTGGAGCGTCACTGATCCCCCTCTCAACGCGTTGAGGCGTGTGATCCCTCCGCTGCGAATTGGTACCGTGAGCATCGACCTGGCCTCCCTTGTGCTCCTGGTTATCCTGTTCGTGCTGATGGAGTTCGTGTTAGGGCCGTCGATCAGGGCATCTGCCTGATGACCGACGCGCTTTCGCGGCCGCAACTGACCCGAGGAGTTTCGATGCCGCTGACCCCGGCCGACGTCCACAACGTCGCCTTCAAAAAGCCGCCGATCGGCAAGCGGGGGTATGACGAGGAGGAGGTCGACGCTTTCCTGGACGAGGTGGAGCGCGAGCTCGCCCGTCTCATCGAGGAGAACAACGAGCTGCGCGCCCAGGTGGAGCGCGGCGGCCGTGGCGGTGCCCCCGCCGGCCCCGGCGGCGACGCCCGACTGGCGGCGGAGCTCAACGACGTCAAGGCCCAACTGGACCGGGTGCAGCGCGACAAGTCCGCTGCCGAGCAGGCCGCCCGCGCCATGCAGGCCGAGCTGGAGCAGGTCCGCGCGACCGGCGGCCCGGCCGGCGGCGTCACCGGTGACGGTGAGCAGCAGGCCCTCCGCGTGCTGATGATGGCCCAGCGCACCGCCGACGACCACGTGTCCGACGCGCGCCGCGAGGCCGACCAGCTGCTGTCCGAGGCCCGCAGCAAGGCCGAGGAGGTGACCCGCGAGGCGCGCGCGAAGGCCGACGCCCTGGAGCGGGACGCCCGCCAGCGGCACCAGGAGGCCATGGGCGGCCTGGACGCCAAGCGCACGGCCCTGCAGAAGCACATCGAGGAGCTCAAGCAGTTCGAGCGCGAGTACCGCACCCGGCTCAAGGCGTACCTGGAGAGCCAGCTGCGGGACCTCGACGGTCGCGGCCAGGGCCTCGAAGCCGAGATGACCCGCTCCGAGGCAGGCCGGGTCGCCGGCGGCAACGGGCTGGCGGCGGCAGGTCTCGCCGGTTCGTACGGCGGCGGGCGCTCCGGCGCCCTCGAAGCCGGACGCTGAGCACCGGCCGGCGATCGCTGTCCGCAGATGGTGACGGTCGCCGGCCCTGCCTGGACGGTACGACGCGGCGGGGGTGAGCCGTGATAGTCGCGAGTCTTCTGCTCATCCTCGTCGCTGTGGTGCTGCTGGTGTTCGGTCTGGCCGGTGGCTCCAGCATTCTGTTGACCATTTCCATCGCGGCCAGTCTGCTGGCCGCCGTCGCGTTGGTGGTGGGCGCCCGCCAGGCAGCCGCCAACCGCGCGACGGCGGATCCCGGTCGGGCCGGTCCGCGGGACCGCGCGACATTCCGCAGGGCCAGCCAGGCCCAGCCGGGTTTCGCGTACGGTCCACCGCTGGCCGAGCCGGATGTGCCGGTCCAGCACGTACCATCGACGGTCGGCAACGGCGGCACCGGGTGGCGGCAACCACCCGAGCCGCCGTCCGACCCCGACGCGGCCCCGCCCTTTGACGCGGCCCCGTCCTTTGACGCGGCCCCGCCGTTCGAGCCCGAGGCGCCGCTCGTGACCCCGGCCGACGGGTCACGCTCCTCGCCCGTCAGCCCGGCATCGCCCTTCGTGGCCCGGGGCGACGAGGCGTACCCCGCCAACACGATGTCGGTCGACGCGCTGGCCGACGAGCCGGCCGAGCAGCCGATCACCCCGGCCGAGGCGGCCCGGGTCTCCCGGCTGCCCGACCCCGTCGTGGTGGTCGACGGGCGGCCCCGCTACCACCTGGCCGGGTGCCGACGCCTGGCCGGCCGGGTGCCCGAGACTCTTCCGGTCGCCGAGGCCGTCGAGCTGGGATTCACGCCGTGTGCGACGTGTGCGCCGGCCACCGCCCTGCTCACCGACGCCCGGCCGATCTGAGAGCCGTGTCGGTGCCCCCGCAGGACGCGCTCACCGTCGCGGTACGGGTGAAGCCTGGCGCCTCCCGGAACACCGTCGGCGGCCGCTTCGACGGCACGTACGGGCCCGCCCTGGTGATCGCGGTCCACGCTCCGGCTGTGGACGGCCGGGCGACCGAGGCGGCCCGCCGCGCCCTCGCCGACGCGTTGGGGGTCCGGGCGGCCACGGTGTCGCTGCGCACCGGCGCGACCAGCCGGGACAAGCTGTTCGTCGTCGACCGGCCCGGCCCCGAGCTGACCGACGTGCTGCACCGACTGCGCGACGGATCCGCAGGGTGAGGACCGCCCGGGCTCGGCAACCGTGACGCCCGGGCTGGACATCGCGCTGCTGCTCGGCGCGGCCGTGCTGCTGGTGGCGGTCGGCGCCGTCCGGCTCTCCAGTCGCCTCGGGGTGCCCAGCCTGCTGTTCTACCTGGCGCTCGGCGTGGCCATCGGCGAGGCCGGGCTGGGTATCCGCTTCGACGACGTCGAGTTGACCCGGACCCTCGGCTTCTGCGCGCTCATCGTGATCATCGCCGAGGGTGGCCTGACCGCCCGGTGGAGCGCGCTGCGCCCGGTCCTCGGGTTGGCCTCCGCGCTCTCCACGGTCGGCGTGATCGTCAGCATCGTGGTGGTCGGCATCGCCGTACACCTGTTGTTGGGTCTGGACTGGCGGCTGGCGTTGCTCTACGGCGCGGTGCTCTCCTCCACCGACGCGGCGGCCGTGTTCGCCACCCTGCGACGGCTGCGGTTGCCACCGCGGCTGGTGGCCACACTGGAGGCCGAGTCGGGCATGAACGACGCCCCGGTGGTGCTGCTGGTGGTGCTGCTGTCGCACGCGGGCTGGTCGCATCCGTGGTGGTACGAGGTCGGCCTGGTCTGCTACGAGCTGGGCGTCGGCGCGGCGGTGGGCGTGGGCGCGGGCCTCGCCGGTACGTGGGCGCTGCGCCGGGCGGCGCTGCCGTCCGCCGGGCTGTACCCGATCGCGGCGGTGGGGATCACCGTCCTGGCGTACGCCGCCGGCGCCGTGCTGCACGCCTCGGGCTTCCTCGCCGTCTACGTGGCCGGGGTGCTGCTGGGCAACGCCCGGCTGTCGCACCGGCAGGCGATCCTCGGCTTCGCCGACGGGCTGGCGTGGGTCGCCCAGATCGGGCTGTTCGTGCTGCTCGGGTTGCTGGTCTCGCCGGGCCGGTTGGACGCGGCGGTGCTGCCGGCGGTGGTCGCCGGTCTGGCGCTGGTGCTGCTGGCCCGGCCGCTGTCGGTGGCCGTCTCGGCGTTGCCGTTCCGGCTTGGCCTGCGGGAGCAGGCGTTCCTGTCCTGGGCCGGGCTGCGCGGGGCGGTGCCGATCGTGCTGGCCACCATTCCGCTCTCGGAGCGGGTGCCGGGCGCGGAGCGCCTCTTCGACGCGGTCTTCGTGCTGGTGGTGATCTTCACGCTGGTGCAGACCAGCACGCTCGGTCCGTTCGCCCGCTGGCTGGGGACCACCGCGCCGGCCGAGGCCACCGAGATCCACGTGGAGACCGCGCCACTGGAGCGGATGCGGGCCGATCTGCTCCAACTTGAGGTGCCTCCGGGCTCGCGGCTGGCCGGCGTGCACGTCGACGAGTTGCGGCTGCCGCTGGGCGCCTCGGTGACCCTCGTGCTGCGCGACGGGGTGGGCTTCGTGCCCGGCCCGGACACCCGGCTGAAAACCGGCGACAGCCTGCTGATCGTCGCCACCGGTGGGGTGCGCGACGCCGCCGAACGGCGGCTGCGGGCGGTCAGCCGACGCGGTCGGCTGGCCCGATGGTTTGGCGAGTACGGGGATGACGCGGTCGGTTGATCTGCTAGCGTTCCCTTTGCCCCGGTTAGGCAGGGCTCGGGGCTGTTGAGCGGTGCGACGGTGCGCCACGTTGTCGGACGCCTGTACGTTCCGTATTCTTGCCAACCTCCGGAGTGCGCGGCCATCGTCGCCGTGCGCCCCTTTTCGTACTTGGGGGACGCCTTCGTCGGCGCCCCTGACCAGGTGCCGCGACCGAGCGGCTCCGCGGCCGAGGAGCGACCCATGGCGAAGCCAGCCGACACCAGGACCGCCGGCCGCAAGCCGGTGGCCAAGGCCACCCGCAGCGCGGCGGAGACCGAGAAGATCCGGGCGGCGCTGGCGGCGCGGCGGGACGAGCTGCGCGCCGAGTACGATCAGACGCTGAGCGAGATCACCGAGCTGCAGCGCGATCGGTTGACGGACTCGGCCGGGGACGACCAGGCCGACACCGGCACCAAGACGTTCGAGCGGGAGCAGGAGATCTCCCTCGCCAACAGCATTCTGGAACGGATCACGCAGGTCGAGCGCGCCCTGGAGCGCCTCGACGAGGGTGGTTACGGCTGGTGCGAGCGGTGCGGCAACCCGATCCCGGTCGAGCGCCTCGCCGCCTTCCCGTCGGCCACCCTGTGTGTGACGTGCAAGCAGTTGGAGGAGCGGCGCTGACGCCCGGTCCCCGTCTGCGATGAGACGGTGAGCGATCACCGCCGAGACACCTCGATGGGGAGCGCATGACCGCAGCACCGCCCGCCGAACCCGGCCGTACCGACCCGGGCGGCGGCAAGCCCCGGCCCCGGGCCGTCGCGATCCTCGCCGGGGTGGCCCTGGTGGCCCTGGTGGCCGACCTGCTGACCAAGCACCTCGCGCTGGCCGCGCTGAGCGACCGGGAGCCGGTCCGGGTGCTGGGTGGGCTGGTCTACCTGAGCCTGACCCGTAACAGCGGCGCCGCGTGGAGCATCGGTGCGAACTACACCTGGGTGTTCCCGCTGATCACCATCGGCGTGGTCGGCTGGATCGTCTGGATGGCGCTGCGGCTGCGTTCCCTGCCGTGGGCGATCTCCCTCGGCCTGGTGCTCGGTGGCGCGCTGGGCAACCTCATGGACCGGATCTTCCGGGCGCCCGCTCCGTTCCACGGTCACGTGGTCGACATGATCAGCGTCTTCGGGCCGTACGGCGAATATTTCCCGGTGTTCAACCTGGCCGACAGCTCGCTGGTCTGCGGTGTGCTGCTGGCCGTGCTGCTGGAGCTGACCGGTCGCCAGCGTGACGGGCGGCGGGCCGGCCGTGACGGCGCCCCCGCCGACGCGGACGCCACCGCCGACGCCGAGCAGAGGGAGCGGGCATGACCTCCGCGTTCGCCGCCGGTGGCGACCACCGTTCGCTGCCCGTGCCCGACGGCCTCGACGGCATGCGCCTGGACCAGGCGGTGTCCCGGCTGTTCGGCCTCTCCCGTACCGCAGCCGCCGCCCTGGTCGACGCGGGCGACGCCCTCGTCGACGGCGCTGCCCGGCCCAACTCCCACAAGGTCAAGGCCGGCTCCTGGCTGGAGGTCACGCTGCCCGCCCCGGTCGCCCCACCGACCGTGGTGCCGCAGGCGGTGCCCGGCCTGCGCGTCGTGTACGCCGACGACGACATCGTGGTGGTGGACAAGCCGGTGGGGGTGGCCGCGCATCCCAGCCCGGGGTGGACCGGCCCGACGGTGATCGGTGCCCTCGCCGCGATCGGGCACCGCATCTCCACCAGCGGCGCCGCCGAGCGGCAGGGCGTGGTGCACCGTCTCGACGTGGGCACCACGGGGATCATGGTGGTGGCCAAGAGCGAGCAGGCGTACACGGCGTTGAAGCGGGCCTTCAAGTACCGCGAGGTGGACAAGGGCTACCACGCGGTGGTGCAGGGGCACCTGGACCCGCTGCGGGGCACCGTGGACGCGCCGATCGACCGGCACCCCACCCACGACTACCGCTGGGCGGTGGTGTCCGGCGGCAAGCCCAGCATCACCCACTACGACACCCTTGAGGCGTTCCCGGCGGCCAGCCTGGTCGATGTGCGATTGGAGACCGGCCGGACGCACCAGATCCGGGTGCACTTCTCCACGCTGCGGCACCCCTGTGTCGGTGATCTCACCTACGGCGCCGATCCCACCCTCTCGGCCCGTCTCGGCCTGGCCCGACAGTGGCTGCACGCCCGCGAACTGAGCTTTTTGCACCCCCGTTCGGGGGACGAGGTCCGGTTCGTCAGCGACTACCCTGACGACCTGGAACGTGCGCTTGAGATCCTGCGTGACTGAGCGGCGACCACCCGACATCGATCCGACGAGGGGATCCCGCCTGTGCGCGCCGGCGACCTGCTGCGGCAGCTGGACCAACGGCTGCTGCCGCCGCTGACCCGGGCGGTGGCCCGTCTCGGTGACCGGTCGGGGCGGTCCGGGGTGCTCACCTGGGCCGCCGTGCTCTCCGCGGCGGCGGTGCTGGGCACCGCCGTGTGGGCCGCCGACGATGCTCCGGTGGGCGACCGGACGGTTGGCGAGGTGACCCGCGTCGGGGTGGCCGACGGCGACTGGGTCCCCGGCTACCTGCGTTCGGCCGCAGCCGATCTGGCCGCGCTGAGCCCGACGGCCCCGGCCACCGGGGACGGGACGTACGCCCTGGTGATGCTCGACGCGTACCTGCCGCCGCAGCGGCTGGCCGCGGTGCTCGGTGACGTGTCGGTGTCGACGGTCTTCGGCCGGGTGCCGCTGCCCGGCCGGCAGACCGAGATCGTCCGGATCCCCGCGTCGCGGGTGCCGGACGACGTGGTCGCTCAGATGGCGCAGGTGGCCGCCCGCAAGGACGGCGAGGCCGCCGACTACCGGGCCAGGGCCGCCGGGGTGCGTGGCGACGGCGCCGCCGAGCGCGAGCTGCGCCAGCGGTACGTCACCGGGGCAGACGTGGCGAGCGCCGAGGCGGCGGCGTACCGCACCGGCTGCGCCTGCGTCTACGCCGCGGTGGTGCGCGCGGCGCCGGAGGTGCTGCGGGGCGTGGCCGCCCGCCCGGACGTGCGGGCCGTCGATCCGGCGCCCGAGGTGTACCGCCTCGACCGTACGGTCTTCACGCCGCCGCTGCCCGAGCAGCGCGACGTGGTCCGCCCGCCGGCCGACACCGGGCCGAGCCCGGAGCCGACGCCGCTGGCGAGTGGCGGGCCGACGTCGAGCACGCCGAGACCGCCGGTGCCGATGGGCGAATCGTCGGAACCCGCACCGCTCGTAACGATTCCGTCACCCGCGTCGCCCTCGGCCGAACCCACCGAGGCGGCCCCGCCGGGTGTCGCCACCTCCCCGGACGCGATCGACGAGGGGCTGCTGACGCCCTCCCCGTCGTGATCTGCGCCGGGTGGTGTGCGTGCTCAGGTGTGGTCCGAATAGGGTTTGGTTCGTAGCCTGTCAGACAGAGATCGATGGTGCTGGGAGGGCGGGCCGTGGAGGGCAGTGAGACCGGCTGGGGCCGGCCGGCCGAACCAGCGCCGAGGTGGCGGGCATTGCTGGACCGCGCCCGGCTGGGCGGTCGGGCCGCTGAGCAGCCCGAGCCCGAGCGCCGGGCCGACGAGGCGCCGCCGGACCCACTGCCGCGGCGCGCGGCCCCCAACGGCTACGCGGGGCGGGCATCGGCCATCGGGCATCCGGCCGATCTGTCGTACGGCCAGGAGCCCGGTTACCGGGCCGAGGCGACCTACCGGGTCGATCCCGCCTACCGGGCCGAGCCGGGGTACCGGGCCGAGCCGGACTATCGGGCGGAGCCCGCGTACCGGGCCGAGCCGGACTATCGGGCGGAGCCCGCGTACCGGGCCGAGCCGGACTATCGGGCGGAGCCCGCGTACCGGGCCGAGCCGGACTACCGTGCCGAGCCTGCGTACCGGGCGGAGCCGGACTATCGGGCGGAGCCCGCGTACCGGGCCGAGCCGGACTACCGCGCCGAGCCGACGTACCGGGCTGACCCCGGTTACCGGGCCGAGCCGACGTACCGTGCCGACCCGGGCTACCGGGCCGAGCCGACGTACCGCGCCGACCCGGGCTACCAGGCCGAGCCCGAGCCGCCGCCGCGCCGGGCCGAGCCCGAGTCGCGCTACGCCCTCCTGGACAACGGCTACCGGCCGGGCAACCCGGCGGGGGAGTCCCGCTACGCGCTGCTGGAAACCGGTTACCAGCCGGAGACCGGCTATCCGAGCGCCGCGCCGCCGGTGACCCCGCCGGTCCCGGCGGTCGCGCCACCACCGGTCGCGCCGCCGCCCGCCCCACCGGTCGCGCCGCCGGTCACTCCGCCGCCCGCCGCGCCGGTCACCCCGCCGCCGGGCTCGGCCATCGCCGAGCGCGGCTACCCCGCCCGAATCGAGTGGCGGCCGCAGGGCGTCGACCAGGAGCTGGAACGCGCCACCGGCGTGCTCCGCCGCGATCTGGGCACACCCCGCGTGTTCGCGTTCGCCAACCCCAAGGGCGGGGTGCACAAGACCACCGCAACGGTGCTCGCCGCCGCCACCATCGGCAGCGTCCGGGGGCGGGGCGTGCTGGCCTGGGACGACAACGAGCTGCGCGGCACCCTGGGGCTACGCGCCGGCAGCGCCCGCCACGCGCGCACCATCCGGCACCTGATCGGTGACCTGGCCCAGATCGAGATCCTGGAGGGCGCGACCCTGCTGGAGCGGCTGGACGACTACCTGCGGCACGCCTCCGACGGCTCGTACGACGTGCTGGCCGGCGAGGAGAGCCCGCGCTTCGCCCAGCGGCTCGACCAGTTCACCGTCAAGCGGGTGCTCGAGCTGCTGCGGCGTACGCATGACGTGGTCTGCGTGGACACCGGCAACAACGTGGAGAGCGCCAACTGGCGCACCGTGATGCAGGCCGCCGACCAACTGGTGGTGACCACCGTGCCCCGTGAGGACGCGGCGTTCAGCGCCGACTGGATGCTCGACCTGCTGCACGAGGAGGGCATGGGCGAGCTGGCCGACAACGCGGTCACCCTCATCTCCTGCCCCACCCCTGGCCGCTCGCCCCTGCAGGACGACCTGGAGCGGCACTTCGCCACGCGTACCCGCGCGGTGGCCGTCGTGCCGTACGACCCGGCGTTGGAGACCGGCTCGTCGATCGAGTACCACCAGCTCCAGCCGGAGACCCGGCAGGCGTGGCTGCGCGCCGCCGCGGCCATGGCGGAGCCGTTCGCCCGGTGAGCGGGTTCGCCGCCACCGGCGCCCCGGCCCGTCTCGGGGCCTGAGAGGATCATCGGGTGAGCCCGGACAACCCCGACCCTGAGCGGCACGTCGACGACGCCGACCGGCCCGCCGCACCCCCACCGTCGGGTGCGGCGCCCACGGGAAGCGAGTCGGCCGTGCCGCCACCAGCCGTGCCGCCGCCCGGGTTCGGCCCCGGTGAGGGTCCCGCCTCGACGGCGTACCGGAGCGAGCTGGAGCTGACCCTCGACGAGCCGCGCCGGCCGCTGCGGACGGTGGCGACGGTGCTCGGCGTCGTGCTCGCCCTGGCCGTGCTGGGCGGGGGGCTCGGGCTGCTCTGGGCCGTGCTCGCGCCGGACACCCCGGTGCTCAAGACCGCCGAGGGCGCGATCTACGCCGAGCCCCAGCCGGAGCAGCCGATCGCCGCGGACGGCTGGTTCAGCCTGCTCGGGCTGGCCTTCGGGGTGCTCGCGGCGCTGGCCCTGTGGTTCCTGCTGCGCCGGCAGCGCGGCCCGGTCGGGCTGCTCGGCGTGGTGCTGGGCACGCTGGCCGCCGCCCCGGTGGCCTGGCAGGTGGGGCGTCGGGTCGGGCTGGCGACCTTCGACCGGCTGCTGGACACCGCCCCGGCCGGGCAGGCGTTCACCAAACCCGCCGACCTGCGCGCCGGCGGAATCGACTGGCTCTTCGGCGTGTTGCCGGTGCCGCACGGCAATTTGCTGCTGCCCGCGTTCGGCGCCGCCGTCACGTACACCCTGCTGGCCGGTTGGTCGCGCTGGCCGGGCCTGCGGCCGGAGCCGGACCCGACGGCCCTCAGTTGGGTGTCGGCGGGGACGCCAGCTCCGACAGCGGCACCGGAACCGCCCGCACCTGGCGCAGCAGAGCCGCCTCGCGGTTGAGCAGTCGCAGCTCGGCGCGGAGCCGGGCGGCGGTGTCGTCGATCGCGAGCAGCCGTTGCCGGTCGTCGACGGTCAGCGCGGCGGTGGCCGCCACCAGGTGGGAGAGCACCGTCGGATCCTCCGGCAGCTGCTCGGAGATCTCCTCCGGGTCGGGGCGGATCAGCCCCAGGTACTGCCGGAACACGGCGATCACCCGGGCGGCCAGCAGGTCGGCCACCTCGTCCGGCCCGGTGGCCTCGGGCAGCCATTCCACGGCAGCCGTCAGGTAGGGCGCGGACGTGTCGTCGACGTCGGCGATCCGGAAGCGACGGCGGCCGACCGTGACGATGTCGAAGCCGCCGTCGGCCAGCTCGGTGACCTGGCGCAGCTCGGCGGTACAGCCCACCTCGTGCAGGGTGACGTCGCCGACACCGGTGCTCGCGCGGGTGCCGGGCCCGGCGGGCGCGACCTCCCAGCCGGCCTGGATGGCCACCACCCCGAACTCGCGGGACGCGCCCTCGGGCAGGTCGACAAGGTGCCGGACCAGGGCCCGGTAGCGCTCCTCGAAGATGTGCAGCGGCAGCACCAACCCGGGAAAGAGCACCGTTGCGAGCGGGAACACCGGCAGCCGTGCGGTCACGTGGTCGAGCCTAACCAATCGCGTCCGCGGCGGCGTGGCCCGGCTCACCGTCCCGCCGAGCGGGCGACTGGGGTGAGCTCCGGGCGGGCCGCCTAGACTCGCAAGGGTGCTGAATCGGATCGACCTGCGCGACGGTCTCGTGGACCCGCGCCGCCTGCTGCCCCGTGCCCAGCTCGACGTGTCGGTGGCCGTCGAGCGGATCAAGCCGCTCGTCGAGGCGGTCCGGGAGCATGGGTACCCGGCGATCCGCGAGGCCAGTGAGCGGTTCGACGGCATCTCACCGGAGGTGCTGCGGGTGCCGGTGGAGGCGATCGCCGAGGCCGAGGGTGTGCTCGACCCGGCCGTGCGTGCCGCGCTGCTGGAGTCGATCGCCCGGGCCCGCAGGGTGCACGACGACCAGCGGCGCACCGACCACACGACCCGGGTGGTTTCCGGCGGCACGGTCACCGAGCGGTGGCTGCCCGTCGACCGGGTGGGCCTCTACGTCCCCGGCGGCCTGGCGATGTACCCGTCGACAGTGGTGATGAACGTGGTGCCGGCCCAGGCGGCCGGAGTGCGCTCCCTGGTGGTGGTCAGCCCGCCGCAGAAGGACAACGGCGGCCTGCCCGACCCCCGGGTGCTTGCCGCGTGCGCGCTGCTCGGCGTCGACGAGGTCTACGCCGTGGGCGGCGCCCAGGCGGTGGCGATGCTGGCGTACGGGTCCGCCGTCGACCCGGCGGGCGCGCTGCGGTGCGAGCCGGTCGACCTGGTCACCGGCCCGGGCAACATCTGGGTGACCGCCGCCAAGCGGCTGCTGCGGGGTGTCGTCGGCATCGACGCCGAGGCCGGCCCGACCGAGATCGCGATCCTGGCCGACGACAGCGCCGACCCGGCGCACGTCGCCGCCGACCTGATCAGTCAGGCCGAGCACGACCCGCTCGCGGCGAGCGTGCTGGTCACCCCGTCGGTGGCGCTCGTCGAGGCGGTCGAGCGGGAGCTGGCCCGGCAGGTGCCCGCCACCAAGCACGCCGAGCGGGTGACCACGGCGCTGACCGGCGAGCAGAGCGGCGTGGTCCTGGTCGACGACCTTGAGGCGGGGCTGCGGGTGGTCGACGCGTACGCGGCCGAGCACCTGGAGATCCAGACGGTCGACGCCCGGGAGTGGGCGCTGCGGGTGCGCAACGCCGGAGCGATCTTCGTGGGCGCCTGGTCGCCGGTGTCGCTCGGCGACTACTGCGCCGGCTCCAACCACGTGCTGCCCACCGGCGGCTGCGCCCGGCACTCGTCCGGGCTGTCGGTGCAGTCGTTCCTGCGCGGCGTGCACCTGATCGAGTACACCGAGGCCGCGCTGCGCGAGGTGGCCCCACACGTGGTCACCCTGGCCAACGTGGAGGACCTGCCGGCGCACGGCCAGGCCGTGCAGGCCCGCTTCCCGGGAGGGGTGGCGTGACCTCGCTCGATGATCTGCCGATCCGCGACGACCTGCGCGGGCTGTCGCCGTACGGGGCGCCGCAGCTCGACGTGGCGGTGCGGCTCAACACCAACGAGAACTCCTACCCGGTGCCGGAGCCGGTCGTCGACGCGATCGGCAAGGCGCTCGCGGCCGAGTTGCGCGACCTGAACCGCTATCCGGACCGGGACGCGGTGGCGCTGCGCGCCGACCTGGCCGAATATCTCGGGCACGGCCTGACCGTCGAGCACGTCTGGGCGGCCAACGGCTCGAACGAGATCCAGCAGCAGTTGTTGCAGGCGTTCGGTGGGCCGGGGCGCACCGCGATGGGTTTCGTGCCGGCGTACTCGATGCACCCGCTGCTGGCCCTCGGCACCGGCACCCGGTGGGTGCCCGCCGAGCGCGGCGTCGACTTCGGGCTGACGGCCGACGAGGCGGTGGCCCAGGTCCGCGAGCACCGGCCCGACGTGGTCTTCCTCTGCTCGCCGAACAACCCCACCGGCACCGCGCTGGACCCGGCGGTGGTCGCCGCGGTGCTCGACGTCGCGCCCGGCATGGTGGTCGTCGACGAGGCGTACGCCGAGTTCGCCCGGCCGGGCACGGTCAGCGCCCTCGCGGTGCTGCCCGGGCACCCGCGGCTCGTGGTCACCCGCACGATGAGCAAGGCGTTCGGCTTCGCCGGTGGCCGGCTGGGCTACCTGGCCGCCGACCCGGCGGTGGTGCGGGCGGTGCAGCTGGTCCGTCTGCCGTACCACCTGTCCGCGCTGACCCAGGCCGCCGCCCGCGCGGCGCTTGCCCACCGCGACGCCCTGCTGGGTACGGTGAGCGCGATCATGGTCCAGCGGGACCGGATCGTCGCGACGCTGCGCGAACGCGGCCTGCGGGTGGCCGACAGCGACGCCAACTTCGTGCTGTTCGAGTCCGGCGGCGACCAGGCCGCCGCCTGGCAGGCCCTGCTGGCGCAGGGTGTGCTGGTCCGCGACGTCGGCCTGCCCGGCTGGCTGCGGGTGACCGCCGGCACCCCCGCCGAGACCGACGCCTTCCTAGCTGCAATGGAGACTGTGCGATGGGAGCGCGAGGAGTGAGCTTGCGAGCCCCGCAGTCGCGACCGAAAGGTATGCAATGAGCCGGACCGCCCGGGTGGAGCGGATCACCAAGGAGACCAAGGTCCTCGTCGAGATCGACCTCGACGGCACCGGCGCCGCCGAGATCAGCACCGGCGTGGGCTTCTACGACCACATGCTGAACCAGATCGCCCGCCACGGCGGCTACGACCTGACCGTGCGCACCGTGGGCGACCTGGAGATCGACGCCCACCACACGATGGAGGACACCGCGCTCGCGCTGGGCGCCGCGTTCGACCAGGCGCTGGGCGACAAGGCCGGCATCCGGCGGTACGGCTCGGCGACCGTCCCGATGGACGAGGTGCTGGTCCGGGCCGCGGTGGACCTGTCCGGCCGGCCGTACGTGGTGCACGACGAGCCGGTGCTGGCCCCGTACATCGGGCCGGTGTATCCGACCAGCATGACCCGGCACATCTGGGAGTCGTTCGGCCAGGCGGCCCGGATCACCCTGCACGTCGACGTGCTGCGGGCAGCCCGTCCGGGTGGGCACCCGGACGCGCACCACGTGGTGGAGGCCCAGTTCAAGGCGGTCTCCCGGGCGCTGCGCGAGGCCACCGCGATCGACCCGCGGGCGGCGGGCGCGATCCCGAGCACGAAGGGGGCGCTCTAATGGGGGCCGCGTTGCCGACGTTGCTGCTGATCCTGGCCGGGGTGCTGGTGGGCGGCGCGTGGTCGCTGCACCGGCAGGGCGCGCCGAGGGGCGCCGTGGTGATCACCGCGCTGCTCGCGCTGCTCGCCACGGCCGCCGGGGTGCTCCGACTGATCCCGGAGTCGGGGTCGTGACCGCCGACGTGGTGGTGCTCGACTACGGCTCGGGCAACCTGCGCTCGGCGGAGCGGGCGCTGGCCGCGGCGGGCGCGTCCGTCCGGGTGACCGACGACCTCGCCGCGGCGGCCGCCGCGGACGGTCTGGTGGTGCCGGGTGTGGGCGCCTACGCGGCGTGCATGGCGGGTATCGAGGCGCTCGGCGCCGGGCCGGTGATCGCGGAGCGGGTGGCCGCGGGCCGCCCGGTGCTCGGCATCTGCGTGGGCATGCAGGTGCTCTTCGAGCACGGCGAGGAGCACGGGGTGGTGACGAAGGGCCTCGGGCTGCTGCCCGGCGGGGTGACCCGGTTGGCCGCGCACCGCCTGCCGCACATGGGCTGGAACACGGTCCGCGCGCCCCGCGGGTCGGTGCTGTTCGCCGGGTTGCCGACGCAGAGCCGGTTCTACTTCGTGCACTCGTACGCGATGGGTGACCCGGCGGCGTTGGCGGCCGCGGGGGCCGTGGTGACCACGGCCCACCACGACACCGACTTCGTGGCCGCGGTGGAGCGTGGGCCGCTGTCGGCGGCGCAGTTCCACCCGGAGAAGTCCGCCGACACCGGTGCCGCGTTGCTGCGCAACTGGCTCGCCACCCTGCCCGCCGGTGACTGAGCGCCGGCACCGCCCGGCGTCCGGCGGGCGGGCGTCGCGGTGAGCCGGGAGCGGGCTCGTCGGCGGGCCGAACGTGAGGCTGACCTGGCGCGGGAGCGGGCGGCCCGGCAGCGCCGGGTGGCGCGTCGGCAGCGCCGCCGCGCGGTCGTCCGCCGGTTGACGCCGCAGTTGCGCCGGGGCCGCACGGGCCGGCTGGCTCGGCACACGCGGGGTGAGCGGGCGGCGATCGTGCTGCTCACCGGGGCGGCGATGATTCTGATCTGGACGTTCGTCGACGATCTGGCGTTGCGTGTCGCGCTGATCGTGCTGTTGCTGCTCGTACTCCCGGCGATCGTGGTGATCGCTCTGGACCGTCGTACCTGATCGAGGAGAAGACGTTGAGTCTCACCCTGTTACCCGCCGTGGATGTCGCCGACGGCCGGGCTGTCCGGCTCGTGCAGGGCGCCGCCGGCAGCGAGAGCGTCTACGGCGACCCGTTGGACGCGGCGCTGGCGTGGCAGCGCGACGGCGCGGAGTGGATCCACCTGGTCGACCTGGACGCGGCGTTCGGCCGGGGCACCAACGCGCACCTGCTCGCCGAGGTGGTGCGGCAGTTGGACGTGCAGGTGGAGTTGTCCGGCGGCATCCGTGACGACGAGTCGCTGCGCGCGGCGCTGGGCACCGGGGCGAGCCGGGTGAACATCGGCACCGCCGCGCTGGAGGACCCGGTGTGGTGCGACCGGGTCGTCGGGGAGTACGGCGACCGGGTCGCCATCGGGCTGGACGTACGCGGTCAGACCCTGTCCGCGCGGGGTTGGACCCGTGACGGCGGTGACCTGTACGAGGTGCTGGAGCGCCTGGACAAGGCGGGCGCCACGCGGTACGTGGTCACCGACATCACCAAGGACGGCACCATGCGCGGCCCGAACCTGGATCTGCTGCGCGAGGTGTGCGCGCGTACCGACCGGCCGGTGATCGCCTCGGGTGGCGTGTCCACCCTGGACGACCTGCGGGCGCTGGCCACGCTGGAGCCGCTGGGCGTGGAGGGCGTGATCGCCGGCAAGGCGCTGTACGCGGGCGCGTTCACGGTGGCCGAGGCGCTGCGCACGTTGGCCGAGGCGTGACGGTCACCCGGCTGGGCTCGGGAGGGCCGTGGGAGCAGAGCTACGGCTATTCCCGGGTGGTCCGGGCCGGTGACCTGGCCTGGACGGCTGGCTGTACGGCCACGGTCGACGGTCGGGTGGCGCACGTCGGGGACGCCGCCGCGCAGACGGCGCAGGCGTTGCGGATCGGGTTGGCGGCGCTCGCCGAGGTGGGCGTGCAGCCGGGTGACGTCGTCCGGACCCGGATGTACGTGACCGACCGGCTGCACGCCGACGAGGTGGGCCGGGCGCACAACGCGGTCTTCGGGGCGGTCCGCCCGGTGGCGACGCTGGTGGTGGTGGCGGGTCTGCTCGACCCGGAGCATCTGGTCGAGGTGGAGTTGGAGGCGTACGTCGGCGACCGCTGAGTTGCCGGTGGCCCTCGTCACGGCCGCACTCCGGCCCGATAGGTTGTGCACAACTTAATTGCGGGCTACGGTTCACGGGTGACCGATGATCTGGTGCTGCGCCGGCAGGTGTGCTTCGCGCTCTACGCCGCGTCGCGCGCCCTCACCGACGTGTACCGGCCGATCCTCGACGAGTTCGGGCTCACCTATCCGCAGTACCTGGTGCTGCTGGTGCTCTGGGAACGCCCCGACGACGCGCCGACGGTGTCCGAGCTGGGCGCCGAGCTGCGGCTGGACTCCGGCACGCTCTCCCCGCTGCTCAAGCGGCTGGAGGGGGCGGGCCTGGTGGTGCGGCGGCGGTCGGCGCGCGACGAGCGGCGGGTCGAGGTGGGCCTCACCGAGCAGGGCCGGGCGCTGCGGGAGCAGCTCTGCGACGTCCCGCTGCGGATCGCGCAGGCCACCGGGCTGGGCATCGCCGAGCTTGTCGCGCTGCGCGACACCCTCACCCGGGTCACCGACACCATCCACCGACAGAAGGAGCAGTGACTCTCATGCAGGTTCTCTACACCGCGTCCGCGACCGCCACCGGCGATGGCCGGGACGGCCACGTCGAGACCTCCGACGGCACCCTCGCGTTCGACCTGGCGGTGCCGAAGGAGATGGGTGGCGCGGGTGGCGCCGCCAACCCCGAGCAGCTCTTCGCCGCCGGCTACGCGGCCTGCTTCCACAGCGCCCTGCGCGTGGTGGCCCGCCGCGCCAAGGCCGACGTGACCGGCTCCGTGGTCGCCGCCGAGGTCGGCATCGGCCCGAACGGCAGCGGTGGCTTCGGGCTCACCGTGCGGCTCGTCGTCGACCTGCCCGCCGTCGCCCGCGACGCCGCCGAGCAGCTCGTCGAGCAGGCCCACCAGGTCTGCCCGTACTCCAACGCGACCCGTGGCAACATCGAGGTCGCGTTGACTGTCCGCGAGACCCTGGCCGCCTGATTTCGCGGACCCGGACCCCACCCGCGGACGAGAGGACGACCACCCGATGACCAGCAACCGTGAGATCCACCTGGCCAGCCGCCCTGAGGGCTGGCCCACCGAGGACACCTTCCGGCTCGTCGAGACCGACGTCCCGAGGCCCGGACCGGGCCAGATCGTGGTCCGCAACCAGTTCATGTCCGTCGACCCGTACATGCGGGGACGGATGAACGACGTCAAGTCGTACGTGCCGCCGTTCGCCCTCGACGCCCCGCTCGACGGGGCCGCGATCGGCGAGGTGGTGGCCAGCGAGTCGGCCGACATCGCCGTCGGGGCGACCGTCCTGCACGGGCTCGGCTGGCGGGAGTACGCGCTGCTCGACGCCACCGCCGCGCGCCCGGTCGACCCGAGCGTCGCCCCGGCCAGCGCGTACCTGAGCGTGCTCGGCATGACCGGCCTGACCGCGTACGCCGGTCTGCTGGAGGTCGCCGCGATGAAGCCCGGCGAGACGGTCTTCGTCTCGGCCGCGGCCGGCTCGGTCGGCAGCCTGGTGGGCCAGATCGCCAAGCTCAAGGGCGCCGGCCGGGTCATCGGCAGCGCCGGCTCGGCCGCCAAGGTCGAGCGGCTGCGGGCGCTGGGCTTCGACGCCGCGTTCGACTACCACGACGGGCCGGTCCGCGACTCGCTGCGGGCGGCCGCCCCGGACGGCGTCGACGTCTACTTCGACAACGTCGGCGGAGACCACCTGGAGGCGGCGATCTCGGCCATGAACCTGCACGGCCGGGCCGCCATCTGCGGCATGATCGCCCAGTACAACGACACTGAGCCGCCCGCCGCGCCCCGCAACCTGTCGCTGGTCATCGGCAAGCGGCTGACGCTGCGCGGCTTCCTGGTCCGCGACCACAACCACCTGCGGGACGCGTTCGTCCGCGACGTCGCGGGCTGGCTGCGCGAGGGCAAACTCTCCTACGACGAGACGGTCGTCGACGGCATCGAGAACGCCCCGGCGGCGTTCCTCGGCCTGCTGCGCGGCGAGAACCTGGGCAAGATGCTCGTCCGGGTGTGAGCACCCGCACGTGGCGCACGGCGGTCGGCCCGGTCGGGTCGGCCGTCGTGCCATGCGCGGAGGATAGGCTGGCGGCATGACGGTGGCGGTGCGCGTGATCCCCTGTCTCGACGTGGACGCCGGGCGCGTGGTCAAGGGGGTCAACTTCCTCGACCTGCGGGACGCCGGCGACCCGGTGGAGTTGGCCGCCGCGTACGACCGGGCCGGCGCCGACGAGCTGACCTTCCTCGACGTCACCGCGTCGTCCAGCGACCGGGGCACCATGCTCGACGTGGTGCGCCGCACCGCCGAGTCGGTCTTCATCCCACTGACGGTCGGGGGTGGGGTCCGGCAGGTCGGCGACGTCGACACGCTGCTGCGCGCGGGCGCGGACAAGGTCGGTGTGAACACCGCCGCCATCGCGCGGCCGGAGCTGATCGCCGAGATCGCCGACCGGTTCGGCCGGCAGGTGCTCGTGCTCTCCCTCGACGTACGCCGTGCCCCGGCCGGGGTGACGCCCAGCGGGTTCGAGGTCACCACCCACGGTGGCCGGCGCGGCACCGGCCTCGACGCGGTGCGCTGGGCGCGGCAGGTGGCCGAGCTGGGCGCGGGGGAGATCCTGCTCAACTCGATGGACGCCGACGGCACCAAGGCGGGCTTCGACCTGGAGCTGATCGGCGCGGTGCGGGCCGTGGTGGACGTGCCGGTCGTGGCCAGCGGTGGGGCCGGCGAGGTGGCGCACTTCCCGCCGGCGATCGGGGCCGGCGCCGACGCGGTCCTCGCCGCCAGCGTCTTCCACTTCGGCGAGCTGACGGTGGGCGAGGTCAAGGACGCCCTGCGCCGCAGCGGGCACCCCGTGCGCTAGCCACGCCGGGCCGTCGTCCGCGCCGCGCCCAGGTGGTACGCGTCGTGCGCGATCAGATTCGCGAACGCTCCCGCCCATACCCAGCACCGGGCGCGGGTGCCGCAGATCGGGCATCGCCCGTGTCGCTGCTCATGCTCGGCCAGAACCCGCCACCATCTGGCCAGTTGCTCCGGGCTTGGCGCACTCACCGGGCTCCATCCAGGTTCGCGCGGATCGCAGCGACCGACACCTGCGCCTCGAAGCACCACCCGCCGGCGCAGTCCGGTACGGGGCCAGCACACGTGTGCCCCCGCATCCGCACCAGTCCGCCGACCGGCTGCTGGTCCACGACCACCGCCCACACCAGTTCGTCGCGGTTGGTCGGGTTCGGGCTGATCTCCCACGCCAGCAGGTGCAGCAGGGTGCCCGCAGGCACCTGAAGGCTGTCGGTCATGCTCGGCTCCGAGGGCAAAGGGTGGACATCACCGGGAACGGCAGCCACAGTTCCCGTCGATCCCGCCGGAAGCTGCTGTGCCAGATGGGCTGACACGTCGAGCGTGGCCGATAAGCTGGGCCTACGGCAGGCGTGAGCGGTGTGCACACGCTCCTGCACACGCTGGGGGTCGGGAATGGACACCTTCGGGCAGCTACTCAGACGGCATCGCGAGAGCGCCGGGCTGTCCCTGCGGCAGCTCGGTTCGCTCACCCACTTCCAGTACAGCCACATCGCCCAGGTGGAGCGTGGTGGACGCCGTGCCACCGATGCGCTGGCCACGGCCTGCGATCGGGCCTTGGGCGCTGACGGCGCGCTCGTCGAGGCGTACCGGACCGACCGTGCCGGCGCCACCGACATGCACAGACGCACCATGCTGCGCGCCATGACCGCCTTGGCTGCCGCCCCCGCCGTCGCGCCCCTGGCCGGGTTGGAAGCCCTCCGCCACGGCCTCGGCGACGCGGTGACGCCCGACCACGACGAGTGGGAGCAGATCGTGGCCGACTACGGCCACAGCTACTACCGGCAGGCCCGTCCCGCGCTGATGGCCCAACTGGGTGCCGACCTGACCGTGCTGCAACACCAACTCGCCGCCGACACTGGTACGCGCCGGCCTGGTCTTCTGCGAGCTGCCTCCCGCCTGTCCGTCATCGTCGCGTTGAGCCTTGTCGCGTCGGGGCAGACCGTGCTAGGTCGCCGCTGGTGGCGGACCGCCCATCGGGTTGCCGACGAATCCGGGGACACCGACACCCGGGTGTTGGTGCGGGCGTGGAATGTGGTGAACGGCTGCTACGACGGACGCCAACCGTCGGCGGTCGTCGCCCTGTCGGACGAGGCACTGCCTCTACTGGGGCGGCGGGCTACGTCGGCGGCGTGCGGGTTGCTCGCCGGCCGGTCCCAAGCCCTGTCGTTGGCCGGGCGGCATGCGGAGGCGGTGGCGACGGTGCGGCAACTCGCCGACCTTGCCCAGCAGCTACCAGCCGCGATCGTGGACGACGTGGAGTCGTTGTGGGGGTGGCCGGAGCATCGGCTTCACCACACCGAATCGTGGGTGTACACGCACGGTGGCCGTCTGGTCGACGCGGAGGCCGCGCAGGAGCGGGCCCTCGACCTGTACCCGGCGTCGCAGGCGCGGTTACGTGCGCAGGTGCAACTGCATCAGGCTGCCCGGCTGATCCGGGGCGGGCATGTTCCCGACGGGTTGCGGTACGCCGCCGACACCCTCGACGCGCTGCCGGTCGAGCTGCACAACCACCTGCTGCGGTCGGTGGCCGCCCAGGTCACGGCTGCCGTACCCACAGTGGAGCGGTCGCGGCCCGCGTTCGCAGATCTCGCCGACCGGGTTCGGGCCTAGGCTCATCCGCTATGCCGGTGACGTACACCGTGCACACCGCCGAGTCGGCCGCGGCCGTGTTTCCGGCGCTGGCCCGCCTGTACGCGGTCGTCTACGCCGAGCCGCCCTACGCCGAGGGGCCGGAGCAGGTTGCCGCGTTCGCCGACGGGTTGCCCGACGAGTCGCGACGCCCAGGATTCACCCTCGTGGTCGCCGAGGAGGTGGGTGTGCTGGTGGGTGCGGCGTACGGGTGGACGATGCCCGCCGGCCGTTGGTGGATGCGCGCCGACACCAAGCCTTTCGCCGACCTCCGGACCGCCGACAAGTTCGCGGTGATGGAGTGGGTCGTGCATCCCGACCGGCGCGGTGCGGGCATCGGTTCGGAGCTCATCCGCCGGCTCCTCGACGGGCGGCCCGAACGGTGGGCGACCCTGGCGTCCAACCCGGCCGCACCCGCCCGTGCCATCTACCAGCGCGCGGGTTGGCAGCAGGTCGGCGGATCGGCGATGCCCGACGGCACACCCATGCACCTGCTCGTCCTGCCGTTGCCCGCTGCGCCGGTCCGGCGTCGCTGACCCCCGGCCCGGGTCCATCGGCGCGACGTTTCGCCCGCTTGGCAATCTTGGACAGTTTCCGTTAGCAGGTAACGGAAACTGTCCAAGATCTGCAATGGGTGTCAGTGGCCGCCGGAGTGGCCCTCGGGTGACCGGCGGGGGGTGGGGATCGACCGGACCGCGTACTCCTGCACGGCCGCCGCGTGCTCGGCCTCGTCCAGGATCCAGTCGGCGCGGCCCGGCGCGTGCCGGCGGCTCAGCACGCCCTGCACGGTGTCCACCATCGTCGCTACCCCGGCGCGCGGCCGGGTGCGCCAGAGCTGCTCACCCTCCGTGGTGATGCGGAACCAGCCGTCGGCGACGGTGACCAGACCCGCGCCGACCAGCCGCTGCACCGCGGCCTCCACCTCGTGCCGCTGCGGAATCGCCTGGTTGAGGTGATCGGCGGTGGACAGCACGTCGGTCAGGCGTACGCCCTCCGGCCGACGACTCGTCGCGGACCGTCGGTGCCGCCCGGCCCCGCTCGCGATCACCAACGACACGAAGATCCAGGCGTCGCTCCAGCGCCAACCGTTCTCCCCCATGCAGAGATGATGACGGCGAGCGCCGCGGAAGGGAACACCCACCCTCCAACGAGCCCGTTTCGACCATCGTGCGTGCCGGCCCGTGGACGGTCGGTGAGCGCTCAGGCGGCCGGGGCGGGAGCGGCGCCCGGCGGGTCGCCCGCGGTGGCGCCCTGCGGGTCGCCGGCGGTCGCGTCCAGCGCGGGCACCGCGACGAGCGGGATGAAGAACTGCGCCAGTGGGCCGATGGCCAGCGCGTACGCGATGGTGCCCACGCCGACCGTGCCGCCGAGCAGCCAGCCCAGCGCGAGCACGGTGACCTCGATGACCGTGCGCACCAGGCGGATCGAGCGCCCGGGTCGGCGGGCGACGAAGCCGGTCATCAGCCCGTCGCGTGGACCCGGACCCAACTGGGCGCCGAGGTAGAGCGCGGTGGCCGCGCCGTTGGCGACGATCCCGGTGATCAGCAGAGCGATGCGGGCGCCGAGGGGGCCGCCGGTGGGCAGCAGGGCCAGGGTGGCGTCCACCACCAGGCCAATCACCACCACGTTGCTGACCGTGCCGAGGCCGGGCCGCTGGCGCAGCGGGATCCACAGCAGCAGCACCAGGGCGCCGACGCCGATGGTGACCGTGCCGAAGGAGAGCCCGGTCCGCTCGGACAACCCCTGGTGGAAGACGTCCCACGGGTCGAGGCCCAGGTCGGAGCGGATCATCAGGGCCATGCTGACCCCGTAGAGGACGAGCCCTGCGTAGAGCTGGGTGAGCCGTCGCACCGGCCGCTGCCGCAGATTGCCAATCAGTGCCATGCATGCCACCCTAGGTGCCAATCCTCCCGGAGGAAGAGGCCAATATCCGAGGAGTGGCCATGACAGCTCAGGTGCGAGGCGCCCAATTGGCCCGGTTGCTGGGGCAGTGGCACGCCCTGCCGGGCCGTCGTCGGAGTCCCGACTACGCCGCCCTGGCCGGCGCGGTGCGCGGCCTGCTCGCCGACGCCCGGCTCCCGCTGGGCGTGCGCCTCCCGGCGGAACGGGAGCTGGCCGAGGCGCTGCGGATCAGCCGCACCACGGTCACCGCCGCGTACCGGGAGCTGCGCGAGACCGGGCATCTGGCCAGCCGCCGGGGCGCCGGCAGCTGGACGATGCTTCCCGGCAACCACCGGGTCGCCAGCACCGGGCTGTGGACCCCGCTGGACGACCGGGAGATGATCGACCTCGGCGTCGCCGCGTTGGCGGCCCCGCCGCAGCTGCTCGCCGCCGCGCGGGCCGCCGCCGAGGATCTGCCCCGCTACCTGGGCGGGGCCGGCTACCACCCGACCGGGATCGGCGAGCTGCGCGCCGCGGTGGCCGCCGGCTACACCGCGCGGGGGTTGCCCACCTCGGCCGACCAGATCATGGTCACCAGTGGCACCCAGCACGCCCTGGACCTGGTGCTGCGCCTCGCCCTGGCGCCCGGCGGGAGCGTGCTCGTCGAATCCCCGACCTACCCCAACGCGCTCGCCGCGCTGGCCAGCCGGCGGGCCCGGATCACGACACACGGGCTGTCCTCCGACGCCGGTGGCTGGGAGCCCGACCTGCTGCTGGGCAGCCTGCGGCAGACCCGGCCCAAGCTGGCGTACCTGATTCCGGAGTTCCAGAACCCCACCGGGCACCTGATGCCGTCCGCGTTGCGCGAGCAGGTGGTCGCCGCCGCCCACGCCGTCGGCACCGACCTGATCGTCGACGAGTCCTTCGTGGACCTGCCGCTGGACGACACCGAGCTGCCCCCGCCCACGGCCACATTCGACCGGCACTCCCGGGTGGTGAGCATCGGAGGAATGAGCAAGCCGTACTGGGGTGGCCTGCGCATCGGCTGGGTACGCGCCTCCGCGCCACAGGTGCAGCGGCTGGCCGCCGTCCGGGTCGGTGTGGACATGTCCAGCCCGGTGCTCGACCAGTTGGTCGCGGTGCACCTGCTCAACGACGCGGCGGCCATCGTCGCCGCCCGCCGGGCCCAGCTCACCGCCCAGCGCGACGCGTTGCTGGCCGCGCTGGCGCACCGACTTCCGGACTGGCGGGTGACCGTGCCGCGCGGCGGCGTGACCCTCTGGGCCGAACTGGACGGCCCGGTCTCCAGCGCGCTCGCCCGCGCCGCCGAGGAGGTCGGCGTCCGGCTCGCGCCCGGCCCCCGGTTCGGTCTGGACGGCACCCTGGAACGCTTCCTGCGGCTGCCGTTCACCCTGCCGGCCGCCGACCTGGTGGAGGCCGTGGAGCGGATCGCCACGGTCCGCTACGACCTGGACCGGACCGGCCGGCAGCGATGGCGGGAGCCGTCCGTCATCGCCTGAGCCCGGCCGGCCCCCCGGTCGACGCGCCGGTGGCCCCACACCCGAGCGGGTGCGAGTCCACCGGCGGACCGTTTCTACAGCTCGGCGAGGGTGCCCGCGTACATCTTGTCGATCTCGGCGGCGAAGTTGCTCTCCACGCCACGTCGCTTGATCTTCAACGACGGGGTGATCTCGCCGTCCTCGATCGTCAGGTCGCGCGGCAGGATCGCCACCTTCTTGATCGTCTCCCAGCGGTTGAGCTTGGCGTTGAGCTGGGCGACGTACTCCTCGACCATCGCCTGCGCCTCCGGCGAGGCGACGATCTCGGCATAGTCGCGGCCCTCCAGCGGGCCGCCGGCCACCCAGCCCCGGATCGCGTCCGGGTCCAGCGTGACGAGCATCGTGCAGAAGTTGCGGGCCTGACCGACCACGACCGCCTGCGAGGTGTACGGGCAGATCGCCTTGAACATCCCCTCGATGTGCGACGGCGCGATGTACTTGCCGCCCGAGGTCTTGACCAGGTCCTTCTTGCGGTCGGTGATCCGCAGGTAGCCCTGCTCGTCCAGGCTGCCGATGTCACCGGTGCGGAAGAAGCCGTCCTCGGTGAACGCGGCAGCGGTCTCCTCCGGCAGGTTGTGGTAGCCGCGCATCACGGGCCGGCCACGGACCAGGATCTCGCCATCGGTGTCGATCCGGCACTCCAGGTCGCCCATCGCCTGCCCGACAGTGCCGATCCGCAGCCCGGAGGGCGGGTTCACGAAGTTGCCGGCGCTGGTCTCGGTGAGGCCGTAGCCCTCGGAGATCGGCAGGTTGGCGGCGGCGAAGAAGGTGGCGATCTCGGGGCTCAGCGGAGCGGCGCCGGAGACCAGCACCCGCATCCGGCCGCCCAGGCGGGCCTGGAGCTTGCTGAACACCAGCTTCTCGGCCAGCCCGTAGCGCAGCTTCAACCCGGCCGGCACCGGCTTGCCGGCCTGCTCCAGAGCGACCTTCTCCTTGCCGACCTGGACACCCCAGGCGAAGATCTTCGCCTTCGCGCCGCCGGCGCCCTGCGCGGTGGTCACCGCCCGGTTGTAGACCTTCTCGAAGACCCGGGGAGCGCCGCACATCAGGGTCGGCCGGATCACCGCGAGCAGGTCGACCAGCTTGTCCACCCGCCCGTCGACGTAGGTGGGCAGACCGACGTGGATCGCGCCGCAGAGCAACGTCTTGCCGAACGAGTGGGCCAGCGGCAGCCACAGGTACTGCAGGTCGTCGTCGCGCAGCAGCCCGACCTCGGCCTGCGCCACGGCCTCCCAGCACCAGCCGCCGTGCAGCAGCTCGACACCCTTGGGCTGGCCCGTGGTGCCGGAGGTGTAGATCAGCGTGGCCAGGTGGTCCGGGCCGATGCCGGCCACCAGCATGTCGATCAGATCGGGCTCGGCGGCCAGCGCGCGGGTGCCCTGCTCCTCCAGGTCGGCCAGGGTGAGCTGGGGAACCGCGGCGTTCGGGTCCGGGGTGCCGTCGAAGAGCACCACGTGGGTCAGCGCCGGCAGGGCCGCTCCGGCGATCTTGGCGGCCTGCGTCGGGTTCTCCGCGAAGAGCACCCGCGAGGCGGAGTCAGCGATGATGAATGTCGCGTCCGCCGGCTCGGTGGTCGGGTAGACGGTGGTGGTCGCCCCGCCGGCGCACATGATGCCGAGGTCGGCGACCACCCAGTCGAGCCGGGTGTTGGCGAGGATGGCGACAGGATTCTCCTGGCCGACGCCGAGCGCGTGCAGGCCGGCGGCGACGGCCTTGGCGCGTTGGCCGACCTGCTCCCAGGTCAGCCAGTCGGGGCCCGAGTCGTCGGGGGTCGGGGACGCGAACGCGTGGCGGTCGGGGGTGGCCGCCACACGCTTGAGGAACATGTCCGGGATGGAACGGTACGGTACATCGAGAGCCATCGCTGTAGCCGCCTTCGGGGGTGGTGGCGTGACGGTCGTCACGTCATAGTGGTTACCGAAGAGTATTGCCTGGCACCGGGCATCGGCTAGTGCTGGTGATCGGCTGGCTGCCCGGGCCCGCCGGCCGACACGCCCCGGATCAGGCGTAGCGGGCAGCCACTAGTGACCAGTCGTAGGTCGCCTGGACCCAGTTGCGCCGCGCGGCCAGCGGTGAGCGCAACGCCTCGACACCGCTGGCCAGCAGCCTCTCCTCCGCCGTCAGGTACGCCGCCAACCCCCGGTTGAAACGGTCGGCGGCCGTCCGCAACGCGTCCGCCTCGGCCAGGCCGCCCTCCTGGGCGATGACCGTCACCAGGTTGTGCGCGTCCGGGTCGGCCCGGCTCTCCTTGCCGTACGAGAAGAGGTCGTTGCACCAGCAGACCAGGTCCACCGCCAGCAGGTCCAGGGCGGCGAGCGCCGGTTCGGCACGCCGGGTCGGGCCGGGTGGCTGTTCCGACGCCAGGTCGGTCAGGGTGAGACAGGGGTGCACGCCGCCGATGTGCCGACGCAGTTGGACGTACTCCGTCAACCCCGGCACCCGCCGGCGTTCCCGGTTGGCGGCCTCCCAGAGCAGCGCCAGCAGATACTGGCGCACCTGGCTGACGAACCGCAGCAGCATCGGCGCCCGACCCTCGGCCCGGGTCCGGCGGCACAGATCGTGCAGCGCGGCACCCAGCGGGCCGGCGTTTGGCGGCAGTGGCGCGAGCGGGTCGCCGCACCGGTCCAGCACGTCGAGCAGCGCGGCGATGACCGGCGCCAGCCGGCCCGGGTCGGCCCCGAGGCCGTCCTCGTCGCAGGCGTCGTCCATGACGAAGAGCCAGGAGATCAGGTCGGCGAGGAGCCGCAGCCCCTGCGCCGGTCCTTCCGGGCAGGCCCGGCCGGCCAGGCCGGCGGCGTCCGCCAGTTGTAGTCGATGAACCTGATGACCGGAATTGACCAAACCGAGAGCGCGCGCCCACTCGACGCTCTCGCTGGCTACCCGATCCGTGGACTTGTGGCGCCCCGCCGTGAAGGAGGGTTCCCGTAGCGCCGAGATCGCGAAGCTCCGCATCGTGTGCCCCCACATCGTGCCGCCCCGGCGCGGAACGGCGCGGTGAAGCGTACGGGAGGAGGTATCGGCGCGCATCGCTAGGACTGCGGCAGTTGTCCGGCGCCTATGACCGATTAGGCGCAGAAAGTCACATGCCCAGGCTGGTGTTGCGGAGCTGCCGCGCGGACGTCGCCGAACCGTCCAGTTGAACCCGGGCCACCCGCTGCCGGCCGGAGAGGAACAGGGTCAACTCGGCCGGGGCGCCCACCAGTCGCAGCCGCTCGCCACCACGGCCGACGGAGACCTCGCCGTGACCGGGCGCCTGCACGTAGAGGTCCGCCGGGAAGCGGCGCAGCGTCAGCCGGGCGAGCGGGGCGACCCGCTTCCACAGGGTGGCCTGCAAACCGCGGGACAGCTCGCGCGGCTGCCACCCCGGGACGGCCCGCCGCACGTCCTCGTGGTGGATGAAGAACTCCACCGTGTTGACCAGCTCGTCGGTCAGCGGGTTGCTGATCGGGCTCCACACCGGCGGCCGGCGCACCTGCGCCACCAGCTCGGGGTAGGGCCCGGCGGCGAGCCGTCGGCGGACCCGTTCGGCGTGCCCCCGCAGCGGCGCCAGCAGGATCCCGCCGGCCGCGTCCGGACGGCGCTCGCGCAACACCAGGTGCGCGGCGAGGTCACGGGTCGCCCAGCCCTCGTTGATCGTCGGCGCGTCGGGCCCGAGGGCCAGGAAAAGATCGGCCAGCGCCTCGCGCTCGGCTCGGGCGTACCGCGACATGGCCCGATCGTAGGCCCGCGGACGCGCCACCGCGCGCCGGCGGACGCCCGGCCGCACCCCGAGCCCGTACGTCCGGTACGTGACGGTCGACATATCCCGTCCGGGTCGGCGGTGCCGGCCTGCAGCGGTAAGGATGAGGGAGATAATTGTGGCTTACGGCGGGGGAGAGCGTGGCGAGCAGGACAAGTCGGGACGTGCTCGGCAGGGGGCTGGGGGTTCTGCGGCAGGCGATCCGGGAGCAGCCGCGGATCTTCGCGGTTGCCGTGATCGGCAGTGTGCTGTTCGGCTCGATGGTCATCGTCAGCGCGTACGTGGTGGGCGCGGTGGTCGGTGACGTGGTGGTGCCGGCCATCGCGCGGGGCGAGGTGGGCGTCGGCACCCTGGCGCTGGCGGCGGTCGCCCTGTTCGGGATCAGCGTGCTGCGGGTGGTGGGCATCTTCGGCCGCCGGCTCGGCGCGGGCTACATGCAGTACCGGCTCCAGGCCGCCTACCGCCGCCGGGTCACCCGCCGCTACCTGGACCTGCCGCTGTCGTGGCACCACCGCAACGCCACCGGCACGCTGCTCTCCAACGCCAACTCCGACGTGGAGGCGGCCTGGTATCCGATCGCTCCGCTGCCCTTCGCGGTGGGCACGCTGGTGATGCTGGTCGGCGCGATCATCTCGCTGTTCGCCACCGACTGGGCCCTCGCCCTGGTCGGCCTCGCGGTCTTTCCCGCGCTGTTCGCGCTCAACGTGGTCTACTCGCGCCGGATGGCGCCCCGGCAGGCCCGGGCGCAGCGGTTGCGCGCCGAGGTCAGTGGCATCGCGCACGAGAGCTTCGACGGCGCGTTGGTGGTCAAGACGATGGGCCGCGAGGCGCAGGAGACGGCCCGGTTCGCCGGTCGCGCCGGCGAACTGCGCGACGCGTTGATCGCGGTCGGCCGGCTGCGGGGCGTCTTCGACCCGCTGCTGGAGACGCTGCCCAGCCTCGGCACCCTCGCGGTGCTGGTGGTCGGGGCGTTCCGCCTGCGCGAGGGCGCGATCAGCGTCACCGAGCTGGTCAGCGTCGCGTTCCTCTTCACCGTGCTGGCCTTCCCGGTGCGGGCCATCGGCTGGGTGCTGGCCGAGCTGCCGCGCAGCGTCGCCGGCTGGGACCGGGTGCGCCGGGTGCTCGACGCCACCGGCGAGATGCCGTACGGGCAGCACGTGCTCGACCCGGCCACCCCGGGGCCGGCCACGCTCACGTTCACCGACGTGCACTTCTCCTACCCGCCGGCCGAGGCGCACCAGCCCGGCGCGCAGGTGCTCGGCGAGGTCGGCTTCACCGTGCCGGCCGGCCGCACGGTCGCGCTGGTCGGGCCGACCGGCGCCGGCAAGTCCACCATCGCCTCGCTGGCCGTACGCCTGGTCGACCCGGACTCCGGCGTCGTCGAGCTGGACGGCGTGAATGTGCGCGACCTGACCGCCGCGTCGCTGGCCGGCACGGTCGCGCTGGTCGCGCAGGTGCCGTTCGTCTTCGACGACACCGTGCGGGCCAACGTCGCCCTGGACCGGGCGGGCATCGACGACGAGGACGTCTGGGCGGCGCTGCGCCTGGCCGAGGCGGACGGGTTCGTCGCCGCGCTGCCGGAGGGCCTGGACACGATGGTCGGCGAGCGGGGCACCTCGCTCTCCGGCGGCCAGCGGCAGCGGCTCACGCTGGCCCGCGCGCTGGCCGGGCGGCCACGCCTGCTGGTGCTCGACGACGCGACGAGCGCCGTGGATCCCCGTGTGGAGGCGGCCATCCTCGCCGGTCTGCGGGCGTCGGCGGGCGAGCCGGGAGTGCCGGCCGCGTCGATCCTGGTGGTGGCGTACCGCCGGGCGACCATCGCCCTCGCCGACGAGGTCGTCTACGTGGAGCAGGGCCGGGTGGTCGCCCGGGGCACGCACACCGAGCTGCTGGCCACCGTCGGAGGGTACGTGGACCTGGTCACCGCGTACGAGCAGGCGGAGGTCGACCGCGCGCAGGAGCGCGCGTACGACGACGAGGTGGCGCAGCTGCCGTCGGGCCTGGAGATCGAGGTGGACCGGTGAGCGCGAGGAGTGCAGCGCAGCGGAGCCCCGCAGTCGCGAACGAAAGGCAAGACCGGTGAGTACGACGGTGACGAATGACGAGCGGGACGCGCGGACGGAGACGACCTGGCAGACCCTGCGGCGGGGGTTGGCGCTCTCCCCGGAGCTGCGGA
This sequence comes from Micromonospora sp. NPDC005237, assembly GCF_040607775.1. Classification (NCBI taxonomy): domain Bacteria; kingdom Bacillati; phylum Actinomycetota; class Actinomycetes; order Micromonosporales; family Micromonosporaceae; genus Micromonospora; species Micromonospora sp. NPDC005237. Next base: position 206,171 of record NZ_JBEXHJ010000003.1, on the reverse strand, counting down.
CCGGCCTGGCCGCCACGCTGGGCCTGGCCCTGGTCTACATGGTGGGCCGGGTGGCCGTTCCGGTCGCGGTGCAGCAGGGCATCGACCGCGGCATCGTCGGCGGTCTGAACCTCGACGTGGTCTGGTCGGTGGTGGCGGTCACCGCGGCGATCCTCGTGGTCACCACGGCCTGCGGCTATCTGATGATGCGCCGGCTGTTCACGGTCAGCGAGACGGCGTTGGCGAATGTGCGGACGCGGGCGTTCCGGCACGTGCACGACCTGTCGATGTTGCACCAGCAGTCGGAGCGGCGTGGGTCGCTGGTCTCGCGGGTGACCAGCGACGTCGACCAGATCACCCAGTTCCTCCAGTGGGGTGGGGTGATCCTGCTGGTCAACCTGGGTCAGCTGGTGGTGACGACGGCCGTCATGCTGGCGTACTCCTGGCAGCTGACCCTGGTGGTGCTGGTGGCGTTCCTGCCGGCGGTGCTCGTCATCCGACAGTTGCAGCGTCGCCTCGGCGCGGCGTACGCGACGGTGCGTCAGCGCACCGGCACGCTGCTGGGCGCGGTCGGCGAGAGCGTCGTGGGCGCGCCGGTGATCCGGGCGTACGGCATCGCGGGGCGCACGGCCCGGCGGTTGGACGACGCCATCGACAATCAGCGCCTGGCGCAGCAGCGGGCGATCCGGATCAGCATCGTGGGCAGTTCGGTCGGCGAGCTCGCGGCCGGGTTGGCGCTGGCGGGCGTGGTGGTGCTCGGGGTGACGTTGGGGGTGGACGGCACGCTGTCGATCGGCCAGCTGACCGCCTTCCTCTTCCTGGTGACGCTGTTCATCCAGCCGGTGCAGATCGCCACCGAGGTGCTCAACGAGGCGCAGAACGCGATCGCGGGCTGGCGGCGGGTGCTGGACGTACTCGACGTGGCCCCGGATGTGGCGGACCCGGGGGAGCAGGGACGGGACCTGCCGGCTGGTCCGTTGGACATCCGGTTCGCCGGGGTGGGGTTCGCCTATCCGGGTGGCCCGCCGGTGCTGCACGACATCGACCTGGAGATCCCGGCGAAGAGCCGGGTGGCGGTGGTCGGCGAGACGGGCAGCGGCAAGACGACCTTCGCGAAGCTGCTCACCCGCCTGATGGACCCGTCGGCGGGAGCGGTGCTGCTGTCCGGGGTGCCGCTGGCGCAGGTGCGGTTCGACTCGCTGCGTTCCCGGGTGGTGATGGTGCCGCAGGACGGCTTCCTCTTCGACGCGACGGTGGGGGACAACGTCCGGTTCGCCCGGCCGGAGCTGACCGACGAGCAGCTCGGCGCCGCGTTCACGGAGTTGGGCCTGGCGGACTGGTTGGATGGTCTGCCCGCCGGCCTGGACACGCCCGTCGGGGAGCGTGGCGAGGCGTTGAGCGTCGGGGAGCGGCAGCTTGTCGCGCTGGCCCGGGCGTACGTGGCCGATCCGGACCTGCTGGTGCTGGACGAGGCGACCAGCGCGGTGGACCCGGCTACCGAGGTGCGGCTGCAACGCACCCTGGACGCCGTCACGCGGGGTCGCACGACGCTCGCCATCGCGCACCGGCTCTCCACCGCGCAGGCTGCCGACGAGGTGATCGTGGTGGACCGGGGTCGCATCGTGCAGCGCGGCCCGCACGATGAGCTGGTGCACGATGCCGACTCGGTCTACGGCCTGCTGTACGCCTCCTGGTTGGAGCAGACCCGGTAACGAAGTGCCAGGCTGCTGGACGCCGTGGAACGGGTGCTCTACGCTCCGGGTTAGGTAAGCCTAACCTCTTAAGGAGGTCGCGCCATGCGGCCCAGCCCCGCCGAGATCGTTCGTACCCTCGTCGCCGGTCGGCTGCCCGGTCTCGTCCACCTGGCCCGCCGGCCGGGCCCGCACCACGCCCGGCACGTGACCGATCCCGACGGCCGGGTGCTGCTGCTGGTGCCGGTGGCCAGCCACCTGGGCGCCGCGTTGCAGCCGGTGGCCGGGGGCGCCGACGTCGCAGTGGTTCTGGACGTCCTCGACCTGCCGCCCGCGGCCGGCGCTCCCGGGCTGGGGCGGGCCTGGGTCTCCGGCTGGGCCGCCGAACTGCGCGACGAGGAGGCACGCCGCGCGGCGCTCGACTTCGCCGCGGTCGAGCCGACCGGCGACCTGCTCGACGTGGGCGTCCGGTTCCGGCTGTTCCGCTTCGAGGTGGCCGAGGTGCGCTGGGAGCGGGCCGGCGTCGTGCACCGGATCGACCCGGGGGAGTACGCCGAGGCCGAGCCGGACCCGGTGCACCCGTTCGAGGCGCTGCTGCTGGCCGACCTCGCCGAGCGCGACGCCGACCAGGTGACCGACTACCTGCGCCGGCAGCTCGGGTTGACCGAGCAGACCCCGGACGGGCCGCCGCGCGTGGTGCGCATCGACCGTTACGGCCTGGTGGTCGCCCTCGGGCGCCCCGGCGCGCGGCGGCGCGTTCGGCTGGCGTTCCCGTGCCCGCTGGCCGAGCCCGACGAGCTGAGCCGCCTCCTGCCGCCGCTGCGTCGCCCGGCCAACGCCCGCCCGCCCCGCTGAATGGCGGTCTAGGTCGGCAACTGCCCGGTGAGGTAGCGCTGAATGGTCGGGCCGATCATGGCGACCAGCGTCTCCCGGTCCGCCGAGGCGACCGGCTCCAGCCGTACCACGTGCCGCATCATGGCCAGCCCGATCAGCTGGGTGGCGACCAGCGAACCGCGCAACGGCAGCTGGGCCGGATCGACGTCGAGCTGGTCGAGGACCCGACGCAGCACCTGCGTGGTGATGAACTCGCGCAGCAGGCGGGCCGTCCACTCGTTGCTCACAGCGGAACGCATCAGCGCCACACCCGCACTGCCGGCCGGGGAGTCCCAGATGCCGAGGAACGCCCGCACCAGTCGCTCGCCGATGCCGTTCCGGTCGCCGGCGAGCACCGTCGGTAGCACCTCGCCGGGATCGACCGGGAACTGCATCGCGGCCAGGAAGAGCTGGTCCTTGCTGCCGAAGTAGTGGTGCACCAGCGCCGGGTCCACCCCGGCGGTGGCGGCGATGCCGCGGATCGAGGCGGCGTCGAAGCCGCGCTCGGCGAACGCCGCCCGCGCCGCGTCGAGGATCGCCTCCCGGGTGTCCGGGTTGCCGGGTCGCCGGCCGGTCCGCCGCGTCATCGCCGCCCTTCGTTCGTCCGCTGACGCCGCCGGTCGCCCGACGGCTGGCGGCAACCCGCGGGGCGCGGGTCGCCGCCGGTCGGTCAGCCGGTGCGCCGGCGCAGGGTCGCCGCCGCGAGCACCAGCGCCAGCACCACCGCGCCGAGCACCACGCCCACGTCCAGCCACATCGTGCCGGTCGGCTCGGCGTTGGCGCCGACCTCCTGCAACGCCTCGATGGCGTACGACAGGGGGAAGGCGTCACTGAGCGCCTGGAGCCAGCCGGCCATCTGGTCGCGGGCCACGAACAGCCCACAGAGCAGCAGTTGGGGGACCACCACGACCGGCAGAAACTGTACTGCCTGGAACTCGGTGCGGGCGAAGGCGCTGCACAGCAGCCCGAGGGCGACACCGAGCACCGCGTCGAGCACCGCGATCCCGATCACCAGGCCGCTGCTTCCGACGGTCCGGAGATCGAAGATCCAGTACGCCACACCGGCGGCGACCGCGGCCTGTACGGCGGCGGCCAGCCCGAACGCGATGCCGTACCCGAAGAGCAGGTCGAGCTTGCCCAGCGGGGTGGTGAGCAGCCGTTCCAGGGTGCCGGAGGTGCGTTCCCGCAGCATCGCGATGCTGGTGACGAGGAACATGATCACGAAGGGGAAGATGCCCAGCATCACCAGGGCGATCCGGTCGAACGTCGACGGCTGCCCCGGCGGGGTCGGCTGGTCGACGTACATGAAGTAGACCAGGGTGAGCAGGACGGCCGGCACCAGCACGAGCAGCGCGATGGTGCGCCGGTCATGCCGGAGCTGACGCAGGATGCGGCCGGTGGTGGCCGCCAGGATCCGCGGGTTCACGATGCCTCCCGTCCGGCCGGCGCGTCCGTGACGCCGGCCTTGATCAGTCGCAGGAACGCCTCGTCGAGGTCGTCCACGCCGGCGGCGGCGCGGATCGCGGCCGGGCTGTCGTCGGCGATCAGCCGCCCCTGGCGGATCAGCAGCAGCCGGTCGCAGCGGGCCGCCTCGTCCATCACGTGACTGGACACCAGCAGGGTGGTGCCGGCGGCGGCCATGGCGTGGAACCGGGCCCACAGGTCGGCCCGCAGCACCGGGTCCTGACCGACGGTCGGCTCGTCGAGGATGACCAGCTCCGGGTCGCCGACCAGGGCGCAGGCCAGCGAGGCGCGGCTGCGCTGACCACCGGAGAGGGTGGCGACCAGTTGACCGGCCGCCTCGGCCAGACCGACCGCGCTGACCGCCTCGTCGGCCTCGGCACGACCACGGCCGTACAGGGCCGCGAAGTACCGGGCGTTCTCCCGGACGGTCAGGTCGGCGTAGACGCTCGGCGCCTGGGTGAGGTAGCCCACCCGGTTGCGCAGCTCCGGGGCGCCCGCCGGCTGGCCCAGCACGGTGACCGTCCCCGCGCTGACCAGCTGCACGCCGACCACCGCCCGCATGAACGTGGTCTTGCCGCTGCCGCTGGGGCCCAGCAGGCCGGTGACGGCGCCGCGCGGAACGGCGCAGCTGATGCCGTCCAGCACCCGCCGTCCGCCCCGGTCGACCACCAGGTCGCGGACGGTTATCGCGTCGTCCATCACGCACCTCCGAAAAACTCATCGTCTGTTGAACTCAACGCTAGATGAGATAACTCCGTCCGCGCAACAGCCCGCTTTCCCGACACCGCCCGCCGTCGCGCCCAGCATCACAACGGGCAGTAGGCTTCGGACCGGACAGCAGGTCCGGCAACGGGCATTGCCTACTGATCGGGCGTACGGCACGATGACGCCGTGGGTCACGCTCCGTTACCGCACAGCGGATTTCTTGAGGACTGGGCCGCGCGGTTGCGGGACGCCGCTGAGCGGCCGGTCGTCGGCATCCTGCTGCGCGGCAGTCACGCCCGACGGGCCGCCACCGCGCACAGCGACGTCGACCTCGACGTGCTGGTCGGCGGCTCCCCGTACGCCGCCCGCCGCGCGTACCTGGCCGAGACCGCCGGCCGGGTCACCCACGTCTCGGTGGCCGCCCGCGACGTCCGCTCCTGGGTGCACCGGCTCGGCGAACCGGCCGACTGGGCGTTCGGGCTGCCGGTCACCGCGCCGGCCCGGCTGCTCTGGGCCGACCCGCACTGGCGGCCCCGGATCGACCTGCCGGTGCTCTGCCAGCCCGCCGAGCCACCCCGGCTGGAGGAGCTGATCGCCATGCTCGGCAAGGCCGCCGCCGCCCGGGCCGCCGCCGACCGCCTCGGGGTCCGGCTCGCCGTGGCGGACCTCGCCCGGCTCTGCCCGTCGGTGCTGCGCCCGGCGAACCCGTCGGTACGGGTGTCCTCCCGGCGGGCGGCGTTCGCGGCGGCCCTGGAGCTGCCGGTCGCCCCCGCCGGCTACCGGGACGACATGCTGCTCTGCCTCGGGCTGCGTCCGGGCGGCACCGGGCAGCTCTGGGCCGCCGCCGTACGGCTGGTCGCCGGGATCCTGCCGTTGATCCGCCCGTACGCCGGGGAGATCGCCGACACGGCCGGCGCCGACCTGGCCGACGCCCTGGTCGACGGCCGGCTGGACCGCTACGTGGCCCAGCTCGCCCGGCCCGTGGGCCACCTGCCGAACCCTCGGCGGGAGTCGTCGGCGGTGCCCGCGCCGCGTGCAGGACAATGGGTAACTGTGCCCGTACCTGACGCGCCGGTGACCGGCGTCCCCAGCGATCCGAGCGGCCCGGCGGCGTCGACGCCGGCCCGTCCGTCCCGGCTCGACCCGGCCATCGCGGCCCGGCTGCGCCGCACCGCCGACGGTCTGGTCGCCGCCGTGGTGCGCGCCCACGACTCCGGCGAGGTGCTGATGGTCGCCTGGATGGACGACGAGGCGCTGCACCGCACCCTCACCACCGGCCGGGCCACCTACTGGTCGCGCAGCCGCCGGGAGTACTGGGTCAAGGGCGCCACCTCCGGCCACCACCAGTACGTGCGCTCCGTCGCGCTGGACTGCGACGGCGACGCGCTGCTGGTCAGCGTCGACCAGGTCGGCGCGGCCTGCCACACCGGGCACCGGACCTGCTTCTTCACCGAGCTGCCGGTGACGGGGGCCGGCACATGACCGACGGCGCGGTGAGCCCCGACCTGGCCACCTTCACCGACGTGGCTGCCCGCTGGCGCGTGGTGCCGGTCACCCGACGCCTGCTGGCCGACGCAGAGACCCCGGTGGGTGTCTACCGCAAGCTCGCCGGTGGGCCCGGCACGTTCCTGCTCGAGTCGGCCGAGCAGGGCGTCGGCTCGGCGGGCATGGCCTGGTCGCGGTACTCGTTCATCGGCGTGCGCAGCAGCGCGACCCTCATCGAGCGGGACGGGGTGGCGACCTGGCTCGGCCAGCCGCCCGCCGGGCTGCCCACCGACGGCGACCCGGTGCGCGTGCTGCGGGACACCGTCGTGGCGCTCGCCGGCCCGCTCGGGGACCCGTCCGACGGTCTGCCCCCGCTGACCGGGGGCATGGTCGGCTACCTCGGCTACGACCTCGTCCGCCGCTTCGAGCGGCTGCCCGAGCTGACCGAGAACGACCTGGGCGTGCCGGAGCTGGGCATGATGCTCGCCACCGACCTGGTGGTCCTCGACCACTACGACGGCTCGGCGATCCTGGTCGCCAACGCGGTGCTGCCGCCGCTGGACACCCCGGGCCGCGACGCGCAGGTCACCGCCGCGTACCACCACGCGGTGGGCCGCCTCGACGCGATGACCACGGCGCTGTCCCGACCCATCCCACCGATGATCTCCACGGTCGAGCGTCCACCGGCCGACGAGGTTCTCTGTCGTACGCCCGAGGGTGGCTACCTGAAGGCGGTGGAGGCCGCCAAGGAGGCGATCCGGGCGGGCGAGTGCTTCCAGATCGTGCTGTCCCAGCGCTTCGAGCGGGCGACGCACGCCGATCCGCTGGACGTCTACCGGGTGCTGCGCACCAGCAACCCCAGCCCGTACATGTACCTGCTGCGCTTCGACGGGTTCGACATTGTCGGCTCGTCGCCGGAGGCGCACCTGAAGGTCACCGCCGGTGCGGACGGGCGGCGCCGGGCGCTGCTGCATCCGATCGCGGGCACCCGGCCACGCGGTGCCACCGCGACGGCGGACGCCGGGCTCGCCGCCGAGCTGCTCGCCGACCCCAAGGAGCGCGCCGAGCACGTGATGCTCGTCGACCTGGGCCGCAACGACCTGGGCCGGGTCTGCGAGCCGGGCAGCGTCCAGGTGCCCGAGTTCGCGACCATCGAGCGGTACAGCCACGTGATGCACATCGTCTCCACCGTGACCGGCACTCTGCGTGACGACTGTTCCGCGTTCGACGCGCTCGCCGCGACCTTCCCGGCCGGGACGCTCTCCGGGGCGCCCAAGGTGCGGGCCATGGAGATCATCGAGGAGTTGGAGCCGGTCCGCCGCGGTCTCTACGGCGGCACGGTCGGCTACTTCGGCTTCGGTGGTGACCTGGACATGGCGATCGCCATCCGGACCGCGCTGATCCGTGCCGGCCGCGCCTACGTGCAGGCCGGCGCGGGGGTGGTCGCCGACTCGGATCCGGCCGCCGAGGAGCAGGAGACCCGCGACAAGGCCGCCGCCGTGCTGGCCGCGATCGCCGCGGCGGAAACGCTGAGGGCGGCCCGGTGAGCGCGAGGAGTGCAGCGCAGCGGAGCCCCGCAGTCGCGAACGAAAGGTCAGCCCGGTGAGCCCGGTGAGCGTGGGGGGTCGGCGTCAGTTGACGTACGCCATGCTGCTCTGCCTGGCGGGCGCGGGCCTGGCGCTGTGGGCGGCGACCCGGGGCTGGTCGGTCGAGGTGACCGCGCGGCCGGCGCCGCTGCCGCCGGTGCGCGAGGCCCGCAGCGGGGCCGCCCTGCTGCCGTGGCTGCCGGCGCTGGCGCTGGTCACGCTGGCCGGCGGTGGTGCGGTGCTGGCCACCCGGGGTTGGGTGCGGCGGCTGCTGGGCGTGCTGCTGGGCGTTCTGGGCCTGGCGGTGGCGGCCGGTGGTGGTTACGGGTTGGTCGCCGATCTCGACGGCGTGGTGAGCCGGCAGTGGCCGGCGCTGTGCCTGCTCGGCGGTCTGCTCGCCGCCGTGGGCGGCGGGTGGACGGCGCTGCGGGGCGGCGTGTGGCCGGCGATGGGCGCCCGGTACGAGCGGCCGACGCGAACCGTCACGGAGAGTGCGCCCACGACGGGCGCCCCACCGGGCCGGATGGCCGGGCGGCGGACCACCGAGGCGTGGGACGCGTTGGACCGGGGCGAGGACCCGACGGCCGGCTGATCAGCCGACCGGCTGACGCTCCCGCTGCGGGCGGGCGGAGACGGCGCGGGCGGCGGTCAGTTCGGCCACCAGGCGGTCCAGTTCGGCGCGTCGGTTGGCGCGGGCCCGGTCGGCGCAGACCGCCTCCCAGGCGTTGCCGCGCGCCGTGCGCATCCGGCCCTCGCCGACGACGGCCCGCTCCAGGGTGTGCACCACGCCGACGGCGAGTGACGCCACGGTCCGGGAGATGGTGGTCAGTCCGATGCTCGGGTTCGACTCGGCAATGCTCATTGGTCACCCCGCACGAGGAGTTGGCGACGGTCGGGCAGGCGCGTCATCGAGTCTGCCCGAGGACGATGCTGGCCGGCTGACGTTTCGCCGGGGTGACCGCCCGGTCAACTGTCCCGCCATGCCCGCGATCTGGCACCGGCCGTTCGGCCTTGAGCTTGCTCACAGCATCGACCGGTGTCGTTGTTGTCGGGCGGCGAGCCGGAAGCGGTGGCATGATCGATGGGTCGGCCCGGTTCGACCGGGGCCGCCGGGCCCCCGTCGCATGACGGCGGTCGATACCGGAGGTGGCGCTGCGTGACATCCCGTTCACGGCAAGTCGGCCATTATGCCGCAGCCCTTTTCGTGAGCAGCGCCATACCCCCGGCTCCCGGCGTCGGTCGGCTGCCCCTAGCATCGGCCCATGACACCCGGAGAGGGGAGTCCGTTGGTGACTGCTGAGCATGCGCACGCGGAGGGGGACGAGGCCGGTCAGGCAGCGTCCGTAAGCGTGCTCGACGAGATTCTGGCTGGCGTGCGCGAGGACGTCGCCCGACGCCAGGAACAGGTTCCGTTGGAACGGATCCGTGAGCTGGCCGCGGCGGCGCCGCCGCCGCTGGACGCCTACGCTGCGTTGCGTAAGCCCGGCGTGGCGGTCATCGCCGAGGTCAAGCGCTCCTCGCCGTCGAAGGGCCGGCTGGCCGAGATCGCCGATCCGGCCGATCTCGCCGTCGACTACGCGGCGGGCGGGGCGCGGGCGATCAGCGTGCTGACCGAGGGGCGCTGGTTCGGCGGGTCGCTGGACGACCTGGCCGCCGTCCGGGCCGCGGTCACCGTCCCCGTGCTGCGCAAGGACTTCGTGGTCTCCAGCTACCAGGTGCACGAGGCGCGCGCGCACGGCGCCGACCTGGTCCTGCTGATCGTGGCCGCCCTTGAGCAGAACGTGCTGATGGGCCTGCTGGAGCGGATCGAGTCGCTGGGCATGACCGCGCTGGTCGAGGTCCACGACGAGGAGGAGGCCGACCGGGCCCTGGAGGCCGGTGCCCAGGTGATCGGGGTCAACGCCCGTGACCTGCGTACCCTTCAGGTGGATCGGTCGGTGTTCGAGCGGATCGCGCCGGGCCTGCCGAGCAGCGTCGTCAAGATCGCCGAGTCCGGCGTCCGCGGACCGCACGACCTGATCCGGTACGCCTCCGCGGGCGCGGACGCGGTTCTCGTCGGCGAGGGCCTGGTCACCCAGAAGAGCCCACGCGAGGCGGTGGCCGAACTGGTCAACGCCGGCAACCACCCGGCGACGCCCCGGCCGGTGCGCTGACCCGCGCCGGTGTGACGCCCCACCGAGAGGATTTCCGATGAGCGCCGATGCGCTGGCCCCGGCGGCCGGCTCGCAGCCCGACTCCGCCGGCCACTTCGGCCGCTTCGGCGGTCGGTTCGTGCCCGAGGCCCTGGTGGCCGCGCTGGACGAGCTCGACGGGGCGTGGCGTACGGCGATCGCGGACGAGTCGTTCCGGGCCGAGTTCGGGGCGCTGCTGCGCGACTACGCGGGCACGCCGTCGCTGCTCTACGAGGCCCGGCGGTTCTCCGCGAAGGTCGGCGCGCGGGTGCTGCTCAAGCGTGAGGACCTCAACCACACCGGCGCCCACAAGGTCCGCAACGTGCTCGGCCAGGCACTGCTCACCAAGCGCATGGGCAAGACCCGGGTGATCGCCGAGACCGGGGCGGGCCAGCACGGCGTCGCCACCGCGACCGCCGCCGCCCTGTTCGACCTGGAGTGCGTGGTCTACATGGGCGAGGTCGACACCGAGCGGCAGGCGCTCAACGTGGCCCGGATGCGGATGCTCGGCGCCACCGTCGTCCCGGTCACCACCGGCTCGCGCACGCTCAAGGACGCGATGAACGAGGCGATGCGCGACTGGGTGGCGAACGTTGACGAGACCCACTACCTGATCGGCACCGCCGCCGGGCCGCACCCGTTCCCGGCGATGGTCCGTGACTTCGTCCGGGGCATCGGTGACGAGGCCCGCCAGCAGTGCCTCGACCTGACCGGCGCGCTGCCGGACGCCGTCACCGCCTGCGTCGGCGGCGGCTCCAACGCGCTGGGCATCTTCCACGCCTTCGTTCCCGACGAGGACGTGCGGCTCTACGGCTTCGAGGCCGGCGGCGACGGGGTGACCACCAGTCGGCACGCCGCGAGCATCACCGGCGGGTCGGCGGGCGTGCTGCACGGCGCCCGCACGTACGTGCTGCAGGACGCCGACGGGCAGACGCTGGAGTCGCACTCGATCTCCGCGGGCCTGGACTACCCGGGCGTCGGGCCCGAGCACGCCTGGCTGCACGACACCGGCCGGGCCAGCTACCTGCCGGTCACCGACGCCGAGGCGATGGCCGCGTTCGAGCTGCTCTGCCGCACCGAGGGGATCATCCCGGCGATCGAGAGCGCGCACGCCCTCGCCGGCACCGTCACGCTGGCTCCGAAGCTGGCCGCCGAGCTGGGCCGGGAGCCCACCATCGTGGTCAACCTCTCCGGCCGGGGCGACAAGGACGTGCACACCGCCGGGGACTACTTCGGCATCCTCGACAAGGAGCACTGAGATGAGCCGCATCGGGGTGGCCTTCGACAAGGCCCGGGCCGACGGGCGGGCCGTGCTGGTCGGCTGTATGCCGGCCGGGTTCCCGACCGTCGAGGGCAGCATCGCGGCCATGACGGCGATGGTCGAGGCCGGCGTCGACGTCATCGAGGTGGAGATTCCGTACTCGGATCCGGTGATGGACGGCCCGGTCATCCAGAAGGCCAGTGACATCGCGCTGGCCGGCGGCGTCCGGACCTCCGACACGCTGCGCATCATCGAGGCGGTCGCGGCGACCGGCGCGCCAGTCGTCACGATGACCTACTGGAACCCCATCGAGCGGTACGGCGTGGACGTGTTCGCCCGCGACCTCGCCGCCGCCGGCGGCACCGGCCTGATCACGCCGGACCTCATCCCCGACGAGGCTGCCGAGTGGCTGGCCGCCTCGGACGCGCACGGCCTGGACCGCACCTTCCTGGTGTCGCCGTCGTCCACCGACGCCCGGGTGGCGATGACCGTGGACAACTGCCGGGGCTTCGTCTACGCCACCGCCGTGATGGGGGTGACCGGCGCTCGGGCGCGGACGTCCGACGCCGCCCCCACGTTGGTCTCGCGGGTTCGCGCGGTCACCGACCTGCCGGTCGGTGTCGGCCTGGGCGTGGGCACCGGAGCGCAGGCCAGCACCGTCGCCGGGTACGCCGACGGGGTGATCGTCGGCAGCGCGCTCGTCCGCTGCGTGCTCGACGCCTCCTCGGAGGCCGAGGGGCTGGCCGCGCTGCGCACCCTCAGCGCCGAACTCGCCGAGGGCGTCCGCAACCCCGCGCGCTGACCTCGGCCCCCGGGCCCGGACGCCGGCCCTTCGGGCCGCTGGGCGCTGCACCGCTGGTCCCGTTCGGCTGGCCGGTGGTTTCGTTCGGCCGGCCGGTGCGACGGACGGCATGAGCGCCGGGCCTGCCTTTCGCTGAACAGCCGTATACCTGTGAGTCATTCTTATGACTCACAGGTATACGGCTCTGCGGCGCGTGTGCTCCCCGTGGCGCAGGCATCAACGACCCGCGACCCCCGCTGGCCCGGGCCGGGGCGAGCGCGGCGTCAGGCAGTGGGATTACCGGCAGTGCGGAGTCAGGGCAGAAGGGACGGGTCCACTGCCGGCTCGCCGCGTTGCTCCGGCGGCTGACCGGCCCCCGATCGCTCATCGCGATCCGCGATCGGCCCGGCCGGCGCGGCAGGTTGGCCCTCCCCCGTGGGGCGGCCCGGCGGCGTGGGGGTGACGGTGTCGAGCGCCCAGGAGACGCGGCGCAGGACGCCGGAGCGGCCGGCGAGCCCGTCGGTGACGGCCGCCCGGGTGAGCGGGGTGACGGCCTCGGGTAGCACCCCGGGGGCGTGCCAGGACGGCCGGCAGCCCGGCGGTGGGTCGGCGCTCGGCCGGGCCTCGACGACACGCGCGCGGAACACGTGCACCAGGATGTCCGGCAGCGGGCCGGCCCGCCCGGCTCGCGTGTGCGTCGTCGGGCCGTCGACGTGGTAGACGCCCACCAGGTCGACCAGGTCGATCTCCCAGCCGGTCTCGGCACGGATGTCGCGCAGCGCCGCCCGCACCGGGCTCTCCGCCGGGCGCAGCCGGCCGCCGGGCAACGCGTACCGGCGCTGGCCCCGGCCCTGGCGGCAGAGCAGCACCCGGCCGGCGGCGTCGGTGACGACCGCGGCGACCGCCCAGGTGAGCGCGCTCATGGACAAAGAGCGTACGGCGGCGCAAACCAGAAGTCATCGGGATCCGCGCACGGCGGCCCGGGGTGCCGCTGCGGGGGTGCGCAGCGGTAGCGTGTGCACCCGTGACCATCGCCTCGCTGTCCCCCCAGGCGGCCCTGCCCAGTCCCAGCACCGCGGTATGGCAGCTCGGGCCGGTCCCGATCCGGGCGTACGCGCTGTGCATCATCGCCGGCATCGTGCTGGCCTGCTGGGTGACCGAACGCCGTCTGCGTCAGCGCGGCGTCGCGCCCGGCGCGGTGCTCGACATCGCCGTCTGGGCCGTGCCGACCGGCATCATCGGTGCCCGGATCTACCACGTGATCACCTCTCCGGAGAAGTACTTCGGCGCCGGTGGCGAGCCGATGAAGGCGTTCGCCATCTGGGAGGGCGGTCTCGGCATCTGGGGCGCCGTCGCCGGTGGGGCGATCGGCGTGTGGATCGCCGCCCGCCAGCTGGGCATCCCGTTCAGCGTGGTGGCCGACGCGCTCGCGCCCGGGCTGCCGCTGGCCCAGGCCGTCGGGCGGCTCGGCAACTGGTTCAACAACGAGCTGTTCGGTGGCCGCACGACGCTGCCGTGGGGCCTGGAGATCCACCGGATGGACCCGGACAACCCGGGGCACGCGCTGCGGGACGACGCCGGGCAGCCGATCCTCGAACCCGGCCTCTACCACCCGACGTTCCTCTACGAGGCGCTGTGGAACCTGGGCGTGGTCGCGCTGGTCCTCATCCTGGACCGGCGGTTGCGGCTCGGGCGGGGCCGGGCGTTCGCGCTGTACGTGATGGGCTACACCGCCGGCCGGTTCTGGATCGAGCTGATGCGCACCGACGAGGCGAACCAGATCTTCGGCGTACGGCTCAACGTCTGGACGGCCGCCCTGGTCTTCCTCGGCGCGTTGATCTACTTCGTGCGGGTCCGCGGCCCCCGGGAGTACCTGATCCCGATCGGCCCGGCCGCCACCCCCACGCCGCCCACCACGTCCGGCCTGTCCCAGGTCGACGTCTCCGAAGGCCAGACCGGCGCGCGCGCCGCCGCCCCGGAGGGCTACCGGGTGGTCAGCGAGGAGCAGTACGACACCTGGCGGAACACCGGCGTGGCGCCGCCGGAGGCGGCCGACGACGTACGCCCCGAGGGCGCCGAGCCGCTCGACGACGAGGCGACCGACGGCGAGGCAGCCAGCGCCCGCGCCGACGGGCCGGCGGATGACCCGCGCGAGGCGCGCGACGAGGACCGGGCCGATGCCGCCGGCGTACGCCCCGCCGACCGGGACAGCTGAGCGGGGGCGGCACCGATGCGAAGCGCGGTGGTGGTCGGCGCCGGGGTCGGAGGCCTCGCGGTCGCCGGCGCGCTGGCCCGGTCCGGTTGGCAGGTCACCCTGCTGGACCGCGCCGAGCGGGTCCGCCCCGAGCCGACCGCCGTGGTGCTCTGGCCCAACGGCGTCCGCGCGTTGCAGGCCCTCGGCCTCGGTGCCGGTCTGGCCGCCATCGCCACCCCGCTGCCCGACGGTGGGGTCCGCCGCCCGGACGGGCACTGGCTGGTGCAACCCCGGCCGACGCCGGCCGACCGGATGCCGGTGGTGGTGCACCGGGAGGATCTGCACGACGCGTTGATCGCCGGCCTCGGTGACCGGGTCGAGCTGCGTACCGGGGTGACCGTGCGCCACGTTCGCGTCGAGCCGGGCGAACGCCCGGGTGTGAGCGACGGACGGCACACCATCGAGGCCGACCTGGTGGTCGCCGCGGACGGCACGGACAGCGTCATCCGTCGCCAACTGGCCCCCGAGTCCGGCGTGGTCAGCTCCGGCTGCGCGGCCTGGCGGGCTGTCATCCCCTGGTACCGGGCGCCCCGGCTGCCCGCCGACCAGCCGATCGCCGGCGAGGTTCTCGGCGCGGGCTACCGGTTCGTGGCCGCCTCGCTGGGCGAGCGTGGCTCCTCGGGCGGTTCCAGTCGGGGTGGCATCTACTGGGTGGCCACCGCCGCCGGCGCTCCCCGCCCCGAGCCGCCGGAGACCCAGCTCGCCCTCCTGCGCCGCTGGTATGCCGGCTGGCCGGCGCCGATCGCCGCGCTGCTCGACGCCACCGACCCGAGCGACCTGGTGCAGCAGGAGGTCCGTGAGCTGCGCCCGTTGCCCCGCGCCTACGGCTTCGGAGTCGGGCCGGGCGGGGTGGTGCTGCTCGGCGACGCGGCGCACGCCATGCCGCCGCACCTCGGCCAGGGCGCCTGCCTCGCCTTCGAGGACGCCGCGACGCTCGCCTCGCTGCTGCGCGAGGCCCGCCTGCCTGACGCCGTGCAGACGTACGACCGGGTGCGCCGTCCCCGGGCGGCGACAGTGGTCCGCCAGACCCGGCGCATGTCGGCGGTGCTCCAGACCCGGGGCCGGTTGGCGCTGCGCGCCCGCGACGCCGCGCTCGGCACCATCAACTCGCGGCTGCTCTCCAGCGCCGCCGCCTCCGCGGCCCAGTGGCGTCCGCCGGCCTGACCGTCCGCGTTGCTCTGCGAAACCGCGTGGCTCTGGGAAACCGCGCGGTTCAGGGGATCAGGGCGGCGGGTTCGGCGATGCAGGCGGTGCCGATGCGGCGGAAGCCGACCCGCAGGTAGACCCGTGCGATCTCCTCGCTGCCCGCGGAGAGGAAGACGAGGTCGGTGCCGGCGGCGAGCAGTTCGCGGGCGAGGGTGGCGGTCAGCGCGGCGCCCATACCGCGACGGCGCGCGGCCGGCAGGGTGGCTACCCCGGCGATCTCCGCGACGTCGTCCACCCGCATCGCCATGCCGCTGGCCAGCGCGCCCTCGGTCGGCGTCCCGGCCAGCGCGGAGATCCGCCGGCCGTCGGCGATCCGGGCCCGCTCCTCATCCAGCGCGGCGAGCTCCAACTCGGTGACCGCCGCGTCGCGCTCGGCCGGCCCGGCCGGGCCGGTCGCGGTGCCGGCGGCGCCGAACGCCACGGCCGCCACCGCCCGCCGGGCGGCCACGTCGGCGGCGAAGTCGGGCGAGTCCGCCGCCAGCACCCGCACCGGTACGTCGGACAGCGTCGCCGGGTCGGGCAGCGCGGTCTCGTCGAGGACCATCAGCGGGGCCTCCAGCACGTTCAGCCCCGCCGAGCGGGCCACCGCCAGCAGCTCCGGGGTCGTCTCGTGCACCCACTCGAAGGCCTCCGGAAGGCCCAGCTCCCGCTGGCGCTCCCGCACCGAGCTCACGTCGGCCAGGGACGGCGCCTCGGTGGCGCCGATCCGGGGCCGGGCGTAGAACGGCCAACCGGCACCCTCGCGGACGAACAGCACCAACCCGCCGTGCTCCTCGGCGCCGGCGACGTCGCGGGGCACGGCGTCGTAGAAGCGTTCCAACCGGTCGAAGATGTCCTTGTGCACCGAATCCACCGCGCGAGACTACACGTCCCAGACTCTGGACGGTGTGATCAATCTTGAGTGGCCTTGTGCCCCCAGCCCTAACGTAGACTCAACAGACCCACGGGCCGACGTCGTCCCCACCATGATCCAACCTGAGTGACGACAGGAGGCCCGGTGGCTCAGCCGTACGCGGACATGACACAGCCGCACCCGCACAGCCCGCAGGCGTCCCCGACGCCCGGCCCCCATCCGCCCGCCCAGGGCCTCTACGACCCGGCGCAGGAGCACGACGCCTGCGGGGTGGCCTTCGTGGCGGACATGCACGGCCGACGGTCCCACGCGGTCGTCGCCAACGGGCTCGGTGCGCTCTGCCGCCTGGACCACCGGGGTGCCCGGGGCGCGGAGCCCAACACCGGCGACGGCGCGGGCATCATGATCCAGGTCCCGGACGCGTTCCTGCGCGCGGTCGCCGACGTCACGCTGCCACCGGCCGGCGAGTACGCCACGGGCCTGGTGTTCCTGCCCGACGACGACGCTGCCGAGGCCCGTGCCCGCCGGGTGGTCGAGAAGTACGCGCTGGTCGAGGGCGCGGACCTGCTCGGCTGGCGGGACGTGCCGATCGAGCCGCAGGGGCTCGGCGACACCGCCCTGGCGGCCATGCCCCGGGTGCGGCAGGTCTTCGTGGCCGCCCACCGCCTCACCGACTCGCCCGCCGGGCCGGCCGGTTCCGCCCTGAGCGGCATCGACCTGGACCGGGTGGCCTTCTGCCTGCGCAAGCAGGCCGAGCGGGAGACCGCCGAGCGGGGCGTGCCGGCGTACTTCCCGTCGCTGTCCAGCCGCACCATGGTCTACAAGGGCATGCTGACGCCCGACCAGCTGCCGGCGTTCTACCCCGACCTGCGTGACGAGCGGGTGGAGAGCGCGATCGCGCTGGTGCACTCCCGCTTCTCCACCAACACCTTCCCGTCCTGGCCGCTGGCGCACCCGTACCGGTTCATCGCCCACAACGGCGAGATCAACACGATCCGGGGCAACCGCAACTGGATGCAGGCCCGCGAGGCGCTCCTGCGCTCGCCGAACGTGCCGGGCAACATCCGGCGGGTCTTCCCGGTCTGCACCCCCGCCGCCTCCGACTCGGCGAACTTCGACGAGGTTCTGGAGCTGCTGCACCTGGCCGGGCGAAGCCTGCCGCACGCGGTCCTCATGATGATCCCCGAGGCCTGGGAGAACGACCCCGGGATGGATCCGGCCAAGCGTGCCTTCTACCGCTTTCACGCCAGCCTCATGGAGCCGTGGGACGGTCCGGCGTCGGTGGCCTTCACCGACGGCGAGATCGTCGGCGCGGTGCTGGACCGCAACGGGCTGCGCCCGGGGCGCTGGTGGCAGACCGACGACGGCCTCGTGGTGCTCGGCTCCGAGGCGGGCGTGCTCGACCTCGACCCCGCCCACGTGGTCGCGAAGGGGCGACTCCAGCCGGGCCGGATGTTCCTGGTCGACACCGTGGCCGGGCGGATCGTGCACGACGACGAGATCAAGTCCGAGTTGGCCGCCGCGCAGCCGTACGGCGAGTGGCTGCACGCCGGGCTGATCGAGCTGGACGACCTGCCGCCCCGTGAGCACACCGTCTACACCCACGACTCGGTGCGCCGCCGCCAGCAGACCTTCGGCTACACCGAGGAGGAGCTGAAGGTCCTGCTCGCGCCGATGGCCCGTACCGGCGCCGAGCCGCTGGGCTCGATGGGCACGGACACCCCGATCTCGCCGCTGTCCACCCGGCCGCGGCTGCTCTACGACTACTTCCACCAGCTCTTCGCCCAGGTCACCAACCCGCCGCTGGACGCCATCCGCGAGGAACTGGTGACCAGCCTGGCGTCGACGATCGGGCCGGAGGGCAACCTGCTCGACCCGGGCGCGGCGAGCTGCCGGCAGATCGTGCTGCCGCACCCGATCATCGACAACGACGAGCTGGCGAAGATCCTCTCCATCGACGAGGACGGCGACCTGCCCGGCTTCAAGGCGGTGCGGGTCTCCGGGCTGTACCGCATCCGCGAGGGCGCCGCCGGGATCAAGGCGCGACTGATCGAGATCTGCCGGCACGTCTCCGAGGCCATCGAGGACGGCGTCCGCATCCTGGTGCTCTCCGACCGGGACTCCAACGCCGATCTCGCGCCGATCCCGTCGCTGCTGCTCACCGCCGCCGTGCACCAGCACCTGGTGCGGGAGCAGACGCGCACCCAGGCGGCGTTGATCGTGGAGTCCGGCGACTGCCGGGAGGTGCACCACGCGGCGGTCCTGATCGGGTACGGCGCGGCGGCGGTCAACCCGTACCTGGCGTTCGAGTCCGTGGAGGACATGATCACCACGGGCACGCTGGCCGGCGTGCAGCCCGCGGCCGCGGTGCGCAACTACGCCAAGGCGCTCGGCAAGGGCGTCCTCAAGATCATGTCGAAGATGGGTATCTCGACGGTCTCGTCGTACTGCGGTGCGCAGGTCTTCGAGGCGGTCGGGCTGGACACCCGGCTGGTCGACCGCTACTTCCGGGGCACCCCGAGCCGGATCGGCGGCGTCGGGCTGGCCGGTGTGCACGCCGAGGTGGCCGCCCGGCACGCGCTGGCCTGGCCGCCGGCCGGCACCGTCGGCTCCGACCGGCTGGAGGTCGGCGGCGAGTACCAGTGGCGCCGCGAGGGTGAGCTGCACCTGTTCAACCCGGAGACGGTCTTCCTGCTCCAGCACGCCACCCGCAGCCGGCAGTACGACGTCTTCCGCCAGTACACGGCCAAGGTCGACGCGCTGGCCGCGCAGGCCGGCTCGCTGCGCGGGCTGTTCACCCTGCGCACCGGGGTCCGCCCGGCGGTGCCGATCGAGGAGGTCGAGCCGGCCACCGAGATCGTCAAGCGGTTCGCCACCGGCGCCATGTCGTACGGCTCGATCTCGGCCGAGGCGCACGAGACGCTCGCCATCGCGATGAACCGCCTCGGCGGCAAGTCCAACACCGGCGAGGGCGGCGAGGACGTCGATCGGCTGCACGACCCGCTGCGGCGCTCCTCGGTCAAGCAGATCGCCAGCGGCCGGTTCGGTGTCACCAGCGAATACCTGGTCAACGCCGACGACCTGCAGATCAAGATGGCCCAGGGCGCGAAGCCCGGCGAGGGCGGCCAGCTGCCCGGCAACAAGGTCTGGCCGTGGATCGCCCGGACCCGGCACGCCACTCCCGGCGTCGGCCTGATCTCGCCGCCGCCGCACCACGACATCTACTCCATCGAGGACCTGGCCCAGCTCGTGCACGACCTGAAGTGCGTCAACCCGGCCGCCCGGGTGCACGTC
This sequence comes from Micromonospora sp. NPDC005237, assembly GCF_040607775.1. Classification (NCBI taxonomy): domain Bacteria; kingdom Bacillati; phylum Actinomycetota; class Actinomycetes; order Micromonosporales; family Micromonosporaceae; genus Micromonospora; species Micromonospora sp. NPDC005237. The sequence continues at coordinate 186,568 of NZ_JBEXHJ010000003.1, read as the reverse complement.
AAGCTGGTCAGCGAGGTGGGTGTGGGCACTGTCGCCGCCGGTGTGGCCAAGCTCAAGGCCGACGTCATCCTGATCTCCGGCCACGACGGCGGCACGGGCGCGTCCCCGATGAACTCGCTCAAGCACGCCGGCACCCCGTGGGAGTTGGGGCTGGCCGAGGCGCAGCAGACGCTGCTGCTCAACAAGCTGCGCGACCGGGTCACCGTGCAGGTCGACGGCCAGCTCAAGACCGGCCGGGACGTGCTGATCGCGGCGCTGCTCGGCGCGGAGGAGTTCGGCTTCGCGACCGCGCCGCTGATCGTCTCGGGCTGCGTGATGATGCGGGTCTGTCACCTGGACACCTGCCCGGTCGGCATCGCCACCCAGAACCCGGTGCTGCGCGAGCGGTACACGGGCACGCCGGAGTTCGTGGAGAACTTCTTCCGGTTCCTCGCCGAGGAGGTTCGGGGGTACCTGGCCGAGCTGGGCTTCCGGTCCATCGAGGAGGCCATCGGGCAGACCGAACTGCTCGACGTGGCCCCGGCGGTGTCGCACTGGAAGGCCCACGGGCTCGACCTGGCACCCGTCCTGCACCTGCCGGAACTGCCCGCCGGCGCTGCCCGCCGCGGGGTGCGCGCCCAGGACCACGGCCTGGAGCACGCTCTGGACAACGAGCTGATCGCGCTCGCCCGGCCGGCGCTGTCCGAGGGTGCGCCGGTCCGCGTCGAGGTCGCGGTGCGCAACGAGCACCGCAGCGTCGGCGCGATGCTCGGCGGCGAGGTGACCCGCCGCTTCGGCGGGGGCGGCCTTCCGGACGACACCGTCGAGTTCGTGCTGCACGGCACCGCCGGGCAGTCGTTCGGCGCGTTCCTGCCGCGCGGGGTGACGCTGCGTCTGCACGGCGACGCCAACGACTACGTGGGCAAGGGCCTCTCCGGGGGCCGGCTCATCGTCCGTCCGGACGCCGCCGCGCCGTTCCTCGACCCCGACGCCGAGCCGGGGCAGCGCGCGGAGGATCAGATCATCGCCGGCAACACCATCCTGTACGGGGCCACGTCGGGCGAGGTCTTCCTGCGCGGCCGGGTGGGGGAGCGGTTCGCGGTCCGCAACTCCGGCGCGGTCGCCGTCGTAGAGGGCGTCGGCGACCACGGCTGCGAGTACATGACCGGCGGCACGGTGGTGGTGCTCGGCGCGACCGGCCGCAACTTCGCCGCCGGCATGTCCGGCGGGACGGCGTTCGTGCACCTGTTGGACACCGCGCGGGTCAACACGGAACTGGTCGACCTGGCGCCGCTGGGCGAGCAGGAGCAGACGCTGCTGCACGAACTGGTGCAGCGACACGTGGCCGAGACCGGGTCGGCGGTCGCCGAGGAGCTGCTCAAGCGCTGGCCGGAGGCGGTGTCCGAGTTCACCGCGGTGGTACCCCGCGACTACCGCCGGGTGCTGGAGATCATGCGGGCCGCCGAAGCAGCCGGCCGCGACGTCGACGACGCGGTCATGACAGAACTGACCGCGCCCGCTGTGCCGGCGATGCCGGTGCCGCCCGCCCCGCGGGTGGCTGCCCAGGAGGTGGCACGTGCCTGACCCGAACGGTTTCCTGCGCTACGACCGGCGGCTGCCGGCCCGCCGCCCGGTGCCGGTGCGGATCAGCGACTGGCGGGAGGTGTACCCGCCGGCCGGCGAGGAACTCATCCGCGAGCAGGCCACGCGATGCATGGACTGCGGCATCCCGTTCTGCCACGACGGCTGCCCGCTGGGCAATCGCATCCCGGACTGGAACGACCTGGTCCGCACCGGCAACTGGGACGCCGCCGTGGAGTCGTTGCACGCCACCAACAACTTCCCGGAGTTCACCGGCCGGCTCTGCCCGGCGCCCTGCGAGGCGGCCTGCGTGCTGGGTATCGCCGGCGGCCAGCCGGTCACCATCAAGCAGGTCGAGGTGGAGATCGCCGACGCGGCCGCGGCGCGCGGGTTCATCCCGCGCCCGGTGCCGGCGCCGTCGGGCCGGTCGGTCGCCGTGGTCGGTTCCGGGCCCGCCGGCCTGGCCGCCGCCCAGCAACTGGCCCGCGCCGGTCACGCCGTGACGGTGTACGAGCGCGACGACGCGATCGGCGGCCTCCTCCGGTACGGCATCCCCGACTTCAAGTTGGAGAAGCGGCACATCGACGCCCGGTTGGCGCAGCTCGCCGCCGAGGGGGTGCGCTTCCGCACCGGCGTGAACGTCGGCGTCGACGTCACCGCCGAGCAGTTGCGCGCCGAGCACGACGCGGTGCTGCTGGCCTGCGGGGCCTTGCAGGGCCGGGACACCCCGGAGACCCCGGGGCGGGCGCTGCGGGGCGTACACCAGGCGATGGCGCACCTGGTCGCGGCGAATCGCGCGGTCGCCACGGCGGCCGGCGGCGGGCCTGGCGTGGCGGTCACCGGCGAGGGTCGGGCGGCCCGCGCGGTGCTGCCGGACGGCACCCCGATCGACGCGGCCGGCAAGCACGTGGTGATCATCGGTGGCGGTGACACCGCGGCCGACTGCCTCGGCGTCGCCCACCGGCAGGGCGCCGCAGGCGTACACCAGCTCGACCTGTACCCGCAGCCGCCGCACGAGCGCGACGAGGCCCGGGACCCGTGGCCGACCTGGCCGTGGATCCTGCGCAGCTACCCGGCGCACGAGGAGGGTGGCGAGCGGGTCTTCGCCGTGGCCGTGCAGGAGTTCGTGGACGACGGCGCCGGTCAGGTGCGCGCGGTGCGGATCGCCGAGGTGACCGTCGAGAAGCGCGACGGCCGGCGGATGGTCACCGTCGTCCCGGGCTCCGAGCGGGAGCTGCCGGCGGACCTGGTGCTGTTGGCGATCGGTTTCGAGGGCACCGAGCAGCAGCCGCTGCTGGAGCAGTTCGGGGTGACCCGCAACCCGCGGGGAGCGATCGACGCCCGCGACGACTGGCAGACCGCAGCCGACGGCGTGTTCGTCGCCGGTGACATGCACCGGGGCGCCTCGCTGATCGTGTGGGCCATCGCCGAGGGGCGCGCGGCGGCCGCCGCGATCCACGGTTACCTGGGTGGTGCCGGTGCCCTGCCGGCGCCGGTCGGCCCGGCCGCGCAGCCGCTCGCCGTTCGCTGACTCGCCGTTCGCTGAGGAGTTCCCGGAGCCGTCCGGCCGGCGTGACAGGTACCTGGCACGCCGGCCGGGCGCCGGTGAGACAGCGGTCACCGCTGGCGGGACGAACCGGCGCCAAGATCATCGTTACGCTGCGGTCATGGACATCGAGGAGCGGTTGCGGCGTACGCGTCGGTGGCTGTGGATCGTGCTGATCGGCCTCTTCCTGAGCGGTGCCACCGCTTTCCCGCTGGAGATCGAGGTGCGCTGGCTGCTGCGCGCGCTGGACCCGCTCGCCGGCCAGATGCCGGCGCTGGTCGACTGGATCGAGCGGGTCCACACCGGACTCGTGACGGCGGGGCAGGACTACCCGTTCCTGCTCTACGGCACCGACTGGCTGGCCTTCGCCCACCTGGTGCTGGCAGTGGCGTTCTGGGGGCCGCTGCGTGACCCGGTGCGCAACGTCTGGGTGGTGCAGGTCGGCATGATCGCCTGCGCGGGGATCGTTCCGCTGGCGCTGATCTGCGGCCCGATCCGGGACATCCCGTGGTTCTGGACACTCATCGACCTGTCCTTCGCGGTCGGGGCGTTCCCGCCGCTGTGGTTCGCCTACCGGCACATCCGCGCCGTCGAGGCGAGCACGGCCGAGGCGGCCGGGTCCCCGGCGACCGTGGGCCGTCCGGTGGCGCCGGCGTCCTGAGCCGCCCGCCTGAATCCGGCCGCTGGCGACGACTCCGACCCGGAGGTCAGCCTCCCTCGCGCGTCCTTTGCTCTGCTTCACTCCACGCAACACCGCCCGTCCGATAGTCGGACAACCGGTGTTGCGTCCGTTGAAGCAGAGCAAAGGACGCGTGGGGGAGGGGCGACGGGGGACGCTGCGTCAGGTGAGATCGCTCCGGCGGGACCAGCGGGAAACGCCGCAAGGCCCGCCGCCTGGGCGACGGGCCTTGCGGGTGACGACTGCCGCTAGTGCGACAGCAGCTCGTGGGACTCGCGGATTTTGGTCCACGACTTGGGCTCGGCCGGCGGCGCGGCCTTGCGGGCGGCGCTGGCCACGTCGGGCCGGCCCGCGGTGAACAGCCAGGTGGTGAACAGCTCGTCCAGGTCCAGACCGGAGATGCGCTCAGCCAGGGCCTGGAACTCTTCGATGGTGCCGTTGCCGTACCGGTGTTCGGCCGTCCACGCCGGCAGGATCGCGAAGAACGCGTCGTCGCCGACGGCCAGGCGGAGCTGGTGCAGGGTCATCGCGCCCCGGTCGTAGACCGCGTTGTCGAAGACCCGGTCCGCGCCCGGGTCACCGGGCAGCACCTGCCAGAACTCGTCGTCGGCCGGGTAGCTGGCGTAGGTGAAGTCGAAGACCTCCTGCGCGGTGCCCTCGTCCTGCTCCTCGGACCAGAGCCACTCGGCGTACGAGGCGAAGCCCTCGTTGAGCCAGATGTTGCGCCACTCGGCCACCGAGACCGAGTCACCGAACCACTGGTGGGCGTTCTCGTGGGCCACCACGTACGTGTTGGCGCCGCGACGCCAGAAACCCGGGCCGTACACCGGGCGGGTCTGCGTCTCCAGGGCGAAGCCGATGCCGTCCACCGGCCCGGCCACGCCACCTCGCGCCTCGAACGGGTACGGGCCGAAGATCCCGCTCTCCCAGTCGACGATCTCGCCGGTCCGCTCGATGCTGGCCCGCGCGGCCGGCCCGAGCGCCCCCAGCGAGGTGCTGTACGCGTTGATCACCGGCTGACCGCCCGGCGTGGTGTCGGTGACGATGTCGTACTGACCGATCGCCATGAAGGCCAGGTAGGTGGCGGTGGGGGAGGTGGTCCGCCAGATCCACCGGGTGCGGTTGCCGGCCTCGGCCGCTGGCGGACGGGGCTGCACGCCGTTGCTGATCACCTCGACGCCGGTGGGCACCGAGACGGAGATGTCGAAGGTGGCCTTGTCCAGCGGGTGGTCGTTGCTCGGGAACCACCACCACGCCGACTCGGGCTCGTTGACCGCGAGCGCCCCGTCGTCGGTGCGCGTCCAACCGGTGTAGCCGCCGACCAGGGTCTCCGACGGGATGCCGTCGTAGCGCACCACGATGGTGAGCTGCTGGCCCCGGGTGATCGTGCGGGTTGGCGTGACCACCAGCTCGTGCGTGCCCGCCCTGGCGGTGCCGGCCTCCCAGCCGTTGACCCGCACCGACTCGACGTCGAGCAGGAAGTCCAGGTTGAACGCCGAGAGGTCCTGTGTCGCGGTGGCGAGGATGGTGGTGGTGCCGGTGAGCCGGTCGGTGGCCGGGTCGTAGCGGAGCCGGACGTCGTAGTGCGAGACGTCGTAGCCGCCGTTGCCGTAGTCGGGGTAGTAGGTGTCGCCCAGGCCGGGAGCGCCGGGTTGCGGCGCGACCGAGACGACGGGCCGGCCCCAGCCCGTCGGGGCGGCCGGGGCGGGTGCGCCGGTGAGCATGGTGCCGGCGGTGGTGAGGGTCAGGGCGGCGGTGGCCGCCGTGAGGACTCGTCGCACGAGGTGGACTCCCTCCATCGGGTGTACGCACCGCCAACCTAATCGACAACTGTGAACGTCGCTGGCCCGGCGCGCTGTGGGCGTGTCACGGCGTCGGCCGCCGCGAAAGCGCGGGTCGCTACTGTCCCGGTGTCACCGCTGTCCGTTAGGGTTTCGGCGAACCGGACGGCCGTGGCGTGGGAGGCAGAGCGTGGGCAGGCTCGCGTCGGCGTACGGGCAGGCGGTCACCGCCCACCGGGCGGCCCGCGTACACCTGGATGCCGCCCGGGGCGTGCTCGGCGCGGCGCCTGCTCCGCCGCCGCAGGCGGGCGGGGGCGACCTCGTGGCCCGACTCGCGCGCCTCGGCGGCGCGCTGGCCACCCCCACCCCCGGCGCCACCGCGCTGACCGACGCACCGGCCGCGGTGCGCATCGGCGAGGCGTCCACTCCGGACGGCGGCTTCCCGGTCCTGCTGCCGCTCGGCGGCGGCCACCACCTGGCACTGGACACCGACGCCCGGGACGGGCGCGTCGCCGCGCTGCTGCGGGCGCTGGTGCTGCGGCTGGTCGCGACCGCGCCACCCGGTCGGGTCCGGGTCACCGGCATCGACACCGCCGCGCTGGGCGCCACCTTCGGCCCGCTGCGCCCGCTGCTCGACGCCGGCGTGCTCGACCCGCCGGCCACCAGCGAATCCGAGGTGGCCGCCCTGCTGACCGCCGCCGAACGGCACGCCCGCGCCGCCCAGCACGCCGATCCCTCCACCCGGCAGTTGCTGCTGGTGGTCGCCACCGCCGCCCCGCCGCCGCGCGAGCTGGCCCGGCTCGCCGCGCTCACCCACGCCGGCCCGGCCGCCGCCGTCTGCGTGCTCCTCGCCGGCCATCCGTCCCGGCTGCCCGGCGAGACCGCACCGCCGCTGGGCAGCACCACCGCCCTCCGGATCAGCGAGGGGTACGCGCACGTCGGCGACCCGCCCGGCGTCCCGTTCAGCGTCGACGGCAGCGGTCTCGCCGCCCCGGTGCTGCTCGACGGCGACCCGCCGCCGGCCTCGGTCCGCGCGCTCGCCGAGCACCTCGGCGCCGCCGCCCGCCGCGCCGAGGCGCTGCCCTTCGCCGCGCTGCTGCCCGAGCGGCGCTGGGCCGAGTCCGCGGCCAACGGGCTGCGCACCGTCGTCGGCCGGGCCGGCCCCGCGCCGCTGACGGTCGCCTTCGACACTCCGCTGACCGTCGCCTTCGACACCGCGCTGACGGTCGCCTTCGACGACGCCACCCCGCACTGGCTGGTCGGCGGGCGCACCGGCGCCGGCAAGACCGTCTTCCTCCTCGACGTCCTCTACGGGCTGGCCGCGCGCTACTCGCCGGCCGAGTTGCAGCTCTACCTGCTCGACTTCAAGGAGGGCGTCAGCTTCACCGAGTTCGTGCCCACCGGGCGTGATCCGTCCTGGCTGCCGCACGCCCGGGCCGTCGGCATCGAATCCGACCGCGAGTACGGCCTCGCCGTGCTGCGCGAGCTGCGCCGGGAGGCACAGCGCCGGGCCACCGCGCTGAAGCGGCACGGCGTCACCAAGCTCGCCGACCTGCCACGGGACAATCCGCTGCCGCGCATCGTGGCCGTCATCGACGAGTTCCACGTGCTGCTCGCCGGCAACGACGCGCTGGCCCGCGAATCCGTGGACCTGCTGGAGGAGTTGGCCCGCAAGGGCCGCTCCTACGGCATCCACCTGGTGCTGGCCAGTCAGAGCATGACCGGCATCGAGGCCCTCTACGGTCGGGCCGAGGCGATCTTCGGGCAGTTCGCGCTGCGCGTGGCGCTGCCCGGCGGCGGCGGTGTCCTCGACCAGCTCAACGACGCCGCCGCGGCCCTGCCGATCGGCTCCGCCGTGGTCAACACCGCCGCCGGCGCGGTCGGCGCCGACACCGTGCTGCGCTTCCCCGACGCGCACGCCGCCGCGGCCGACCTCGCCGCGCTGCGCCACGAGCTGTGGCAGGCCCGTCCGCCGGGCTCGCGGGCCCCGGCGGTCTTCAAGGGGTACGAGGCGGCGCGCGTCGAGGACGATCCCACCTTCGCCGGGCTGCGCCCCGGTGGCCGACGCCCCATGGCGCTGGTCGGCCGGACGGTCGACGTGCACGGCACCACGGCGCTGTTCCTGATGGACTCCACCCCCGGCCGGCACCTCGCCGTGGTGGGCACCGCACCGGCCGGCGCGGACGTGCTGCGCGCCGCCGCGCTGAGCCTGGCCCGTCAACACACCCCCGGCGACGCCCGGTTCCAGTTGGCCTCCCTGGTCACCGCCGCCGACCCGATCGCGGCCGAGACCGAGGCCGCGCTGCGGGCCGCCGGTCACCCGGTGCACCGCCTCGACGCGGCCGGGCTGCGCGACCGGATCGCCACGCTGGCCGCCGAGCCGGCCGGCCGCGAATACCTGGTGGTGTTCGGGATGGACGCCGCCGCTCCGGTCCTCGGTGCGGCCGACCCGGTCACGTTCCGCTCCGGCCTGGACGACCTGCGTACGCTGCTGCGCCACGGCCCCGCCCAGGGCGTGCACCTGCTCGGCTGGTGGCGCGGCCTGCGGCGGCTCTCCGACGACCTCGGCGGCACCCAGAACCGCGACGACGTCGCCTGCCTCGTCGCGCTCAACGTGCCCGGCGCCGAGCTGGCCCTGCACCTCGGGGTGCACGACCTGGCCTACACGCCGCGCGCCGACCGGGCGCTGCTGGTCGACCGGCACGACCAGCGCACCAGGCTGATCGTGCCGTTCGCCCGCGACGGGCACGAGCCGCACGGGGAGCGTTGACAGTGTCCTTCGAGGAGTACGCGGCGCTGGCCCGACAGCTCGCCGAGCACCGCCGCGCCGGCGAGCGGGACGCCGCAGCCGAGTCCGAGCGCCGCCGTGACCTGCATGCCGCCGCCGACTACCTGCACCAGCGGCTGACCGCCCAGGGCCACCGCCTCGACCAGCTCGGCCGCGCGATCGGCATCGGCCAGCCACCGGCCGGCCCGACCGCCGCACCGGGCAACGACGCGCCGGGAACGAGTACGGGCGTCCCGCCCCGCCCGCCAGCAACCGGGACGGCCACCACCTGGTCCGGCTCGCCGCCGCCGACCGGCCCGGCCGGTGACCCCGCCACCTGGCCCGGTCCGCCGGCGGGGTCCGGCTCGCCCATCGTCAGCGGATCGGGGGACGGCGGGTCCGCCGGCGCAGCCGGCGTGCCGGGGCGGGCGGGTGTCGGAGCGTACCCCGAGCTGCCGGTCGTGCAGTCGCCGCTGGCGCTGCCGACTGCGGTGAGCCCGGCGGGCGCCGGGGTGCCGGCGCAGCGGGCGGCGGCGGTCGACCCGGTGGTGGAGCTGGAGCTGGCCCGGCGGATGGCCGACGAGGCCGACCGGCACGGGCAGCAGGCCGAGCTGCTTGCCCAACGGCCGGCGCTGCTGCCGACGTGGTCGCCGCTGGCGCGGGCGGTCGCCGTCTACGCCGCGTGCGGGGCGGCGGCGGGGGTGCTCATGCTGACCCTCGTGCTCGCCTCCGGGGTCGGCCTGGTCGACGGCTTCACCCTCGGCGCGTGGATCTGTGCGGGGCTGCCGGCGCTGGCGTTCTTCGGCGGGTACCTGGTGCTGGGCCGATGGGGGAGACCCGCCATGGTCGCCGGCACCCCACCCCGGTACCTGCCGCTCGGGTTCCTGATCTGCTTCCTGCTGGTGCCGCTGGGCTACTGCGCCTACCTGCTGCTGTTCCGCGCCCTGCGCTGAGGCGCATCCGAGTGGCCGAAAGGCGGAGCACGCGGGGTTTACGACGAAGACCTCATGTGTCAGTGTGGTGAACGACCCGTGGCGGGGGGTGAGCAGGACACTCACATCCACGTCGGACTGCCGCCGCCGGTTCCTTGTGTGATACCGGGGGTTCGTGCGCATGTAGGGATGCGAACGGCCCCCGATCCAATCACGAATCTGGCGAAGCGATGTCCCCTGCCCCGCGCAGGAGTGACCGTTTCGTGGCAGACGAGCGGGGAGCCTGCATGTCCTACCCACGTACCAACAAGGTCTTCACGTCCGGGGAACTGCACGATCTGCGCCGGACGGTGGCGATCCGGTCGGCGACGCGCCGTAACCTGGCGGCGGATCCCCTCTACGCCACCGCGTTGCCGCAGGAGGTCAGCATGCAGCTGACCTACCGGTGCAATCTGCGGTGCCACCACTGCTTCCAGTGGAACGAGCAGGGGTTCTTCCACAACTACGACAGCCAGCGCAGGCGTTCCGAACTCGACCTCGACGTCGTCCGGGACGTGCTGGAGACGACCGCGCCCGAGCAGGCGAAGGTCTTTCTGTGGGGCGGTGAGCCCCTGATGCACTCCCGGTTCGGAGAGATCGCCAAGCTGCTGGGCGCCGTGCCGCGAGTCGTCAACATGTGCACCAACGGCCTGTTGATGGAGCGCAACGCCGAACACCTGCTGGCCATCGGGCCACGACTCAACCTGCTGGTCAGCCTGGACGGCTTCGAGCCGGAGCACGAGGCGTTGCGGGGCAAGGGATCGTTCCGGCGCACCCTGCGCAACGTCGAGGCGATGCTCGACCTCCAACGGCGCGGCGAGTACCAGGGCGAGTTGTCCGTCGCGTGCATGGTCAGCGAGGACATGGTCGGCCGCATGTACGAGTTCACCGAGTGGGCCGAGCAGACCGGCTTCAACTCGGTCTACTGGCTGCTGCCCTGGTACATCAGCCCGGAGACGGCGTCGGCGATGGACCGGCTCTACGAGGAGTCGTTCTCGTGGCTCAACCCGCCGGAGCCGGGCGACAAGCCGACGTGGCACTCGTACACCTATGCGCTGCCCGAGCAGTACCTGCCGGTGCTGAAGGAGTCGATGGCGCGGCTGGCGAGCCGGGTGTGGGATCTGCGGGTGCGCTACCAGCCGCAGGTCGAGGCGGATGAGATCGACGACTTCATCCGCGGCACGTCCCGTCCCGCCCAGCGGCGCAGCCGCTGCCTGGCGGTGTCCAACCGGATCGAGATCCACGCCGACGGCCGGGTCAGCTCGTGCAAGTTCTTCCCCGAGTTCGTCATCGGCGACCTGAGCGAGCAGTCCATGCAGGACATCTGGCAGAGCGAGCGGTTCACCCGGGTCCGCGGCATCCTGCGCGACAGCGGCCTCATGCCGGTGTGCTCGAAGTGCATCCTTCTCTACCTGAGCGGGGAGTGAACGCATGGCAGAGGTGGTCACCCGCATGGCGGTCCTGCTCGCGCGGGTTCTGGAGGATCCGGCGCTGGCCCAGGAGGTGACGGCGGACACGAATCTGCTGCTCGACCTCGGAATCGACTCGCTGCACATGATCACGTTCCTGCTCGCCGTCGAGGAGGAGTTCGACGTCGAGATCGACTTCGAGTCGCTGGACAGCATCCACCTGGAGTCGGTGAAGGCGTTCTGCCATTTCGCCCTCGACGGCGATGGCCGGTGAGGTGAGCGGGACCGTTCACTTCGGCTCGTTCGACGCGGAGGCGGCGTGGCGGCCGGAGGATCTCGCCGGGCTGCCCGCCGGCCCGGCGGCAGGTGGCAGCCGGGGACGTCGCGGCATGGACGAGCTGCTGGCGGTCGGGTGCGCTCCGGGCGATCTGCTGCTCACCGCCGAGCCGATGGACGAGGCCCTGGTCGAGGCGCTGGCGGTCGCCGGCATCGCACCACGGGTCGCGGCCGTGCCGGGTCACCAGGACGCCACCGTGGAGGAGCGGCTGGCGTCGGCTGGTGGCACGTCCCTGCCGGGGATGTCCGGGTGGGCCGCGGCGTTCTACGCCGTCCGGCCGGACACCTCCGTGGCGGTGCGCCGACTCGGCCTGCGTGCCACGGTCCCCGCCGTCGAGGTCGTCGCCCGCGTCAACTCCAAGGTCTGGTCGAACGACCTGGTTCGGGACGCCGGCCTGCCCGGCGGTGCCGTCCTGGCCACCACGCCCCGGCAGGTGCGGCGGCTGGTGCAGGACGCGCCGCACGACGTCGTGCTCAAGGATCCGTACGGGGTCGCCGGCCGGGGCGCCCTGCGGGTCGGCAACCCTCGGGTGCTGGACACGGTCGTCCGGCACCTGGAGCGGCAGGTCGCGCGCGGGGCTCGGGTGGAGCTGCTGGTGCAACCCCTCTTCGCGGAGGCGTCCAGCTTCTCCACCCACCTTGAGGTCGACCCGAGCGGCGCGGTGCGGTGGCGGGGCGTACAGCACGTCGACAACGCCGAGTTCGCCTACCGCGGCTCCGGTCCGCTCCCCGCGGATCAGCACGCGAGCCTCGACACCACCGCGCACCGGGAGGTGATCGCGCGGGTCGGGACGGCGCTCGCGGCCGAGGGCTACACCGGGCCGGTCTGCGTCGACGGACTGCGGCTGGGCGACGGCACGGTCGTACCGGTGCTGGAGATCAACGCCCGACGATCGATGGGCCTGCTGAACCTGCACCTCGACCGGCGGGCCCGGACGGTCGGCCTGCGCTCCTGGTTGCGCTGCCGCACGACGCCGGTGCGGCCCGGCGACACGGTGGCCAGGCTGGTGTCCGCGTTGGACGAGGCAAAGCTGCTGTTTCGCGGCGACGAGCCGGGGGTGCTGCCGCTGGCCTCGGGGACGCTCACCCCGCCCCGTGGGCGGCTCTTTCTCGCCGTGTTCGCCCCGGACGACGCGGCCCGGGTCGCCCTCGAAGCGCAGGTGGGCGACCTGCTCGTCGCGACGGCCGGCGCCCCGAGTCTCGTCACCTGACTCCCGACGATCGGAGCATCGATGGCCACTGTGCTGCTGACGTCGGGCGCCACGCTCGGCACCCACGTACCGGCCCTCATCCTGGCGGGTCGGTTGCGGGCCCTCGGGATCGAGGTGCGCGTGGAGGTGTTCGAGCGGCTGCTGCGACCCGACGAACTCGACCGGCTGAGGGCCGCCAAGCTGGCCTTCAGAGGGAACTTCAAGCTCGCGGTGGCCGCCCAGCGCATGGTGCGTGATCAGATGCCGGCGCTCGACGACGCTGCGGTCGATCAACTGCTGCACCGGTGGCGGGCCGCGGACGTGGACCAGGTGGTGATCTTCTCCGGCTTCTGGGTGCCCGTCGTCGAACGGTACGAGGCGCTCGCGTCCCGAACGCCTCGGGTGGACATCTGTCACCTCGATGCCGCGCCGACCGCCTCCTTCAACCTCTTCCGGGCCCGCACGGAGCGCTTTCGTCACGTGTGGATGTTCGACGCCGAGCGGGGCACCGCGCCGACGAGCATCCGCGTCGGCGACGAGGGCCCGGTGCCGTGGCAGCGGCGGGAGCCCCGCCTGCTGGCGCACGGCGGCGGCTGGGGGCTGGGCACCTACCGGGACCGCGCGGCGGATCTCGCCCGGGCGGGGCTGCTGGTCGACGTGGTGACCCACGACCCGGCCGACGTGTCCGAGCTGCCCCCCGGCTGCCGGGCTTTCATGATCGACCCGGAGTGGGAGGCCTGGCAGGACGACGGCTTCCCACCGTTCGGCGAGATCCTTCCGGACGGCACGGTGCGGTACCGACGGGGTGCGGCGTACCACGACTCGTTCGACCTCGCCCGACACCGCGTCGCCATGCTCTGCAAGACCGGCGGGGGCACTTTGATCGACTCGCTCTGGTCGGCCACGCCGATCGTGCTGCTGGCGCCCTTCGGCGCGCACGAGCAGGTCAACGCCGACCTGTGGCGTCGGCTGGGCTACGGCGTCACCGAGCAGGAGTGGCGCGACAGCGGATACTCCCTCGACCTGCTGGAGACCCTGCACCGCAACCTGCTGGCCGCCCGTGAGGGGACCGCCGACTACGCCGCCGACCTGGCGACCCGCGCCGTGCAGACCGAGGTCCCGGGGTGAGCGCCGTCCCCGCCCCGGTCACGGTGGTCGTCGGGTCGGACGGTTTCATCGGCGCCAGTCTGTGCCGTGCGCTCGAACGCCGCCGCCTGCCTCCGCACCGGGTGACCCGACCCCGCAACGCCGTCGAGGAACACCGCTACGCCGACACGATCAGGGGGGCGGACCTGGTCTTCTGGGCCGCCGGCACGGTCACGCCGAAGAGGGCCGTCAGCCAGCCCGAACTCGTCGAGCTGGACCAGCGTGCCCTCGCCGCCGCACTGGAGGCGTGCAAGCTGGGCGCCCGCCGTCCCACCTTCGTCCTGCTGGGATCCGGCGGGACGGCGTACCGGCCGGATGTGCCGCCACCGGTGGACGAGACCGGCCCACTCGGCCCCGACAGCGTCTACGGCCGGGCGAAGCTGGCCCAGGAGCAGGCCCTGCGCGAGGCCGCCGACCACCTCCGGCCGGTCGTGCTGCGGCCGTCCAACGTGTACGGGCCCGGCCAGCGCGCCGAGGGCGGGCTCGGCGTGGTGTCGCACTGGCTGGAGGCCGCGGCCACGCGCCGGCCGTTGCAGGTGTTCGGCGACCCGGTCACCCGCCGCGACTACGTCTACATCGACGACGTCGTGGCCGCCCTGCTGGCAGTGTGGGACCGTCACCTGGACCGCGACACCCGCGAGGCGCTCGACGGCGCCGTCCTCAACGTCGGCGCCGGCCATCCCACCTCCCTCGCCGAGCTGCTGGAGGTGGTGAGGGCGACCGTCGGTCGGCCGTTGACCATCCGGTACGCGGACCGTCGGGCCTTCGACCGGCGCGACATCTGGCTCGACGTCCGACGCGCGTCGGCGATGCTGGACTGGCACCCCGTCACCGACCTGCCCACCGGGGTGGCGCGTACGTGGGCGGCGCTGGCCGGCCCGAACCGCTGAGGTCCGCGCGCCTCGCCGGCGGCTCTCTGCCCGTCAGGACTGGCTGGCCGGCTCGGGGACGGGCGTGAAGTCACGCATTCTCCGCAGCGGCGAGAAGTAGACCCACAGCCCGGAGGCCCAGACGCCGAGGGCGGCGATCACCAGGGTCTCGCGGACGCCGAGCCAGGTGCCCAGCACACCACCGAGAACCGCGCCGATCGGCAGGGCGCCCCACACGATCCAGCGGACCCCGGCGGTGAGGCGGCCGAGCAGTTCCGGCGGGCACATCTGCTGCCGGTAGCTGATCTGGGCCGCGTTGTAGATCGCGCAGAGTGCGGCGAAGCCGGTCATGCCGACGGTGTAGAACGCGACCCGCCAGCCGGGCTCGGCCAGCGGCACCAGCAGCATCGTCCAGCCGAGCCCGAGCAGGGAGACCCAGATGATGCGGGCGGTGCCGATCCGTCGAGCCAGCCTGCCGGAGGCGAGTCCGCCGGCGATGCCGCCGGCCGTGCCCAGCGCCAGTTGCACGGCCACCTCGGCCGGCGTCAGCTTGAGGACCCGGACCAGGTAGATGACCGAGAGGGCGTAGATCACCTGACTGAACACGTTCAGGGTGCCGCTGGCCGCGACGATCTTCCGCAGCACCGGATGCCGGAAGGCGAAGGCCAGGCCGGCGGAGATCTCCTCCCGCAGCCGCGGCCGGGGGCCCTGCGGTACGGCCACCTCCGGCTCCCTGCGCCGGATCAGCAGCAGCGAGACGGCGCTGACCGCGAACGAGGCGGCGTCGATGAGGACCGTCCGCGCCGCGCCGAAGACCGCGACCAGTCCTCCGCCGAGCCCGATACCCGCCACCTGGGCGACCGAGTACGTGGTGCTGAGTTTGCCGTTCGCGTCCAGCAGCTGGTCGGAGCGCACCACAGTCGGCAGGTAGCACTGGTAGGCCACCTCGAAGAAGACGGAGCAGACGCTGCACAGGGCCGCCACCAGCCACAACTGCGCCATGGTGAGCTCACCGGCGAAGAACGCCAGCGGAATGGTGCCCATCGCGAGGGCCCGCAGCAGGTTGCAGAACACCATCAGCCGCCGCTTGCGCATCCGGTCGACGATCACCCCGGCCGGCAACGCGACGAGCAGGTACGCCGCCATCCCGGCGGCCTGGAGCAGGCTCACCGAGAACGTGGACGCGTTCAGCACGGACACCGCGATGAGCGGGACGGCGAGGGTGGACACCGCGGAACCGGTCTCGCTGAGGGTCTGGCCGGTCCACAGCGTCATGAAGTCCCGGTGACGCCACAGGCTCGGCGTGACCGCAGGGGTGGTGGGCGGCGCGGTCGTGGTCATCCGGCGGCCTCCGCGCTCGCGCCGACCAGCTCCAGCAGGTCGTCGCGCATGGCGACGAGCAGAGCGTCGAGTTCCGCGCGGCGGTAGCCCTCGCGGATCACCCGCACGGTCAGCCGGACCGTCGTGTCGGCGTTGGCCATCAGATAGAAGCCGGGCCCGGTCGAGCGGATCGGCACGTGCCACTCGATCCGCGATTCCTGGATCGTCTCCGGCGGCTGCACCACCATCGGGGGCAGCAGGAAGGTGAAGTGGTACCCCGGGTCGAGCGGGCCGCCCTCCCGTTCGGCGTCCTCGCGAATCCGCGCCACCGTGTCCGGGTCGTAGACCCCGTGCTTGAGGGCCCGCATGTTCCGTACGTACAGGGCGCGCGCGGTGTGCGCGAACGGTTCGTCCGGTTCCGGTGCGGCCAGCAGGGGGACCCACTGGTTCATCGACGTGACGAGCGACGTGACCGCCGGGTCGAACCGGTTGGACGACATGGGGTAGAGCAGGACCGGGGTGCCGGTGGTGCCCGTCGCGATGATCGCCCGGCAGTACGCGGTGAGCAGCACCCCTGCCACGGTCACGCCGATGCCGCGCGCCGCCTGGCGGAGGATGGGCTCGGGGATGCCGGTGTGCATCGTCGCCCGGAGCACCGGCCCCGGCGCGGGCGGGGTCCGCCGGGGTGCCCCCGCCAGCACCTTGCGCCAGTACGACTCCGCGGCGAGCAGTCTGGCGTCCATCTCGCCGGACCGTTGCCGCGTCGCGAGGTCGGCCGGCTGCGGCGCCGGTGGCAGCGCCTCCCCGGCCAGCAGGGCGTAGAAGTCCCGCTCCATGGTGTTGATGCCCGCGCCGTCGGCCGCCATGTGGTGGATGACGACCAACAGTTCACGGGGGCGGCCGTCGCTCTCGGTCAGCCACACCCGCCACGGCAGGTCGGTGGTGAGCGTGAACGGCCGCTGGATCTCCTCGGTCTCGATCCGGGACATCCCCGTCTCGCCGTCGGGCTGTCGTACCGCCTCGACCACGTCGGCGGGGGAATCCACCGCGACGCGCTGGCGCGGATCTCCCGGGTCCTCGACGTCGAACGTCGTGCGCAGCGAGGCGTGCCGCATGCCGAGTGCTCCGACCGCGCGCCAGACGTCCGCCGCGGTCACATTTTCCGGCAACGACCAGGAAAAGCAGAGGTTGCCCTCCCACCACTTCTCCGGATGCATTTTTTCGATGTCCCGCCAGACCGATAGTTGGCCGAGGGTCATCGGGTAGGTCGTCTCCGGGGTCACACCTGTTCCTTCCCGAGCGGGAACGGTTGCGCTGCCGATGAGCGTGTGCCGCGACGCGACACACGCTCATCGGGACGAAAGATAATTGGTTGCGTCAGCCGGCCGAGTTGTTCTTCATCACGACACCTCCCGAAGAATACGGTTGTCGGAAGTGAGGCCGCGGCCCTGCGCCGTGCTTAGGGGTGCATGACGCGCCACCGTCGGATGACGGGTGGAATCACCGTGCAGCAGTCCGACCAGCGATCGACCGAGCTGGTGCGACAATTGCCCAGGCCCTACTTCGGATGCTCTTCGCGGCAGTACCGCAGCACCCGACAGCGACCATGGACGACGGCCGTCCTATTCGGAGCATTCGCTGGCGGAGAGACTTCCAGTGATGGCCATGGAGCCGCGCACAGGCGAATGCAGTGAAAGACCGACTCCCCCGGATACGTGGCCCCGCCTCGGTTAGCAGGACCCCCACAGCATTCCGGCCGTCTATGCCGGTGTCAACCCTCACATTGATGGATCTTGCTGTCTTGACCACGGTGGCCGCCGTGATTACGGTCGGGGCGGCGGACGTGCCCACAGCACCCGCCACACGGGGGCACAAAATGGGTACGACGTGTCCTTTCGGGCCACCGATGACGGCTGGCTCGACATGATCAATCCCGCGCACGCCGTCATCGTCGGGGCGGGAATCGCCGGAACGGCAGTCGGTCTCTTCCTGCGCCGGATCGGCTGGCGCGTGACGGTTCTTGAGGCCCGGCCGCCGCGCGAGCGGCCGCTCGGGTCGCACCTGAGCCTGGCCGACAACGGCCGTACCGTGCTGCGCGACCTGGGCCTGCTCGCCGCGGTCGACGCCGCCGGCACGCCGACTGACCGCATCTCCTTTTACGACCACCGGGGACGGGAGATCGGCAGCAACAACCAGGTGAGCACGCTGATCCGCCGGGACCGGCTCGGCGAGGTGCTGCGCGAGGCGGCCCGTGGCGCCGGCGTCCGTATCGTCGAGGGTGAGCGGGTCGTCGGGCTGCGCGATGACGGGCACGACCGGGTCGTCGCCACCCTCGCCGACGGATCCAGTCACAGCGGTGACCTCTTGATCGGCGCCGACGGGGTGCACTCGTACACGCGTCGGACGATGTTCCCCGAGCATCCGCCCGCCCGGTTCACCGGAGCCCTCGACGGCGGCGGCTCGGCCCCGCGGGTCGACGGGATCGCACCGGACGGAGTGCTGCGGCTGACGTTCGGCGCCAACGCGTTCTTCGGCTACCAGGCGTTGCCGGACGGCGAGGTGGTCTGGTTCCAGAGCCTGCTCACGGGCGAGGTGGAGGTGGTGGCGGGGCCACGGGCTGATCCGATGGACCGGTGGCGGCAGCGGCTCGTCGAGCTGCACGGCTCAGACCACCCGCCGATCCCCGCCATCATCGACGCCAGCACCGGCCCGATCATCCGGTGGCCGGTGCACGACCTCGTCCCGCCGGCGCGGTGGAGCCGCGGTCGGATGTGCCTGGTCGGCGACGCGGCGCACGCGATGCCGCCGCACGACGGGCAGAGCAGCTCCATGGCGCTCGAAGACGCCCTGGTCCTGGCCCGGTGTCTCGCCTCGGCAGAAGACGTCGGTGACGCCTTCGTGCGCTTCCAACAGCTGCGTGAGCCACGGGTGGCGACGGTCGCCGGGCTCGCTCGCCGTACCGGCAGCCTGAAGTTTCCGACCGGCGCCCGCGAGCGGCGGGCGCGCGACGCCGTGCTGACGATGTTCATGAGGGCCGGCGTGGCCGCCTCCGAGGACGTCAGCCGGTACCGCCTGCGATGGCCGACGGACTCGCACGCCGCAGCTCGGTCAGCTCCTGATCAAGCAGGTCGGCCAGCCGCTCGAACCGGTCCGGGCGATTCTCCCGGGTGATTCCCCGGCCGGGCATCTCGACAGTCATCAACAGGTACAGGTGCAGGCGGTAGAGGCTGAGCCGCCGCAGGGTGGACTCGTCGAAGACCACCGGATCGGCCGCGGCGGCGCGGTAGCCCCGCAGGAACGGGTGGTCGGGGTCGTCCTCCACCCGGCGATACAGCAGGGGTGACACGAGGTCCAGCAGCGGATCGCCGAACAGGAACCGCTCGCCGTCCACGATCCCGCGCAGGCGCAGGGTGCCCGCAGGCCCGGGTTCGGCGAGCACGTTGCCGTCCCAGCCGTCGAAGTGCAGCAGCGCCGGCCGGCGTACCTGGTCCAGGGCCCAGGCGTACCGCTCGGGCAACTCCCGGATCCGCGCCGGCGAGGTGGGAAGTCGTACGTCCCAGTCCGCCGCGTCGGCGAGCAGGTCGTCGAGCATGGCGGCGAAGGCCGTACGCCACGTCGCGCCACTCGCCCGGCCGCCGCCGTACCCGTAGTGGTCGCCGGTCACCCGGTGCAGCGCGGCGATCGCGACGCCGAAGTCGTAGCGGGCCGGGGTGTCGTCGAGGTGCTGCTCGCCCTCCGACCATTCCCGCAGCGACCGTCCGGGCAGCAGGCCGGTGACCAGCCACTCGCCGAGTTCCGGATCGTCGCCGTGGTGCAGCAGCGGCGGCACCGGCACCTGCGGCGCACGCGCGGCCACGAGGCGGAAATACCGGGCTTCGGCGGCGGCGAGCCCCCGCTCGTAGCGCAGCAGCGGCGCGTCGGGTGGTGGCGCCACCTTCAACACGACCTCGCGCCCGTCGTCGAGCGCCACCCGCCACACCGTCGCGAAGCCGCCGCCCAGGATCGGCCCGCAGTCCACGACCCGGCGGTCCGCGCCGAACGACGCCGCGACGAAGCGTTGCACCTGATCGTGGTCCAGTGGCCGCTGGGTGCGGCTGAGCCCTTCCACCCCGTGGTCCCTTCCTCCCCGCCGTGACGCCCGCCAGCGTGCCAGAGTCGTCGGGGAATTGTCGTCCTGGGCTTGGTCTTGGTCCGCCGGCCGACGATCCTGCGGAAGGTCCCCGGTGGTGGCGTCCTAGTGAGTCTCCTGCTGGTCCCGTGCGCCGGCCTGGTGCTCGTTCCCGCCCGGTGCGGCGTTGTCCGCGGCGTGCGCCGCCGCCGCGAGGACGTCGTCCCGTTCCCGGTCGGTGCAGCCCTCGTCCTCCAACAGGCCGAGCAGCAGCACCGTCCGGGCGACGATGGCCGGCGCGTCGTCGGGCACCGGAGGGCGTTCACCGAGCGCCGCCCACACCAACGCCTCGGCCAGCGCCGGCTCGACGTCCATTCCGGTGACGTCGTAGCGTTCCCGCGCGGATGCCACGAACCGGATCACCGGCGCCCGGTCCTGCCCCGCGACGAACCGCCGCCGCACCGCCACCAGCAGCGCTCCGGCGAGCAGGTCCGCGTACCGCCGCCAGTCCGCCTCGGTGAACCGGCGCAGTCGCCGTTCGTGCCCGCGCAGCCGTCCCGCCAGAAGGCCACGCAGCGCTGCGTGCGGGTCGTTCACCACTGTCGCCCCCTGATCATCGTGAGTGGGTTCTTCCGTCGGCGTCGCCTGGTCACCAGGCCGCTCGCCACCCGGCAGCCGCGTGCGATCTCGCTGGTGCTGGTGCTGGTGCTGGTGCTGGTGCTGGTGGTGCTTCTTGGCGCGGTGGGTGCGGGGGTGGCCGCCTCGCCGGTCAACGCCGCCACCGAGCGGTCGATGCGGCAGCCGCCGATCGCCAGCCGGGTGACGACCAGGTCCAACCGGGTGATGGCCGCCGCGAAGTGCCGGGCCGCGACCGCGTCCGCCACGATGTGGGTACGCCGCAGCCGGTCCTCGGCCGCCGCCAACCGCCACCGGGTACGGGCGGCCAGCGCGGCGGCCCGGTCAGCGTCGACCCGAGCCGCGCGCAGCCCGGCGAGCAGCTCACCTGCTGTCGCGGTCACCGGCGATGCTCGATCGGCAGCCAGGCCGGCGTAGACCAGACCGAGCGCCCGCCAACACTCGGTGACCGCGTCCTGCCAGGGCAGCCTCCGGCCGGGTGGCCCCGCACCGTGCAGGTGCGCACCGGCCCGGTCGGCGGCGGCGATCGTGGCCAGCCAGGCGTCGCGCAGATCGTCCACCGGGCCGCCAAAGTGCGCCAGCCGGGCCCGCGCGGCCCGCTGCTCGTCGCACGGGCCAGGCCGTCCGCAGCTCCGGCAGATCCCGGTGTACGCCTCTGTCACGTGCTCGGCGACCCGCATCCTCGCCTCGATGACCTGCTGATTGGCGTGCGTGTGCAGATCATCCGCGTTCATCGGTGGCCTCGGCAGCTCACTGCTCCGCCTCGGCGGTGGCCTTGACCAGGCGGGCGAAGAGCACGTCGGTGCACGGGTAGTCCCTGCCGCAGCCGCAGACCCACCGGCGAACCACGCGCGGTGGATGGGCGAAGAGGGTGTCGTCGGCATCCTCGACGTCCTGCTCGGACACGAGACGCTCAGCTGGCGGATGTCCGGAGGGTGGGTCGGTGGGCTGGTCGTCGGGTCGATCGGGCATCGGGTGCTCCCGTCCGGTCGTCTCCTTGCTGGTCAGGGCGTTTGCTCAGGGCGGCACGTGCCGCCGGCGGCGATGCGGTGGGGGCGGCGTGCGGGCACGCCCCGGCACGCCCGGCCGGACGGGGGGACCGACCGACCGGGCGCTTCCTGCGCGGTGGGGAAAGAACCAACTCCGGGTTTGCAGACCTGGGAGCCGGTTGTTTGGAGCTTTACACAACTAGTCACGGATAGCAAGCACGACAACACGTTACTTGTCATGGGTAGTTGGGCGTGATCGAATGGCGGGGCAGACCTGGGAGTCCATATGCCCGTCAAACCGAAGTGGGAACAGCTCGCGGATCACATCCGGGGCCAGATCGAGTCGGGAGAACTCGCGCCGGGGGACCAGTTACCGTCCACGGTGCAGCTCAAGACTCAGCACGGCGTCTCGACGACCGTGGTTCGGCAAGCCATCCTGGTGCTTCAGACCCAGGGCTGGGTGCAGGGCGTTCACGGCCTCGGCGTGTTTGTCGCCGATCGCTGACCGTTGGACGCCGCGGTTTCGGTGAGCCCGACCAGATCTTGGACACTTTCCGTTAGCTGAGAACGGAAAGTGTCCAAGATCTAGAGGTTTCGACCGTTGGGCGATCGAGTGGTCGCGCTTAGTGCGCGGATCTCGTACGCTCCCTTGTGGTCTCCGCCGGTGCGGTGGTGGAGGCGATGGTCGACCAGGGGGAGGATGCGCGTGAGCGCAGCGCAGATCATCGCGAAGTTGGCGGCGGCGTCGCAGAAGCTCGATGAGGCAAAGGCCAAGACCGCAGCGGCAGCGCAGGACGCGGCCGAGGCGCGAACCCTTGTCGCCGGTGCGCTGGAAGGTGTTGCCGCCGGGCCGCTGGTCGGCATGATCGACGCGTACCGCCAGGCCCTGGCGCAGGCGTCTCAGGGCGGCGAGCCGGCCAAGCAGCACGTCCAGGAGACGATCGCCAAGGTCCGCGCACTGGGAAACTGACCACGGGTGGTGGTAGCACAACCCACCAACCACCCGCAGCCGTCAGACCGGTCATTAGGGCTGCGGTACCTCGGCGGCTCAACAGTTCATATCGGAACCAGGCTGCGCCGCCTGCCCCGCCCCGACAGCGTCTCAGCAGCGAGTCGATAGGGTGGTGGACCTCCGCCACGGCCGCTGCCTACGCGAGTTTCCAGGAGTTCTTGCCGACGACCATCAAGGCGGTAGCCGGTACTCTGCTGGCTACTGCTGCGGCAGCCGGGTCTTTTAAAGCGTGGAGAGCGAAGCACCGAGACGGAGGGCCGAGCCGTGAGGATCGATGACGAGGTCGAGGTTCTGGTCAGAGCTGTCCTGGATGCCGCTGTGCACCGCGATGCCGACAGATTCGACAGCGCCCTTGACGCCCTCGGCAGCAGCCCGGAGCGGTTGACCAAGGCTGTCGAACTGACGCTCGCGGTAAACGCCGCTGTCCTGTTCGAGGTCCATGACGGCCCACCATCGCACCAGCAAGTAAACGCACTGGCACGCGACATCAGTCATCAGGAACAGTGGGCCGAGGTCTCCGTACAGGACGTTCATGCCCTCCTGATCGCTGTGACGGCGGGCAAACCGGTACCCGTCCTAACCAACGCGGCGGGAGCGACCGCCGTGTTCGTCGTTGCGGCCAATCTCCTCGCTACTGCCTCCCAGCCGGACCAGGGGGAGTGGTGGTTCAACTACCTGGACAAGGTGGAAGCGGCGATTGAGGCGGCGGGGTGACCGGACGTACCTGGTCCGGCTAGCCGGGATGCGGTGGGCCTGCTGTAGGGCTTCGCCAAGCCATGCCGGTGGGCTCCGACCATCCCACATCGCACGTCGAGGAACATCAGCTCAATCGGCGGACGACTGGACGCAGGACCGCGACGAGGCGCCCGGTGTCGGTCGTGGCCAGGTGTACACGGCACGCTTCGATGTTGTCGGCTTCGTTGAGTTCCGACCAGTCGAGGAGAAAGCCCGCAGCGGCGGCAAGTTGCCGAAGAAAGGAACGGATGGTCCGGCCGTTGCCCTCGCGAAACGGGTGACACACGTTCAGCTCGCCGTAGTAGTGCGCGAGCATCTCGACGAACACTTCGTGCTTGAGGCCGAGGAGGAAGCCATTCGCAGTCAATCCACCAAGGACCGCGCTGACCTGGTCGTCGATGAAGCGCCAGTGACAGAAGCGCGCTCCCGGCTTGCTGATGTCGACGGTTCTGGTCTGTCCGGCCCACTCGTAGAGATCTCCGAAGAGTTGCCGGTGGAACGTCTGAAGGTGGTCGAGGCCGTAGTTGCCGGGAATGATCATGCGCGATGCCTGAACCTCCCGGATCGAGGTCAGGCGAAACTCCGCCTCCCGGAGGAGGTCCGGGTCGGTGATGCCCAGCTTGTTCTTGAGGCAGTCGGTCCCCGGCCAGCAGTACGGATCAGTCACCCTTGAGGCGGGCAATCTCTTCGGAGATCAGGTCGTCCGCGCTGATCACCCCTGCTGCCACATCGCGAAGCTTGTCCTGCCAGTTCTGATCGAACTCAGCGCCTTCCAGGGCAGCGTTCGCGGTTGCGAGACCGACGGCAGTTTCCGAGTCTGCGATCTGCCGGGCGTAGTAGGTACGCATGAGGTCGGTGCTGATCTTCGCCGACGAGTTGGCCGACTCGGGAAGCCCACCCCGCGCAGCCCGCCAGGGAAGCTCGTTGTGTGTCATAACGGACAGCTGGCTCGCCGAGAACTTTCCGTACTGATCTGTGACCCACCGGACGGTTCTTCGTTCGTCGGGGGTCAGGTGGGAGGCTTGCCCGTGCGGCCAGTCAGACACGGTGAGCTGCCGACGGTGGTGCCGGTAGAGGGGCGGCACCACCGGCCCTTCCCGCCAAGCTTCGATCGGCTCGGGGAACAGCAAGGTGCCTTCACGTGCCAGATGCCACCCCTGGCAGTAGTAGACCAGCTTCTCCAGCTTCATGGCGGTAACGCTGCCGAGGTTGGCGAGCACTGTGGCAGCGACATCGTGCGCGGTAGCCATATGCTAACCACCTCCCACCTCAGCTTGCTCCCGACGCTAGCTACTGACGGTGATTCCGTCGGCGCTGAACTGTTGTGTCGAGCCCGATTCCGATCCTATAGGTCCGGGCGACACCTTCGTAGAACACAGGTTCTGCCAGAAGATGCTGTCGGATAGGTGTCACCGCGCGTGGCGGGGGCTGTGCAGACCGGTGATCTTCCCTATCCTGGCGTGTTCACCGCAGGCTAGCCACGTGGAGTGTCGTGGATCCTCGACAGGTACGACGTCTCGCAGAGCAGTCCGCCAACTTCGGGTTCCTCAAGGAGCATCCGCTTCTGGTTTGGTACGGCGCGGGCGCTGAGCTGCTCGTCTATGTCGACGCCCAGGCCGCGATGTTCAAGATCCGTGCCTTCGGTGACGAGTTGGCCAAGGACCTCGTTCGCCGCACCGGTGCGAAGCCGCAGAAGAACGACTTCTATCACCGGGTCCAAGCGCTGTATGGCGACGGCACGCTGGTCGCGGAGACCTACCACGCGTTCGACCGCCTTCGTGACCAGGGCAACAAGGCCGTACACGATCATCTGGGTGAGGTACGTGCGGCGCTCGACATGCTGCGCACCTGCTTCGAGCTGGGCGTCTGGTTCCACCGGGCGTTGACCGGCGACAGGACTCCGCTCGGGTTCGTGCCGCCTTCTCCGCCGCCCCGCCAGGTGTCGCAGGGCATCGCGGACGGGCTCCAGGCGGAGATTCAGCGCTACAAGGACGAACTGGCCCAGACCAAGCTCCTGCTGGAGGGCAAGGCGTCGCTGGCGCAGGCCCAGGCCGATGCGATGGTCGCTGCGGATCGTGCCGTTCGTGACGCCGATGCCCGTCGTGACAAGGCTGCGGCCCTGGTGGCGAGCTTGGCACCGTCCGCCGAAGCCGAGCAGGCGGCGCTCGACAGCAAGGGAACGCCGAAGGTCTCGGCCGCTCGCCGAGAGGAGTTCATCGCCCGCGCGCGTCGTGCCTCACACGAACCGCTCAACGAGATGCAGACCCGGGTCGAGATCGACCAGCAGTTGGGCGCGGCCGGTTGGATCGTCCAGGACGAGAGCCAGATCAATCTGTACGCGGGCACCGGCGTCGCGGTCCGCGAGGTGACCCTGGCAACCGGCCGGGCCGATTACCTGCTCTACGTCAACCAGCGGCTGGTTGGGGTGATCGAGGCCAAGCGGGAGGGGACCGCGCCGCGCGGCGTGGAGGCACAGCTCGACCGCTACCTCAACGGGCTCACTCCCGCGCAGAAACTCGCCGCGTGGCATCGGGACGACCCGCTTCCCTTCGGCTACGTCGCCACGGGCACCGAGACGGCTTTCGTCAACCGGCTCGACCCGTTCCCGCGTACCCGTGAGGTCTTTGCCTTTCACCGGCCCGAGACGTTCGCGCGGTGGATGCGGGAGGCCGACGACGACCCGGCGGCACCGACGTTGCGCGCGCGGCTGCGTCGGATGCCGGCGCTGGACCGCCTCGGTCTGCGGCCCGCCCAGGTGGACGCCATCGACGGTTTGGAGCGTTCGCTCGCCGAGGATCGGCCGCGCTCGCTGATCCAGATGGCGACGGGTGCCGGCAAGACGTTCACCGCGGTCACCAGCAGCTACCGGCTGCTCAAGCACGCTCGCGCCACTCGGATCCTGTTCCTCGTCGACCGGAACAACCTCGGCAAGCAGACCCTGCGGGAGTACGCGGGCTATCAGACCCCGGACGACGGACGGAAGTTCACCGAGCTGCACAACGTGGACCGGCTGTCCGGCGCCGGCATGCTCGACTCCTCCGCCGTGGTCATCTCCACCATCCAGCGGCTCTACGGCGCGCTGCGCGGCGACGAGCTGCCGGACCCCGACCTCGACGACCGGGCGTACGACGACTACGAGCGGGACGAACCGGCCGAGGTTGTGTACAACCGACAGCTCCCGCCGGAGACGTTCGACCTGATCGTGGTCGATGAGTGCCACCGCTCGATCTACGGCAAGTGGCGGGGCGTCATCGAGTACTTCGACGCCTTCGTGGTCGGGCTGACCGCGACGCCGGTCAAGCAGACGTTGGGCTTCTTTCAGCAGAACCTGGTCTCCGAGTACACCTACGAGCAGGCGGTCGCCGACGGCGTGAACGTCAGCTTCGACGTGTACCGCATCAAGACCGAGATCACCGAGAAGGGCGCAGACATCGAGGCCGGCACCGTCGTACCGCTGCGCGACCGCCGCACCCGGGCCGAGCGCTACCAGGAGTTGGAAGACGACTTTACGTACGGCGGCAGTCAGGTCGGCCGGTCGGTCATCTCCAAGGGGCAGCTCAAGCTGGTGCTGGAGACCTTCCGGGAGAAGCTGTTCACGGAGATCTTCCCTGGGCGGACGACCGTGCCCAAGACGCTGATCTTCGCGCGGGACGACAACCACGCCGAGGAGATCGTGCAGATGGTCCGGGTGGTCTTCGGGCGGGGCAACGACTTCGCCGCAAAGATCACGTACGCCTCTCGCAGGGGCGGCGACAACCCCGACACCCTCATCCAGGCGTTCCGCAACAGCCCAGAGTTGCGCATCGCGGTGACCGTCGACATGATCGCCACCGGCACCGACGTACGCCCGCTCGAGTGCGTCTTCTTCCTCCGGCCGGTGCGCAGCGCCACCTACTTCGAGCAGATGAAGGGCCGTGGCGCCCGCACCATCGACGCCGCCGAATTCCAGGCCGTCACCCCGGACGCCGAGGTGAAGGACCGGTTCGTGATCGTGGACGCGGTGGGCGTCACCGAAGTCGACCTGGACGAGGCGGTGCCGCTGCAACGACACACCGAACGGCAGATCTCCCTGCGCGACCTGCTCAAG
Source organism: Micromonospora sp. NPDC005237 (assembly GCF_040607775.1). Lineage (NCBI taxonomy): Bacteria > Bacillati > Actinomycetota > Actinomycetes > Micromonosporales > Micromonosporaceae > Micromonospora > Micromonospora sp. NPDC005237. Next base: position 159,427 of record NZ_JBEXHJ010000003.1, on the reverse strand, counting down.
AAAGCCGGCACCCTGACCGCCGACTCAGACGAGGTAGCCACCCTGGCCGCCCGGCTGGCAAGGCTGGAGCAGCAGTTGACCGACGACGAGCGCGCGGAACTGGCCGACCTCGCCGACCAGCCGCTCACCGGCATCGTGCGGGGCCTGGTCGACGCGGTCGCCCCCGAGCAGCTCAATCCAGCCAAGGAAGCCGGGCCGGACGCCGTACGCGACCTGCTGGCCGACGCGCTGCGCCCGCTTGCCGCGAACCCGGCGCTGCGCGAGCGCATCCTGGAAATCCGCCGCGCGCATGACATCACCATCGACGAGGTGAACGCCGACAAGCTGATCTCGGCGGCCGGCGTGCCGCCCGAGGAACGCGCCCAGGTCACCGTGAAGAGCTGGCACGACTACCTGGAGCAGCACCGCGACGAGATCACCGCGTTGCAGGTCTTCTACGAGGGGCGGGGGAGAGTCGGGTACGACCAGCTCAAGGAACTGGCCGCGCGGATCGCCCGGCCGCCGCAGGCGTGGACGCCCGAGTCGCTGTGGAAGTCGTACGTGCTGCTCGGCCGCACCGCCGAGACGTCGGGCAGTAGGGGAGTGACGGATCTTGTCAGCCTCATCCGATATGAGTTGGGGCTCGATCAGGAGCTGCGCCCGTACCGCAGCCTCGTCGAGGAGCGCTTCCGTGGGTGGCTGCTCCGGCAGGAGCAGGCGGGCGCTACGTTCACTGCCGATCAGACGTGGTGGCTGGAGAGGATCAAGGACGTGATAGCGGTCAGCGTGGAGATCACCCCGGATGACCTGGAGGGCGCGCCGTTCAGCGAGCGGGGCGGGATCGACGGGTTCGCTGGCGCCTTGGGTAAGCGCGCTGAGCCGCTGCTCAATGAACTGAACCAGGAGCTCTCCGCGTGACCGACTTACCGGCGGGATGGGCCTGGGCCGATCTCGCCGAGGTTGCAGACATCCAAGGCGGAATTCAGAAGCAGGCTAAACGGCGTCCGGTGCTGAACAAGTACCCGTTCCTACGGGTGGCCAATGTACATAGGGGCAAGCTCGACCTTGCTGATGTGCACGAGGTTGAGTTGTTCGATGGTGAGCTAGAGCGGTTCGAGTTGCGGCGCGGGGACCTGCTTGTCGTCGAGGGGAACGGCAGCCCTGATCAGATTGGTCGGGCGGCAACCTGGGACGGCAGCATCGATAATTGCGTGCATCAGAATCACTTGATCCGTGTCCGTCCGACAGTTGTGCTTCTGCACGACTTTCTCGAGCTGGTCTGGAACTCGCCTCTTGTGGCGCGCCACCTTCGTGAAGTCGCGGGCTCCACAAGTGGGCTCTACACCCTGAGCACCGGAAAGCTGAAGTCGGTACGACTACCACTGCCGCCGCTCGCCGAACAACGCCGCATCGTCGCCGCCCTCGACGGCCACCTCTCGCGTCTGGAGGTGGCTGCGGCGTTGGCGCGAACGGCGAGCCGTCGACTCAGACAGCTTAAGAAGAGAGTCCTGATCGAATCGGTGCCTATGCAGGGGCGCGACGGCTGGCTGAGTTGCTCGGTGGGGGAAGCCGGATCGGTGGACCTCGGCCGACAGCGGCATCCCGACTGGCACCGGGGGCCAAACATGCGGCCCTACCTCCGCGTCGCGAACGTCTTCGAGGATCGGATCGACACCACTGACGTGATGGAGATGGACTTCCCCCCGCCGGTATTCGAGAAGTTCCAGCTTCGGGACGGGGACATCCTCCTTAACGAGGGTCAGAGTCCTGAATTGTTGGGCCGGCCAGCCATGTACCGTGGAACGCCTGCGGAGGTCGCATTCACCAACAGTCTGCTGCGTTTTCGAGTGGGGGAGGGCATCGACCCGGAATGGGCGTTGCTCGTCTTCCGTCGTCACATGCACGCGGGCCGATTTTCACAAGAGGTTCGGATCACTACGAATATTGCGCACCTTTCCGCTGGTCGCTTCAAAGCGATCGAGTTCCCGGTCCCCCCGCTCGTCGAGCAGAGGTCGATGGTCGATCAGGCAAAGGTAGCGCTAGCGGGGGTTGATCGTCTTGCAGCAGCGGTTGACCAGGCTGAACGCCACGCGTCCGCCCTGCGCGCGTCACTGTTGTTGGAGGCGTTCTCGGGGCGGCTGGTCCCGCAGGACCCCACTGACGAGCCCGCATTCGAGTTGTTGGCGCGTATCCGGGCTGGACGGGTAGCCGCTCCGCCGAAGCAGAGCAGGCGCTCTCGGCGGAGCCAAAAAGAGCTGGCGGCTCCGCCAACCAGGGTGATCGGCGACGTCTACGAGCAGGGGGCGCTGCCGCTGTGAGCACTGTGGATTCGCGCCGGCTGGTGCAAAAGCTGTGGAACTACTGCGACGTGCTGCGCGACGACGGCGTCTCGACCATCGACTACGTCGAGCAGTTGACCTTCCTGCTTTTCCTCAAGATGGCTGACGAACGGGCCAACCGGCAGATCCGCCCCGAGCAGATCGTGCCCGACGAGTTGAGCTGGCAGACGCTGCTCGACGCCGAGGGGGACGCCCTCGAGGTGCAGTACCGGCACATCCTCACCGGCCTGGCCCGAGAGGGCGGCACGCTCGGCACGATCTTCCGAAAAGCGCAGAACAAGATCCAGGATCCGGCGAAGCTCAAGCGGCTGATCGTCGACCTGATCGACAAGGAGCAGTGGTCGCAGGCGGGGGTCGACGTCAAGGGTGACGCCTACGAGGAGTTGCTGGCCAAGGGCGCCGAGGATGCAAAGTCGGGTGCGGGGCAGTACTTCACCCCGCGTGCGCTGACCGCCGCCATGGTCGACTGCATGCAGCCCACGCCCGACGACACCATCACCGATCCGGCCTGCGGGACCGGCGGCTTCCTGCTCGCCGCGTTCGACTTCATCCAACGGCACCACGGCAGTGACTTGACCCCGGACCAGCGGCGGCGACTCGCTAACGGCGCGATCACCGGCACCGAGTTGGTCGACGGCACCGCCCGCCTGGCGGCAATGAACATGCTGCTGCACGGCATCGGTACCCCCAGCGGTGACTCCCTGATCGCGATCAGGGACGCGCTCGGAAAGGAGCCCGACCGCCGCTACAGCCTGGTCCTCGCGAACCCGCCGTTCGGCCGCAGCTCGTCGATCCGGATGGTCGGCGAGGATGGCCGCTCCACCCGCGAGGAGAGGGAGATCGAGCGGAACGACTTCTGGGCCACCACCGCGAACAAGCAGCTCAACTTCGTCCAGCACATCGCCTCTTTGCTGGAGATCGACGGTCGGGCCGCGGTCGTCCTGCCGGACAACGTGCTGTTCGAGGGTGGTGCGGGAGAGACCATCCGTCGCAGGCTGCTCAAGCAGTACGACCTGCACACGATGCTGCGCCTGCCCACCGGCATCTTCTACGCCGGCGGGGTGAAGGCCAACGTGCTCTTCTTCGAGCGCAAGCGCGCCCGCGAAGACCCGTGGACCCAAAAGCTCTGGGTGTACGACTTCCGCACCAACCAGCACTTCACGCTGAAGCAGAACCCGCTGCGTCGTGAACATCTCGAGGATTTCGTCGACTGCTACCTGCCCGGCAAGGATCGCGTCGAGCGGGTCGAGACCGAGCGGTTCCGGGCCTTCTCCTACGAGGAGTTGATCGCCCGCGACAAGGTGAACCTCGACATCACCTGGCTTAAGGACGCGTCCCTGGAGGACGCCGATGCTCTGCTGCCGCCAGAAGTCATCGCGCAGGAGATCGTCGAGGACCTGGAGGCGGCGCTGCGTGAGTTTGCGGCGATAGCCGATGCGCTCAGTGCCTCCCGCACGAACCCGAACGACAACTGACTGTCCACACTGTAGCGGCCTGACTTGGTGGAGGTGGTGGAGTGCCCGAGGCGCCGATCCGAGGTGACGGCTTCACGATTCAACAGCTCTTCGGTCAATTTCAGTTCCGGCTCGACCCGTACCAGCGTGAGTACAGTTGGGGTCGCAAGGACGTCAAGGCGCTCATTGACGATCTGACCCGCCACTTCGCGGAGGACTGGATGCCCGGTCACCACCGGCGCGAGGTCCGCCACTACCGGCCGTACTTCCTTGGGCCGTTCGTTTATTACCGGGATGACGATCTCGCCGCGCTTGTCGATGGTCAGCAACGGATTACTACGCTGCATCTGTTGCTCTTGCATCTACGGCGGCTAGCGATCGAGGCCGGCCGGAGCGAGTATGACAACGACATCGCCGCTCTAGAGCCCTTGATCGCCGGGACATCTTACGGGGAACGCGCGTATGCGATTCGGTCCGATGAGCGAGTGCCGGTGTTGGAGGCGATCTTCGAGGACAAGCCGTTCGAGGTTCAGCCAGGGGCGAGCCCGTCGGTCGTCAACCTGTACGAGCGTAGTCAGGAACTCAACGATCTCCTACCGGAGTCGATCCGGGACGAGGCTCTCCCTCTCTTCATCCACTGGTTGCTGAATCGCGTGTGCCTGGTCGGGATCAACGCTGTTGAGCGCCGGCAGGGTTGGGAAATCTTCGAGACGATGAATGATCGAGGGGTGCAGCTCGGCCCGGCTGACCTGCTGAAGAGCTTCCTCCTGCGGAACGCTCGCAATCGCGACAATCTTCCTCGCCTCGGTGATGCCTGGACAAGAGTCCTGACGAGAATTGACAACCGCGCCCCACAGGCGGCGGCGAAGTTCATCCAAGCTCTCCTCACTGGTAGATACGCCCAGAGTGCCGATGAGGTTGCAGACATCGCCGTCTCTTTTCACGGGTGGGTGCAGGAAAACGCGGCACGCCGTATGAATCTGAGGCATGCGCCGGACTTCGCCCGTTTCATCGAGCACGACTTGGTGCAGCTTTCGCGGCGTTATGCGGCGCTGAATGCGGCGACAAAGGTCTTGGAGCCAGGACTGGAGCCCGTTTTCTACAATGCTAGTAACGAGATCGACCAGATGCCGTTCTTGCTGGCTGCGATCGATCCCGACGATACTGACGCTCAATTCCGGGAGAAAGCGTTCCTGGTCGCCTCATATCTCGACCTGGTGTTTGTCCGGCTTGCGGTGAATAACCGCATCAGTAAGCCTCAGGATTTGAGCGACGAGGTCATGCCGGTAATTTTGGATCTACGCACCTGTGGTGACATTGATCGAATATCCAAATCCCTCGGGCAGCGGATAGCTCAGCTGGATGTTGACTTCACTGGAGTCAAGCGCTATGGACTTCGGCCGGACAATCGGGCGCAGGTCAGGTATGTACTTGCCCGGCTTACCGCCTTCGTGGAAGTAGGATGTGGTCGGCCCAATGAGATGGTTCGCTACGTCGACTCGGATGAGCCGTTCGAGATCGAACACATCTGGGCCAACAAGTTCGAGCGGCACCAGCCTGAGGTTAAAACCGAGTCCGCGTTCCGGGTCCAGCGGAACCGCCTCGGGGCGCTGCTATTGCTGCGAAAGTCTCACAACGCCAGCTACCAGGCTGCGCCCTACGAGCAGAAGGTGGAGTGGTACCGCGGTCAGAACCATTTGGCCGCTTCACTCCACAAGATGACCCGAGAGCGCAACAGGCCATTTACCGAGGGTGTCGTCAAGAAATACCAGCTGGAGAAACTCTTCCATCCAGTTTCCCGCTTCGACGTGTCGGCCATCGACATGCGGCAGCATCTATACGAGCGACTGTGCGAGATCATCTGGGACCCGAAGCGGCTCGGCTACATCCTGCCGCCTGTTGGCATCTCCACCTCGTCCGAGAAACCCGACGTCACTGTCTCGGTTCCCAGCCAACGCGTCCCGACCGCCGTGGCCAGACGGACTCGCGCCTACTTTGGTGGCATCACGGTGGCTCGGCTGGTGGCCGTTGGCGCTCTCACCGCAGGCGAGGAGATGGTCCTGACCTATAAGCGGGCCGATTATAAGGCGCGCATCAGCGCGACTGGCCAGATCGAGTTGGACAGCGGGGAGCTCTTCGAGTCGCCCTCGCCGGCCGGCGCGACGGTCACCGGTAAAGCGGCCATCAACGGATGGAGCGCGTGGAAGGTTCGTCGAGCGAACAAGTTGATCCCGCTGTTCGACGTGCGGGCGGATGCGCTATCTCGCGGCCTGCTTGAAGGAACGTCATAGGTGTCGGTTGTCGTCGCGCCGGAGGTGCTGATCGTGGCTGCCAAACGCGCCGTCACAAGGGCTGGCCCGGTCTGGTCGCCGGGGTGATGGCTGTCCTGATGCCGAAGCGAGTTTGTTGACGAGGCATACGGCAAGAGCGGGTGAGCCGTCGGCCATCCTTGGCCGCGCGCATGCGGGTAATGCTCAACGGGTAACACTGACCGTGTCGCTGAACTGCAGGAAGTCGCAGTATTCCTGCTCGCACAACTCGGAGGATCCACTGGCCAGCGCCACGCCCCGGTTGAAGGCGAAGCCGCCGCCTTCGGCGTACACCCGTCCGGTCACTGCCTGCGGTTGGCCGGTGCAGCTGACGGGCGCCCAGCCCGATCCGTAGGCCACCCGGTTGCCCGAGCGCTGGCGCAGGATCAGTTCCGCGCCGCCGGAGAGGCCAGCGTCGCAGGTCACGGTGAGGGTGAGGTCCACGGCGACGCCTTTCGCGACCAGGGTCGCGGACGTGACCTCGACGGTGCTCGCCGCGCTCGCCGGCGACGGCGTCAACAGGGCGAACAGGAACAATCCGAGCAGCGCGATGGTGGTGGTGAGGCGGCGCACGGCGGCTCTCCTATCGGAGTAGGTGCTTGGCTGCGGTCACCGTAGCCCTCGCCAGCGCTCACGGGCATCAATCGATCGCAGAGTCTTCCGGGGACGTCCGCTCGATGACGATGACCGGGATCTCCCGGTCGGTGTCCTTCTGGTAGCGGGCGTACGTCGGGAAGACCTTCGTCATCACCGGCCACAGCCGGGCCCGCTCCTCGGCGGTCGCCGTCCGGGCGCGACCCGCGAACCGTTCCGCGCCGACCTGGACCTCGACCGTCGGGTCGGCGCTCAGGTTCAGGTACCAGGCGGGGTGCGTGGCAGCACCGCCGTTGGACGCCACCACCAGGTGGTCGTCCCCGTCGCGGCCATAGATCAACGCGGTGCGGCGGAGTGTGCCCGAGCGGCGTCCCCGCGTGGTGAGCAGCAGCGCGGGGTAGCCCTGGAAGGTGCCGCCGTCGGCGCCGTCGGTCTCCACGTACCGCCGAATGTGCTTGGCCACCCATCCGACCGGGCTGTCCTCAACCGTCTCGTGGCGCTCCGTCTCGGTCATGGGCCACCTCCGACTGGAGCCTAGCGGCGTTGCGGGCCCCGCGTGGGCCGGCCACATCCGCTCCCACCGGTGCGTCATCACCGCCCACTTCGAGGATCTGGCAAAGCAGTCGTCACGAGGCCAGCAGGTCGAACAGGCCACCGATGACGAAGAGCACGGCCGCCACCCATCGGAGAAGTCTCAGTGGTCGGGTCTGGTCGAGCAGTCTTCCGTAGCCGGACAGCAGAGCGCCCCAGACGCGGTAGCCCGCCGCCGCGGTCAGGAGCTGCATTCCGGGGAGGACGGCGACGACGAAGGCGAGCAGGCTCACCACCAGGAGGCCCACGAATACCCACTGTCCCTCCCGGCCCCGGCTGATGCTGCTCAGAGCACCGATGCCGCCGATCGCCGCGGCGAGAAAAATGAGCAGGGGGGAGATGCTCCTCCGGGATGCTTCCACGTCTCGGATCAGGTCTCTCTCCTCGGCGGGCAGTTGCTCGGCGATGAGATTGTTGATCTGACGCACGGCATACTCGAACTGCTGCGTGCAGACGGAGAGACCATGCTGGTGCGGGCAGGTGTGCTTCGTGGGCAGAGCCCCGATCACCGCGCTGTGAAAGTCGCGGTAACGGCCGAGTTCGAGCCGAAGCCCCGGTGGAACGGCCACCGGAGGCTGGGTGACCAGAGAACGCCCGTACCGGTGGGCCACCCGCACGATGCCGACGATAACGTCCTCCTGAATCCCTACGAGTCGACCGACCTGGCGCTTGTGCCGCATCCGGCCCAACAGCCTGTGTGCGCGCTCAATGGTCTGCCGGCCCCGCGCTCGCAGATTGTCGGGGTCGGCCAGGTCCAGGACGACGGTGAGGCCGGCGAGGTAGAGCAGCGACTTGCCGAGGCGTCCCCAGAAGACCATGGTCAGGCCGATGAGTTCCAGGTTCTCCGTGGGCCTGCCCGCGAGCCACGCGCCGACGACGTCGTCCACACCCCACATACGCGAACTCCGACCCCCGTCGACCCGGACAGACAGGTCGATGGTCGCAGGCGGTGGAAAGCGACGGAAGAATCAGCTTCGCGAGCGCGGCAGGCAGCATTTCTTGTACTTCGCGCCCGACCCGCACCAGCAGGCGTCGTTGCGGCCGGGCGGCCAGGACGTCAGACCCACCTCGTCGAGGCTGTCGGCGTACTCGTCAAGGGTTTCCTCGTCGATGGGGTCGTTGCCGGCGAACGCCGCCAGGCCCTCGACGGCGCCGGCGACCACGCCCAGGTCCGCGCCGCCCAGCCCGGCGGCGTCGGCGAGCGCGCGTTCGATCTGGGTACGGTGCTCGTCCCACGTCTTCGGGTAGCTGTCGACAAGCGCGGGCCAGCGAATCAGCAACGCGTTGAACTCGGCCTCCGGCCAGTACAGCAGCGTCGCAGGGCCATCGTCGAGAGCGTCGAGGGCGTGGGTGCTCGCGGCGCGCAGCCGGTCGGCGAGGTTGTCGTACTCGTCGTGCGGGAGGCCCACCTCCTCGCGCAGGTGGTGCCGCCGCTGGGCCAGCCCGCAGATCATGGCCGCGGCCTCGTCCTGCGCGTCCTCGGACTCGTGCTGCTGGGTCCGGGTGCGTTCCAGGATCGTGTCGAGCGCCCCGGTCAGCCATTCCAGCGCCAGGTCGGTGTGGCCGGATTCGGCCAGCTCGTCGACCAGGTAGGTCGCGTTGGGGTTGGTCTCCAGCAGCGGACGCAGCTCGGTCAGCTCGGCCATGCCCTCGTCCGAGCGGCCGAGGCGCAGCAGCAGACCGCCGCGCACCGCTCGGGCGTACGCGTCCTCGTCGGGCTGTTCGGCGATGGCGCGGGTGGCCAGGGCGAGGGCATCGGCCAGGTCACCGGCCTGCTCCAGGATGTCGGCGGCGACGAGCAGCGCGTACCCGATGTCGTCGGGGTCGGCGAGGCGTCCCTCGTCGACGGCGCTCACCAGCTCGGCGACCAGCGCGGCCGGGTCCGGGCTCTTGACGCCCAGGGCGCCGATCTCTTCGATGCGGTCGGCGGTCAGCAATTCGGACATGGGCGCATCCTGAAGACGACGAACGGTGGATGGGGGAGCGGCCAGCGTACTCCCGAGCAGGCCGGAGCCCGGGCGGCGAACCGCCCGGGCTCCGACTTGCCAGCGAACCTCAGCGGGTCGCGGGCATGGTGGCGAACTCGCCGGCTAGCTCGGACTCGACGATCGTCGCGGTGGACGGCCGGCGACCGGCCGACGCCCGCCGGGCGGACGGGACGGCCAGGGCCGCGAGCGCGGCGGCGAGGGCGATCGCGGTGAGGACGAGAAACCCCGTCGTGAAACCGGCCTCCCGGGGCAGGCCGTTGGCCTGCGGGTGGGCGGTGATCACGCCGCTGACCATGGCCGCGCCGATCGCGCCGCCGATGGTACGGATGTTGGCGTTCATGCCGGTCGCCACGCCGGTCTGGCTGGCGGGCACGCTGCCGACGATCAGGTTGGCCATCGACGCGAACGCCAGGCCGATGCCGAGACCGACCAGCCCACCGGCGATGGCGACCTCCCAGCGGGTGTCGTGCGCGGCGGCCAGCATCGCGGAGGCGGCCACGTTGAACGCGGCGCCGGTGGCGAGCTGTGCCTTGGCGCTGAACACGGCCTGGAGCCGGCCGGCGACGAGACCGGCGACGAACATCGCGACGAGCATCGGCAGCATGAGCAGGCCAGCCTGGCTGATGCTGGCGCCGAAGCCGTAGCCGGCGGCGGTCGGGGTCTGCACGAACTGGGGAAGGAACGCGTACACGGAGAACATCGACGCGCCGTAGAGCAGGGCGACCAGGTTGGTGGTCCAGACGCCGGGCAGGCGCATCATCCGCATGTCGATCAGCGGGTTGGTCGAGCGCACCTCGGCGACGAGCCAGCCGATGAGCAGCACCACGGCGAGCACCAGCAGGCCGAGCACCCGGGTGGAGGTCCAGCCCCAGGCCGCGCCCTGGCTGATCGGCAGGAGCAGCGCGATCAGCCAGCCGGAGAGCAGCAGGGTGGCACGCCAGTCGATCCGACCGGGGGTTCGCACCGGCGACTCGGGCACGAACAGGTGCGCGGCGACGGCGGTCAGCCCGACCACGACCATCGGGATCCAGAACAGCCAGTGGTAGTCCAGCGCGGCCACGATCGGGCCGGCGAGCACGACGCCGAGGCCACCGCCCGCAGCGACGATCGCCGAGATGGAGGCGACGGCGCTTCCGACCCGCGCGGCGGGGAACTCGTCGCGGATGATGCCGAACGACAGCGGGAAGACCGCGCCGCCGATGCCCTGCACGACCCGGGCGACGATGAGGACGCCGATGTTCGGCGCGATGGCGGCCACCAGGCAGCCGAGGGCGAGGGCGGCGAGCGAGACGACAAGCATCCGCTCCTTGCCGACCATGTCGCCGACCCGTCCGAGGATCGGCGTGAAGATCGACGCGGAGAGCAGGTAGGCGGTCAGGACCCAGGTCACGGTGTTCTGCGAGGTGTGCAGGTCCTGCTGGATGGTCGGCAGCACCGGGGTGATCAACGACTGGAGCATCGCGAAGAATCCGGCGCCGGCCGCGAGCACGGTGAAGGTGAGCCGACGCGAGCTGCGTCGGGATGTCACTGACACGAGAGAAAACTCCTGATGCGGTACGGAAGGAGGTTTGTCGCCCGTCGTCGGAGGCGGGCAGGTCTGTCGGGTCCGGGCGATCGGGTGGCCAGGCGGATCGGGCGGGTCCCGGGGTAAGCTAAGCGGAGGCTGCCCTCCGGCATTTCCGGAGGGGTGCCTCCACTAAGCTAGCGGAGGGGTGCCTCCGGATGCAACCAAGGTGAGGTGACGCACGTCATGACCAGCGCGGGGCAGATGCCCGAGGTCTTCGCGCAGCGGCCCAAGCGGGCCGACGCGCGGCGCAACTACGACGCCCTGGTCACCGCGGCGCGCGAGGCGTTCGCCGAGAACGGCGCGGCCGCCTCCCTGGAGGACGTGGCCCGCCGGGCGGGGGTGGGCATCGGCACCCTCTACCGCAACTTCCCGACCCGCCGGCACCTGTTCGAGGCCGTCTACGTCGAGGAGGTCCGTGCGCTGAGCAGCTCCGCCGCCGACCTGGCCGAGCTGCCTCCGTGGGACGCCCTGGTCGCGTGGCTGCACCGCTTCGTCGCGTACGTCGCCACGAAGCGCGCGCTCGCCGAGCAGTTGCTGCACGACTCGGAGATCTTCGCCAGCTGCCGGACGGAGATCTACGCCGCCGGCGAGCCGTTGATGCGCCGCGCCCAGGCCGCCGGCGTGGTGCGCGACGACGTCGGTTTCGACGATGTGGTGCGCCTGATCAGCGGTCTCACGATGGCCCAGTTCCCCGCACCCGAGCAGCGTGACCGGGTGCTCGGCGTGGCCCTGGACGGGTTGCGCGCGACCGTCCGCTGAGGACCCGTCAGCGCGACCGTCCGCTGAGACCGCGTCAGCGCGACCGTCCGCTGAGACCGCGTCAGCGCGACCGTGCGCTGAGACCGCGTCAGCGCGACCGTGCGCTCAGCGCGCGTCAGCGGTCGACGAGCAGCGGCCACTCGTCGTCGAGCCGTTTGACCACCATGCCCGCCGGCCACCGGCCCGCGCTGTCGTTGCCGAGCAGCTCGACGGCCCGGGTGTAGAGCTCGGTCCGGCGGCGTTCGGCCGCGTCGCGTTCGGCCGCGCCGGACTGCTGGTCCTGATGGCGCTGCGCGGCCTCGGCCACCGACTCGGCGTGCGCCTGCCACCGGTCCCGGTGTGCCTGGTCGCGGGCGGCGACCCTCGCGCGGGGCGGGGTACGCGCACAGCGGCGGGTGTCCGCTGTGGAGCGGCACCGAATTGCCGGTTTGCGCCGTCGGTGGAACAACGGGTTACCGGCGCGTAACAAGTCATTGACGTTTCTGAATTGTGACGTGCATCATCGTCGCACGGTCGACCGGACACCCCCACCCACCTGCCCGGTTCGCCGGGTGCCTCCCCCCGGAGGTGCAGCCATGCTGCTCCGAAAGACCGTCCTCGTCGTGTCCCTGGCCACCGCCGCGCTGCTGGCGTCCGCCGGCGCCGCGACCGCTGCCACCCCCACCGCCCCGGCTGCTACCGCCCCAGCTGCCACCGCCCCAGCTGCCACCGCCCCGGCTTCCACCGCCCCGGCTTCCACCGCCGCCTTCGCTGCCGCTGCCGCGGCCAACCCGGTCATCGTGGTCGGCGGGCTCAGCGGCGTCGCCGTGGCGTACGAGCCCATCGCCGCCCGGCTGCGCGCCGACGGCTACCGCACCTTCATCTACCAGCTGCCCGGGCTGGGCCTCGGTGACATCCCCGCCTCGGCTCGCGCGTTCGCCGGCTACGTGGAGCAGGTGCGCGCCAGCACCGGCGCGGCGACCGTCGACCTCGTCGCCCACTCCGAGGGCGGCCTGGTCAGCCGCTACTACCTCAAGAGCCTGGGCGGCACCGCCAGCGTCGGCCGGTACGTCAGTCTGGGCACACCCCAGTACGGCACCTACGTCGCCAACATCGTGGCGTTTCTCGGCCTCGGCAGCTGCGCCGGCATCGTGGCCTGCCAACAGATGACCATCGGCTCCGCATTTCTCGCCGACCTGAACGCCGGGGACGACACCCCGGGATCGGTGCGCTACACCACCGTCCGCACACTGCAGGACGAGCTGGTCCGTCCGACCGGCAACGCCGCCGTCAACGACGGGGCGACGAACGTCCTCATCCAGGCGTACTGCCCGCTGCGGGTGGTCGGGCACCTCGGCCTGGTGCTCGACGGGACCGCGTACACCATCGTGCGCGGCGCCCTGACCGACGGCCCGGTGCGACCCAACTGCCTCGCGCTCTGAGAGCCGTGCGGGTGGTCCCGGCCGGGACCACCCGCACGGCCTCGCTCAACTCGCCTCGCTCAACTCGCCTCGCTCAGCTCGCCTTGGTCAGCGCCTCGAACTCGTCGTCGGTGAGCCGCACGTCGGCCGCGGCCACGTTCTCCTCCAGGTGCGCCACCGAGGACGTGCCGGGGATCGGCAGCATCACCGGCGAGCGGCGCAGCAGCCAGGCCAGCGCGAGCTGCGCGGGCGTCGCGCCGTGCTCGGTGGAGATCGCGTCCAGCGGGCCGCCCGGCCGGGCCAGCTCGCCGGTGGCGATCGGGAACCACGGGATGAACGCGAGGTCGTTGCGCTCGCAGTACTCCAGGACGTCCTCGGCGCTGCGGTTGGCGAGGTTGTAGAGGTTCTGCACCGAGGCGATCGTGGTGATCGCGCGGGCCTGCTCGATCTGCTCGACGCTCACCTCGGACAGCCCGATGTGGCGGATCTTGCCCTCCTGCTGCAACAGGGCCAGCTCACCCAACTGGTCGGCCAGCGGCACCTGCGGGTCGATCCGGTGCAGCTGGTAGAGCGGGATGCTGTCCAGACCCAGGTGACGCAGGCTCAGCTCACACTGCTGACGCAGGTACTCCGGCCGGCCCACCGGACGCCAGTCGCCCGGGCCGGAGCGGGTCAGCCCGGCCTTTGTCGCGATGACCAGGTCGTCGGCGTACGGGTGCAGAGCCTCGCGGATCAGCAGCTCGGACACGAACGGGCCGTACGAGTCGGCGGTGTCGATGAACGTCACGCCCAGCTCGACCGCCCGGCGCAGCACCCGCAGCGCCTCGGCCGGGTCCTTCGGATCACCCCACACACCCGGCCCGGTGATCTGCATCGCCCCGTAACCGAGCCGGTTGACCGTGACGTCGCCCCCGATCCGGTACGTACCGGACGCCTTCGCGGGCTGCTTGCTGATGTCGGTGGCCATACGCGCATCCCCAATCGTCTTCGTCGCGGCAGGCAAGACAGACAACCCACCACCTCGTGATCATCCCCCGGGAGCCGGCCATCATGCCGCCGCTCGCCCGATTGTGTGCGCCGACACGGCAGCATGCGATCACTGTCGTCCTGCCGCTAGCGCCCGTCCTGTCCGGTCTGCTACGCCTGATCCGAGTCGGTGCGGCCGGCCGGGGGAGGCGCGATGTGGCGACGGTTCAGACCCGACCCGGTCGGTCGGCTGCGGGAGCGGCTGGACCGCTTCGACACCACCCGCGACCACCGGGCGGTCCTCGACTCCGGCGCGATCCGCGACGCCGAGGCCGTCGTCGACCTGGTGACCGCGACGCCCACGGACGGGCCGCTGCCCGAGCGGGTCGCCGAGGGTGTGTTCCTCCTGGCCTGCCTGCACTGGTACCGATACCAACTGCTGCCCCCGGGCGAGGACGCCGACGACCTCGGCCAGGCGCTCGGGCTCACCCAGTTCCTGCTGCGCTTCGCCCCGCAGCGGGTGTCGCCGGCAATGCTGGCCCTGCTGCACGCGCACCGACCGCCAAGCGGCGGCGGCCCACACGCCGACGCGCCGCCGACCCGGTCCGGCCCGCGGTCGGCCGGGTCGGGTGCCGACGCCGCCGGCGCCCGCTACGTCGAGGCCGTCATGCTGATGGCCGCCGCGGAGACCAGCCGCGACTACCGAGCGGCCGACCGGGCCGAATCGCTGCTGCGCCAGGCCCTCGACGGTACGCCGGCCGGTGCGCCGGAGCGGCTGCACTACCTGTCCGCCCTCGGCAGGGTCCACCGTGACCAGTTCCAGCACCTCGGCCGACGAAGGGCCCTCCCGGCGGCCGTGACGGCGCACCGGGAGAGCCTGGAGGCCACCGGCCTCGGGGACCCGGAACGTCCCGTGCGGCTGTTCAACCTCGGCAACGTCCTGGGCGACACGTACGAGGTCGACCGCGACCCGGCTGCGCTGGACGAGTCGATCACGGTGCTGCGCGACGCGGTCCGGGCCGCCGCGACGGGCACGCCGGTGCGCACGATGGCGCGGATGAACCTCGGCCAGCGGCTGCGCGACCGGTGGCGGCTGCACCGGCGCCCGGGTGACCTCGACGAGGCGATCGACGCCTTCGCCGCGGCTCGGGGCAGTGCCGATCCCCGGGTCGCCGCGCTGCACGGCGCGGCGCTCGCCGAGCGGTTCCTGCGCGACCGGACGCCCGCCGACCGGGACTCCGCGATCGAGGCGTACCGGTCGGCGCTGACCGGGTTCGGCGGGCTCGACCCGGAGCTGGCCGGCACCGCGCAGGTCGGGCTCGCCACCCTGCTCGCGGACCGGCACCAGGCCGCCGCCGATCCGGTCGACCTCGACGCGGCGATCGACGCGTACCGGGCCGCCGCCGGTTCCGGAGCGACACCCGGCGGGACGGATCGCGAGGAGCTGCGCCACGCCACGGCCGGTCTGCTGGCGACACGGTACGAGTTGCGGCGGCGGGCCGACGACGTCACCGAGGCGGTACGGGTGCTGCGCGCCGGCGTGGCCGCCGCCCGGGACCCCGGCCAACGAGCGCGTCGGCTCGCCGACCTCGGCTACGCGCTCGCGCTCGGCCACGCCGACCTCGGCGGGGTGAGCGCGCTGCGCGCCGCACGGGACGCGCTGACCGAGGCGGAACGCCTGCTTCCCCGTACCGACCCGCTGCGTCACCACGTGCTCAACAACCTCGGCAACACCCTGCGCGAACTCTCCGACCTGGCCGGAGAGCCGGCGCTGCTGGAGCCGGCCGCGGTCGCGCTGCGCTCGGCCGTGGCCGCCGCCGGGCCGGACGCCGCGTCTCTGCCCCGGTACCGCTCGAACCTGGGCCTGGTGCTGCAGGCGCTGTTCGCCTCGACCCAGGACCTGGCGACCCTGACCGAGGCGATCCAGGTGCTGGCGCAGGTGATCGACACGACGCTACCCGGGCACCCGGACCGGTTGCCGGCGCTGACCAACTACGGGGCCGCCCTGAACCGCCGGGTCGAACTCTTCCTCGACGGCGCGCTGCCCGCCGGTGGCGAGCCGGCCGACCAGGTCGCGGCCGGCGTCGCCCGGGACTCCGACGCCGCGGTGGCCGCCCTGCGCGAGGCCGCCCAGCTGGCCGAACAGGAGGCCACCCCCAGCGAGTACGCCCAGACGCTCGGCACCCACGCGCTGGCCCACCTGCTGCGGCACCGCCTGCACGGCGACCTGCCGGCGCTCGACACGGCGATTCGACTGCTCCGGCGACTGAGCGAGCGACAGTCGCTCGGCGCGGACCGCTACCGGATCCTCACCAACCTCGCCAACGCCCTGCTGCTGCGCTACCGCGCCGGTCACGCCGACGCCACCGCGATGCTGGCCGCGTACCGGGCAGCGGTCGACGAGCTGACCCCCGAGCATCCGGCCCGCACCATGTGTCTGAGCAATCTCGCCACCGCCCTGGAGGCGGTGGCCGATGCCGCCACCTCCGATCCCGGCTCCGCCGCGACGGCGACCGCCGGTGTGGGCGGCTCCGCCGCGCTCGCCGAGTCGGCGGCCGCGCTGCGCGCCGCCGCCGACGTCGAGTCCGCCCCGTCGCTGTTGCGGGCGGTGGCCGCCAGCAGGTACGCGGCGCACGTCGCCCAGGCCGGCGACCTTCCGGCCGCGCTCGACGGGTACGCCACCGCGATCGAGCTGATCGATCTGGTGGCCTGGCACGGCATGGACCCCGACGACCAGACCCGCCTGCTCGGGCGTTTCCCCGGGCTGGCCAGCGACGCCGCGGCGGTCGCCGTCGCCCTCGACAACCCGGAGCGCGCGGTCGAGCTGCTGGAGTACGGCCGCGGGGTCCTGCTCACCCGCGCCCACGACGCGGGCGCCGACCTGGCCGCGCTGCGCGCGCAGGCCCCCCGGCTGGCCGCCCGCCTCGCCGAACTCCAGGACGCCCTCGACGACTTCCCCGCGCCGGCCGGGGCAGCATCGGCGGCGGGGCTGACAGCGACCGCCGGACCGACCCCGGAGCAGCGGTACGACCTCGCCACCCGCCGTCGCCAGCTGCTGACCGAGATCCGCGACCGGCCCGGCTTCGCCGACTTCCTCCGTCCACCGCCCTTCGACGAGCTGGCCCGGGCCGCCGCCGACGGTCCGGTGGTGCTGGTCAACGTGGCTGCCCGGCGCTGCGACGCGCTGGTCGTCGCCGAGGGCCGGGTCAGCGTGGTGCCGCTGCCGGAGTTGACCCTGGACGAGCTGGTCGTCCGGACGGCGAGCTTCCTGGCCGCGATCGCGCTGCTCACCGGGCCGGCGGCGCCGGACGTCCCGCAGCCGCAGGTGCAGCGTCGTCGATCGGCGGCCCGCGCCGAGGTCGCCCAGACACTGGACTGGCTGTGGCGGGTCGTCGCCGCACCCGTACTCGACCGGCCTCTCCCCACCCCGCCGTCGGCGGACGCCGAACCGTCCGCCGTGCCGTCGGCGGACGCCGAACCGTCCGCCGTGCCGTCGGCGGACGCCGAACCGTCCACCCCGCCGTCGGCGGACGCCGAACCGCCCGCCGTGCCGTGGTCCGGCGTGGGCGGGTCGGTGGGGGAGTGGCCTCGGTTGTGGTGGTGTCCCACCGGGGTGCTCACCCTGCTGCCGCTGCACGCGGCCGGTCCGATCGAGGGTGGCGACGGGGTGCTGGACCGGGTGGTCCCGTCGTACACGGCGTCGCTGCGGGCGCTGGCGCACGCGCGCCGGGGCGTCCCGGCCCGGCCCGAACCGGTCGACTCGGCGGTGTTCGTCGGTATGCCCCAGACGCCCGGCCTCGCCGACCTGTCCGGCGTCGCGCGGGAGGAGAAGATCGTCCGTCAGCACGTGCCGCAGGTCCGCTCACTGCTCGGCTCGGTGGCCACCCCGGCGGCCGTGCTCGCCGCCCTGCCCGACCAGCCGGTCGCCCACCTGTCCTGTCACGGCACGCAGGACCTGCGCGCCCCGGCCTGGGGTCGTCTGGAGCTGGCCGGCGGCGCGCTGCACGTCCGGGACCTGTGGCGGCCGGCCGGCAACCCGGCGGCGCTGGCGGTGCTCTCGGCCTGCGAGACGGTACGCGGCGGGGCGGCCCTGCCCGACGAGGCGCTCACGCTCGGTACGGCCTTTCAACTGGTCGGCTTCCGGCACGTCATCGGCGCGCTGTGGTCCATCTCGGACACGCTGACCGTGCGGCTCTGCAAGGACCTCTACGACGGATTGTCAGTGCCCGGAGGGATCGCGCCGGACCGCGCGGCCGTGGCCCTGCACGCGGCGGTCCGCCACCTCCGCGAGGACCTGCCGGATCACCCGGACACCTGGGCCGGCTACGCCCACCTCGGCCCCTGACGGCCGCCCGACCTGCTCGACGCGTCCGCGCAGGCGCACGCCGCGCTCGGCGAGCGGGCTCGGGGCGACGCGCGGGCAGGGTGGCGACTGCGGATGCCGTGCCGCTGACCGCCGAAGCGCTGCCCGCCGACCCATCCGCCGCCGGACCGCCAGGCCCGGGGCGCTGGGCACACCGCGCGCTAGCGAGTCGACGCCGGGGAGCTGTTGGCCGGGGAGCTGACGGCCGGGGAGGCGGGGCGGGCGGGGGCGTACCAGGTCACGCCGACGGCCGCGACAAGCAACGCGGTGCAGAGCAGCACCAGCCCCACTCCGGTCCGCAGGGACCGGACCGCCGCCAGGGCCTCCAGGTGGTCGCCGAGCGGGGCCGGCGGCAGAGCCGCCACCGGGGTCACCCTCAACCGGCCGTGCGCCGCGCGGAGCAGCGCGAGCGCCCCGGCCACGCCCGCGGCCAGCGCGGCGAGCAGCAGGACCCCGACCAGCGCGCCCCAGCCCGCCGCGAGCGTGGTCACGTCGGTGCGACCCCGGATCAGGCTGAACCCGACCAGCGCCACCAGCAGGCCACCCAGTCCGTTGCGCCAGGCCACCGCCGCCGCGCGGACGCGCTCCAGCTCGCCGCGCAGCAGGCCGGCCAGCTGCTGCGCGCGGTGCAGGTCGGCGACGGTCGCGGGCGGCCCCGGGCGAAGCCGGATCACGCCTCGACCTCCAGCCACAGCGTCCAGTACGCCCCACAGCCGCGCATCCCGGCGGGACGCCCCGGGTGCTCGGCCTCGCACTCGCACAGCAGCGTCCGGTAACCGGGATCCGGGGCCCCGGCGTCCTTGCGGTACACCTCGTCGACGAGCGTCGTGGTGCTCGGGTGGCCGCACCGGGGGCACCGCCCACTGAGCACCACCGCGAACTCGAATTCCTGCGGCCGGAAGCCCGCCGCGGCCTGCGTGGCGTACGCCTCGTCGGTCACCTCGGCGTACGACAGTGGGCTCGACACTGGCTCGTCGTCGCGCATCCCGACCTCCCACCACCGACACCCGGACCGTCCACCGTAGTCGGTGTCGGCACCCGCGCCGACCGACGTGCCGGGTCGCCGCCGGCCGGGGATTCCGGCAGGCGGGGCGGCGGACTGCCGCCCGGCCACGCCACCACCGACCGTGGCCGTGGCACCGTCGACCCGTGGACTGACCGGGGGCAGTTGCGCGGAGCGACCGGTACCGCCGTCGTCGGCGTGCGACGCTGGGCGCGTGCCGGTGACGCCGGCTCGGGCGGCCGGGCCGGTGCGTGCCGGCGCGACGGCGGAGGGAGCACCATGGCGGGAGTGCCGCAGGTCGACTTCGCGCTCGACACGTACGAGTGCATCGTGATCTATGCCGGCGCGGCCGGACGGGCCCTGCCCCCGGAGACCGTGCAGCGGTTGCAGGCCGAGCACACCGAGCACATGCAGGCGTTGCAGCGCAGCGGAATCATCCTGGTCGCGGGCTCGGTGGACGGCCCGGCCCGTACGCCGGAGCCGCCGATCGGCTTCGGGCTGGCCCGCACCGGCAGCGTCGACGACGTGCGCAGCGTGCTGGAGGCCGACCCCGCGGTGCAGGCCGGCCTCTACCGGGTGGACGTGTTGACCTTCCTCTGCCCGGCCGGCTCGTTGGAGTTTCCGCTGGTCAAGGCCCAGAGCTGACGGTCGGTCCAGCGACAGGTGTCGTGATGGTGACGGCGTTGCGGCGTCCGCCGGTGCTACGGTCGCGCGCACCGAGGATCGCGGTCGGGGCGCACCCGGCGTCATCGGCCGGGCCCGGTCGAGGAGACGCCATGAGCTCCGCCGCCACCCCCGATGTCGCGTCCGCCGCCGCGCGGCTGCGTGCCCTGCTCGGTGGCCGCCTCCACGAGCCGGGCGAACCCGGGTTCGACACCGCCACCCGCCTGTGGAACGCCGCCGTCGACCGTACGCCCGCCCTGGTCGCCCACTGCCTGGACGCCGACGAGGTGGCCGCGGCGATCCGTGTCGCCGCCCGGTGTCACCTGCCGGTGTCGGTCCGCTCCGGCGGGCACGACTGGGCCGGCCGGGCATTGCGCGACGGTGGCCTGGTTCTCGACCTGACCGGCCTGCGTACCGTCCGGGTCGATCCGGACCGGGGCACGGTGACGGTGGCCGGCGGTGCCAGCGCCGCCGACCTGCTCGCCGCCGCCGCCCCGTACGACCTGGTGGTGCCCACGGGTGTGGTCCGCGACGTGGGCATGGCCGGGCTGACCCTGGCCGGCGGGTACGGCCCGCTCTGCGGGCGGTTCGGCCTGGCCCTGGACAACCTGCTCGGCGCGGAGGTCGTCCTCGCCGACGGTCGTCGGGTCACCGCCGACCCACGCCACGACGCGGAGTTGTACTGGGCGCTGCGCGGCGGCGGTGGCAACGTCGGCGTGGTCACCGAGCTGCGGTACCGGGCGCACCGGCTGCCCGCCGTGCTCGCTGGCATGATCATGTTCGCGCTGGCCGAGGCGCCGGTCGTGCTGCGCGGCTACGCGGCGCTGCTCGCCGACGCCCCGGACGAGTTGACCGTCATGGCCGGGTTCCTGCCCGGCCCGGCCGGCGAACCGGTGGTCTTCGTGTGCCCCTTCTACAGCGGCCCGGACCTGGACGCCGGCCGCCCGTGGCTGGACCGGCTGCGGGCGCTGGGCACCCCGCTGGTCGACCAGGTCGACCCGCTGCCGTACGCGGACGCGTTGCGGATGTTCGACGGCGGGATGGTCGACGGAAACCACTACCTGCTGCGTACCCGCTGGCTGCCACCGCTCGCCGACGGCGCGGTGGACGCGCTGGTCGACGCCGCCCGGCAGGTCACTTCGCCGTTCTCCGCGCTGGCCCTGCACCACTTCCACGGCGCGGCCACCCGGGTCCGGCTCGGCGACACGGCGTTCGGTCTGCGCGCCGAGCACCTGCTGACCGAGATCATCGCGGTGTGGGCGCCCGGCGGGGAGGCCGCACCGCACCTCGCGTGGGCCGAGCAGACGTCGGCGGCGCTCGCCCCGCTCGCCCTGCCCGGGGGCTATCCGAACCTGCTCGCCCCGACCGAGACCGAACGGGTCCGGCTGGCGTACGGCGCGAACTGGTCGCGTCTGCGCCGGGCCAAGCGGCACTACGACCCTCGTGACCTGCTCACCGCCGTGCCCACGCTGCCCCCGTCGGAGCACCCGGAGTGAGCGTGCGCCGGGAGCGCCCCGACACCGCCCGCCGCGACAGGCGTACGATTCCCGGCGCGCGGTCGCCGTTGCCCGTCGCCACAACGTTCCCGGTGCGGCTCCGCCCGCCGGTCCGACGCGCACCGCGCGTTGTTGGACACCTGTTCCGCTGCCTGCAAGGGGTCGGCCCCGAGTCCGACCTGAAGGAGAGACTAGCCTGATGGGCGTGACACGCCGCGCGAAGATCGTCTGCACTCTTGGTCCCGCCACCTCGTCCCCGGAGCGCATCCGGGGCCTCGTCGAGGCCGGTATGAACGTGGCGAGGCTCAACTTCAGCCACGGCAGCCACGCCGACCACGAGGCGGTCTACCGACTGGTCCGGGAGGCGTCCGAGGCGTCCGGCAAGCCGGTAGCCGTCCTCGCTGACCTGCAGGGGCCCAAGATCCGGCTGGGCCGGTTCGCCGACGGCCCGCACGAGTGGCGCACCGGCGACTCCGTCGTGATCACCGGTGACGACATCCTCGGCAGCAAGGAGCGGGTCTCCTGCACCTACCGCAAGCTGCCGCAGGAGGTGAAGCCCGGTGACCGCCTGCTGATCGACGACGGTCGGGTCGCCGTGGAGGTCACCGACGTCACCGGCAACGACATCCGCTGCCTGGTCACCGAGGGCGGCCCGGTCTCCAACAACAAGGGCGTGTCGCTGCCCAACGTGGCGGTCAGCGTGCCCGCCATGTCGGACAAGGACGCCGAGGACCTGCGCTTCTCCCTGGGGCTCGGCGTCGACCTGGTCGCGCTGTCCTTCGTGCGCTCGGCCGAGGACATCAAGCTCGTCCACAACATCATGGCCGAGGAGGGCGTGTTCCGGCCGGTGCTGGCCAAGGTCGAGAAGCCGGAGGCCGTGGATCACCTGGAGGCCATCGTGCTGGCCTTCGACGGCGTCATGGTCGCCCGTGGCGACCTCGGCGTGGAGATGCCGCTGGACGAGGTCCCGCTGGTGCAGAAGCGGGCCGTGCAGCTGTGCCGGGAGAACGCCAAGCCGGTCATCGTGGCCACCCAGATGCTCGACTCCATGATCGAGAATTCCCGCCCCACCCGGGCGGAGGCCTCCGACGTGGCCAACGCGGTGCTCGACGGCGCGGACGCGGTGATGCTCTCCGGCGAGACCAGCGTCGGCAAGTATCCGGTGCTCACCGTCAGCACCATGGCCAAGATCGTGACGACCACCGAGGCCGGCTCGATCGGCGTGCCGCGGTTGCAGCACGACCCGCGTACCCACGGCGGCGCGCTCACCGTGGCCGCCTCGTCGATCGCCCGGGCCATCAACGCCAAGGCGCTGGTCGCCTTCTCGCAGACCGGCGACACCGTCCGGCGGCTCTCCCGCCTGCACTGCGACCTGCCGCTGCTGGCGTTCACCCCGGTCCCCGAGGTGCGTGACCAGCTCGCCCTGACCTGGGGCGTGGAGACCTTCCTCATGCCGTTCGTGCAGCACACCGACGACATGTTCCGCCAGGTCGACCAGGCGCTGCTCGGCCTCGACCGGGCCAACCCGGGTGACTACGTGGTGATCGTGGCGGGCAGCCCGCCCGGCACCCCCGGCTCGACCAACACTCTGCGCGTCCACCAGCTCGGCTCGCTGGTCGACGCGGCGTCGGCGCGGGCGCTGCAGTGAGCGACGGTCGGGTCGCGGTCGGCCAGGCAGCGGTCGACCAGCTGCTGGAAGTGCTGGACCTCGACCCGACCGGGGAGATGACCTTCCGGGGGATGAGCCCCCCGGTCGGCCCACAACGGGTGTACGGCGGCCAGGTTGCCGGTCAGGCGCTGGTCGCCGCCGGCCGCACGGTGGACCCGGAGCGGTTCGTGCACTCGCTGCACGGCTACTTCGTCCGCCCCGGCGACCCGGTCGAGCCGATCGAGTACCAGGTGGAGAACATCCGCGACGGCCGGTCCTTCTCGGTGCGCCGGGCGGTCGCCCTCCAGCACGACAAGCCGATCTTCTTCATGTCGGCGTCGTTCCAGCGGGCCGAGGAGGGGTTGGACCACCAGGCCCCCGCGCCGCCGGACGTACCTGCCCCGCAGGACGTGCCGACGATGTCCGACCGGCTCTCCCGCTACCCGGAGCGTCTGGGCATCTGGGGGCAGATCCCCCGCCCGATCGACGTGCGCTACGTGGGGGAGCCCGGCTGGGTCCGCCCCGGCGACCGGCCGGCCGACCCGCACCAGCGGGTCTGGATGCGCATCGACGGCAAGCTGCCCGACGACCCGCTGCTGCACGCGTGCGCGCTCACGTACGCCTCGGACCTCACCCTGCTCGACTCGGTGCTCTCCGTGCACGGTGAGGTGTGGGGGCCGGGCGGTGTGGTCGGCGCGAGCCTGGACCACGCGCTGTGGTTCCACCGGCCGTTCCGCGCCGACGAGTGGTTCCTCTACGACTGCTGGAGCCCGTCGGCGTCCGGCGCGCGAGGGCTGGCCACCGGCCGGATGTTCACCACCGACGGCCGGCAGATCGCCAGCGCCGTGCAGGAGGGTCTGCTGCGCCGCGTCGGCGCCTGATCCGTCGGCGCCTGATTCGTCGGCGCCTGATTCGTCGGCGCCTGATTCGTCGGCCCTGGGCCGTCGGCCCCCCTCGGGCCGTCGGCCCGGTCACGCCGCGTGGATGGCCTCGCCGGCGATTTCGATCTGCACGGTCTTCCCGACCAGAACGCCGCCGCTCTCCAGCGCGACATTCCAGAGCAGGCCGTAGTCCTCCCGGTTGATCTCGGCTGTCGCGCTGAATCCGAAGATGTTCTGCCCGTACGGATCACGACGGGCGCCGCCGAAATTCACCTGAAGGTCCACCGCGCGAGTGATCCCCTTTACCGTCAACTCGCCGGTGAGCACAAATCGATTGGGCTCGGACTGCGGCGGGGGATTGTGACTTCTGCCTCGTCCGCCGAATCGGTGGTTTCGCAGGCGTGCCCAGTGGAAAATCGGGTCCTCGTCGCTCTGCCAGTTAATGCCCGTGCTTCGATATTCGAGCGTGGGATAACGCTCCACGTCGAGGAAGTCGGCGCTTTTCAGGTGGGTGTCCCGGTCGACGCTCCCGGTGGAGATGCTCGCCGCCGCGATGGTGGCGGTCACGCTGGAGCGCAGCGGATCCTCCGCCAGGAAGATCTCCGCGCTCGCCTCGGCGAACTCGCCGCGGACCGGGCTCACCATCATGTGGCGGGACAGGAAACCGATCCGCTTGTGCGCCTGATCGAGGCGATAGGTGCCGGCGATCGGGATGGTCATGCCATCCCAGGTGCGTGTGGCGACATCGGTCATCGTGTTGCCTTCCCCCCGGGTGGAACCGGGTGTTTATCAATGTCCTGCCGAGCCCCCGTAACCGGTCCGGCAGTAATACCGCCCGCCCAGCATAAGGACGCGCCGAATCAGCATTCCGGGCCCCACCGGCTAGTGGATCACGGCGTCCGACGTTATTGGCTAATCGTCGATGCGTGACCGATCGGCCGAGGGTCGCCGACCCGGCCGGATGACCTGCGGGCTAACCTTGCCGGCATGCGTCTCTCCGCCCGGGTCGACTACGCCCTCCGCGCGGCCGCCGAGCTCGCCGCGACGGCCAGTGGCCCCGGGCGGGGCCGGCCGGTCACCGCCGACCAGATCGCGCGTGCGCAGGAGATCCCGCCGAAGTTCCTGGAGAGCATCCTGCTGCAACTGCGTCGGGGTGGCATCGTGCACGCCCAGCGCGGCCCGGAGGGCGGCTACTGGTTGGCCCGCCCGGCCGAGGAGATCTCTCTCGCGGAGGTGATCCGGGTGATCGACGGGCCGCTCGCGCACGTCCGGGGGCAGCGCCCCGAACAGCTCGGCTACCACGGCCCGGCCCGTGCCCTGCAGGAGGTCTGGATCGCGCTGCGCGCCAGCGAGCGGGAGATCCTCGAACTGGTCAGCGTCGCCGACGTGGCCGCGGGCACGTTGCCGGCCCGCGTCACCGAGCTGGCCGCCGACCCGCGCGCCTGGATCTGAGTTGGCAGCGGGCACTCTGCCGGCCCGCGTCACCGAGCTGGTCGCCGGCGCGCGCGCCTGGATCTGAGTTGGCAGCCGGCGCGTTGCCGGCCCGCGTCACCGAGCTGGTCGCCGGCGCGCGCGCCTGGATCTGAGCGCCGGCCGATGCCCGGCCTGATACCCGCTGCGACGCCGCGGCGCGGCTTCCGCGAGATCTTGGACAGTTTCCGTCCGCGCCGAACGGAAACTGTCCAAGATCTTGCCGTGGTGGAGGAGCGTGCGCGGTCGCGACGCCCCGCGCAGGCGCGTCCGGGCGGTTGGTCTGCGGGAATGCGTCGCATTGCCGGGGTACGGCGCGTGGCGGTCCGGCCCGGCCGCGCCTCGCGGTGGCGTCCCACCCCCCGGTCGAGGGCTTGACCCGGGCTGCCCCGTGCCGCATTGTCGACCAAGTCGATAGGAAATACCGAAAAGTCAGGGGGCGCTCGTGCGCAAGCTGCTGGTCCTCGCTCTGGTCGGGCTCGTCGCGCAGTTGATCGATGGTTCGCTCGGTATGGCGTACGGGTTGACCTCGTCCACGTTGCTGCTGGTCGTCGGGGTCGCTCCCGCTGCCGCATCGGCGTCGGTGCACCTGGCCGAGATCGGCACCACGCTCGCGGCCGGGGTCGCACACTGGCGGTTCGGCAACGTCGACTGGCGGGTGGTGACCCGCATCGCCCTGCCGGGCGCGATCGGCGCGTTCGCCGGGGCCACCCTGCTCAGCTCGATCTCCACCGAGTCGGCCGCGCCGTGGATGGCCGCCATCCTCTTCACTTTGGGTGCGTACCTGCTGCTGCGCTTCGCCCGACCGCTGCGTACCGGCCGGGTCGGCGGACGGCTGCGCGGACGCTTCCTCGGCCCCCTGGGCCTGGTCGCCGGCTTCGTCGACGCGACCGGCGGTGGCGGGTGGGGCCCGGTCGCCACCCCGGCGCTGCTGGTCTCCGGTCGGATGGAGCCCCGCAAGGTGATCGGCTCGGTCGACACCGCCGAGTTCGTCGTGGCCGGCGCCGCTAGCGTCGGTTTCCTGATCGGGCTGGGCACGGAGGGGTTCCTTCTCCCCACCGTCGTGGCCCTGCTGATCGGCGGGCTCATCGCCGCCCCGCTGGCCGCCTGGCTGGTGCGCATCGTGCCCGCCCAACTGCTGGGCGCGGCGGTCGGTGGCGTGATCGTGCTGACCAACGCCCGCACCCTGATCCGGTCCGCCGAGCTGGACGGCCCGCTCCGCCCCACCCTGTACGCCCTGCTGGCCGCCGCTTGGCTGACCGCGCTGATCTTCGCCGTGCGGGCCCTGCGCCGCGCCCGCCGCGCCCGCGCCACCGTCGCCGCCGCCCCGACCGTCACTCCCGCCGCCCCGAGCGTCGCTCCCGCCGTCGCTCCCGCCGCCCCGGCCGTCGCTCCCGCCGCCGACGTGGTGCCGGCGGATCTGGCCACAACGGGTACGCCCAGCCCGCGCTGACCGGCGGGGCGCGGGTCAGTGGGTGGGGAGGTCGTCGGCCGCGCCGGCGAGCAACGTCCACGCCTCGTCGACGTGTGCCTCGGTGGTCTGCGGTGCGCCGACGGCCAGCCGCAGCGTGTAGCGGCCGGCCACGCGGGTGTGGGTCAGGTGTGCCCGCCCGGTGCCGTTGACCCGGGCCAGCAGCTCGGCGTTGGTGTCGTCGTCGGCGCGCAGCCGGAAGCAGACCAGCGAGAACGGGTGCGCCGCGGCCAGCTCGAACCGGTCGTCCGCGCGGACCCGGTCGGCGAACCGGGCGGCCAGCGCCACGCCGGAGCGGATGTGCGCACGCAGCCCCTCGGCGCCGTACCAGCGCAGCACGAACCACAGCTTCAGGGCCCGGAAGCGGCGGCCCAGGGGCACCTGCCAGTCCCGGTAGTCGATCACCGCCCCGGATTCGGAGGCGGCGTTGCGCAGGAACTCCGGGAGCACGGTCAGCGCTTCGATCAGTTCGGCGCGGTCGGCCACCCAGAACGCGTCGCAGTCGAAGCCGGTGAGCAGCCACTTGTGCGGGTCGAAACAGTAGGAGTCCGCGTACTCCAGGCCGGCGTGCGACCAGCGCAGCTCGGGGCAGACGGCGGCGGCGCCCGCGTACGCCGCGTCCACGTGCAGCCAGATCCCGTACTCGGCGCAGATCGCCCCGATCTCGGGCAGCGGATCGACGGCGGTGGTGGAGGTGGTGCCGATGGTGGCGACCACGATGGCGGGTACGTCCCCGGCGGCCAGGTCCGCCTCGATCGCGGCCCGCAGCGCGTCGGGGCGCAGCGCCTGGGTGTCCGGGTCCACGTCGATCGACCGGATCCCGTCGCCGCCCAACCCGGCGATCCGTGCGGCCTTCTCGATCGAGGAGTGCCCGTGCACGGAGGTGTACGCGCGATAGCGCCTGTCGATTCCGGTGACGCGCCAGCGACCCGCGCTGGCGCGGTGCAGCGCGGCGAGGGTGGCCACCAGGGTCGCCGAGGAGGCCGAGTCCTGGATGACGCCGCCACCGGCGCCGGTCGACCGGAAGCGTTGCGGCAGGTCGAGCAGCTGGGCCAGCCAGTCCATCATGACCGTCTCCAGCTCGGTGCAGGCCGGGCTGCTGGCCCACAGCATGCCCTGCACGCCGAGGCCCGAACTGACCAGGTCGCCGAGCAGACTCGGGCCGGAGGTGTTCGCGGGGAAGTAGCCGAAGAAGCTCGGGTGCTGCCAGTGGGTCAGCCCCGGTAGGACGATCGCGTCCAGATCGGCGAGGACCGCCTCGACCGGCTCGCCGCCGGTGGTGGGCGGCGCGCTCGGCAGGGCCTTGGCCACCGTCCCGGGTGGGTCGGCCGGGGCGACCGGCCGCTGGTGCAGCGTCGTCCAGTAGTCGGCGATCCAGTCGACGACGGCGTGGCCGGCGCGGCGGAACTCGTCCGGGTCCATGTGCGGGGCGCTCACCCGTACGAGTTGATCAGGCATCCCACCGCGGGGCAAGAGCACACGGTTCACGGTGGGGTGTGACATCCGTCGATATTGCGGAGCGGAAAGCGCTTGCCTTACGATGCGGCTGAGCCGGATCCGCGAGTTCCAGGGCGTTTCACCCCGACCAGATCGCCGTTCGTCGCCGCGGCGGCGGGCCGTTCACCGTGCTTCCCGGGCAGGGCAGGTGGACCACAGCGGTCATCACCGGATCCTCCGGAGGCAGTTCATGCACCCGTCCAGACAACGGCTGATCGTGCTGGCCGCGTCGACGGCCGCCGCCGTCGTGGCCGGCGCCGTCGGCACGGTCGTCGCCTCGGCCGCCGCCGTCGGCTGTCGCGTCGACTACCAGGTCACCAACCAGTGGCAGGGCGGCTTCGGCGCCAACGTCACCATCACCAACCTCGGCGAGGAGGTCAACGGCTGGGCCCTCACCTGGTCGTACGCCGCCGGCCAGCAGGTCACCCAGGCGTGGAACGCCACCGTCACCCAGTCCGGCGCCCAGGTGACCGCGCGCAACGTCGACTACAACGGCGCCCTCGCCACCAACGGCACCGCCTCGTTCGGGTTCAACGCCTCGTGGACGAGCAGCAACCCGGTGCCGGCCAGCTTCGCGCTCAACGGCGTCACCTGCACCGGGGCGCCGGCCACCGACGGCCCGACCACCCCGCCACCGACCACCCCGCCACCGACCACCCCGCCACCGACCACCCCGCCACCGACGACGCCGCCACCCACCACGCCGCCACCCACCACGCCTCCGGCCGGGGCGAAGCAGATGGAGAACCTGGACCGAGGGTTGATCAGCGTCCGCTCCGGCAGCGGCAACCTGGTCTCCTGGCGGCTGCTCGGCACCGAGACCTCCGGCGTGGCGTTCAACCTCTACCGCGGCTCGACCAGGGTCAACGCCAGCCCGATCACCGGCGCCACCAGCTACCTCGACAACGGCGCGGCGGCCGGGTCGGCGTACACCGTGCGGGCCGTGGTGGGCGGCGCCGAGCAGGCGGCGTCCGCGCCCGCCCTGCAGTTCGCCAACGGATACCTGGACGTGCCGTTGCAGGTGCCGGCCGGCGGGACCACCCCCAGCGGGGAGAGCTACACCTACAGCGCCAACGACGCCTCCGTCGGCGACCTCAACGGCGACGGCACCTACGAGATCGTGCTCAAGTGGGATCCGTCGAATGCCAAGGACAACTCCCAGTCCGGCTACACCGGCAACGTCTACGTCGACGCGTACACCCTGACCGGCACCCGGTTGTGGCGGATCGACCTGGGCCGCAACATCCGCGCCGGCGCCCACTACACCCAGTTCCAGGTGTACGACTACGACGGTGACGGCCGCGCCGAGGTGGCCATGAAGACCGCCGACGGCACCCGCTCCGGCACCGGTCAGCTCATCGGCTCGTCGTCGGCGGACTACCGCAACTCCAGCGGCTACGTGCTCTCCGGCCCGGAGTACCTGACCATGTTCAACGGTCAGACCGGCGCGATCGCATCCACCGTGAACTACGACCCGCCGCGCGGCACCGTGTCGTCCTGGGGCGACTCGTACGGCAACCGGGTGGACCGGTTCCTCGCCGGCACCGCCTACCTGGACGGGCAGCGTCCCTCGCTGATCATGGCCCGGGGCTACTACACCCGGGCGGTCATCGCGGCCTGGGACTTCCGTAACGGCACGCTGACCAAGCGCTGGACGTTCGACTCGAACGCCTCCGGCAACGGCGCCGCCGCCGGTCAGGGCAACCACCAGCTCTCCGTGGCCGACGTCGACGCCGACGGCCGCCAGGAGATCGTCTACGGCGCCGCCACGATCGACGACAACGGTCGGTTGCTCTACTCGACGGGCAACGGGCACGGCGACGCCCTGCACGTCGGGGACCTCGACCCGGGCCGCGCCGGCCTGGAGGTGTTCAAGGTCGACGAGGACGCGAGCAAGCCCAGCTCCTGGTTCGCGGACGCCCGTACCGGTCAGATCCTGTGGTCCACGCCGGCTTCC
Source organism: Micromonospora sp. NPDC005237 (assembly GCF_040607775.1). Classification (NCBI taxonomy): domain Bacteria; kingdom Bacillati; phylum Actinomycetota; class Actinomycetes; order Micromonosporales; family Micromonosporaceae; genus Micromonospora; species Micromonospora sp. NPDC005237. The sequence goes on along the minus strand of NZ_JBEXHJ010000003.1, from coordinate 129,032 downwards.
GGCGACAACGGCCGGGGTGTCTCCGCGGACATCTGGGCGGGCAGCCCCGGCGCGGAGTCGTGGTCGGCGGCCGTGTCCGGCCTGGCCAACACGCGCGGGCAGAACATCGGGCGCAAGCCGTCGTCGACGAACTTCCTCGCCTGGTGGGACGGCGACCCGGTCCGGGAGCTGCTGGACGGTACGAAGATCGACAAGTACGGCACCAGCGGCGAGACCCGGCTGCTCACCGGCGATCAGGTGGCGTCCAACAACGGCACCAAGTCCACGCCGGCGCTCTCCGGCGACATCCTCGGCGACTGGCGCGAGGAGGTGATCTGGCGAACCACCGACAGCCGGGCGCTGCGCATCTACAGCACGCCCACTCCGACCAGCACCCGGATCCACACCCTGATGCACGATCCGCAGTACCGCGTGGCGATCGCGTGGCAGAACACCGCCTACAACCAGCCGCCACACCCGGGGTTCTTCATCGGCGACGGAATGGCCAGCCCACCCACCCCGAACATCTACCTACGCTGATCTGACCCTGGCGGTCCTGATCGGGTTCGCCTAGGGTGGCAGGCACCGGGCCGCAGCCGCGGAATCCGCACAGCTCCGGCCCGGTGCTCCACACCGCGGCATTCCCGACCCGTCCCGACCGGGAATGCCGTACCACCACCGGCACCAACATTAGGCACCGTCCGGGTCGCGGGGGTGACGCTGACGTGAAGATCGTGTTTCACGCGTCCCGGCGCAGACCCCCCGCCACCTGCTCGGCGATCAACTCGTACGACCGCACCCGGTCGGCGACGTCGTAGACCAGGGTGGTCAGCATCAGCTCGTCCGCGCCGGTGCGCTCCTGCAACTCGGTCAGCTGCCGGCGCACCGTCTCCGGCGAGCCCAGCGCCTGACCGTCACGCCGCTGCAGCACGAACTCGCGCTCGATCTCGGTGTACGGGTACGCCGCCGCCTCGTCGGGCGTCGACAGCGGCTCCGGTCGGCCGGAGCGCAGCTTCAGAAACGACAGCGCGCTCGGCCCGGCCAGCCACTCGGCCCGCTCGTCGGTCTCGGCGCAGACCGCGTTGACGGCCACCATCGCGTACGGCTTGTCCAGCCACTGCGACGGCCGGAAGTTCTGCCGGTACAGCGCCAGCGCCGGCAGCGTGTTCGCCGAGCTGAAGTGGTGCGCGAAGGAGAACGGCAGACCCAGCAGGCCGGCCAGCTGGGCGCTGAAGCCGCTGGAGCCGAGCAGCCAGACGGCCGGCTGCTCACCCCGGCCCGGGGTGGCGATGATCTGCCCCGGCTTCTCCCCGCTGAAGTAGTTCATCAGGTCCGCCAGCTCACGCGGGAAACCCTCCGCCGACAGGCCCTCCATGGTGCGCCGCAACGCCAGCGCGGTCACCTGGTCGGTGCCCGGGGCCCGCCCGATGCCCAGGTCGATCCGACCGGGGTGCAGCGCCTCCAGGGTGCCGAACTGCTCGGCCACCACCAGCGGCGCGTGGTTGGGCAGCATCACCCCGCCCGAGCCGAGGCGGATCGTCGACGTGTTCGCCGCCAGGTGCGCCAGCAGGACCGCCGGCGCGGAGCTGGCGATCGCCGGCATGTTGTGGTGCTCGGCCACCCAGAACCGGTGGTAGCCCAGCTCCTCGGTGCGTCGGGCCAGCTCGGTGGTGGCCTGCAGGGCCGCTCCGGCGGTGGTCCCGCGAGCGACCGGGGCAAGATCAAGAACAGACAACGGTACGGTGATCACACGCAGTGCCAACTCCCTGGCCTGCCCATTCATTCCGGCTGCCGCTCACCCCACCCCGCGGGCCTGCTCGAAGATCAGGCTGGTCTGCGTGTGCTGCACCACCGGATCGACCGCGAGATGATCCAGCACGAAGTCCCGCAGCGCGTCACCCGACGCCGCCCGCACGTGCAGCACGTAATCCTCCGCGCCGGCCACGTGGAACACCGACACCACCCCGGGCAGGCGCACCGACCGGGCCCGGAACGCGTCCACCGCCGCCCGCTCGTGCGCGGTCAACCGCACCGACACCAACGCCTGCAACGGCAGACCCAGCGCGGCCGGATCCACCTCCGCGTGGAAACCCCGGATCGCCCCGCGCTCGCGCAACGCCCGCGTCCGCGTCAGGCACGTCGACGGCGCCACCCCCACCCGCTCGGCGAGCGCGTTGTTCGGCAACCGGCCGTCCGCCGCCAACTCGGCGAGGATCGCGCGGTCCACCTCGTCCAGGGCCGGATACGGCCGCACTTCGTTCGGCTCAGGGGGCATCCGAGCATCCTCCGCCGAATATTCCGACGAAGCCAGCCCTCATTCCAGAATTATTCACCAAACCATTGCCCTCTCGGCACCGGATGTTCGACGCTACCGCCATGACGACGGTGGACACCCGGGCCGTACACGCCGGCCGCGACGACCTGCGCACGCTCGGCGTGCACGTGCCACCGATCGACCTCTCCACCACCAACCCACTGCCCTCGGTCGACGACGGCGGCAACGCCTACGAACAACTCGCCACCGGCGGCACCCTCCCCGCCGACGGCAGCGCCGTCTACCAGCGGCTCTGGAACCCCACCGTCGCCCGCTTCGAAACGGCCCTCGCCGAACTGGAGGGCACCGCCCAGGCCGTCGCCTTCGCCAGCGGCATGGCCGCCCTCACCGCCACCCTGCTCGCCGCCACGCGCGACGGCCACCGCCACATCGTCGCCGTCCGACCCCTCTACGGCGGCACCGACCACGTCCTCGCCACCGGCCTGCTCGGCACCACCGTCACCTGGGCCCACCCCGACCAGGTCGCCGCCGCCATCCGCCCCGACACCGCGCTGGTCGTCATCGAGACGCCCGCCAACCCCACCCTCGACCTCGTCGACATCGCCGCCCTCGCCACCGCCGCCGGCGACGTACCCCTGCTCGTCGACAACACCGTCGCCACCCCCGTGCTCCAACAACCCGCTCGGCACGGCGCCACCCTCGTCCTGCACAGCGCCACCAAGAGCATCGGCGGGCACGGCGACGTCCTCGCCGGCGTCGTCGCCTGCGACGCCGACTGGGCCGTCCGACTGCGCCAGGTCCGCGCCGTCACCGGCGCGATCCTGCACCCCCTCGGCGGCTACCTCCTGCACCGCGGCCTGCAGACCCTGCCGCTGCGGGTCCGCGCCCAACAGGCCACCGCCGAGAAACTCGCCGGCTGGCTCGTCGACCACCACGCCGTACACCGGGTGCACCACCCCTCGGTGTACGACCCGGCGGCGCTGGTCGGCCGGCAGATGGCCGGCCCCGGCAGCCTGCTCGCCTTCGAGGTACGCGGCGGCGCGCCCGCCGCCGCCACCGTCGCCGCCGCCTGCCGACTGATCACCCACGCCGTGTCCCTCGGCGGCGTGGACACCCTCATCCAGCACCCCGCCTCGCTCACCCACCGGCCCGTCGAGGGCGACGCGAAGCCCGACGGCGCGCTGCTGCGCCTCTCCGTCGGCCTGGAAGACCCCGACGACCTGCGCGCCGACCTCGCCCAGGCGCTCGACACGATCGCCTGATCAGCGCAGCTCGCGGTTGCCCAACACCCGGGTCGGCGCGCCCTCCCGGGCCACGCGCAGCATCGCCCGACCGATCCCGTCCGTCGTGGTGACCTGGTTGGGGAAGAGGCGCCGCAGCACCGGGAACAGCGGACGGGTGACCGCGTACCCCAACCGGTACCACCGCGTCTTCGACACCGCCCCGTGCGTCGGCTGGATGAAACCCGGTCGCGCCGCGTACCCGTTGGGCAGCAGGTCGATGATCGCGTTCTCGGCACGGCCCTTGACCCGCGCCCACATCACCCGACCCCGCTCCGACGAATCGGTCCCCACACCCGAGACGTAGACGAACGTGACCCGCGGACTCACCTCGGCCAACACCCGCGCCGCAGCGAGGGGGTAGTCGTAGCTGATCCCGGTGTACGTCGCCTCGTCTAGACCCAGCGACGAGACGCCCAGGCAGTAGAAGCAGGCGTCGACGCCGGTCAGCTCCGCGCGTACCGCCTCCAGGTCACCCACGTCGGGGACCGTCAGCTCCCGCAGCTTCGGATCCTGCCTACCGGTCGGCCTCCGGCCGACGGTGAGCACCTCCCGCACGTCCTCGGCGAGCAGACACTCCCGCAGCACGCCCTGACCGACCATCCCGGTCGCACCGAAAATGACCACCCGCATCAGTTGCCACCCCTGTCTTCGCCTGACGGCACTCGTATCCCGGCCAGGCTCCCACGCACGGGCACACTGGCCGCAGTCAGGACTTGGGGCCGACGTGCCGGTCCAGCGCGGCGACAGCGTCGCGCCGCGCCACCGAGAGCGAGTTGCGCCGGTTCATCCGCCAGGCGATGCCGAGCAGGTCGAGGCCCCACTGGCAGAGCCCCATGATGTCGGTCGACTCGTTGATGAACATGTAGCGCGGGTAGACGTACTCCTTGCCCCGCACGGTCACCCGGTTGGCGAATCGGCAGCCGTCGGAGTGGAACAGTCCGCGCAGGAAGTCGCCCGGGTGGGCGGCGACGAGATCGCGCTGCCAGTCGGCCAGGACGATCGGTCGCTCGTGCTTCTTGCCGGGGCCGTGCTGGGGGAGCAGACACGGCCAGTGCTTGCCGCTGCTCTCGACCGATACGCAGCCCTGCTTGGGGATCCTCTGCACCCGCGACGCCAGCACGGTCAGCATGGCCGATTCGCACGCGTTGATGAGGTTCGGATAGCTCGCCGTACAGGCGATCCGAAGCACCGGCACCTTCGGCGAGACGGCTAGATGACCGTCGCCCAGGTAGAGGCCGAGCAGGTAGGCGTAGGCGGCTGGGTCGGTCGGAATGCCGACACCTGGCCGGCAACGGAAGCACCGAAGCTCCGTGCCGACCTTCGCCCGCTCGGGTCGATCGACGCACCAGTGCCAGACTGTGGAGTAGGGCACCGAGAGTGAGCGAGCTACCGAGTGGATGTTCTGCCCGCGTGCGCGGAGAGCGCGAGCCTTTATGCGCAGTTCAGATGGGTGCACAACCCGATTTTGGTACGGCTGTGCGACAAGTTTTGGTGCCCCCGGTGGGATTCGAACCCACACTGTCGGAGGTTTGAGCTCCGCTTCTCTGCCAGTTGGAATACGGGGACGCTTGGCCGAATGCTCTGGTGGCCTCCGATAGGTTACCTACTACGCTGAGGGCGGTGACACCCGGCTGGGCGGGTGTCGGGTTCGAACTGGTGGGGGTAGGGCTGGTGGCTGAGATGCCGACGGATGCCGAGCGTAGGCGCGTACTGATCGCCGAGGACGAGGCGCTGATCCGGCTGGACCTCGCCGAGATGCTTGTCGAAGAGGGCTACGAGGTGGTGGGGGAGGCCGGCGACGGCGAGACCGCCGTGCGCCTCGCCGAGGAGTTGAAGCCCGACCTCGTCATCCTCGACATCAAGATGCCGATCATGGATGGGCTGGCCGCCGCCGAGCGGATCGCCGGCGCCCGGATCGCCCCGGTGATCATCCTGACCGCGTTCAGCCAGCGGGACCTGGTGGAGCGGGCGCGGGCGGCGGGCGCGATGGCGTACCTGGTGAAGCCCTTCCAGAAGAGTGACCTGGTCCCGGCGGTGGAGATCGCGCTCTCGCGCTACTCGGAGGTCGCGGCCCTGGAGGCGGAGGTCGCGAGCCTGACCGACCGCCTGGAGATCCGCAAGACGGTCGAGCGCGCCAAGGGCGCGCTGATGACGACGTACGGGATGACCGAGCCGCAGGCGTTCAAGTGGATCCAGCGCACGGCGATGGACCACCGGATGACCATGAAGGAGGTCGCCGAGCGGATCCTCGCGGAGACCGCCGGCGGCGAGGTGGCGCAGCAGCCGACCGTCTGAGTGGGTCTGCCCTGCTCGGGGTCACCGCGCGCGGCGGGTGCTGGTTAGCATCGACGGGTGTCCGTCCGACGGGTGATCGCGGTGTTCGGCCTGTTCGCGCTGCTGCTCGCCGGCTGTGACGGGCCGACCGCGCCGACCGGTGGGCGGCCGTCCGCTGCCGCCGCGCCCGCGCTGCGGCCGGCGTGGCAGGCGTTGACGCTGCCGGCGCCGCCGGGTGGCGCGGGCCGCCTGTTGGTACGCGACGTGGCGGCGTGCGCGGGCCGGTGGTTCCTGGTCGGCGGCGTCGCGGACGCCGCTGGCGGCACGCGCCCGGCGGTCTGGACCAGCGTGGACGGTACGGCGTGGACGGTCCTGCCGGTGCGGGCGGATTCGTTCTACGGCAAGCAGAACGTGCTGTCGTCGGTGGCGTGCCGCGACGGCCGGGCGGCGGTGATCGGCGCGAAGGTCGGCGGGGCGCACGGCTATCCGCGGGTGAGCACGTGGCGGCAGGTGGCCGACGGCGCGCTGGTCGAGGTGCAGGCGTCCTTCGAGACGTACGGCGGGCCGAAGGCGGTGAACGTGTCCCGCCTGGCGGCGGGTCCGTCGGGCTGGTTGATCGTGGGGAACCGTTCGGCGGGTGCGGCCTCGTGGGTGTCGTCACCGGAGGCGGCGGAGTTCGCGCTGGTGGAGGGCGCGCCGGGGCTGGCGAGTGACACCACGGGGGTGACCTGGGCGTTCGACGCCGCGGCGACGTCGTCGGGTTGGCTGGCCGTGGGTGGTCTGCTGCCGGCCGGCCGGATCGACCGGGACCCGGCGGTGTGGTCGTCGCCGGACGGGCGGTCGTGGCAGCGCACGGTGTTGCCGGGTGGCCCGGAGTACGAGGAGTTGCAGCGGGTGGCGCTGGCCGGTGGGGTGCCGGTGGCGGTCGGGCTGCGGGGTGCGACGTTCGGCGCGTGGCGTCAGGAGGCGGCGGGCTGGGTGGCGGCGGGGACGTTCGGGCGGCGGTCCACGGCGGGGGTGCCTCAGGTGGCGTCGCTGGTGGCCTCCGGTGATCGGCTGTTCGCCGCGGTGACGGACGGTGCGCGTTACTCGGTGTGGGTGTCGACCGATCGGGGTGGATCGTGGCGGGAGGCCGCGATGCCGCTCGATGTGGCGGCGGGTGCCGACCGGGACGTGGCGCTGGTCGCGGTGGGTGAGCGGTGGTGGCTGGCGGTGGACGACGGTTCGCGGTCCGGGCTGTGGTGGGCGGGCGGGGTGGGCGCCTGAGGGTGGGGCCTGGTGGTCCCGTGGCCGGGCGGCCGACTGTCCGGATTGTTTGCGCAGGTCAGATCGTCTTTTCGGTGGGCTCCGTCGGTCCGGTTGGGTGTGCGGCGCGCTCAGACCGGCCGTGGGCTTAAGGACCGATCGACGGATTCACCTGTTACGGGCATCGACAGGATTGCCCGCGTCTTCGTAACGGTTTCGCAGACCCCGCGTTCAGGCCTTCCGGGACGGTATGCGGTGTCGGTACGCTCCGCCATCACGAGCCGTTACGCAGGGGGCGTCCCTGCGGGGTGGGTGGATTTGCGGTCCGCGTGCTGTCGCCGTCACTACGGGTCAGCCGCGTCCGCATCTGGAGGAGGTCAGGAAGCCGTGAGGCGAAGCTATGTACGGGCGCTGGGCACTGTTGCGCTCGCCGCGACCCTGGTGGTCGCGGCTGGTTGCCAGGATTCCGGTGGCGGCGACGGTGGGACCGCGTCCGGTGACTGCGGTGGCAAGATCGCGATCTTCGGCGCGTTCACCGGTGACAACGCGGGTCTGGTGATCCCGTCGCTCAACGGCGCGAAGCTCGCCGTGAAGCAGTTCAACGAGGCGAACCCGAACTGCAAGGTCACCATGCAGGAGTTCGACACCCAGGGTGACCCGGCTGTGGCGACCCCGTTCGCGAACCAGATCGCGGGTGACAACTCGTTCCTCGGTGTCATCGGTGGTCACTTCTCCGGTGAGTCGGACGCCACCATGCCGATCTACCAGGCGGCTGGCCTGGCCATGATCAGCCCGTCGGCGACCCGGACGGACCTGACCCAGAAGGGCAACACGTCCTTCTACCGGGTGGTCGGCAACGACGGCACGCAGGCCGGCGCGGTGGCGAGCTACCTGAAGGCGCAGAACGCGGCGAAGGTCTTCATGATCGACGACGCCAGCGCGTACGGCGCCGGCATCACCGACGAGCTGGGCAAGCAGCTCGGCCCGCTGGTGGTCAACAAGGACAAGATCCAGGAGCGGCAGGCGCAGTTCGACGCCACCATCTCCAAGATCAAGTCGGCGCAGGCGGACTACGTCTTCTACGGCGGTTACACCCGTGAGGCCGCCCCGCTGGTGAAGCAGATGCGCGCTGCTGGTATCCAGGCCAAGTTCGTCGGCCCGGACGGTCTGTACGACCCGGCCTTCCCGAAGGGCGCCTCCGGCGGCGCCGAGGGCGCGATCATCACCTGCCCGTGCCTCCCGGCCGACAAGGCCGGCGGCACCTTCTCCGCCGACTACCAGAAGGAGTACGGCATCGCGCCGGGCTCCTACGGTGCTGAGGGCTTCGACGGCGCCAAGGTCTACCTGGACGCCTTCAAGGACGGCAAGAAGACCCGGGCGGACATCCTGGCGTACGTGAAGTCGTACGACAAGCAGGGTGTGTCGAAGTACATCAAGTTCGACTCCAAGGGCGACGTCGACCCGTCGAAGGTCGTCATCTGGGCCTACCAGATCAAGGGCGAGGCCATCGAGCCGCTGCAGGAGCTCAAGCTCAGCTGACGCCATGGCGATGGAGTGCGGCCGGGGTGTCTCACCCCGGCCGCACTCGATTCAAGGAGACCCCCGGTGCATTTCGATGAACTGATCGGTCATCTCGGCCAGCACACGGTCGATGGCCTTTCCAAGGGCGCCATCTACGCCCTGATCGCCCTTGGCTACACACTCGTCTATGGCGTCCTTCGCCTGATCAACTTCGCGCACTCCGAGGTCTTCATGGTCGGCACCTTCGCGGTGCTGATCCTGTGGAACCAGCTCGGTGTGGAAAATAACCCCCCTGTCGGCCAGGCGATCCTGTTCCTGGTGCTCGGCCTCATCGTCGCGGCGGTCGCCTCAGGCGGTACGGCTCTGGCGCTCGAACGAGTCGCGTACCGGCCGCTGCGGCGCAAGAACGCGCCGCCGCTGATCTTCCTGATCACCGCGATCGGTCTGTCGCTGGTGTTCGTGGAGCTCTTCGGGCAGGTGCTGCCCAAGCTGCTGGGTGGCGTACTGCCGGATGTGTTCGGCCGGCCCCGGCAGATCGTCGGTATGCCGACGATCATCAAGCAGGAGACCCTGGTCACCATCGGCAACACGGGGATCACCAACATCCAGGTGATCGTGTTCGTCGCGGCCGTGGTGATGATGGCGCTGCTGGACTGGTTCATCAACCGCACCCGGTACGGCCGGGGCGTGCGCGCGGTGGCGCAGAACCCGGAGACCGCCGCGCTGATGGGCGTCAACCAGGAACGCGTCATCATGCTGATCTTCGTGCTGGGCGGCATCATGGCCGGCGCGGCCGCGCTGCTGTGGAGCATGCGGTTCGGCTTCACCCAGAACAGCATCGGCTTCGTGCTCGGCCTGAAGGCGTTCACCGCCGCGGTCCTGGGCGGCATCGGTAACCTGCGCGGCGCGCTGCTGGGTGGCCTCTTCCTCGGCATCGTCGAGGTCTACGGCGCCACGCTCTTCGCGTCCAACTGGGAGGACGTCATCGCCTTCGTGGTGCTGATCGTGGTGCTGATGTTCCGGCCGACCGGTCTGTTGGGCGAGTCGCTCGGGAGGGCCCGCGCATGATCAACAAGATTCGCTCCGCAGATCAGCGGCGGGTGACGCTGCTGACCGGCATCGGCGACCGCTGGCGGGCGCTCACGAAGTGGCAGCAGGCCCTCGGGCTGGCCGCCTTCGTGGCGATCCTCTACTACCTGCCGCTCCTCGGCATTCCGGGCCTGACCTGGCTGCGGACCGACTCGATCGAGGGCGGCAACAACTGGGCGGGCGTGCTCTTCGTCTGCGCCATCTACGTGCTGGTCGCGATCGGCCTGAACGTGGTGGTCGGTCTCGCCGGCCTGCTCGACCTGGGCTACATCGGCTTCTTCGCCATCGGCGCGTACAGCGTGGCGTTGTTCGGTTCGGTGAACTCGCCGGTGGTGAAGTGGATCCAGCAGGAGTTCAACCTTCCGCCGACGTGGGCGGTGACCTGGGCGATCTGCCTGTTCATCGCGATCGTGCTGACCATGATCTCCGGGGTGCTGCTGGGCTGGCCGACGCTGCGGCTGCGCGGTGACTACCTGGCCATCGTGACGCTGGGCTTCGGCGAGATCATCCGGATCGTGGCCCGCAACGCCACCGGTCTGACCAACGGCCCGGTGGGCATCTCGGCCATCCCCGGTCCGGAGGGTGCGCCGTCGCCGGACAACAAGGTCTTCGGCCTGATCGACGCGAAGCCGTGGTACTGGTTGGCGATCACGTTCGTGCTGATCATGGTGTTCCTGGTCCGTCGGCTGGAGCACAGCCGGGTCGGCCGGGCGTGGCTGGCGGTCCGCGAGGACGAGGACGCCGCCGCGGTGATGGGTGTCTACCCGTTCAAGTTCAAGCTCTGGGCGTTCGCCATCGGCGCGGCGCTCGGCGGCCTGTCGGGCTTCCTCTTCGGCAGCCGGAACGCGTTCATCGACCCGACCCAGTTCAACGCGAACCTGTCCATCCTCTTCGTCGCGATGGTGGTGGTCGGTGGCTCCGGCAACATGATCGGCGTCTCGCTCGGCGCGGTGCTGCTGGCGTACCTGCCGGAGCGGTTCCGCGACTTCGCCGACTACCGGTGGCTGGTCTTCGGTCTGGCCATGGTGCTGGTGATGATCCTGCGTCCGCAGGGTCTGGTGCCCAGCCGGCGGCGTGCCCGCGAGTTGTCCGACCGCGCGGCGGAGGCAGAGGAGGTGCCCGCTCGTGTCTGACCAGTCCACCAGCGCCGTGACGCCGAAGATCCCGACCCAGCCGGGGCCTCGGCAGGTGCTTCTCGAAGTCGACGACGTCACGCTCCGCTTCGGCGGCGTGGTCGCCCTCGACAAGATCAATTTCCAGATCTACGAGGGCGAGATCCTCGGCCTCATCGGGCCGAATGGCGCCGGCAAGACCACCAGCTTCAACGTGATGACCGGGGTCTACAAGCCGACGTCGGGCGCGGTCCGGTTCCGGGGCCAGAAGGTGACCGGCCGCAAGCCGCACCAGATCAGCCAGCTGGGCATCTCCCGGACGTTCCAGAACATCCGTCTCTTCCCGGAGATGACGGCGCTGGAGAACGTCATGGTCGGCACGGACTCCCGGCACAAGACCAGTGTGCCGGGGGCGCTGTTCCGGCTCTACCGGGTGCGACCCAAGCCGGAGGAACTGCCCCAGGTCACCGCCGCGTCCGGGATCGTCCGGACCTGGCAGCAGGTGCGCCTGAAGGCCGCGAAGATCTTCGGCCTGTCCCGGCACATCCTGGAGGAGCGGGCGGCGGAGGCCAAGGCGCTCGAGTTGCTGCGCTTCGTCGGGATCGCCGACCGGGCCAACGACGAGGCGCGCAACCTGCCGTACGGCTACCAGCGCCGGTTGGAGATCGCCCGCGCGCTGGCCACCGAGCCGAAGCTGATCTGCCTGGACGAGCCGGCCGCCGGCTTCAACCCGGCGGAGAAGGAGGAGCTCCTCACCCTGATCCGCAAGATCCGTGACATGGGCCTGACCGTCCTGCTCATCGAGCACGACATGCGGCTGGTCATGGGTGTCACCGACCGGATCGTGGTGCTGGAGTTCGGCCGCAAGATCGCCGAGGGTGCGCCCGCGGAGGTCAGCCGCGATCCGAAGGTGATCGCCGCGTACCTGGGGGAGCCCGCCGATGACGCTGCTTGAGCTCGAGAACGTCGCCGTCGCGTACGGCCGGATCGAGGCGTTGCACGGGATCAGCCTCACCGTCAACGAGGGTGAGGTGGTGGCCCTGATCGGCGCGAACGGCGCCGGCAAGACCACCACGATGCGGGCCATCTCCGGGACCAGGTCGCTCAGCACCGGGAAGATCACGTTCAACGGTGAGGACATCAGCAAGCTCCGGGCCGACCTGCGGGTGGTGCGGGGGTTGTGTCAGTCGCCGGAGGGGCGGCAGATCTTCCCCGGCATGACGGTCATGGAGAACCTGGACATGGGGGCGTACACCCGGCGGGACTCCGCCGGCATCGCCGCCGACCTGGATCGGGTGCTGACCCTCTTCCCACGGCTGGCCGAGCGGCGCAAGCAGGCCGGCGGCACCCTCTCCGGCGGCGAGCAGCAGATGCTCGCGGTCGGTCGGGCGCTGATGAGCCGTCCGAAGTTGCTGCTGCTCGACGAGCCGTCGATGGGTCTGGCCCCGTTGGTGATCCGGCAGATCTTCGACATCATCACCGAGATCAACCAGCAGGGCACGACGATCCTGCTGGTGGAGCAGAACGCCCAGCAGGCGCTGTCGCGGGCACACCGCGGCTACGTGCTGGAGACCGGTCAGATCGTGAAGGAAGGGTCCGGTCAGGACCTGCTGCACGACCCGTCGGTCAAGGAGGCGTACCTCGGCGTGGCCTGAGCCACCGCATCCGGCGGCCGGTCGTCCCCTCGTGGGCGGCCGGCCGTCGGCGTGCGTGCCGTGGGTTGTGTTTTCGCGCCCGTGGCGCGGTGCCGCCACCCTGGGTTGTCGGTGCGACGGACTAGAGTCGCTGCCGTGACAGCTACGACGCCGCGCCTGCTCCTCGTCGACGGACATTCCCTGGCATACCGGGCGTTCTTCGCCCTGCCGGTGGAAAACTTCTCCACCACGACGGGTCAGCCGACCAACGCGGTGTACGGCTTCACCTCAATGCTGATCAACGTCCTGCGCGACGAGCAGCCCACCCACATCGTCGTCGCCTTCGACGTCTCCCGCCGGTCCTTCCGCACCGAGAAGTACGCGGAGTACAAGGCCGGCCGCAGCGAGACCCCGACCGACTTCAAGGGCCAGGTCAGCCTCGTGAAGGAGGTCCTGGCGGCGCTGCAGATCCCGGTGGTCGAGATGGAGGGCTACGAGGCCGACGACGTCATCGCGACGCTCGCCTGCCAGGCCCGCGACCAGGGGATGACGGTGCTGATCAGCACCGGCGACCGGGACGCCTTCCAGCTCGTCGGTGACCAGGTCACCGTGCTCTATCCCCGCAAGGGCGTCTCCGACCTGGCCCGGATGGACCCGGCGGCGATCGAGGCGAAGTACGGCGTCGGGCCCGAGCGCTACCGCGACCTCGCCGCCCTGGTCGGCGAGACCAGCGACAACCTCCCCGGCGTGCCGGGCGTCGGCCCGAAGACCGCCGCCAAGTGGATCACCATGTACGGCGGCGTGGAGGGCGTGATCGCCCGCGCCGACGAGATCAAGGGCAAGGCCGGCGACAGCCTGCGGGAACGGCTCGCCGACGTGATCCGCAACTACGAGATCAATCGCCTGGTCTCCGACCTGGAGCTGCCGCTGCGCCCGGAGGACACCCGCTGGGCCGGCTGGGACCGGGAGGCCGTGCACCAGGTCTTCGACACGCTGGAGTTCCGCATCCTGCGCGACCGCCTCTACCAGTATCTGGAGGCCGTCGAGCCGGAGGCCGAGTCGGGCTTCGACCTGACCGGTGAGGTGCTCACCGAGCCGGGTGGGCTCGCCGCCTGGCTGGGCACGCACGCCCCGACCGGCACCCCGGTCGGGCTCGCGGTCAAGCTCGACACCGGCCCCAACCGCCGGCACACCGCCTCGATCACCGGTCTGGCGCTGGCCAGCGCCGGGGGCGCGGCCGCCTGGGTGGACCCGACCGGGCTCGACGCCTCCGACGAGAGCGCCCTCGCCGCTTGGCTGGCCGACGCGCAGCGGCCCAAGGTGCTGCACGACAGCAAGCCGGCGGTGCTGGCCTGCGCCGCACACGGCTGGGAGCTGGCCGGCATCGTCCGCGACACCCAGATCGCCGCGTACCTGGCCCGTCCCGACCAGCGGTCCTACGACCTGACCGACCTGGCCCTGCGCTACCTGCACCGCGAGCTGCGGGTGGACGCGCCCGAGACCGGGCAGCTCACCCTCGACGGGCTGGGCGACGAGGGCGTGGCCGAGCAGAACCTCATGCTCCAGGCCCGCGCCACCCTCGACCTCGCCGACGCGATCGACGCCGAACTGTCCCGCGACGGTGAGCAGTCCGCGCGGCTGATGGCCGGGGTCGAGCTGCCGCTGATGCGGGTGCTCGCGGGCATGGAGCGCACCGGCATCGCCGCCGACAACGACTACCTGCACGAGTTGGAGGCGCACTTCGCCGGCGAGGTCAAGACCGCCGCGCAGGGCGCGTACGAGGCGGTGGGCCGAGAGTTCAACCTCGGCTCGCCCAAGCAGTTGCAGGAGATCCTCTTCACCGAGCTGGGCCTGCCGAAGACCAAGAAGATCAAGACGGGCTACACGACCGACGCTGACGCCCTGCAGTGGCTCTACGCGCAGCAGCCGCACCCGGTGCTGGCCCATTTGCTGCGCCACCGCGACGTCGCCAAGCTCAAGTCGACGGTGGACGGCCTGCTCAAGTCCGTCTCCGACGACGGTCGGATCCACACCACCTTCAACCAGACGGTGGCGGCCACCGGGCGCCTCTCCTCGACCGAGCCCAACCTGCAGAACATCCCGATCCGCACCGAGGAGGGCCGGCGCATCCGCCGGGCCTTCGTGGTGGGTGAGGGGTACGAGTGCCTGCTCACCGCCGACTACAGCCAGATCGAAATGCGGATCATGGCGCACCTCTCCTCGGACGACGCGCTGATCGAGGCGTTCAACTCCGGGGCCGACTTCCACGCCGCCACCGCCTCGTCGGTCTTCGGCGTGCCGGTCGACGAGGTCACTCCGGACCAGCGGCGCAAGATCAAGGCGATGAACTACGGCCTGGCGTACGGGCTCAGCGCGTTCGGCCTGTCCCAGCAGCTCAACATCAACACCGAAGAGGCGCGCGGCCTGATGGAGAACTACTTCGCCGGCTTCGGCGGAGTGCGCGACTACCTGCACCAGGTCGTCGCCCGGGCCCGTCAGGACGGCTACACCTCGACGATTCTGGGTCGCCGCCGCTACCTGCCCGATTTGGTGAGCGACAACCGGCAGCGCCGCGACATCGCCGAGCGGATGGCTCTCAACGCCCCCATCCAGGGGTCGGCCGCCGACATCATCAAGGTGGCGATGCTGCACGTCGACACCGCGCTCGCCGACGCCGGCCTGCGCTCCCGGATGCTGCTACAGGTGCACGACGAGCTGGTCTTCGAGGTCGCCCCGGGTGAGCGGGAGGCGTTGGAGGCGCTGGTGCGGCGTGAGATGGGTGGGGCGTACCCGCTGTCGGTGCCGCTGGAGGTGTCGGTCGGCGAGGGCCGGGACTGGAACAGCGCTGATCACTGATCTGGTTGTTGGTTGCGGTGGGGGGTTCCGGGGCAGCCCGACCCGCTCCGGGCGGTCAGGCTTGATCCCTGCGCGGGTCGGGCTGCCCCGGAACCCCGACCGGGTCGCCCTGGTCGGGGTCGCCGGCCTCGCCCTTAATGTGATCTTGAAAGTGATCCTTGGTCGCTGGGTTACTTCATGGGGTCGTGGCCCCAGTTCATGAGGGACCAGCGCCACTTGGTGTCGCGGACGTCGCCAGAGGGGCGCTGGGCCATGTGCCGGCGGACGTAGCCGACCACCTTGCGCATGTGCTTGTAGTCGCCCTCGGACAGGTCGGCGCGCTTTCGACGCAGCAAGTCGACGATCTTCCGACCCGAGTCGTGGCCGACGGACTCGCCACCGCCGGAGCGGCCACCCTTGTGCCAGCCGACCTGCTTCGACTCGTCGGTCTCCAGCCAGGTCGACAACTCGCGGGGCTTCATGTTCACCGCCTCGGTGAACTCCCGGTAGGTGTCCCGGCCGTCGTCACCTCTGCTCATGGCGCAACGCCTCCGGTCGGTGGGCCACGTCGCGGCCCGTACCGTCACTGCGGACCCGGTACTGCGGGTCGTCGGGAGCCGCGTTCACGGCCCGCCCCCGGATCCGAATCCGGTCGGTGATCTCCTCCTGCACCACGCCGTACGCGCGGCTTCCGTGGGCCGACCAGGAGACGTGGTCGCCCGTGTGGAACCTCTGCTCGGCCATGCGCCTCGGCTACCCGACCCGGTCGGGGTGAAACGGCTACGGGGTGATCTCGGCGATGGGCAGCTTGATGTCGAACGGCTCAGTCAGCTCGATCACGTCAGGCCCGTCGGCGACCAGCTCGTACTGCCGCTCACCGCCCGGCCCGACCCGGTCGCCGATCCGGTACGCGTACACGTGCACCGGGTCCTGCTCGATCCGCCAGTAGAACGCGATGCCGGCGGCGGCGTACTCCCCGGGCTTGGCGAACCGGTCGATCCGCCGCGTGCCCGGCGAAACGACCTCGACGGCGAGCACCACATCCTTCGGTTGCAGGATGGAATGGACGGACGCCACGCCGGCACGGTGCAACAGCACGTCGGGCTGTCGGCTCGTGTTGTGGCTGAGCTTGACACCGATGGCTTGGGCGGCGCCGAGGTGCTGCGGTGCGTGGCTGTGCAGCCAGAGCCACAACAGGCTGGAGATGTTCTGGTGGCCCAGGGTGGGGGAGGGGGTCACCTGGATAACTCCGTCGACGAGTTCGACGCGGGGGGCGTCGTCCGGCAGGGCGAGCAGGTCCTCCAGCGTGTAGTCGGCACGCTGCTGCCGCATCGGATCCGGACACCAGGGGCCAGGTGATGTCGGGATGGGCTCGGCGCTCATGCAGCCGAGCCTACCGGCGATCGATGGTATGCAGGTCGGACCACGGGTGCGACGCGGTCAATCGAGCGGCTTCTCGGTGACGAAGATGGCGGTGCCGGGGAAGAGCCGTCCGCGCAGCGGGCTCCACTGCCCCCAGATCCCCTCGTGTCCCTCCGGCCACTCCGGCTCGACCAGGTCCAGCAGCCGGAACCCGGCGCCGACCAGCTCGCGGATCCGGTCGCCGAGGGTGCGGTGCTGCTCGACGTAGGTGGCGACGCCGGTCTCGTCCTGCTCGACGTAGGGGGAGCGGTCGAAGTACGAGTGCACGGCCGTCAGACCGCCCTCGCCGGGATCGTCGAGGAAGATCCAGCGCATCGGGTGGGTCACGGAGAACACCCACCGGCCGCCCGGGCGCAGCACCCGGTGCACCTCGGCGAGCAGGGTCGCCGAGTCGTCCACGAAGGGGATCGCGCCGAACGCCGTGCAGGCCAGGTCGAACGAACGGTCGGCGAACGGCAGGGCGAGCGCGTCGGCCTGCACCAGCGGTACGCGTACCCCGGTGCGGTCGGCGGCCTGCGCGGCGTGCCGCAACATGCCGGCGGACAGGTCGAAGGCGATCGGACGCGCGCCCTGGGTGGCGAGCCAGCGGGCGGCGGCCGCGGCGCCGCAACCCACCTCCAGCACCCGCCGCCCCGACACGTCGCCGAGCAGGCGGGCGTCGGCCTCGCGCAGCCCCTCCGGACACCAGACGAAGTCCACGTCGCCGAGGAACCCCCCGTGCTCGGCCTGGTAGTCGTCGGCGTCGGTGTCCCACCAGCCGCGGTTGGCCCGCCGGGCTTCGGCGTCACCCACCCGGCGCCGGGTCACCCGGCTGTCGTCATCCACGCGCCCACGCTAGGCCCCGGTCAACCCGATGGGGGCGGCGGCGCGGCCTGATCGACTCGGTTTCCGCGAAGTCGTGGTGCCCGGGCCGGTGGGAAGCGCTGATTTTCCGGAAACCACGTCGATGAGGCGTGGTGCGCGGCCCGTCCGGCCGGCCCGCCCGGCGGGGTGCCTGGGGCCCCTGTGACGTACGAGACAGGAGGGGTCGTTTCCGGGCGATTGTTCGGCTTTCGCAGGTCATGGTGCGGCGACGAGTCGGGAGGGCTTGCACGCTGTGGTAATGCGCACGGTAGGCTAGACGATGCGCTCGCGGATCGTGTGTCTCGGCAGGGAGCAGGTGCGCGGTCGACGGAGCACATCATGATCCCACTAGGTGATCGTTCGGTGTGCCCGGCGACGGATCCGCTGGCGCGAACAGGTCACCGCGACACCAGCCTGCTGTGACAACCCATCCGACCGGAGCAACCGCCCACATGACGAGCAGCATCGAGGCCCCCTCGAGCGCCACCCGGGTCACCCACGACGATCTCGGTTCCGAGGAGGCATTCCTCGCCGCGATCGACGAGACCATCAAGTACTTCAACGACGGCGACATTGTCGAAGGCACCGTCGTCAAGGTCGATCGGGACGAGGTCCTGCTCGACATCGGCTACAAGACCGAGGGTGTCATCCCCTCTCGGGAGTTGTCGATCAAGCACGACGTGGACCCCGCCGAGGTTGTGACGGTTGGTGACCACATCGAGGCCCTGGTCCTCCAGAAGGAGGACAAGGAGGGTCGTCTGATCCTCTCCAAGAAGCGGGCGCAGTACGAGCGGGCCTGGGGCACGATCGAGAAGATCAAGGACGAGGACGGTGTCGTCCGCGGCTCGGTCATCGAGGTAGTCAAGGGTGGCCTCATCCTGGACATCGGGCTGCGCGGCTTCCTGCCCGCGTCCCTGGTCGAGATGCGGCGCGTGCGCGACCTGCAGCCGTACGTCGGGCGTGAGCTCGAGGCCAAGATCATCGAGCTGGACAAGAACCGCAACAACGTGGTCCTGTCCCGCCGGGCCTGGCTGGAGCAGACGCAGTCCGAGGTGCGCACCGAGTTCCTCAACAAGCTGCAGAAGGGCCAGGTCCGCAAGGGCGTCGTGTCCTCGATCGTCAACTTCGGCGCCTTCGTGGACCTCGGCGGCGTCGACGGTCTGGTGCACGTCTCCGAGCTGTCCTGGAAGCACATCGACCACCCGTCCGAGGTCGTCGAGGTCGGCCAGGAGGTCGAGGTCGAGGTTCTGGACGTCGACCTGGACCGCGAGCGCGTCTCGCTGTCGCTGAAGGCGACGCAGGAGGACCCGTGGCGGCAGTTCGCCCGCACCCACGCGATCCAGCAGATCGTGCCGGGTAAGGTCACCAAGCTGGTGCCGTTCGGTGCGTTCGTCCGGGTGGACGACGGCATCGAGGGCCTGGTCCACATCTCCGAGCTGGCCGAGCGCCACGTGGAGATCCCGGAGCAGGTCGTCCAGGTTGGCTCCGAGGTCATGGTCAAGGTCATCGACATCGACCTGGAGCGCCGCCGGATCTCGCTGTCGCTGAAGCAGGCCAACGAGGGCTTCGTCGAGGGCGAGGAGCACTTCGACCCGACCCTCTACGGCATGGCCGCGACGTACGACGCCGAGGGCAACTACATCTACCCGGAGGGCTTCGACCCGGAGACGGGCGAGTGGCTCGAGGGGTACGACAAGCAGCGCGAGACCTGGGAGAACCAGTACGCCGAGGCCCGTCAGCGTTGGGAGGCCCACACCAAGCAGGTGCAGACCTCTCGCGCCGCCGACGCCGAGGCCGCTGCCAACCCGACTCCGGCCGTTCCGGCCGCCGGTGGCGGCACCACCTCCTCGTCCAGCCCGGCCCCGAGCCGGCAGGCCGAGGAGCCGGCCGGCACCCTGGCCACCGACGAGGCGCTCGCCGCTCTGCGGGAGAAGCTCGCCGGCGGTAAGTGACCCGCTGAACGACGACGGGCCCCGTCCCCGCGATCTTTCCGATCGCCGGGGGCGGGGCCCTCGCCATACCCGCACCCGCTCAACGCTGGCCGCCCGCGCCTCGCGCCCGCGCCCGCGCGTCGCGCTCGTGCCCGGCACTCCGCGCTGTAGTGGCCTTGCGGCAAGATCGCGCTCGATCGTGGATGTAGGGGCCTCTGAGCGGTCGGGATGCCACTACTTCCTGGATCGAGCGCGATCTTGCGGGCGGCGGGCGGCCGGCACACGGCCGGGACGGCCGTGTGGGGAGCACGGGAGCGCGTGGGCGGCACGGGGGCGCGTGGGCCGCGCGTCGATGACACGGTGCGCGCGGGCGGCGTTGGCGCGGGCCCTGCGGGCCAAACCGGCCTACGGGGGCCGTGGGCTGGGGACGGGTGCGGGTGGGTTTGGCGGGGAGGCTCGTGATCCGGTTGACTGGTCGGGTGCTGAGGGTGGGTTTGACCGGCGGAATCGGGTCGGGCAAGAGCGCGGTGGCCGCGCGGCTGGTGGAGTTGGGCGCGGTGCTCGTCGACGCGGACCAGATTGCCCGGGAGGTCGTCGCGCCGGGCACGGAGGGCCTCGCGGAGATCGTCGCCACCTTCTCGGAGAAGGTGCTGGGCGCCGACGGCGCGCTGGATCGCGCCGCGTTGGGCGCCGTGGTGTTCTCCGACGAGGCCGCCCGCCGCCGGTTGGAGGCGATCACCCATCCCCGGGTGCGGGCGCGTACGGCCGAGCTGGTCGCCGCGGCGGCACCGGACGCGATCGTGGTCAACGACGTACCGCTGCTGGTGGAGGTGGGGCTCGCGCCGACGTACCACCTGGTGGTCGTGGTGCAGACGGCCGTGCCGACCCGGCTGGAGCGGCTGATGCGCGACCGGGGGATGGACCGCGCGGAGGCCGAGCGGCGGATCGCCGCGCAGGCCGACGACGCCCGTCGGCGTGCCGCGGCGGACGTGGTGCTGACCAATGACGGCAGTCTGGTGGCGCTGCACGCCGCGGTGGATTCGCTGTGGCGGCAGCGGCTGCGACCCTACGAGCACAACCTGCGGCAGCGGCGGGTCGTGCCGCTGCCGAGCCGAGGCGACGGGGTGGAGGCTGATCCGAGCTGGCCCGAGCAGTACGCGCGGCTGGCCGCCCGGATCCGTCACGCGCTGGCCCCGGCGGATCTGCGGATCGACCACATCGGTGCGACCGCGGTACCCGGGCTCGCCGCCGACGACGTCATCGACGTGCAGGTGGCCGTGCCCAGCATCGCCGACGCCGACGGGCCGTTGGCCGACCGGCTGGCGAACGCGGGGTTTCCCCGCGTGCCGGGGCACTGGTGGGACGATCCGCGCCCGGCCGGCCGAGGTCGGTGGGAGAAGCGGCTGCACGGCAGCGCCGACCCGGATCGCCCGGTGCGCCTGCACGTGCGGGAGGTCGAGTCGCCCGGCTGGCGGTATGCGCTGCTCATGCGTGACCACCTCCGCGCCGACCCGGATCAGCGGGGCAGGTACCTGCTGTTCAAGCGGGATCTGGTCGACGCGGCGCCGCACGTCGGTGGCTCCGGCACGGCCCGCGATCCCTGGTTCGACGAGGAGTACCTGCGGGCCGAGCAGTGGGCCACGCGGACCGGCTGGCGACCCTGAGAGCCGTGCCACCACACCCGAGTGCGTGTGGTCAGCGTGCTCCGGGTCGGGGCGGGCGGCTCGGTGCTGTGGCGCGCGGCGGCGGGCTGAGGCGGGGCACCACGGCGGGGCTGAGGTCCACCTGCGCCCACGCGCCGGGGCCGGTGTGCAGTTCCACCCGGCGCAGCGACCCGTCGCGGTCGATCCAGTAGCGCAGGCGCGCGTCGGCCGTGCGAAGTTCCACGACGTCCACGGTCCGTCCGGCGGCGAGGTCCTCGCGTACCCGCACGGCCGCGCCGCGCCGCGTCACCGGTCCGGCGGCGGCCACTGCGGCGTCGACCAGCAGGTCGAGGTCGTCGCGGGGGGACCGGGTGGGCCGCCACGACCCGGCCGGGACCGGAAACGGCGGCCGGCCCGGGGCCTCGGCGGTGCCACCGCCACCGGTCTCGGCCGGCACGTCCGTCCGGGACAGGCCGGTGGCGTCGCGGTGCAGCAGGGTCCGGCGGCCCGGTACGCCCAGGTCGGCGACCGCCACGTACGCGGTGCGGGCGGCCCAGCTCAACCAGCCGGCACCCCGCAGGTTGGTGTCCGTGCCCACCGGCGCGGTCAGCGTCAGCGTGGCACCGCCCTGGCCGCGCAGCCGGGCGGCCAGCCGGTCCAGCCGGCGCTGCTCCGCGTCCGTGAGCGCGCGCGGCAGCCCGGGTCGGCCGCCGAGCGCGTCGACCGGGCGCAGCGTGGGACGGTCGATCCGGTTGAGGAGGACCGTGACCGGCCCGACGCCGGGCAACCGGGTCACCAGTTTGTGCAGTCGGCCGTCCCGGTCGAGCCAGTAGCGGGTCGACCCGTCCGGCCCGGTCGCCGCCGTGCCGCCCGTCGCGGCGCTGCCGGGGCTGGGTGGGGTCGGGGCGGGAAACGGCGCCTGCAGGACGTCGACCGGCCCGGCCGCGACCACGTCCCGGGCGACCCAGCGGGCTTCGCCGCCGTCCATCGCCGGGGTCGGGTCCGGCCGGTCGGCGGCGAGGCCGAGGAGCAGGTCGAGGACCGGTGCCAGGCCCGCGCCGGGCGTCAGGTGGTGCAGGCGCCAGCGGTCCGCCGGTGGCACCAGAGGCGGCGCGGCCGGGGTGGGCACGGCCGCCGGGTCCGGTCGGGTGACCAGCACCGACCCGGCGCTCTGCAGCAGG
The DNA here is from genome assembly GCF_040607775.1 of Micromonospora sp. NPDC005237. Taxonomy (NCBI): domain Bacteria; kingdom Bacillati; phylum Actinomycetota; class Actinomycetes; order Micromonosporales; family Micromonosporaceae; genus Micromonospora; species Micromonospora sp. NPDC005237. The sequence continues at coordinate 106,765 of NZ_JBEXHJ010000003.1, read as the reverse complement.
CCACGCTCGGCCCCCGCCCCAGGCCCGCCCACATCCAGGTAGAGCAGGGGCCGCGACCAGTCCACCCACCCCACCAGTTCGGTACGGGCGGCGCCGGCGCCGACCGTGACCTGGACGCCGGCGCGCAGGTCCCGAAGGTTGGTGACCCGCATGGCGGCCAGCCGCTCGGCCTCGGAGAGGGTCAGCGGTCGGGCCGGCGCGGGTGGGTCGGGAGTCCAGCTCAGCAGCCCTGCCACCAGCGCCGTCGCGGACGTCACAGCGGTCAGGGCGAGCAGCAGCAGCACCGTACGCCGACGACGGCCAGCTCGGGAGGGTCGGGCGCTGCCGGTGTCGGGGGCGGCCGTCTCGCGCGGGTGCCCGTCGGTGCGGACTGCGTTGCCAGCGCGGGTGGTGTCGGGGGAGGGGCCGCGCGCCGGGGCCGGAGAGGTGTCCACGGATGTGAAACGGGCGGGACGGCACGGGGTGACGAGCTGGGGGTGACGAGCTGGGGGTGACGAGCTGAGGGTGACGAGCTGAGGTGACGCGGCAGGGGGTGACGCGGCAGGGGCGCTCGCGGCGGCCGGTCTGCGCCTCGAGCGCGACCACACGGGTGCGCACGCCGGACGAGCCGGGTGCTGCGACCGCTGTGCCGGGGGCGGCCGGCCGTGATGACGGCCTGGCCTCCGGCCCGGTCGGCCGCCGCGAGCGGCCTACATGAAGAGGGTAGCCCCGGTGACATGGGCCACACAATGGGAATATCGAAGCCGATCACGCACCATGCGCGACGGCCGAACCTGTCGGACCTGCGGCGTACCGTTGAGGTCATGGCGCTCGACATTCCCCGGCTCGACGGCCGCTTCCAGGTCGTCAGTGAATTCCAGCCGGCCGGCGACCAGCCGGCCGCCATCGACGACCTTGAGCGCCGGGTGCGGCGCGGCGACCGCAACACGGTGCTCCTCGGCGCGACCGGCACCGGCAAGAGCGCCACCACCGCGTGGCTGATCGAGCGGCTGCAGCGCCCCACCCTGGTGCTCGCCCCGAACAAGACGCTCTGCGCGCAGCTGGCCAAGGAGTTCAGCGAGCTGCTGCCGCACAACGCGGTCGAATACTTCGTCTCGTACTACGACTACTACCAGCCCGAGGCGTACATTCCGCAGACCGACACCTACATCGAGAAGGACTCCTCGATCAACGAGGAGGTCGAGCGGCTGCGGCACTCGGCGACGATGTCGCTGCTCACCCGCCGCGACGTGATCGTGGTGGCGACCGTCTCGGCGATCTACGGTCTGGGCACCCCGGAGGAATACCTCAACCGGGCGGTCCGGGTCGAGGTCGGGCAGGATCTCGACCGCGACCAGCTGCTGCGCCGACTGGTCGACATCCAGTACACCCGCAACGACATGGCCTTCCAGCGGGGCACCTTCCGGGTCCGCGGCGACACGCTGGAGATCATCCCGGCGTACGAGGAGCTGGCGGTCCGCATCGAGCTGTTCGGCGACGAGGTGGAGAAGCTCTACTACCTCAACCCGTTGACCGGTGACGTGGTCCGTGAGGTCGACCAGCTGGTGATCTTCCCGGCGACGCACTACGCGGCCGGCCCGGAGCGGATGGAGCGGGCGATCCGCGACATCGAGGTGGAGCTGGCCGAGCGGCTGGCCGAGCTGGAGCGCCAGGGCAAGCTGCTGGAGGCGCAGCGGCTGCGGATGCGCACCACGTACGACATCGAGATGATGCGGCAGGTGGGCTTCTGCTCCGGCATCGAGAACTACTCGATGCACATGGACGGGCGGCTGCCCGGCAGCCCGCCGCACGCCCTGCTCGACTACTTCCCGGACGACTTCCTCACCGTGGTCGACGAGTCGCACGTGACGATCCCGCAGATCGGCGGCATGTACGAGGGTGACGCCTCTCGCAAGCGGATGCTCATCGACCACGGGTTCCGGCTGCCCAGCGCCGCCGACAACCGGCCGCTGCGTTTCGACGAGTTCCTGGAGCGGGTCGGCCAGATGGTCTATCTGTCGGCGACCCCGGGCACATGGGAGCTGGAACAGGCCCAGGGTGAGTTCGTCGAGCAGGTCATCCGCCCCACCGGGCTGGTCGACCCGCAGGTCGTGATCAAGCCGACCAAGGGGCAGATCGACGACCTGATGCACGAGATCAAGCTGCGGACCGACCGCGACGAGCGGGTGCTGGTCACCACGCTGACCAAGAAGATGGCCGAGGACCTGTCGGACTACCTCCTGGAGAACGGCGTCCGGGTGCGCTACCTGCACTCCGAGGTCGACACCCTGCGCCGGGTGGAGCTGCTGCGCGAGCTGCGTAAGGGCGAGTACGACGTGTTGGTCGGCATCAACCTGCTCCGCGAGGGTCTGGACCTGCCCGAGGTGTCGCTCGTCGCGATCCTCGACGCCGACAAGGAGGGCTTCCTGCGCAGCGGCCGGTCGCTGATCCAGACCATCGGGCGGGCCGCCCGGAACGTCTCGGGCCAGGTGCACATGTACGCCGACAAGATCACCCCGTCGATGGCGGCGGCGATCGACGAGACCGACAGACGTCGCGCCAAGCAGATCGCGCACAACGAGGCACACGGGATCAGTCCGGAGCCGCTGCGCAAAAAGATCCACGACATTCTGGACGACATCTACCGCGAGGCGGAGGACACCGAAAACTCCCGGGTCGGCGGCGCGGCGCGTCAGCTGTCCCGGGGCAAGGCGCCGGTCAAGGAGACCCGCAGCCGCAGTCGGTCCACCGCCACCACCCCGTCCCGGGAGGGGATGGCCCGCGCCGACCTCGCCCAGCTCATCCAGGAGCTCAACGACCAGATGCTGGCCGCCGCCCGCGAGCTGCAGTTCGAGCTGGCGGCGCGGATCCGCGACGAGGTCGCCGACCTGAAGAAGGAACTACGCGGCATGGACGCCGCAGGCGTGAAGTGAGGGCGGCCCGGCCGGCGTCGGCCGGGCTGCCCGAACGGCGTCCTCGCCCGGCCCGCCGGCCGACCGTTCGATTGCGGTGCGCAAGCGAAGTATTGCACTGGGTGATCGTCCTGCGTACGCTCCCTCGATGGGGAGGCCGGGATGCCGTTGCCAACAAGTCCTGTCATTCGACGCGCGCGGCTCGGCGCCGAGCTGCGCCAGTTGCGTCGGCGCGAGGCGCTGACCCTGGAGCAGGTCTGCGACCGGCTGGGCTGGGCGTCGACGTCGAAGCTGTCCCGCATCGAGCTGGGGCAGAGCCGTCCGGATCTCGCCGACGTGCTGGACCTGCTCGACATCTACCAGGTGCCGGCGTCGGCCCGCGACGCGCTGATCGTGATCGCGCGGGATGCGGCCACCAGTCGCGGCTGGTGGAAGACGCTCGGCGAGATGAGCGAGCGGCAGCGCATCTACGCCGAGTTGGAGGCGGGCGCGGCCGACATCGTCGAGTACCAGCCGGCGGTCGTGCCGGGGCTGCTGCAGACGCCGGCGTACGCCCGCTCGCGGGTCGCCGCCGGCGTTCTGCTCGCGCCGGAGGTCGACGTGGAGGCGGAGGTGCGCGCCCGGGCGCTGCGGCAGGAGGTGCTGCGCCGGGCCGAGCCGCCGCGCTACACGGCGGTGCTCGCCGAGACGGTGTGCGACCCGGCTGACCTGCCGGTCGAGGTCTGGCGTGAGCAGTTGCGGCACCTGGTGGCGGTGACCGGGTTGGCCCACGTGACGGTGCGACTTCTGCCCCGCGGGGCGGCCGGCAGCGGCCTGCACCCGCTCACCCCGTACTCCTGGTATGCCTTCCCCGACCCGGCGGATCCGCGGACGGTGATGCTGGAGGCGTTGACCACCGACGTCCGGCTGGCGACCGTGCTCGACGTCGACCGGTACGAGCGGATGACGGAGGCGCTGCTGGCGGCCGCCCTGTCACCGGAGGAGACGGTCACCGCGCTGGCCCGCCGCGTCGGCGAGTGAGGGCCGATGCGGTGCCGCCCGCGCGGCCCCCGGACCCGGCGCCCCCGAGCCCGTCGGGGCCGGTGGCCGGCGCGTGCGCAAGGCACGATAACCGCGGGGTACGACAGTTTCCGTCAGGCCGGTACGTCGTGGAAGTGCTCGACCAACGGTGGCCCGGCGAAGTGCGGCCCGATCAGCGCCCGCCATTGGGCGAACCGTTCGGTGTCCCGGAAGTTCTTCTCGTGCGCCTCGACCGAGTCCCACTCGACCAGCAGCACGAACCGGGTCGGGGACTCGATGCCCCGGGTCATCCGCACCGACCGGCAACCGGGCGTCCCGGCGAGCACCGGGTGACCCTGGGCGTACGCGGCGACGAAGGCGTCCTCGTGTCCGGGCAGTACGTCGATCAGCGCGACTTCAAGCACCATGCCGCAAAGCCTCCCACGGGCCAGGAGCGCAGGGGCGTGCGGGTGTAGCGGCGTCCACACACTAGCCTCCTAGGACGCCGGAGGGGGTGTGCCGGTATTCCCGGCGACCCGGGTGCGCGTTCACACCCAATGCCCGGGGTGTGATCACGGCGAGTGGTGGGCAACAATGGTCATCGAGGAGGGGAGTATTCCCCCGCGACGAAGTCGTCAGCACGGACGATCGCCGGCACCTCGGCGTTCGACCCGGCTTCGTCGGTCGCCGTCCCGTTCGCGGGTCGGGGGCGGAAGAGACCTCCGACAGTCACCAGAGTGAGCGACAGCGGCACGCCAGCCCTCATGGGGGCGTACGGTGTGCCCGACGCCGCGTGTCTGCCGGAGGAATGAACGTTGGACGTGTCCGGATTGGTGTGGGCGGGGACCCTCGTCGCACTGACTGCGGTGCTGCTCGTCGACCTGTTGATCATTGGTCGGCGCCCGCACGAGCCGAGCGTGCGCGAGTCGAGTCTCTGGGTCGCCTTCTACGTGGGCCTCGCTCTGCTCTTCGGCGTCGGCGTCTGGCTGACCGCCGGGGCCAGTTCGGCGGGGCAGTTCTACACCGGCTGGCTCACCGAGTACAGCCTCTCGGTGGACAACCTCTTCGTCTTCGTGATCATCATGGCCCGCTTCGGGGTGCCCCGGCAGTACCAGCAGAAGGTGCTGCTCATCGGCATCGTGCTGGCGCTGGTGATGCGCGGTGGCTTCATCGCCGCCGGCGCGGCGTTGATCTCGCAGTTCTCCTGGGTCTTCTACATCTTCGGCGCGTTCCTGATCTACACGGCGGTCAACCTGGCCCGCCAGGGTGAGCCGGACGAGGACGAGTTCTCGGAGAACCTGCTGATCCGGTGGAGCCGCCGGGCGCTGCCGATCTCCAAGGGCTACGACGACGCCAAGCTGATGACCCACGAGAACGGGCGTCGGCTGTTCACGCCGATGCTCATCGTGATGATCGCGATCGGCACCACCGACCTGATCTTCGCGCTGGACTCGATCCCGGCGATCTTCGGCATCACGCAGGAGCCGTACCTGGTCTTCACCGCGAACGTCTTCGCGCTGATGGGCCTGCGGCAGCTCTACTTCCTGCTCGGCGGCCTGCTCGACCGGCTGATCTACCTGAGCTACGGGCTGGCCGTCGTGCTGGGCTTCATCGGCGTCAAGCTGGTGCTGGAGGCGCTGGCCGACAACAACCTGCCGTTCATCAACGGCGGGGAGCACGTCGGGTGGGCGCCGCACATCCCGATCTGGCTGTCCCTGCTGGTCATCCTCGGCACGCTGGGCATCGCCACCATCGCCAGCCTGGTCAAGTCCGCCCGGGACCGGCGCCGCGAGCTGGCCGGGGTCCGGCGCTGAGTCACCGCCGGTCGGGCCCGAAGAGGGGCCCGACCGGTCAGACCCGGTGGACGCCGACGAGGGTGGCGGCCCGATCGGCCGGTAGCTGTTCCTCCAGCACCCGTCGCCGCCGGTAGCAGGCGTGCAGCATCCGCCGGTCCGTCGGGTCGTCGGCGACGGCGGTGACGATGCCGATGTGGTGGATCTTGCGGCCGGGGCGGGCGAAGAAATAGAGGTCGCCGGGGCGTTCCGCGCCGAGGGGCAGCGGGGTCGTGGCGACGGCCTGGTCGTCGGCGTCGCGGGGCAGCAGCACGCCGAACCGGCGCCAGGCCAGGTGGACGAGGCCCGAGCAGTCGATGCCGTACGCGGAGAGCCCGCCCCAGATGTAGGCGACGTCCAGCAGCCGCTGGGCCACCGCGAGCGCGTCGGCGGCGGTGGGCGGCTCAGACGGCACCGGGACGAGCTGCCCGTCGGGCAGCCAGAGCGGCGTGGCCTGGCCGGGGACGTGGACTTCTCGCCAGCCGTCGCGGGCCGGGCCGGCCGGGACGAGGCGCGTGCCGACGACGACGCCCGCCAGCGCCACCGGTCCGCCCGGGGCGGCGTGCAGCCCGGTGACTGTGGCGTCCACGACCAGCGGGTCGCCGCTGACGCTGGGATCCACGGTGGTCAGCTGGTCGGCGGGGAGCCAGCCCGGGTAGCCGCGGGGATCGAGCTTGGCGGCCGGCTGCTCGACGGCGACGACCCGTGCCCAGCCGTCCGGGCGCAGCTCGTCGATCAGCACCCGTTCGCCGAGCAGGAGCTGGCTCAGCACGCAGTCGCCGACCTGCTGGTCGGTGTCCATGCCGCGAACCCAGGTCGGGATGTCGGCGCCGGCGGTGAGCGCGGGACCGTCGACCGGCCGGACCGCCTCGGGGGAGGACCACAGCGTCGCGACGGCGACCCGGACGATGGCCTCGCGGCCCGGTTGCAGCTCCACGTCAACCCCCAGCTCGTGTCGGCTGTTCAGGGGAACCCTATGAAAGAAACCAACGGTCATCAACCGCGGGTCTGCATCTTTACTTCAGCCAGGCCGGAGATGCCCAGGCCAGGCGCATCCGGCAGCACCACGGTCGGCCCCTCGTAGCGGATTCCTCCCTGGACCGGCGACCAGGCCAGCCACCAGGCGGCGTCCAGGTCGGCGACCGCCGTGGTGCCGTACGCGGCGACCAGGCTCGCCGCCGCGCCGATGCCGACCTGACTCTCCATCATCGACCCGACCACCGTGCCGAGCCCGTGCGCGGTGGCCAGCTCCAGCAGGGTGCGCGCCGGTTGCAGGCCGCCGCACTTGGCCAGCTTGACGTTGACCAGGTCGGCGGCCCGGCGACGGATCACCTCGACCAGGTCGCGGACCCCGAAGACCGCCTCGTCGGCCAGGATCGGCACGGACACCCGGTCGCTGACCCAGGCCAGCCCGTCCAGGTCCCAGCGGGCCACCGGCTGCTCGACCAGTTCCACGTCCAGCCCGGCGTCCTCGATGCCACGGATCACCCGGACCGCCTCGCGTGGCGTCCAGCCCTGGTTGGCGTCGAGTCGGATCCGGACCCCGGCGCCGACCGCCGCGCGGACCGCCCGTACCCGGTCCAGGTCGCCGGCCGCGTCCGTGCCGACCTTGAGCTTCAGCACGCCGAAGCCGTCGGCCTGCCGCTGGCGCGCGGCCGCCGCCAGGTCCACCGCGTCGCCCGCGGCGAGGGTGACGTCCGTCGGAACCCGCAGGGTGGTGCCGCCGAGCAACCGCACCAGGGGTACGCCCAGCCGCTGCGCGGCCAGGTCGTGCAGGGCCACGTCCATGGCCGCCTTCGCCGCCTCGTTGCCGACCACCGCGCGCTGCACCTCGGCGCAGCGGGCCACCAGGTCGTCCGGGTCACGTCCGGTGAGCAGCGGGCCGAGCAGTTCGCGTACGCACGCCTGCGCGCCGGCGACCGACGCGCCGGTGACCTGCCACACCTGCGGCGCCTCGCCGAAGCCGGACCGACCGTCGGCATCGACCAGTTCGACGATCAGGGTGTCCACGGTGGTGGTACTTCGCAGCGCGGTGACGAACGGGGTGTGTAAGGGGGCAGAAACCCGGTGGGTGCGTACCGCCGAGATCGTCATGTGGGGCACCCTATACGCAGGCACGCGGCGAGAGGGGACACCGGATGGTCGTGCGGGACTGGGAGCTGGTGGGCGCGCCGAACGCCCGTGACCTGGGCGGGCTGCGCGGCGTCGACGGCCGGAAGGTGCGCGCCGGACGGCTGATCCGCACTCCGGCTCTGGGTCGGCTCACCGACGAGGATCTGCCGGTGCTCGCGAAGCTGGGGCCGGCCTGCGTGCTCGACCTGCGCGCCGCCGCGGAGATCGCACTCGCCCCGACCGATCGGCTGGCGGGCGAGCCGCGGGTCGTGCACCTGCCGGTGCACGACCCGGAGCACCCGGTCTTCACGTACGTCTCGGCGGTGCTGCTCGGCCACGACCTCGACGCGTACGCGGAGCTGGCCCGGCAGGGCACGGCGGGAGCGATGGCCGAGATCTACCGATGGTTCGTCACCGGCGAGTCGGCCCGGGTCAACTTCGGCGCGGCGGTGCGGCTGGCCGCCCAGCCGGAGAACCTGCCGCTGCTCTACCACTGCTCCGCCGGCAAGGACCGCACCGGCTGGCTCACCGTCATCCTGCTCACCGCGCTCGGTGTGGACGAGGCCGCGATCCGCGCCGAGTACCTGCGCAACAACGCGCTGACCGACAGCCTCCGCGCGGTGATCATCGAGGCGATGCGACGCCGGCAGCCCGGCCTGGACGTCGACGCGGTGCTGCCGGTGCTGGAGGTTCGCGCCGAGTACCTCGACGCCGCCTACCAGGAGGTGCGCCGGGTGCACGGCTCGTTCGACGGCTACCTGCGCGACGGGTTGGGGCTGACCGACGAGGTCCTCACGGCGCTGCAGGCGCAACTGCTGGAGTGACCGCCACGCCGGGCGGCACGTCGGCGCGGGCGACCCGCCCGATGACGATCAACGCCTGGCCGGCCGCGTACGTCGCCATCACGAGCACCGGCGCGCCGGGCGGCTGGGCCACGTCGGCCACCCCGGCGGCGATCAGCAGATCGGAGCCGAGGAACAGCGCGGCGCCCACACCGACCCGCCAGCCCTGGGTCACGGCGGTGGTGGCCATCGCCGCCAGCGCGACGGCGTAGCCGGCCACCGGCACGGCCAGCCCGGCCTCGGTCAGCCCCGCCCACATCCAGGCCAGCGCGGCGACGGTCAGCACCGCGTACACCAGCGGCATTGCGACCAGCGGCGGACGACGCAGCCGCGTCGCGGCGCCGTGCCGGGTGAAGGCCACGAGGTAGCAGACGTGGGCGGCGAGGAAGCAGACCATGCCGGCCATGAACCAGCCGGTGCCGGAGGCCAGCAGCGCCACGTCGCCGGCCGTGGAGCAGGCCAACGCGGCGAGCACCAGCCGGTCCGGCCGGGCGCCGCGTTCGGTGGCCGCCCGCCAGAGGTACGCGGCCAGCAGCGGCATCAGCAGCGGCTTGGTGAGCAGCTCGGCCACTGGACTGTCGACGGCGTTGGCCACCAGGTTCGCCGCCGTCACGACCAGGAAGACGACGAGCAGGGTACGGCTGCGAGGCATCAGCGGCTCCGAGGTGGGGGTGGCAGCAGCCTAGCCGGATCGGCGGGCGCCGGCCTCAGAGCCGGTGGCGGGCGGCCCAGACCTGCGCCGAGACGTGCGCGATCAGGCGGCAGGCGTCGTCGACGACCCCCTCGTCGCTGTCGGCCAGGTCGGTGGTGGTGCACACGGCGATGACGTACGGCGGGGCGTCGTCGGGCAGCACCACGCCGACGCTGTGGCGCACGCCGCGCACCCAGCCGTTCTTGAGCGCGACGCGGGTGCCCTCGGGCAGGCCGGCGGCCAGGTCCTCGCGGTGCTCCTGGGCGAGCAGCACGTCCAGCATGGCGGCGCAGCCGGCCGGCGAGGCGAGGCGGCCGGGAGTCGTGGCGCCGCTGGCCAGCGCGCCCAGCAGGGCGGCCAGGTCGGCGGCGGTGACGGTGTTGGTGATGCCGGCCTCGCGGGCGGCGAAGTCCTCGATGCCCCGGCCGGTGACGCTGTTGCGGGCGCCGGCGAGCCTCCACACCTCGGCCACCGCGGGCAACCCGACGTGCCCGATGACCAGGTTGGTGGCCAGGTTGCTGGACCGCACGATCATCCGCTCGGCGAGCCAGCGCAGGGGCGCGGTGCCGCCGAGCCGGTCCCACACGGCGTCGTCGTTGTCGTAGTGCTGGGCGCAGGAGAAGCGGGGCGCGCCGGGTTGAGCCGAGTCGAACTCGTTGACCACCGGGACGTCGGCGTCCAGCTCCAGCGTGCCGGCCTCGGCGGCGCGGTGCAGCGCGGTCAGCACCCCCACCTTCATGGTGCTGGCGGCGTAGTGGCCGGCGTCGGCGTGGCGGGTCCAGGTCGGGGGCGCGTCGAGTCGACAGACGTACGCCGAGACGGTGCCCGGCACCCTTTCCAGATGGGCGTCGAGATCATCCCAGGTCATGCCGGTGACCGTAGCTGATCACGGGGCGGGCGGGCCCGCGTACCCCCGCCGGAAAGCGGACGGGCGCGCCGGCCGCAAGCGGCCGACGCGCCCGGTGCCGGGTGCTGGTGTCCTCAGCCGGCGTGCTTGCGGCGGGCGGCGGCCCGACCGCGCTGCTGCTGGTCGAGCACCACCTTGCGGATGCGCACCGCGGTCGGGGTGACCTCGACGCACTCGTCCTCGCGGCAGAACTCCAGCGCCTGCTCCAGCGAGAGCTTGCGCGGCGGGATCAGCTTCTCGGTCTCGTCGGAGGTCGAGGCCCGCATGTTGGTGAGCTTCTTCTCCTTGGTGATGTTGACGTCCATGTCGTCGGAGCGCGAGTTCTCCCCGACGATCATGCCCTCGTACACCTCGGTGGTCGGGTCGACGAAGAGCTGGCCGCGCTCCTGCAGGTTGATCATCGCGAAGGCGGTGACCGCGCCGGCCCGGTCGGCGACCAGCGAACCGTTGTTGCGGGTGCGCAGCTCGCCGAACCACGGCTCGTACGACTCGAAGACGTGGTGCAGGATGCCGGTGCCCCGGGTGTCGGTGAGGAACTCGGTGCGGAAGCCGATCAGGCCGCGCGCCGGGACCAGCCACTCCATCCGGATCCAGCCGGTGCCGTGGTTGACCAGCTGCTCCATCCGGCCCTTACGGGTCGCGAGGAGCTGGGTGATCGCGCCCAGGTACTCCTCGGGCGCGTCGATGGTCAACCGCTCGACCGGCTCGCAGGTCCTGCCGTCGATCTCCTTGGTGACGACCTGCGGCTTGCCGACGGTCAGCTCGTAGCTCTCCCGGCGCATCTGCTCGACCAGGATGGCCAGCGCCAGCTCACCACGGCCCTGCACCTCCCAGGCGTCCGGCCGCTCGGTGGGCAGCACCCGCAGCGACACGTTGCCGACCAGCTCCTTGTCGAGCCGGTCCTTGACCATCCGCGCGGTGACCTTGGAGCCCTTGACCCGGCCCACCAGCGGTGACGTGTTGGTGCCGATCGTCATCGAGATGGCCGGCTCGTCGACGGTGATCAGCGGCAGCGCGACCGGGTTCTCCGCGTCGGCGAGGGTCTCGCCGATCATGATGTCGGAGATGCCGGCGACCGCGATGATGTCGCCCGGACCGGCCGTCTCGGCCGGCTTGCGCTCCAGGCCCTCGGTCATCAGCATCTCGGAGATGCGGACCCGCTGGGTGCTGCCGTCGGTGCGGCACCAGGCCACCGTCTGGCCCTTGCTGATCGTGCCCTGGCGGACCCGGCACAGCGCCAGCCGGCCGAGGAACGGCGAGGCGTCGAGGTTGGTGACGTGCGCCTGCAGCGGAGCGCCATCCTCGTACGCGGGGGCCGGGATGGTGTCCAGCAGGGTGCGGAACAGCGGCTCCAGGGAGGTGCTGTCGTCGGGCACCGAACCGTCGGCGGGCTGGGTCAGCGAGGCGACGCCGTCGCGGGCGCACGCGTAGACGATCGGGAAGTCGATCTGCTCCTCGTCGGCGTCCAGGTCGAGGAAGAGCTCGTAGGTGTCGTCCACGACCTCCTTGATCCGGGCGTCGGGGCGGTCGACCTTGTTGATCACCAGGATGATCGGCATCCGGGCCTGCAGCGCCTTACGCAGCACGAAGCGGGTCTGCGGCAGCGGGCCCTCGCTGGCGTCCACCAGCAGCACCACGCCGTCGACCATGGTGAGGCCGCGCTCGACCTCGCCACCGAAGTCGGCGTGGCCGGGGGTGTCGATGATGTTGATGGTGACCGGGTCGGAGCCGTCCGCCGGCAGGTAGCGCACACCGGTGTTCTTGGCCAGGATCGTGATGCCCTTTTCCCGCTCCAGGTCACCCGAGTCCATCACCCGCTCGGTGTTCTCGCCCCGGGCGCCGTACGCCCCGGCCTGCCGCAACATGGCGTCGACCAGGGTGGTCTTGCCGTGGTCGACGTGAGCGATGATGGCGACGTTGCGGAGGTCGGTGCGAAGCTGCATACCCTCTATCCTTCCGCCTGCGCGCGCGCAGGCTGCGTCGGGGTCACCCCCAGGTGCCCCTGATCTATGGTGAAACTGCTGTCCCGGTCGTTGCACCGGCTGGCATGCTGGCTCCCGGTCCCGGGGGCCTGAGTGCACGACCTGCTGACCTGGGTGCAAGGTCTGCCCACCCTGTGGATCTACCTGGTCGCCGCGCTGATCGTGGCGGGCGAGACCGCGGTGATCTTCGGCCTGCTGGTGCCGGGTGAGGCTACCCTGCTGCTCGTCGGCTTCCTCACCTACAACGGTACCTTGCGGCTCGGACCGGCGTTGCTCGCGATGATCGTCTCGGCGTTCGTGGGCGATGCGCTGGCCTTCCGCGCCGGGCGGCGCTTCGGCCCGAAGCTGCGTGCCGGGCTGGGCCACCGGGTCGGGCCCGAGCGGTGGCGCCGGGCCGACGCGATGCTCGCCCGGCTGGGCGGCCGGGGCGTGTTCGCGGCGCGCTGGGTGGCCTTCGCCCGCACCCTGGTGCCCCGGCTGGCGGGGTCCGCCGGCATGTCGTACCGGCGGTTCGCGCCGTGGAACGTGGCCGGCATCGTCACCTGGGTCGGCTGCTCGGTGCTGCTCGGCCACCTCGCCGGTGAGTCGTACGACACGGTCTCCCGGCTGCTCGGCCGGGCCACCGGCGCCGCACTGGCGTTGCTGGCGGGGCTGCTGGGGGTGGTGCTCTCCGGGCGGTGGCTCGGCCGCAACCCCGACCCGGTACGCGCGCTGCTGTCCCGGGCCGCCGCGCTGCCGCCGGTGCGCTGGCTCAGCGCCCGCTACGGGGTGCTGTTCTTCCTGGTGGCCATGCGGATCGGGCCGGCCTGGACGCTGCTGCTCAACCTGGCCGCCGGGCTGCTGCTGCTCTTCGCCGCCGGGCTGGCCATCGCCGGCCTGCTCGCCGTCGTGGTGCGCAACAGCGGGCTGGCGGCGCTGGACGGGGCGATCGGTGCCTGGTTCACCGCCCGCCGGACCCCGGACGCCGCCGACGCCACCCTGGTCGTGGTGTCGTTGGTACGCGGGTGGGTGCTGATCGTGTTGGTGGCGCTGGTGGCGGCGGTGCTGGCGTGGCGGAACCGCCCCTGGCGCGCGGATCTGCTCAGTGTGGTCGGCACCGTGGGCGCGTTCGTGCCGCTTGTGGTGCTGGCCGTGGTGGCCGAGTTGACGCCGACGCCCGGTGGCGGTCCAGGTGGGCACGAGGCCGTCCCCTTCTCGACCCAGAACGCCGTGGTCGCGGCGAGCCTGTGCACCCTGGCGTGGCTGGTGTCGCGCAGCGCCCACTGGCCGGTGGCGGTGGCCGCGTGGACGGCCGCCGCCGCGGGCGTGCTCGGGGTCGGCGCCGCACGGCTCTACCTCGGCCTGGACACGGCGAGCGGCACTGCCGCGGCGGTGCTGCTCGGGGTGCTGTGGACTGTGGTGTTCATGGTCGCCTGGGCCACCAGGGACCGGGCGGTGGGCCACCGGGCGCAGCCGGCCGACCCGGCCCGGCCGCCGCAGGGGCCCCGTCGTCCGGTCGAACCTTGCTAATCTGCGGCGACTGTCAGACGGGGGAGGACCACCATGCGTGAACGGACCGGTCGGGTGGGCGCACTCGTGCTCGCCGGGCTCCTGCTCGCCGGCGGGGCGGTCGGCTGCGCCGGTAAGGGGGAACGCCCGCAGGACCAGGCCGCCCCCGTCTCGGTTACCGAAGCGCCGACGGAGGAGACCCCGATCGACGAGGCCGCTGGCGAGCCGAGCCCCTCGCCGAGCGCGGTGGCGGCGATGGGTGCCGCCCCGAGCCGCAGCGCCTCGGCCTCCCCGACGCCCTCGAAGAAGCCGACCCGTACGACGGCGGCCCCGAAGCCGCGCGCGGTCGCCAAGCCGCCCACCGAGACGCAGGTCCCGCCGGCGCCGCCGAAGCCCGCCCCCTCGTCCTGCAAGCCCAGCTACAAGGGCACCCAGGCGAGCCGCGCCGACGTGAAGGCGGCGCTGACCGATGCCGCCAGCCGCACGTACTGGCCCGGCTCCGCACCGGAGCTCAAGATCCCGCTCAACCTGGTCAAGGCGACCGCCTGGCAGGAGAGCGGCTGGCAGTCCAACATCTACGCCTGCGACGGTGGCGTCGGGCTGATGCAGGTGATGCCGGGCACCGCCACCTGGATGAACCAGCGGTTCGAGCAGAGCTACGACATCGCCGACTACCGGGACAACGCGTACCTGGGTGCCAACTACCTGGCCTGGCTGACCAAGTACATCGGCGACATGTACTTCGAGTCCGACTTCCGACTCGACGCGGACCTGTGCACCGCCGAACTCGACTCCTGCCTGCTCAACGCCGTCATCTCCGCGTACAACTACGGGCACGGGGCGGTGGCGCAGGAGGGCGAGCCCCTCGCCATCCCCAATCCGTCGTATGTGCGCAACGTGCGGGCGTTGATGACCGAGTGCGTCTGCCTGGGGTACTGAACACGTCGACGGGGGCGGGGTCGGGTGGTTCCCGGCCCCGCCCCCGTCGCGTGGGCGGTCAGTCCCGCGCGGCCACCGGCTCACGCGTCGTCGGGACGTCGACGCCCGGGTGGGCGTCGACGCGGCCTGGCCACCAGAAACGGTCCCCGAGCAGGAACGCCAGCGCCGGCACCAGGACCGTGCGGACCAGCAGCGTGTCCAGCAGGACGCCGATGCAGACGATGATGCCGATCTGCGTGAGCGTGATCAGCGGCAGCACACCGAGCACGGCGAACACCGCGGCGAGCAGCACTCCGGCGCTGGTGATCACACCTCCGGTGACCCGCAACGCGGACAACATCCCGGCTCGGGTGCCCGTGCTGCGGGCGTCCTCCCGAGCACGGGTGACCAGGAAGATGTTGTAGTCCACGCCGAGGGCGACCAGGAACACGAAGGCCAGCAGCAGCACGCCGCTGTCGAGCGCCGGGAAATCGAGCACGTGGTCGAAGAGCAGCCACGCCGCGCCGAGGCTGGCGAAGAACGACGCGATCACGGTGAGCACCAGCAGCACCGGCGCCAGCAGCCCCCGCAGCAGCAGCACGAGCACCGCGCCGACGAGCAGCAGGATGATCGGCAGGATCAACCGCAGGTCGCGGTCGTTGGCCTGCTCGGAGTCGTACGTGGCGGCCACCGAACCACCGACGATCGCCCCGGCGGGCGCGTCGGCGCCGGCGACGGCCGGGGGAGCGGAGTCGGGAACGGCGGCGACCGCGTCGCGCAGCGCCTCGATCGTGCGGTCCGAGGCGGTCGTGCCGGGTTCGGCGTCCAGCACCACGTCGACCTGGGCGACGGCCTCGCCGGCGTCGCCGGGTCGCGCGGAGGCGACGCCGGGAACGGCGGCGGCGACGTCGGTGACCGCCCGCACCGCCGCCGGGGTGGTGAGCACGGCCACCGGTTGGGTGCTGCCGGCGGGGAACGCCCGGGCCAGGGTCTGCGCGCCGGTCACCGCCTCGGGCTGGGCCCGGAACTGCTCGGTCTCGGACAGGCCGGTGCGGATCCCGAGCCCACCGAGCGCCAGGCCGCCGAGCAGCAGGGTGGCCAGCACCGCGACGACCACCGGACGGCGTTGCACGGCACTGCCGAGCCGACCCCAGAGCCGGCCCTCGCGCACCGGGCCGCCGACGCGGGGTACGAAGGGCCAGAACAGCCCGCGACCGAAGAGCACCAGCACGGCGGGGAGCACGAACAGCGCCGAGAGCATGGCGAAGACCACACCGGTGGCGCAGGCCACGGCCAGTGCCCGGTTCGTCTCCTGCTCGCTGAGCAGCAGGGTGAGCACACCGAGCACCACGGTTCCGCCGCTGGCCAGGATGGGCTCCGCGGTACGCCGCAGCGCGGCGCGCATCGCCGCGAAGCGGTTCTCCTCGCGCCGCAGCTCCTCCCGGTAGCGGGCGATGAGCAGCAGGGCGTAGTCGGTGGCGGCGCCGAAGACCAGCACGCTGGCGATGCCGGTGACCTGGCCCTCTTGGAGGTTGATGCCGACGGCCGGCACGATCGTGTCCACCGCGCGCAGGGTGAGCTGCTCGGTCGCCGCGACCACGAGCAGCGGAACGATCCACAGGAACGGGCTGCGGTACGTGATCAGCAGCAGCAACGCGACCACGGCGGCGGTCACCGCGAGCAGGGTGACGTCGGCGCCCTCGAAGACGGACGACAGATCCGCGGTGAAGGCGGGGGCGCCGGTGACCTCGGCGGCCAGCCCGTCGGGCAGGTCCGCGAGCGTGTCGCGCAGCTGGGTGACGGTCTCGGTGACCGCCTCCTGGCCGCCGGCCGTGTCCAGCGGCACGGCGACGAGCGCGACAGTGCCGTCCGGGGAGACCTGCGCAGGGCTGGCCCGACCGCCCACCGCGAAGCGACCCAGGTCGCCGGAGCGGGCGGCGAGGGCGGCCCGGTCGGCCTCGTTCAACGCCGCACCGTCGCCCCGACTGACGACCACGATGGCCGGCTGGACGTCGCTGGACGGCAACTGGTCCTGGAGGCGCTGCACCTGGGTCGACTCCCACTGCACGGACAGGCCGGTGGCGGAGACCGGCGCCGGGTTGTCCGGTCGGGGTATCCCGAAGACGGCCGCGCCCACGACGAGCGCGGCGGCCACGGTGAGCCAGGCGGCCAGCCGGCCCCGCGCGACCCTGGTGAAGACAGACATCGGTGACCCCTAGATCTTTCGAGAGTCGAGTATCTTGATAGGCGAGATTATCGGCGGCTGTTCTATGCTGCAACCCGGGGACCGACGACGGGGAGAAGCGGCGCGAGGTGGCGACTCACGGCATGTACCGGCGGCGCGACACGCGCCGCGATCAGCTGGTCGCGGAGATCACCAACAACCTCCGGCGGTACGCGGTGGACGCCCAGCAGGTCGGCCACGCCTTCGCCAACCTGCACGGCCTCAACCCGACCGACCTGAACGCGCTGATCGCGGTCATGGACGCCGAGCTGTTCGGTGACCCGATCACCCCCGGCCGCCTCGGCGAGCAGCTCAACCTGTCGTCCGGGTCGGTCACCGCCCTGATCGACCGGCTGGAGCGGGCCGGGCACATCCGCCGGGACCGGGACACCGTCGACCGGCGCAAGGTGCTGCTGCACTACGCCGACCAGGGCGCCGCGCTGGCCATGGAGTTCTTCCGGCCGCTGGGCGCCCGCACCGACACGGTGATGGACCGCTTCGGCGAGGACGAGCTGGAGGTGGTGCACCGGTTCCTGGCGGAGATGGGCGAGTCGCTGCGGGCGCACCGCGACGCGGTCCGCGCCGCCCGGCCCGAGCCGCCCCGCCGGACGACGGGCTGAGCGTGCCGGGCCGGCTCGTCGCCCGCCTCGCCGCTGCCGCGCTGCGGCTTCCCGCCGTGCGCCCCGGCCCGGTGCGGGTCACCCGCGACATCCCGATCCGGGTACGTGACGGCGTCGTGCTGCGGACCGACCACTACGCCCCGGCCGACCGGTCCGCCCCGACCGTGCTGATCCGCACCCCGTACGGGCGGGGCGGGCCGTTGCGGCTGCTCGGCCGGTTGCTCGCCGCGCGCGGTCGACACGCGGTGATCCAGTCCTGCCGGGGCACGGGCGGCTCCGGTGGCACGTTCGCCCCACTGGTGCACGAGCGCGACGACGGGGTGGACACCCTGGACTGGCTGCGCCGCCAGCCCTGGTGGTCCGGAGCGCTCGGCATGTTCGGCGTCAGCTACCAGGGCTTCGCCCAGTGGGCGCTGGCCGCCGACGCCGGCGAGGACCTGCGCGCGATGGTCGCGGTGGTGACCGCGTCGTCCACCCGGGACTCGACGTACGCGGGGGAGTCGTTCGCCCTGGACACCGTGCTGACCTGGGCCGAGCTGCTGCACGCCCAGACCGTGTCGAGGCTGGCCCGGCAGTGGGAACTCAAGCGTGGGCAGCCCCGCTTGGCTGCCGCACTGGATCACCTGCCGCTGGCCGGAGCGGACCGGGTCGCCACCGGCGTCACCATCGGGTTCTTTCAGGAGTGGCTGCGCCACCACGATCCCGACGCCGCGTACTGGAAGGGCCGGGTCTTCAACGACCGGGTGGCCCGCGTGCGCGCACCCGTCGTCATGGTCACCGGCTGGCACGACATCTTCCTGCCCGCCCAGCTCGACGACCACGCCACCCTGCGCGCCGCGGGCGCCCGGCCGCGGCTGGTGATCGGACCGTGGACGCACGGCAGCCCCGGTCTCTTCGTGGCCGCGTTGCGCGAGGGACTGGCCTGGCTGGACGAGCATCTGGGCGGGTCTGCGGCCGACGAGCGGCGGCCCACCGAGGTGTCCCGCGGGGCCCCGGTCCGGCTGCACGTGGGCGGTCCCGACGGCGGCTGGCGGGACCTGCCGGACTGGCCACCACCGGCCACCGACACCCCGTGGCACCTGCACCCGGGAGGCGAGCTGGCGATCCGCCCGCCGAACCCCTCGGCCCCGGACGAGTTCCGGTACGACCCCGCCGACCCCACCCCGTCGCTCGGTGGCCCGCTGCTGGTCGCCAAGCGGGCCGGCCCGGTGGACAACCGGCACGTCGAGGCCCGACCCGACGTCCTGACGTACACCAGCGCTCCGCTCACCGAGCCGGTAGAGGTGATCGGCGGCGTACGCGCGGAGATCCACGTCCGCAGCGAGCTGGCGTATCTGGACGTCTTCGTTCGACTGTGCGATGTGGACCGGCGAGGGCGCTCTCGCAACGTGTGCGACGGACTGGTCCGGGTCGCACCCGGCCGGTTCGCCCTCGACGGGTCCGGGGCGCTGCGGGTGCCGGTGCCGCTCTGGCCGACCGCGTACCGGTTCGCGGCCGGGCACCGACTGCGCGTCCAGGTCGCCGGCGGCGCCCACCCGCGCTGGGCGCGCAACCCGGGCAGTGGGGAGCCCCTCGGCACGGCCGTTACGCTGCGTGCCGGCTGGCGGCAGGTTCTGCACGATCCGGCGCATCCCTCGGCGCTGTGGCTGCCGATCGTCCACACTGCCCCGCGCAGCATCTGAAACGAAGATACCCCCTCTGAGCTGGGCGTTCATGTTTTGTGCGGGCTATGGTTGGGTCAACGCCCGGCGCCGTGCACCAGTAGGCCGGGCTCGCCTGAAGCCCAGCACCGCGTACGCGGTGTGACGTCATGTCCGGCCCCCGTCAATCGGAAGGGGGCCCCATGACCCGGGCTCCGGCGAACCTGTTGGCCGTCCGAAGTCTCCTTCTCACGCACCTCAACGTCGACCCGAACACCGTTCGCGACGCCGACCTGGAACCGGCGGAGGTCGGGATCGTCGGTGACGCGGCCCACCGGGGCGGCTACCACTGCGGATCGGACCGGGTGGTGACCAACGACTACTCGGTGGTGGAGTCGTCGCGGGACCGCAACGGTCTGACCCTCGACGCGGCGGCGCTCGACGTCGGCGGCTTCGAGGTCCGTTCCGGCGGACGTACGCACACCCTGCCCAGCTTCTCGCTCTGGTGTGTGGGTCAGTGCACCGCGAACGCGGCGGACACCCGGGACATCCGCGAGATCATCTACAGCCCCGACGGTACGACCGTGAAGCGGTGGGACCGGCTCGGCAAGCGCAACAGCGGCGACGACACGCACCGCTGGCACACCCACTTCAGCTTCTTCCGTGACGCCATCAAGGCCGGCCGTGACCAGCGGCCACTGTTCCGCCGCTACCTCAGCTCCATCGGACTCCTGAAGGACGACGACATGACCCCCGAAGAACACAACTGGCTGGCCACCGTCCACAAGAACCTGACCGTGCTCGACGGTCGTAACCCGATCGGTCAGGTCTACCTGCGCCTGGCCGAGGGGCGGGACGACACCGGAGCGCCGGTGACCGGCCACCCGAACCTCAAGAGCCTCGGCGTGCAGATCACCGCCATCCAGACGGCGCTGAACACGCTGGCCGGGCGCGACTTCACCGACGAACCGGCGATCATCGCGGGCGTGCTGGCCGGCCTGACGCCGGAGAAGATCGCCGCGGCCATCCCGCCTTCCATCGCCAAGCAGGTCGCCGACGAACTGGCCCGCCGGCTCGTCGCCTGAGCGAGGGGCGGCTCGTCCCCACCGGGCCGCCCCTCCCCACCACTATCCGCAAGAACGATTGGGCAATAGTCGTTGCGCAACTGCCATTGCGGATGCGATGCTCGCGCCATGGACACACCCGACGTACGCCAGGTCACCGACTCGCGAGTGCTGGCCGCCATGGCCCACCCGCTGCGCCGCCGACTGATGGACGTGCTCAAGGTGCACGGCCCGTCGACCGTCGGCCTGCTCGCCGAACGCACCGACCAGGCGCCGGCGAACGTCAGCCACCACCTCAAGGTGCTCGCCGCCGCCGACCTCGTCACCGAGGCTCCCGAGCTGGCCCGCGACCGCCGCGAACGGTGGTGGCAGCTCGTCACCCGGGGAGTGCGCTGGTCCAACGCCGACTTCGACGCCGACCCGGCGGCCCGGGCCGTCGCCGACGCCGCCACCTCACTCAACCTGGACCGGCACGTCTCCCTGGCGCGCGCCTGGCACGCCAGCGACGAGTCGGCGCAGGCCGCCTGGGCCGACGCGCCGTTCTCGACGGACAAGTGGCTGCACCTCACGCCCGAGGAACTGGCCGAGCTGAGCCGCGAGATGATCGACCTGCTGGATCGCTGGGCGGCCCGACCGCTGCCCGACGACGGCCGCGAACGCCAGCCCGTCTTCGTGTTCGTCCACGGCGTACCGGCCCGGCCGTGACGGCGGCCACCCGCACCGACCCGAGCCCGCTCCGACCGGCCGGCGGGCTGCTGCGGCATCGCGACTTCCGCCTGCTCTGGGCCGGGCAGACGGTCAGCAGCATCGGCAGCAACGTCACCACTGTCGCGCTGCCCCTGGTGGCGGTCGCCGTGCTCGACGCCGGCACCTTCCAGGTGGCGGTCCTCACCGCCGCGGCCTGGCTGCCCTGGCTGCTGATCGGCCTCCCGGCCGGCGCGTGGGTGGACCGGCTGCCACGCCGGCCCCTGATGGTGGTCTGCGACCTGCTCTGCGCCCTGGCGTTCCTCAGCGTGCCGGTGACCGCCGCCCTGGGCCACCTCACCGTCGAGCAGTTGCTGCTTGTGGCGCTCGGCGCCGGCGCCGCACGGGTCTTCTTCGAGACCGCCGACCAGGTCTACCTGCCGGTGCTGCTGCGGCCCGAGCAACTGCCCGAGGGAAACGCGAAACTACAGGCCACGCAGACCGTGAGTTACGTCGTCGGGCCCGGCATCGCGGGCCTGATCGCCCAGCTCACCGGGGCGGTCGCCGCGTTGCTGCTGGACGCGCTGACGTTCCTGTTCTCGGCGGTCCTCCTGCTGCGCATCCGCACCGCCGAGCCGTGCCCCGCCCGGCCGGACCGGTCCCGGTCGCTGCGTCGGGACATCGTCGAGGGACTGCGCTTCGTCATCCGCGACCCGTACCTGCGGGTGCTGACCGTCTTCGGCGCGGCCAGCAACATTGGTCTGACCGGCTACCAGGCGGTCCTGGTGGTGTTCCTGGTGCGTGAGCTGCGGCTCGCACCGGGCCTGGTGGGCGTGCTGGTCGGAGTGATGAGCGCCGGGGGAATCATCGGCGCGCTGCTCGCCACCGCCCTGGCCCGCCGGTGTGGCACCGCGCGCGCCATGCTCATCGGGGCAGCGCTCACCGGCCCGCCCGCCCTGCTCATCCCGTTGGCCGCACCCGGCGTCGGGCTGGTCTGGCCGGCCCTCGGCGGCGTGCTGATCGGCCTCGGAGTGGCCATCGGCAACGTGGTCAAGGGCGCCTTCCGGCAGACGTACACACCGCACCACCTGCTCGGCCGCGTGACGGTGAGCATGCACCTGCTCAACTTCGGTGCCATCCCGCTGGCGGCCGTGCTGGCCGGAGCCCTCGGCGCGCGCTACGGCGTTGGCACGGCGATCGGCGTGATGACCGCCTGGTTGGCGATCACCCCGCTGATCATGCTGATAGGGCCGCTCCGGCGGCGGCGGGACCTGCCCGCCGCCCCGGCAGCGTCTTGAGTGCACTGCGACGGCGGCCGGGGACCGACCGCCGTCACCGGCACGGAACTACATCGGGCGGACGTTGTCCGCCTGCGGGCCCTTCTGGCCCTGGGTCACCTCGAACTCGACCTTCTGGCCCTCGTTGAGCTCGCGGTAGCCGCTCGAAGCGATGGCGGAGTAGTGGACGAACACGTCCGGCCCTCCACCGTCCTGCTCGATGAAGCCGAAGCCCTTTTCCGAGTTGAACCACTTAACCGTGCCGGTTGCCATGCATCTCTCCCTGTTCAAAGCGGCGGACCACCGGCCTGTGGCCGATGGTCGCCCGTACCTGTTCGACAGTAGCGGGCGAAGCCGCAATCTGCCGGCCGAAGTGCCGTAGGTGTTTACTCGAACTCAGATGAACTCTGTGCGCGCCGGCACGCGAAAGCCGCCCCGACCACCCTCCGCTACGGCATGCTTGCGCCGATGAGGGGTGCCGCAGCCACTGCGCTGTCCGAGCTGGAGCGCGAGATCGACGCGCCCGGTTCCGGCCTGGACCGGCTTCAACTGGTGCCCACCCCGTTCGTCCCGGAGGTGCGGCTGCACCTCGCCGAGGACGCGATCGTCTGGTGGGCCCGGATGGAGGCGCTCGCCGGTCACGCCCTGCCACCGCCGTACTGGGCCTCCGCCTGGGCCGGCGGCCAGGCCCTGGCCCGGCACCTGCTGGACCATCCGGAGCTGGCCGCCGGACGCCGCGTCCTCGACCTCGCCGCCGGCTCGGGTCTGGTGGCCATCGCCGCCGCGCTGGCCGGCGCCGCCGACGTCGTCGCCAACGACATCGACCCGTACGCCGTGGCGGCCATCATCGTCAACGCGCGCGCCAACCGGGTCACCATCGACGCCAGCGGGGACGACCTGCTCGACAGCGTCGGCGTCGACGCCGATCTGGTGGTCGCCGGGGACGTGTTCTACAGCCGCCCGATGGCCGAGAGGATGCTGCCGTTCCTGCGACGGGCCGTCGCCTCCGGCGCCGAGGTCCTGGTCGGGGACCCCGGTCGGGGGCACCTGCCCGCCGACGGGCTGCGGGTGCTGGCCGACTATCCGGTGCCCACCACCGAGCCGTCGGTGGACTCGTCGCTGCGCCGGGTGCAGGTGCTGCGACCCGCGTGACGCGCGGGCCCTCTCAGGGGCGACCCCGAGGCGGATACCAGGGGGCGCTGGGGGCTGTGACCTGATGTCCACGGTGGTGCGGCGGCCATAGCGTACGAGGCATGACGCAATGGCTGGCCCAGATCGGAGAACTGCCCATCCTGGTGCTGATGGGCGCGCTCGGGCTGGTCATGCTCTTCGACGCCGTACCGTTGCTGGGTGTGCTGATCCCCGGTGACGTGGCGATCCTGGCCGCGGTCGGGGTGGGCCGCCCGGCCACCGGGCTGGCCACCTTCGCCGCGGTGCTGGCCGGCTGCCTGGCCGGCTGGTCGCTGAGTTTCCTGGTCGGTCGCCGCTACGCCGAGCGCCTGCGCCACAGCCGGATCGGGGGCTGGATCGGTGAGTCGCGCTGGAGCGCGGCGGAGGGGATCCTCAGCCGCGGCGGTGGCCGGATGATGATGATCGCGCCGTTCCTGCCGGTGTTCAACGCGCTGCTGCCGCTGGCCGCCGGCGGGCTGCGGATGTCGTACCGCCGGTTCCTCGGCTGCGCGACCCTCGGCGCGGCGGCCTGGGCCGGTCTCTACCTGGCGCTGGGCACCGCGTCGCGGTCGCTGGCCGGGCTGCTGCCGGGGGCGCCGAGCCCGCTGCCGGTGACCATGGGGGTGGGGCTGGCGCTGGCGTTCGTGGTGCTGGTGGGGGCGCGGCGGCGGTTCTCTGCTCTTGCTGGTTGAGCTGTGGCTGGTTGGGCTTGCCGTGGTTGCGGTGGGGTGCGGGGGCCTGCCGTGCCCGGCTCCGGGCGGTCAGGCTTGATCCCTGCGCCGGGCACGGCAGGCCCCCGCACCCGTCGTGGGGGCGGTTCGTCCGGTGGTGTCGCGATCCGCCGGTGGGTTGGATCTTCAGTGGTGTTTGGTCAGCGTTGGGTGACCATCGTTCGGGGCCTCGGGGCCTCGGGGCCTCGGGGCCTCGGGGCCTCGGGGCCTCGGGGCCTCGGGGCCTCGGGCTCGGGGGTTGGGCGTTGGGGCTTGGGGGTGGGGCTGGGGGGTTACCAGCCTCGGGCTCGCCACTGGGGGAGGGATGGGCGTTCTGCTCCCAGGGTGCTGTCCTTGCCGTGGCCGGGGTAGAACCAGGTGTCGTCCGACAGTTGGTCGAACAGCTTGTGCTCGACGTCGTCGATCAGCGCGGCGAAGCGCTGCGGGTCCTGATCCGTGTTGCCAACGCCGCCGGGAAAGAGGCTGTCGCCGGTGAACAGGTGGCCGGTGCCGCTCGGGTCGCGGTAGAGCAGCGCGATCGAACCCGGCGTGTGGCCCTTGATGTGGATGACCTCCAGCGCGCAGTCACCGACCGCCACGGTGTCGCCATCGGCCAGCTGCTCCGCCTCGATCGGCAGCCCGGCCGCGTCGTCGGCGTGCACGAGCGCCCGCGCGCCGGTCTTGGCGACCACCTCCTCCAGCGCCACCCAGTGGTCCATGTGCTGGTGGGTGGTCACCACGGCGGTCAGACCACCGTCGCCGATCAGCTCCAGCAGCCGGGGCGCCTCGTTGGCGGCGTCGATCAACACCTGGTCGCCGGTGCCGGTGCAGCGCAGCAGGTAGGCGTTGTTGTCCATCGGGCCCACCGACAGCTTGCTGATGGTGAGCCCGTCCAACTCCCGTACCGCCGGCGGGCCGCCGTGGGTGACATCTCCGCTGTAGGTCATGACGTGTCCATATCCGTTCCGGTGGAGTAGGCAGGGGGACCGTCGGGGTCGACGGCGAACGTGGCGGCCGGTGGTGTCGTCCGCCGCGCCCCCGAGCGGCAGCGGACCCGTGGTCACGCGTCGACCCTAGCGGGCCCGCGCCGCGCCGTCGTCGCGGAAATCGCTTTCGGCGCGTCGCCCCGCGCCCTACCGTCGGCCTCACAAGCGGCACCGGGACGTCGGACGGAGGTGGTGTTCATGCCGGACGTGGCACGCGTGTTCCGCCATCACCAGCTCGACACCGATGAGGATGCCATGACGATCGATCTGACCGCCCTCGGCTGGGACGCCGACCGGGCGGCGTACGCCGCCCGACGCGGCGAGCACCACCCCGGCCGGGTGGCCCGGGTGGACCGGGGGGTCTGCACGGTGCTCACCGCCGGCGGCCCGGTCCGGGCCAGCCTCGGCCCGTCCGTGCTGGCCGCCGCCGTCCAGGACCCCTCGGCACTGCCCTGCGCGGGGGACTGGGTGCTGCTCACGCACTGGCCGGACCGCCGGATCACCGTGGCGGCCGTGCTGCCCCGGCGGGCCGCGCTGATCCGCCGTACCGCCGGCAAGGACGCCAGCGGCCAGGTGCTGGCCGCCAACCTCGACGCCGCCGCCGTGGTGGAGCCGGTGCACCCGGAGCCGGATGTCGGCCGCATCGAGCGGCTGCTCTCCCTGGTCCACGAGTCCGGGG
The DNA here is from genome assembly GCF_040607775.1 of Micromonospora sp. NPDC005237. Classification (NCBI taxonomy): domain Bacteria; kingdom Bacillati; phylum Actinomycetota; class Actinomycetes; order Micromonosporales; family Micromonosporaceae; genus Micromonospora; species Micromonospora sp. NPDC005237. The sequence continues at coordinate 81,049 of NZ_JBEXHJ010000003.1, read as the reverse complement.
CCCGGCCGCTCGTGGTGCTGACGAAGGCCGACCTCGCGGCCGACCCGGCCGCGCTGGCCCGCCAGCTCGCCGTGATCGCCCCCGGTGTGCCGGTGCTGTCGGTCAGCGCCGAGCGCGGCACGGGGCTGGACCCGCTGCGCGCCGAGGTCGCGCCGGGTCGCACGCTGGGGCTGCTCGGGCCGTCCGGCGCCGGCAAGTCGAGCCTGGTCAACGCGCTCGCCGGCGCGGTGATGATGCCGACCCAGGCGATCCGTCGGGTCGACGGCAAGGGCCGGCACACCACCACGTGGCGGGCCCTGGTGCCGATCCCGAACGGCGGCGCCGTCATCGACACACCCGGCGTACGGGCGGTCGGCCTGCTCGACGGCGTGGCCGGGCTGGACCGGGCGTTCGCCGACATCGCCGGGCTGGCCGAGGGCTGTCGGTACGCCGACTGTCGGCACGACGGCGAACCGGCCTGCGCGGTCCGCGACGCGTTGCGGACCGGTGAGCTGTCGACCCGTCGGTGGGAGAGCTGGCGGCGTCTGCAGTCGGAGGTCACCCACGAGAGCCGGCGGCGCGAGGCGCGGCTGGCCGCCGAGCGGCGCGGCGGGTGGCGATCGGCGCGGCGTCGGGCGGCCCGGCCGCCGTCGCCCGGAGGTTACTGACGGGCGGTCGTGCGCGGCGCGGCCGACCGGGCTGAGCTGGGGGAATGTGCGGGCGGGGAAAACTGTCACACCTCGGGGCTAGAGTTGCCGAGGCGTGTTTTCCGCGCCCGCACGACCGCTCGAAATCCCCCAGAGCGGGACAGATCCTTCGCTTCGTCTTCTCCCGGGAGTACACGCACTGTGGCCGACCGACTGATCATCCGTGGCGCGCGCGAGCACAACCTGCGTGACGTCAGTCTCGACCTGCCCCGGGACGCTCTCATCGTGTTCACCGGGCTGTCCGGGTCGGGCAAGTCGAGCCTGGCCTTCGACACGATCTTCGCCGAGGGGCAGCGTCGCTACGTCGAGTCGCTCTCCTCGTACGCCCGGCAGTTCCTCGGGCAGATGGACAAGCCCGACGTCGACTTCATCGAGGGGCTGAGCCCGGCCGTCTCGATCGACCAGAAGTCCACCTCGCGCAACCCGCGCTCGACCGTCGGCACCATCACCGAGGTCTACGACTACCTGCGGCTGCTCTTCGCCCGCATCGGTGAGCCGCACTGCCCGGTCTGCGGCGAGCGGATCTCCCGGCAGAGCCCGCAGCAGATCGTCGACCGGGTCCTCGCGATGGCCGAGGGCACCAAGTTCATGGTGCTCGCGCCGGTGATCCGCGGCCGCAAGGGCGAGTACGTCGACCTCTTCGCCGAGCTGCAGGCCAAGGGCTACGCCCGGGCCCGCGTCGACGGCGTGGTGCACCCGCTGACCGAGCCGCCGAAGCTCAAGAAGCAGGAGAAGCACACCATCGAGGTGGTGATCGACCGGCTCACCGTCAAGCCGAGCGCCAAGCAGCGGCTGACCGACTCGGTCGAGGCCGCGCTGGGCCTGTCCAGCGGGCTGGTCCTGCTCGACTTCGTCGACCTGCCGGAGGACGACCCGGACCGGGAGCGCCGCTACTCCGAGCACCTGGCCTGCCCCAACGACCACCCGCTCGCGATCGAGGATCTCGAGCCCCGGGTCTTCTCCTTCAACGCGCCGTACGGCGCCTGCCCGGAGTGCACCGGCCTGGGCACCAAGAAGGAGGTCGACCCGGAGCTGCTGGTCCCCGACCCGGAGCGCAGCCTGCGCGAGGGCGCCATCCAGCCCTGGTCCACCGGGCACAACCTGGAATACTTCCTGCGCCTGCTGGAGGCGCTCGGCGAGGCCCAGCACTTCGACGTCGACACCCCGTGGCGGGCGCTGCCGGCGCGGGCGCAGAAGACGATCCTGCACGGCTCCGACGACCAGGTGCACGTGCGCTACCGCAACAAGTACGGTCGCGAGCGCTCCTACTACACCGGGTTCGAGGGCGTGGTGCAGTGGATCGAGCGCCGGCACTCCGACACCGAGTCCGAGTGGTCCCGCGACAAGTACGAGGGCTACATGCGCGACGTGCCGTGCGCGGCGTGCGGCGGCGCCCGGCTCAAGCCCGAGGTGCTCGCGGTCACCCTCGCCGGCAAGAGCATCGCCGAGGTCTGCAACCTGTCGGTGGGGGAGTGCGCCGACCTGCTCGCCGGCATCGAGCTGACCGACCGGCAGAAGATGATCGCCGAGCGCGTCCTCAAGGAGATCAACGCCCGGCTGCGGTTCCTGCTCGACGTCGGCCTGGACTACCTCTCGCTGGACCGGCCGGCCGGCACGCTGTCCGGCGGCGAGGCGCAGCGCATCCGGCTGGCCACCCAGATCGGCTCCGGCCTGGTCGGCGTGCTCTACGTGCTCGACGAGCCGTCGATCGGTCTGCACCAGCGCGACAACCATCGGCTGATCGAGACCCTGATCCGGCTGCGCGGTCTGGGCAACACGCTGATCGTGGTGGAGCACGACGAGGACACCATCCGCGTCGCCGACTGGATCGTCGACATCGGGCCCGGCGCTGGCGAGCACGGCGGCAAGATCGTGCACAGCGGCTCGGTGCCGGCCCTGCTGAAGAACAAGGAGTCGATCACCGGGGCGTACCTGTCGGGGCGCCGGTCGATCCCGACACCGACGGGCCGCCGCCCGCAGGATCCGGCCCGCGAGCTGGTGGTGCACGGCGCGCGCGAGCACAACCTGCGCAACCTGACCGTCTCGTTCCCGCTGGGCCAGCTCATCGCGGTCACCGGGGTCAGCGGCTCGGGCAAGTCGACGCTGGTCAACGACATCCTGTACGCCGTGCTGGCCAACCAGATCAACGGCGCTCGGCTGGTGCCCGGCCGGCACACCCGGGTCTCCGGTCTGGAGCACGTGGACAAGGTCGTCGGCGTGGACCAGTCGCCGATCGGCCGTACCCCGCGCTCCAACCCGGCCACCTACACGGGGGTCTGGGACCACGTCCGCAAGCTCTTCGCCGAGACCACCGAGGCCAAGGTCCGGGGGTACGGGCCGGGCCGGTTCTCGTTCAACGTCAAGGGCGGTCGCTGTGAGGCGTGCTCCGGCGACGGCACCATCAAGATCGAGATGAACTTCCTGCCCGACGTGTACGTCCCCTGCGAGGTCTGCAAGGGCGCCCGGTACAACCGGGAGACCCTGGAGGTGCACTACAAGGGCAAGACCGTCTCGGACGTGCTGGAGATGCCGATCGAGGAGGCCGCGGAGTTCTTCTCCGCGATCCCGGCCATCCACCGGCACCTCAAGACGCTCGTCGACGTCGGCCTGGGGTACGTCCGCCTCGGGCAGCCCGCGCCGACCCTCTCCGGCGGCGAGGCGCAGCGGGTCAAGCTGGCCTCCGAGCTGCAGAAGCGCTCCACCGGGCGGACGGTCTACGTGCTCGACGAGCCGACCACCGGTCTGCACTTCGAGGACATCCGCAAGCTGCTGATGGTCCTGGAGGGCCTGGTCGACAAGGGCAACACGGTGATCACCATTGAGCACAACCTCGATGTGATCAAGACGGCCGACTGGCTGATCGACATGGGTCCGGAGGGCGGCCACCGGGGCGGCATGGTGCTCGCGACCGGCACCCCGGAGGAGGTCGCCGAGGTGCCCGAGAGCCACACCGGCCAGTTCCTGCGTCAGGTGCTCAAGCTCGACGGCGAGGCCAAGGGCGCGGCGGCGGCCACCACCCGCGCCGCCAAGGCCAACGGCGCCACCAAGACGCGGGCCAGCCGCAAGGTGCCGGCCGGCGCGCGCTGACCGCGACGCAACTCTTTCGGGGCGGGTCGGATGACGACCCGCCCCGACCCTTTTGCGGGGTGTCGCACCGATGTCGGGGTGAACTATCCGGCACAGTTGCCCGTGGAGAGAAGTGTGGCCGGCTTTTGGACCGGCGCACTGGGCGAGAGAGAGGCGAGGCATGAGCGACGATCAGGCGCTGACCGGTCCGGGTACGCAGACCCGTCGTACCCTGCTCACCGGCGTCGGGGCCGTCGGCGCGGCCGTCGTCCTGGCGGCCTGCGGCAGTGACGACGACGGCAGTGGCAGCGGTGCCCCCACCAGCGGCGGCCCGGCGGTGCCCAGCACCGGGGACGCCGGCGGCGGGGATCGGCAGAACGCCCAGTCGCTGGCCACCACCGCCGACATCCCGGTCGGCGGCGGTAAGGTCCTCGCCGCCGAGGGCGTCGTGATCACCCAGCCCACGGCCGGTCAGTTCAAGGGCTTCAGCCCGATCTGTACGCACCAGAACTGCCCCGTGACGAACGTCGACGGCGGCACCATCAACTGCACCTGCCACAACAGCAAGTTCTCGATCGAGGACGGCTCGGTGAAGGCCGGCCCGGCCACCAAGCCGCTGCCGCCGAAGGACATCAAGGTGACCGGGGACCAGATCTCCCTCGCCTGACCCGCGCGGCTCGACGGCTTGATCGACTCGCGTTCCATGAAGTCGGGGTGTCGGTAGGCATCGGACACCCCGACTTCCCGGAAACCGAGTGGATCAAGTGCTCGCGGTGGGTGTCGGGGGTGCGGACTAGGCTTGTCGACGTGGCTGACCCCTCGACCTACCGTCCCGCACCCGGCACCATCCCGGAGTCACCGGGGGTCTACCGCTTCCGCGACGGCACCGGCCGGGTGATCTACGTCGGCAAGGCGAAAAACCTGCGCAGCCGGCTCAACTCCTACTTCGGCGACGTGTGGAACCTGCACGAGCGCACCCGCCAGATGGTCACCACGGCCGAGTCGGTGGACTGGATCACCGTCGGCACCGAGGTCGAGGCGCTCCAGCAGGAGTTCACCTGGATCAAGCAGTACGACCCCCGGTTCAACGTCCGCTACCGCGACGACAAGTCGTACCCCTATCTCGCCGTCACCCTTGACGAGGAGTACCCGCGACTCCAGGTGATGCGCGGCGCGAAGCGCAAGGGTGTGCGCTACTTCGGTCCGTACTCGCACGCCTGGGCCATCCGGGAGACCCTGGACCTGCTGCTGCGGGTGTTCCCCGCGCGCACCTGCTCGGCCGGCGTGTTCAAGCGGGCCGGCCAGGTCGGTCGTCCCTGCCTGCTGGGCTACATCGGCAAGTGCTCGGCGCCGTGCGTCGGCACCGTCTCCGCCGACGAGCACCGTGCGATCGTCGACGGCTTCTGCGACTTCATGGCCGGGCGCACCGACACCATGGTCCGCAAGATCGAGCGCGAGATGACCGAGGCGAGCGAGCACCTGGAGTTCGAGCGGGCCGCCCGGCTGCGCGACGACGTGGCCGCCCTGCGCCGGGCCATGGAGAAGCAGACCGTGGTGCTCGGCGACGGCACCGACGCCGACGTGGTCGCGTTCGCCGACGACCCGCTCGAGGCGGCCGTGCAGGTCTTCCACGTCCGCGACGGCCGGGTCCGCGGCCAGCGCGGGTGGGTGGTGGAGAAGACCGAGGACCTGACCACCGGCGACCTGGTGCACCACTTCTGCACCCAGGTGTACGGCGGCGAGCACGGCGAAGCCGACGTGCCCCGCGAACTGCTGGTGCCCGAGTTGCCCGCCGACGCCGACGCGCTGGCCGAGTGGCTCAGCAGCCACCGGGGCAGTCGGGTGTCGCTGCGCGTGCCGCAGCGCGGCGACAAACGTTCGCTCATGGAGACGGTGGAGCGCAACGCCAAGGATGCGCTGGCCCGGCACAAGCTCAAGCGGTCCGGCGACCTGACCACCCGCGGCAAGGCGCTGGACGAGATCACTGAGGCGCTCGGCATGCGTACCTCGCCGCTGCGCATCGAGTGCTTCGACATCTCGCAGATCCAGGGCACCGACGTGGTCGCCAGCATGGTGGTCTTCGAGGACGGGCTGCCCCGCAAGAGTGAGTACCGGCGGTTCATCGTGCGGGGCGCCACCGACGACCTGTCCGCCATGTCCGAGGTGCTACGCCGCCGCTTCGCCCGTTACCTCGACGCGCGGGCCGAGACGGGCGAGGTGGGCGTGGAGTCCGCCGACGACCCGACCGCGCCCGGCGGCGCCACGGATCCGCAGATCGGCATCCTGGTCGACCCGACCACCGGCCGGCCGCGGAAATTCGCGTACCCGCCACAACTGGTGGTCGTCGACGGCGGCGCCCCGCAGGTTGCGGCGGCCGCCCAGGCCCTCGCCGATTTGGGCATCGACGATGTCGCGCTGTGCGGCCTCGCCAAGCGGCTGGAGGAGGTGTGGCTCCCCGACGACGAGTTCCCGGTCATCCTGCCGCGCACCTCGGAGGGTCTCTACCTGCTGCAACGGGTCCGCGACGAGGCGCACCGCTTCGCCATCACGTTCCACCGCCAGCGTCGCTCGAAGCGGATGACCGAGTCGGCGCTGGACAATGTCCCCGGCCTGGGCGAGGTACGCCGCAAGGCGCTGCTACGGCACTTCGGCTCGCTGAAGCGACTCTCGACGGCGACCGTCGAAGAGATCACCGAGGTGCCCGGGGTGGGTCGACGCACCGCCGAGGCGATCCTGGCCGCCCTCGACAAGGGCGCAAAAGCGGACGACAGCGCCGAGTCGACGCCCAGCGCGTAGGCGACGCCCAGCGCGGAGGCGACCCGCAGCGCGGGGGGCGACGCCCTGCGCGGGGGCGACCCGCAGCGCGGGGGGCGACGCCCTGCGCGTAGGCGACGCCCTGCGCGTAGGCGACGCCCTGCGCGTAGGCGACGCCCAGCGCGTAGGCGATCCGCAGCGCGGGGGCGACGCCCAGCGCGTAGACACACCGCGACAATCCTCGCGCCCCACATGATCGTGCTCGATCCAGGATGTAGTGGCCTAGTTGGCAGGGTGAGGCCCCTGTTTCCTGGATCGAGCGCGATCATCCGGTGGCGGTAGGGCCGCGCGGAGGTGATCGACTCGGGTTCGCTGATGTCGGGGTGTCCGGCGCGCCCGGATACCCCGACTTCGCCGAAGTCGAGTCGATCAACCCCCGGGGTGGTGGCGCGACCCCGAGGTCGCCGTGCGACGGCGTGCCGCCCACTCGACGGACGCCGTGCACGGCACGTTCCGGCGGGCATGATCGTGCTCGATCCTGGATGTAGTGGTCTCGCCCGCGTGGTGAGGGGCCTGTTTCCGGGATCGAGCACGATCATCCGGTGGCGGTGGGGCCGCGTGGAGGTGATCGACTCGGGTTCGGTGATGTGGGGGTGTCCCGGGCGCCCGGATACCCCGGTATCGCCGAAGTCGAGTTGATCACCGCCGGGTGGTGGCGGGTGTCCGTTTCCGGTGGGTGGTTTGTCCGGTCCGGGTGTTGGCGTCCCGTGGTCGGTGCCACCCTGGTGGCGGAATCGGGGACCCGGCGGGGTCGTTATACCTGGCATGCCGCCGCGAGCCTCGGCTTCGGTGGCGCGGCAGCCGTCGGGAACATCCGCCCGGTCGCCGCGGTTACACCCCCCGCACGGCCCGGCTCGTGTGGCGGCCGTCGGGAACACCCGTGCGGTCGCCGCGGTTACATCCCCGCACGGCCGAGCACCACCGGCCGGCGTGGTCCGGAATGCGGAATGAGTCGCTGCCCCGGGCCGTTGCACCACCCTCCGGGACATCCCCCGTGCAGGCCCCCGGGCCGCCGGGCCAGGTCCCCCGTGAACTTTCCCGCTCGGCACACCGCCCCCGCTTGTGTGTCGTTGCGTTTTCCCCCACATGCAGAGGAGCACGCCATCATGCGTACCGATCTGATTCGTAAGACCGCTCTGACCGCTGCTGGCCTCGCCTTCACCGGCGGCGCCATCGCCGGCCCCGTCACCGCCGCCTACGCGGCGTCGCAGGCCAAGCCCGCGTCGCAGACCCAGGCCGACCGCAAGCCCTCGGGTGAGCGTCAGCTGGGTGTGCGCTACGAAGCCCAGCCGAACTTCTACTACTGCGGCCCCGCCGCTGCCCGTAACGCCCTGTCCGTGCAGGGCAAGGACATCAGCGTGGACGCGATGGCCAAGGAGATGGGCACCACCGAGGCCGGCACCAACAGCATCAACGACATCACGCCGGTGTTGAACAAGGAGACCGGTAAGGCCGACGCGTACCGCAGCGTCGAGATCAGCAAGCCCGACGCCGACGCCAAGCAGACCGACAAGCTGCGCGCCGACATTGTCAAGACCGTCGACGACGGTCGGGCGGTGGTGGCGAACATCGCGGGCACCAGCGTCGACACTGATGGCAACACCCACTCGTTCGAGGGCGGGCACTACATCAGCGTCGTGGGTTACCGCGACAACGGTGACGTTGTGCGGATCGCTGATTCGGCCGATGCGAACACGGCCGCGTACGACATCACGGTCGAGCACCTCGCCGACTGGATCGCCACCCGCGGCTACGCCACCAGCTGAGAACCACACACCGACAAGGGCCGGACCCCACCACAGGGGTCCGGCCCTTTCGGCATGCAGTCAGTCGGTCGCGAGGACGGCCAGGATCTGCTCGCCGTACTTGGCGAGCTTGTTCTCGCCGACCCCGCTGACCCGCGACAGCTCGGCCAGCGAGGTGGGCGCGTCACCTGCGATCTGCCGGAGGGTGGCGTCGTGGAAGATGACGTACGCCGGGACGCCCTGCTCCTTGGCGGTGGCCGCCCGCCAGGCGCGCAGCCGCTCGAAGACCGACGCGGCCGCCGGGGTGAGCTCGGCGACGACGGTGGCCGCCCCGCGCGGCTTCGACGACCGGCTCGACGCGGGCCGCTCCGGCTCGCGGCGCATCGTGACGGTGCGGCGGCGGCCCAGCACGTCGGCGCTGGCCTCGGTCAGCGCGAGGGTGCCGTAGTCGCCCTCCACGGCGAGCAGCCCCTCGGCGAGGAGTTGCCGGACCACGCCCCGCCACTCGGCCTCGCTCAACTCCGTGCCGATGCCGAAGACGGTAAGCGAGTCGTGACCGTACTGGCTGATCTTGTCGGTCTGCTTGCCGAGCAGGATGTCGATGCAGTGCCCGGCGCCGAACCGCTGGTTGCGCTCGCGGTCGAGGCGGAACACGGCGGAGAGCAGCTTCTGGGCGGCCACGGTGCCGTCCCAGGACTCCGGTGGGTTGAGGCAGGTGTCGCAGTTGCCGCAGGCCGTCGGGGTCGTCTCGCCGAAGTACTCGAGCAGCTGCACCCGTCGGCAGCGGACCGTCTCGCAGAGCGCGAGCATCGCGTCCAGGTGTGCGGCGAGGTTGCGCCGGTGCGCGAGGTCGCCGTCGGACGTCTCGATCATCTTGCGCTGCTGGACCACGTCCTGCAGGCCGTACGCCAGCCATGCGGTGGACGGCAGCCCGTCGCGGCCGGCGCGGCCGGTCTCCTGGTAGTAGCCCTCGACGGACTTGGGCAGGTCGAGGTGGGCGACGAAGCGCACGTCGGGCTTGTCGATGCCCATGCCGAAGGCGATGGTGGCCACCATGACCAGGCCGTCCTCGCGGAGGAAACGTTGCTGGTTGGCGGCGCGGGTGGCCGCGTCCAGACCGGCGTGGTACGGCAGCGCGGCGACGCCGTTGGCGACGAGGAACTCGGCGGTCTTGTCCACCGAGGCGCGCGACAGGCAGTAGACGATGCCGGCGTCGCCGGGGTGCTCGTCGCGCAGCAGGGCCAGCAGCTGCTTGCGGGGCTCCCGCTTGGGCACGATCCGGTACTGAATGTTGGGCCGGTCGAAGCTGGCCACGAAGTGCCGCGCGTCGTCGAGCGCCAGCCGACTGGCGATCTCGGTGCGGGTGGCGCTCGTCGCGGTGGCGGTCAGCGCGATGCGGGGGACCTGCGGCCAGCGCTCGTGCAGCATCGACAGCGCCAGGTAGTCGGGCCGGAAGTCGTGCCCCCACTGGGACACGCAGTGCGCCTCGTCGATCGCGAACAGGGAGATGCGCCCCCGGTCCAGCAGGGCGAGGGTGGACCGGACGCCGAGCGCCTCGGGCGCCAGGTAGAGCAGGTCCAGTTCGCCGGCGACGAACGCGGCCTCCACCCGCCGCCGGGCGTCCAGGGTCTGGGTGGAGTTGAGGAAGCCGGCGCGGACACCGACCGCGGTGAGCGCGTCCACCTGGTCCTGCATGAGCGCGATCAGCGGGGAGACGACGACCGCGACACCGTCGCGGACCAGGGCCGGGATCTGGTAGCACAGCGACTTGCCGCCACCGGTGGGCATCAGTACCAGCGCGTCGCCACCGGCGACGACATGGTCGATGACCTGCTGCTGGAAGCCGCGGAAGGCGTCGTAGCCGAACACCCGGCGCAGCACCGGCAGCGCGTCCTCGGTACGCAGGTCGGTGGGGGAAGCCATTCGCGGAGTCTACGAGCCGACCCCGACACCGCTCGCCCGGCGCACCCGGGCACACCGGACGAGCGTGCGGTCAGCTGGACCGGTTGGCCAGGCCGCGCGGCGGGGCCTTCATCCCGACGACGATGTCGACGATCTCGATGTAGCGGGCCTTGGCCCCCATCCGGAACGCGGTGGCCGCGGCGTTGATCTCCTCGAGGGTGTCGGCCTCCACCATCGTCACCTGGTCGTACTTCCCGTTGACCCCGGTGCAGACGACGTGGGTGAGCTGCTTGGCAAAGCGGCCCAGATCCCGGGCGTGCTCGGCGGAGACCTCGTGGATGCCCTCCCGGCCGAGGGCGAAATACTCCGGACTGATCCGCATGAACAGGAAACCGACGTACTTGTTCTTGTCCGCCAGATCGTGCATCGCACCCTCCCAGATGTCGGCCTTGACCTGCGGCGATCACGAGGAGCGTATAGACGATTACTGATCGTCATCAAGGGCGGAGGCTGTCGGGAGGGCGACCCGCGGTCCCCGGGTGCGGACGCGCCCGACCCGACGCCGGCCGGCGGGATAGAGTCGCTGATTGACCAATCGCGGCCGATGGCGGCCGCGGCGCCACGGCTTGGGGGTACGGGTGAGCGAGGCGCACACAGCCGGTGACGGGCAGCCGGCGGCCGAGTCGGAGACCACCCTGGTGGTGGTCACCGGGCTGTCCGGTGGTGGTCGCAGCACCGTCGCCCGGGCGTTGGAGAACGTCGGCTACTACGTCGTGGACAACCTGCCACAGGCGCTCATGCTCGACATGGCCGAGTTGGCGTTCAAGGCCGGCGGCGCGGCCCGGCGTACCGCGATGGTCCTGGACGTGCGCTCGCGGGCCTTCTCCACCGACCTGGCCGGGGCGATCCGCGAGCTGAAGGAGCGGGGCTTCTCGCCGCGGGTGGTGTTCGTCGACGCCGACGACGAGGTGCTGATCCGGCGTTTCGAGAGCGTTCGGCGTTCGCACCCGTTGCAGGGCGACGGGCGGCTGGCCGACGGCATCGCCGTGGAGCGCGGGCTGTTGGAGGAGGCCCGCGACCAGGCCGACGTGATCATCGACACCAGCCACCTGAACGTCAACCAGCTGCGCCGGCGCATCGAGGAGCTGTTCGGCGGCGAGGACGCCCGCCGGCTGCGGGTCACCGTGCTGTCGTTCGGCTTCAAGTACGGCCTGCCGCCGGACGCCGACTTCGTGCTGGACGCCCGGTTCCTGCCCAACCCGTACTGGGTGCCGGAGCTGCGCGAGCACACCGGGCGGGAGGAGGCGGTCAGCGCGTACGTGCTGGGTCAGGAGGGCGCGGACGCCTTCGTCGCCTCGTACGCCGACCTGGTCAACGCCACCACCACCGGGTTCGAGCGGGAGGGCAAGCGGTACCTGACGGTCGCCGTGGGCTGCACCGGCGGCAAACACCGCAGCGTGGCCATCGCCGAGGAGCTGGCCGGTCGGCTGCGCCAGTCGGGGCTGGCCGCCAACGCGCAGCACCGCGACCTGGGGCGGGAATGACGGCGCGTCGGGTGGTCGCGTTCGGCGGAGGGCACGGGTTGTCCGCGTCGCTGCGCGCGTTGCGTCACTGCGCCCCCGAACTCGACCTGGCCATCACCGCGGTGGTCACGGTCGGTGACGACGGCGGTTCCAGCGGTCGGCTGCGCGCCGAACGGGGCGGCCTGCCCCCGGGTGACCTGCGCCAGGCGCTGGTGGCGCTCGCCGGAGACCACCCCGCCACGCGACGCAGCGCCGGGCTGTTCCAGCACCGCTTCGCCGCCGTGCCGGCGCTCGGCGTACCCCCGGACGGGGGGACCGACGCGGACCCGGCGGCGGCGGGCGGCCCGGAGCCGCGCGGCGCGGACCCGACGGCGGCGCGCACCGACGGCCTGGCCGGGCACGCGGTGGGCAACCTGGTGCTCTGCGGTCTCATGGAGCTGCTCGGCGACCCGGTGGCCGCGCTGGAACACGCCGGGGCCATGCTCGGCACGGTCGGGCGGGTCCTGCCGATGTCGCGCCAGCCGGTCGGCATCGAGGCGCGGGTGCGCGGCGCCGACCCGAGCGCCCCCGACGAGGTGCGCACCGTACGCGGTCAGCACCAGGTGGCGGTCACCACCGGGCGGGTCGAGTCGCTGCGCCTCACCCCGGCCGCCCCGGCGGCCTGCGCCGAGGCCCTGGCGGCGATCGGCGCGGCGGACTGGTTGATCTTCGGGCCGGGCAGCTGGTACACGAGTGTGCTGCCGCACCTGCTGGTGCCGCAGCTGGCCGACGCGATTGTGTCCAGCTCGGCCCGGCGGCTGGTCACGCTGAACCTGGCCGCGGAGAAGGAGACCCTCGGCCTCTCGGTCGCCGATCATCTGGCGGCGTTGCGCTGGTACCTGCCCGAGCTCAAGGTTGATCTCGTGCTCGCGGACGCCAAGGCGGTGGGTGACCCTGAACCGGTCGAACGTGCGGCAGAATCGCTGGGTGCCCGCCTGGTCCTCGCCCCCGTCGCCGTCATCGACGGCACTCCCCGCCATGATCCGGCTGCCCTGGGCGCCGCGCTGGTGCCTGTCCTGGGCGCCGATCGTTAGACACGTACGTAATCTCCGGCGACACGCCGGAACAGGTCCGTGAGGGGACGCACAATGGCGATGACGGCTGCGGTCAAGGACGAGCTGAGTCGGGTCGACGTGCCCAAGCCCTGCTGTCGGCGGGCGGAGATGGCGGCGCTGCTGCGCTTCGCCGGCGGGCTGCACATCGTCTCCGGCCGGGTGGTGGTGGAGGCTGAGCTGGACACCGGCGCGGTGGCGCGCCGGTTGCGCCGGGAGATCGCCGAGGTCTACGGCTACCCCAGCGAGATCCACGTGCTGGCGTCCGGTGGGCTGCGCAAGGGCAGCCACTTCATCGTCCGCGTGGTCAAGGACGGTGAGGCGCTCGCACGGCAGACCGGCCTGCTGGACGTGCGCGGCCGGCCGGTGCGCGGGCTGCCTCCGCACGTGGTGGCGGCCAACGTCTGCTGCGCGGTCTCGGCATGGCGGGGCGCGTTCATGGCGCACGGCTCGCTCACCGAGCCCGGCCGCTCCAGCGCGCTGGAGATCACCTGCCCGGGGCCGGAGTCGGCGCTGGCGCTGGTCGGCGCGGCCCGGCGGATCGGCATCACCGCGAAGAACCGCGAGGTGCGCGGGGTGGACCGGGTGGTGGTCAAGGACGGCGACGCGATCGCGGCGCTGCTCACCCGCATCGGCGCGCACTCCAGCGTGCTGGCCTGGGAGGAGCGTCGGGTCCGCCGCGAGGTGCGGGCCACCGCCAACCGGCTGGCCAACTTCGACGACGCCAATCTGCGCCGCTCGGCGCGCGCCGCCGTCGCCGCCGCCGCCCGGGTGACCCGGGCGCTGGAGATCCTGGCCGAGGAGGCGCCCAACCACCTGACCGACGCCGGGCGGCTGCGCCTGGAGCACCGGCAGGCGTCGCTGGAGGAGCTGGGCGCGCTGGCCGAGCCTCCGCTGACCAAGGACGCCATCGCCGGACGGATCCGCCGTCTGCTCGCGCTGGCCGACAAGCGGGCCCGGGACCTCGGCATCCCGGATACCGAAGCGGCCGTCACGCCCGACATGCTCGTGGTCTGATAGGACGGTGGGGCCGTACGGTGCGCCGGGAGCACGACCCGGCGCGGCGTGGTCTCACGCGCTCGGATAAGGTCGCTGAGTACGGCAAGGGGGCCGACACGGGCACTCCTCGTCGTGCTTACCGCCTCGGGCGGTCAGGTCCTCAGACCGCGGCGGGGTGCCGAGACGAACCGTCAACGGCCGGCTCCAACGGTCGGCGCACACCACTCCGCCGGCCCGTTGTCTGAAGCCGGCAGACCAGAACGCGAGGAGATGGGACCTGTGACCATCCGGGTTGGCATCAACGGCTTCGGCCGAATCGGCCGGAACTTCTTCCGGGCAGTGCTGGCGTCCGACGCCGACATCGAGGTCGTGGCGGTGAACGACCTGACCGACAACGGCACGCTCGCCCACCTGCTCAAGTACGACAGCATCCTCGGTCGCCTGCCGTTCGAGGTCAAGGCCACCGCCGACGAGATCACCGTCGGTGGCAAGACCATCAAGGCGTACGCCGAGAAGGACCCGGCGGCGCTGCCGTGGGGTGAGGTCGGCGCGGACGTCGTCATCGAGTCGACCGGCTTCTTCACCGACGCCACCAAGGCCAAGGCGCACGTCGACGGCGGCGCCAAGAAGGTCATCATCTCCGCTCCGGCGAAGAACGAGGACGTCACCGTCGTCATGGGTGTCAACCACGACACCTACGACCCGGCGAAGCACACCATCATCTCCAACGCCTCGTGCACCACCAACTGCCTCGCGCCGATGGCGAAGGTCCTGCACGACACGTTCGGCATCCAGCACGGTCTGATGACGACGATCCACGCGTACACCCAGGACCAGAACCTGCAGGACGCCCCGCACTCCGACCTGCGCCGCGCCCGGGCCGCCGCGCTGAACATCGTGCCGACCTCGACCGGCGCCGCGAAGGCCATCGGCCTGGTGCTGCCGGACCTGAAGGGCAAGCTCGACGGGTACGCGCTGCGGGTGCCGATCCCGACCGGCTCGGTCACCGACCTCACCGTCACCGTGGGTCGTGAGACCACCGTGGACGAGGTCAACGCCGCGCTGAAGGCCGCCGCGGACGGCCCGCTCAAGGGCATCCTCGTCTACAACGAGGACCCGATCGTCTCCACCGACATCGTCACCGACCCGGCGTCGTGCATCTTCGACGCGCCGCTGACCAAGGTCGTCGGCAACCAGGTCAAGGTCGTCGGCTGGTACGACAACGAGTGGGGCTACTCCAACCGCCTGGTCGACCTGGTCAAGCTGGTCGGTTCGTCGCTGTGAGCATCCGGACCCTCGACGACCTGCTCGCCGAGGGGGTGTCGGGTCGGCGCGTGCTGGTGCGCGCCGACCTGAACGTCCCGCTCGACAAGCAGACCGGTGCGATCACTGATGACGGACGCATCCGCGCGGTGCTGCCGACGCTCGGCGCGCTGGTCGAGGCCGGCGCGAAGGTGGTCGTCTGCTCGCACCTGGGCCGCCCGAAGGGCACGCCGGACCCGCAGTTCAGCCTGAGCCCGGTCGCCGGGCGGCTCGGTGAGCTGCTCGGCGCTCCGGTGCACTTCGCCACCGACACGGTCGGCGACTCGGCCCGCTCCACCGTCGCGGGCCTGGCCGACGGCCAGGTCGCCCTGCTGGAGAACCTGCGCTTCAACGCCGGTGAGACCAGCAAGGACGAGGCCGAGCGGGGCGCCTTCGCCGACCAGCTCGCCGCGTTCGGCGACGCGTACGTCGACGACGCGTTCGGCGCCGTGCACCGCAAGCACGCCAGCGTGTACGACGTGCCGGCGCGGCTGCCGCACGTGGCCGGCCGGCTGGTGCTGCGCGAGGTCGAGGTGCTCGGCAAGCTGGCCGGCGACCCGGAGCGCCCGTACGTCGTGGTGCTGGGTGGTTCCAAGGTCTCCGACAAGCTGGCGGTGATCGAGGCGCTGCTGCCGAAGGTCGACCGGCTGCTCATCGGCGGCGGGATGTGCTTCACGTTCCTCAAGGCCCAGGGCCACGAGGTGGGCACCTCGCTGCTGGAGGAGGAGATGGTGGAGACCTGCCGCAACCTCCTGGAGCGCTCCGAGGGCAAGATCATGCTGCCGGTCGACGTGGTGGCCGCGACCGCCTTCTCCCCGGACGCCGATCACGACGTCTTCCCGGCGGACGGCATCCCGAGCCACCGGATCGGGCTGGACATCGGCCCGGAAACGGTCGCCGGCTTCGCCGCCGCCCTGAAGACCTCCGCGTGTGGAGATCCCGGAAACGCGCGGACGATCTTCTGGAACGGGCCGATGGGCGTGTTCGAGATGGCGCCCTTCGCCGCGGGCACCCGGGGCGTCGCCGAGGCCATCGCCGATTCCGACGCGTTCAGCGTGGTCGGCGGCGGTGACTCGGCGGCCGCGATCCGGCTCCTCGGCCTGGATGAGAAGGCGTTCGGGCACATCTCCACCGGCGGTGGCGCCTCCCTGGAGTACCTGGAGGGCAAGACCCTCCCCGGCATCGCGGCCCTGGAGAACTGAGCATGGCGAGCACGACCCGCCGGCCGTTGATGGCCGGCAACTGGAAGATGAACCTCAACCACCTCGAGGCCAACCTGCTCGTGCAGAAGCTGGCCGCGAGCCTCACCGAGAAGCAGCTCACCGAGGTCGAGACGGTCGTGCTGCCGCCGTTCACCGCCCTGCGCACCGTGCAGACGGCGGTGGACGGCGACAAGCTGCTGATCGGCTACGGCGGGCAGGACCTCTCCCCGCACACGGCGGGCGCGTACACCGGGGACATCTCCGGCGTGATGCTCGCCAAGCTCGGCTGCACGTACGTGGTGGTCGGGCACTCCGAGCGGCGGGCCTACCACCACGAGGACGACGGGTTGGTCAATGCGAAGGTGAAGGCGGCGCTCACGCACGGCCTGACCCCGATCCTCTGCGTGGGGGAGGGGCTGGACATCCGCGAGCAGGGCACCCACGTGGCGCACTGCGCCGACCAGCTCGACGGGGGCCTCGCCGGGCTCACCGCCGAGCAGGTGCGCCAGGTCGTCATCGCGTACGAGCCGGTCTGGGCGATCGGCACCGGCAAGACCGCGACGCCCGAGGACGCCCAGGAGGTCTGCGGTGCGGTCCGCCAGCGGCTGGCGGAGCGCTTCGACGCCGAGACCGCCGACGCGGTTCGGATCCTCTACGGCGGGTCGGTCAAGGCGTCCAACGTCGCCTCGATCATGGCTCAGCCGGACGTGGACGGGGGCCTGGTGGGCGGCGCCAGCCTGGACGCGGAAGAATTCGCGCAGATCTGCCGGTTCCCCGAGCACATCGCTCGCTGATCGCTCGCTATCCTGGACACCGCCCGTCCACCGGCCGGTGCCACCGTGCCCGACCTGTCCGGGCGAGGATCGCTACGAGAGGACTGCCCCCAGCCATGCCGATCTGGTTCGCATACACGTTGATCGTGTTGCTGGTCATCACGAGCATCCTGCTCACCATGCTCATCCTGCTGCACCGCGGTAAGGGTGGCGGGTTGTCGAGCATGTTCGGCGGTGGCGTCAGCTCCAGCCTCGCCGGCTCCTCGGTGGCCGAGAAGAACCTGGACCGTTACACCGTTCTGGTGGGTGTCGTCTGGTTCGCGGCGATCGTCGGGCTGGGGCTCTGGCTCCGTCTCCAGTTGAACAGCGGCTCCTGAGCAGGCCCGCGAAGTCGTACAATCTGCGCGCGGTCCGTCACTCGACGGGCCGCGCGCAGTCTTTTCTCCGCTGCACCGCGTCGCCCGCCGCCCATCCCCGACGGCGGCGGGTCCCCTCCGACGACAGGAGCGAGCAGCCGTGCCCAGTGGCAACGTCATCCGCGGCGCCCGCGTCGGGTCCGCACCCATGCGCCCGGACGAGCGGCACCAACCCGCACCCCGACAGGACGTCACCTACTGGTGTCGCAACGACCACCAGACCGACATCCGCATCGCGGCCGACGCCACGGCGCCGCCGCTGTGGGACTGCCCCCGCTGCGGGCTCCCCGCCGGTCTGGACGCGCAGAACCCGCCCGGACGGGTCCGCGCCGAGCCCTACAAGAGCCACCTGGCGTACGTGAAGGAGCGGCGTACCGCCGAGGAGGGCGAGGCGCTGCTGGCGGAGGCGCTCGCCGCGCTGCGCCGCCGCCGGGGCGAAAGTTAGGCAAGGGCCCCACGTCGGAGCCCTTCCCGTCGTTCAGCGCAGGCTACGCAGCCGGGCGGGCACGTCAGCGGCCGCCGCGCGGTCCAGCAGCCAGCGGGTACGGTCCACGCCGTGCACCCCGGCGGCCGGCAGCTGCACCGGGCCGGCGCCGGCCAGCGCCATGCCCACCGCACGTGCCTTGTCGGCGCCGCCGGCCACCAGCCAGACCTCCTCGGCGGTGTTGATCGCCGACAGGGTGAGCGTGGTCCGCACCGGCGGCGGCTTCGGGCTGCCCCGCACCGCGCTGACCGGCCGCGTCTCGTAGTGCACCGGGTGCCCGGGGAAGACCGACGCGACGTGCCCGTCCTCGCCGACACCCAGCATCAGCACGTCGAAGTGCGGCAGCGCGGCGTGCCCCGGCCGGGCGGCGCGGGCCAACTCGTCGGCGTACGCGGCGGCGGCCGCCTCGGGGTCGTTGCCGGCCGGGCCGTCGGAGGCCGGCATGGAATGCACCCGGGCCGGGTCCAGCGGCACCACGTCCAACAGGGCGGCGCGGGCCTGGGTCTCGTTGCGCTCCGGGTCGCCGGCGGGCAGGAACCGCTCGTCACCCCACCACACGTCGACCCGGGACCAGTCCACCGCGTCGCGGGCCGGCAACTGCGCCACCGCCCGGTACACGGCCGCGGCGACGCGCCCACCGGTGAGCACGATCGCGGCCTCACCCCGGTCGGCCTGCGCGTCGAGCAGCTTCACCAGCAGCCGGGCCGCCACGGCCTGCGCCAGCAGGTCGGCGTCGGCGTGAACGGCGACACTCGCCTCACTCATGGGTTGTGCCTTCGTTTCCCGACCGCTGGGCGGTCGCTGTCGCGTCGTCTCCGGGCCGGTACGCCCAGAGGTGCTCCGGTGGAGGGCCGGAACCATCCCGGCCCTCCCGTTCGTCGTGCTGCGGACGTTCCGGCTCAGCTCTCGCCGCTCGTGCCGGTGTGCGCGGTGACCCCGGCCTCGGCGCGCTGGGCCGTGGCCGGATCCTTCCAGACGTGCACCCGCTGCGGGGGGCGCTGTTCCAGACCCCGCAGCCCGGCGGTCGCGCCCAGCGCCTCCGCGTACACCTGGTCCGCGTCCAGCCGGCGCAGCTCCTCGGCCAACTCGTCGCCGAGCGGCCGACGGACCAGCGGCAGGGCCCGGTCGTCCTGACCGGTCCGCCGGAACACCGCCAGGCTGTCCTCGCGGGTCAGCGTCAGGCGGTCGCCGTTGGCGCAGGTCAACTGCACCTCCCGCATCCGGGGGAACTCGTTGGTGTCGACCCGGCGCGGGGTGATGCCCAGCCGGCTGGACAGCCAGCCGACCATCAGCGCCGCCGTCGGGTCGGTGGGCGGCGCGACGACGGTCGCCTCGGTGACCTTCGCCTCGGTGGTGTCGAACGCCCCGGCGACCAGGGTCCGCCACGGGGTGATCCGGGTCCACGCCAGGTCGGTGTCACCCGGGGCGTAGTCCCGGGCGCGCTGCCGCAGCGCCTCCACCGGGTCCGTGGCCTGCGCCGTGTCGGTGATCCTCCGGTCGGCGACCACCCCGAGGAAGTCGGTGGCGATCTCCGCCGGCGGTTCGCCGTGCCACCAGGTGACCACCGGCACGTCCGGCACCAGCAGCGGCATCACCACCGACTCCGCGTGCAGGGCGAGCCGCCCGTACAACCGGGTGACCACCGCCTCGCAGGGGCCGAGTCGGCCACCGACCACGATCTCCGCGTCCAGTCGGTTGCGTTCCCGCTCGATGTCGGAGCGGACCACGACCACCAGCCGGCACGGGTGGGCGGCGGCGGCGATGGTCGCCGCCGCCTCCGCCTCGCGGACCCGCTTCTCGTCCACCACCACGATGAGGGTGAGCGCCATGCCGCTGGCCACACCACCGGCGCTGCGCCGCTCGGCAGCCAGCGCCTTGACCACCTCGTTGCCGGTGGTGTCCCACAGCCCGATCATGCTCTTCTCCAAGCGCGGCCCTCGCGGGCCAGCATCTCGTCGGCCGCCCGCGGCCCCCACTCGCCGGCGCGGTACGGCTCCGGCGTGGTGCCCTCCCAGGCGTGCTCCAGCGGGTCGATCACCTGCCAGCTCTGCTCGACCTCGGCCGCGTCCGGGAACAGGGTGCGGTCCCCGATCAGCACGTCCAGCACCAGCCGCTCGTACGCCTCCGGGCTGGACTCCGTGAACGCCTCGCCGTACTGGAAGTCCATCGCGATGTCGCGGACCTCCATGGTGGTGCCCGGCACCTTCGAGCCGAACTTGAGCACCACGCCCTCGTCCGGCTGCACCCGGATGACGAGCTGGTTGTTGCCCAGCGACTCCATGTCGGCGTCGTTGAACGGCAGGTGCGGCGCCTTCTTGAACATGATGGCGACCTCGGTGACCCGCCGGGGCAGCCGCTTGCCGGCCCGGATGTAGAACGGCACCTCGGCCCAGCGCCGGTTCTGGATGCCGAGCCGCACCGCCACGTACGTCTCCGTGGTGGAGTCGGGGGGTACGCCCTGCTCCTCCCGGTAACCGACCGCGCGTTCGCCGCCGACCCAGCCGGGCAGGTACTGGCCGCGGACGGTGTCCCGGGCGACGTCCTTCGGCAGGGTGATGGCCTTGAGCACCTTCAGCTTCTCGGCGCGGATCTCGTCGGCGTCGAAGCTCGTCGGCTCCTCCATGGCCACCAGCGCCAGGAGTTGGAGCAGGTGGTTCTGCAGCACGTCACGGGCGGTGCCGACGGTGTCGTAGAAGCCGGCCCGGCTGCCGATGCCGACGTCCTCGGCCATGGTGATCTGCACCGAGTCGACGTACTTCGAGTTCCACAGCGGCTCGAACAGGTTGTTGGCGAACCGCAGGGCCAGGATGTTCTGGACGGTCTCCTTGCCCAGGTAGTGGTCGATCCGGAAGACGTCCTGGCGGGTGAACACGTCGTCGACGAGGTCGTTGAGCGCCTTCGCCGACGGCAGGTCGTTACCGAACGGCTTCTCCACCACCACCCGGCGCCAACCGCCGGACTTCTCGTTGTCGGCCATCCCGGTGCGGGCCAGTTGCTTGAGCACGACGGGGAACGCGGCCGGGGGGATGGAGAAGTAGAACGCCGCGTTGCCGGCGATGCCGTGACTCTGCCGCAGGTCGTCCAGCGTCGAGGCGAGCTGGTCGAAGGCCGCGTCGTCGTCGAACGACCCGCCGACGAACTTGATGTTGCCGGCCAGTCGCGCCCACACCTCGTCCCGCCACGGGGTACGGGCGTGCTTCTTCGCCGCCTCGCACGCGAGGGTCTCGAAGTCGCCGTCACCCCAGTCGCGGCGGGCGAAGCCGAGCACCACGAAACCGGGCGGCAGCAGGCCCCGGTTCGCCAGGTCGTAGACCGCCGGGAGCAGCTTCTTGCGGGCCAGGTCGCCGGTCACCCCGAAGATCACCAGAGCGCACGGCTCGGGGATCCGGGGCAACCGGCGGTCCTGCGGGTCGCGTAGCGGGTTCGTCGAGCCACCTTCGGTTCGCGCCTCCGGGGCTCGCAACCCCGGCTCACTCCTCGCGCTCACGGTGCTCCCTCGCTTCCGCTTCTGTCACAGCGTCCATCCTCACGCCCGCAGCTCACCGGCCGCGTCGAGTAGTTGGGCGACGCCGGTTGCCCGGTCGGTCAGGTGCAGCCGCAGCAGCGGCCGCTTCCGACCCGCGAGGGCCTGCCGGTCGCCGGCGGCCTGTGCCGCCTGCAACTCACCGAAGGTGTACGGCTTGCCCGGCACCGCCAGGTCCTCGGTGACCGCGCCGGTCACCTGCAGGAAGCTGCCCACCTGCGGGCCGCCCTTGTGGTACTGGCCGGTGGAGTGCAGGAACCGCGGCCCCCAGCCGAAGGTGACCGGCCGACCGGACGCGCCGGCCAGCAGCGGCCGCAGCCGGGCCGCGTCGGCGTCGGCGAAGCGGTCCAGGTACGCCATGACGGCCAGGTAACCGTCGTCGCCGAGACCGTCGAGCAGCCAGCGCAGCACGCCGGCCAGGTCACCGGGCGCGCCCTGCGGCGCGTACACCTCGATCGCGCCCTCGGTGAACGACGGCGTCTCCGCCGGCAGGCCCGAGGCCAGGATCTTGTTGGTGTTCTCCTTGGACTCGGTGACGTTCGGCTGGTTGAACGGGTCGATGCCGAGCACCACGCCGGCCACCGCGGTGGCGTACTCCCAGGCCAGGAACTGCGCGCCGAGCGGGCCGTTGACGGCCACGTCCGGGTCGGCGCCGCCGCCCGGCACGTCACCGGGGGCCAGCGCGCCGCCGTAGCTGACGGTCAGCACGTCCGGCCCGGTGGCGCCGGGGCTCTGCGGGGACTCGACCACGACGGGCAGGATGCCCACTCCGGCCTTGCCGGTCGACTCGGCGATCAACTGCTCGGCCCAGTCACCCAGGCCGTCGATGCCGGTGCCGTCGGACACCAGGGCGACCTTGTCGCGGGCCAGCGTGGCCGCGGCGCCCAACGCGGCGCCCAGCGCCAGCGCCGGGTTGTCGCGGTCGGAGCCGAGCGACTCGGCCAACGCGTCGGCCTGGTCGATCAGCTCGGCGACCTCGACACCGGCCAGCGCGGACGGCACCAGCCCGAACGCGGTCAGCGCCGAGTACCGGCCGCCCACGTTCGGGTCGGCGAGCACGGTGAACGCGCCCATCTCGGCCGCGGTGGCCTCCAGCGGCGAACCCGGGTCGGTGACGATGACGAAGTGCCGGCCGGCCTCCGCCTCGGTCATTCCGGCGTCCAGGAACGCCTGCCAGTAGGCGCGACGGTGGCTGTCGGTCTCCACCGTCGAGCCGGACTTGCTGGCGACGACCACCACGGTGCGCTCCAGCCGGTCACCCAGGGCCGCCCGGACCTGGCCCGGGTCGGTGGTGTCCAGCACGGTCAACGGCCGGCCCAGGGTCCGCGTGATCACCTCGGGGGCGAGCGACGAGCCGCCCATACCGGCGAGCACCACGTGGTCCAGGTCGGCCAGCTCCGCGGTCAGCTCGGCGAGCTGCACCAGCAGCTCCCGGCTGCGCCGGTGGGTGTCCACCCAGCCGAGCCGGACCTTCGCCTCGGCCTCGGCGTCCGGGCCCCACAGGCTTGCGTCCTTGGCGGCCAGCCTGCCGGGGACGCCGGCCTTGACCAGCGCCTCCCGGGTCGAGGCGGGCGCGGACTTGTCGACCGCGTCCGCGCCGTACACAGCGAGTCCGGCGGCTGCCTCCACCGGCCCTGCAAGAAGATCGCTCATGCCGCCACTCCGCTTCGCTGCGTGCCGATTCGCTCGCTCACGCGCCACCCGCCTTCGCGGCGGCGTTCGCGTTGCCCTTGGCCGCCTTGTTCGGAGCACCCTTGCCGCTGCCGGCCGCCTCCAGCGACTTGCGGACGCCGTCGAGCAGCTCCTGCCAGCTCGCCTCGAACTTCTCCACGCCCTCGCGCTCCAGGGTGGCGATCACGTCGGCCATGTCCACCCCGACCGACTCCAGGTCCGCGAAGACCTTCCGGGCCGCGTCGTAGGCGCCGGTGATGGTGTCGCCGCGCGTCTCGCCGTGATCGGCGTACGCGTGGATGACCGACTCCGGCATGGTGTTGACCGTGCCGGGGGCGATCAGCTCCTCGACGTAGATCACGTCCCGGTAGTCCGGGTTCTTCGTCGAGGTGGAGGCCCACAGCGGCCGCTGCGGGTGCGCTCCGGCGGCCTCGAGCGCCTTCCAGCGGTCCGAGGAGAAGACCTCGGTGTAGCGCTCGTACGCCAGCTGGGCGTTGGCGATCGCGGCCTTGCCCTTCAGCGCCTTGGCCTGGTCGGAGCCGATCTTCTCCAGTCGCTTGTCGACCTCGGAGTCCACCCGGGAGACGAAGAACGACGCGACGGAGCCGATCTTCGACAGGTCGTGCCCGTTGGACTTGGCCTGCTCCAGACCGGTCAGGAAAGCCTCCATGACCGCCGAGTAGCGGTCCAGACCGAAGATCAGCGTCACGTTGACGCTGATCCCCTCGGCGAGCGTGTCGGTGATCGCCGACAGGCCCTCCTCGGTGGCCGGGATCTTGATGAAGAGGTTGGGCCGGTCGACCAGCCACCACAGCGCCTTGGCCTCGGCGACCGTCTTGTCCGCGTCGTGCGCGCTGCGCGGGTCCACCTCGATCGAGACCCGGCCGTCCACGCCGGCGCTGCCGTCGTACGACGGGCGCATCACGTCGCAGGCCCACCGTACGTCGTACGTGGTGAGCATCCGTACGGCCTCTTCCACGTCCACGCCACGGATGGCCAGGTCGCGCAACTGCCAGTTGTACTCGTCGGCGTCGCTCAACGCCTTCGCGAAGATCGTCGGGTTGGTGGTGACGCCCGCGACGTGCTTCTCACGGCGGAGCTTGTCCAGCCCGCCGGAGCTCAAACGTACCCGGGAAAGATCATCGAGCCACACCGCCACACCCGCGGCGGTGAGCTCATTCAGCTTGTCCGTCATTCCGTCCACGCTCCCTCAGTTGCCGGTCGTGAAACCGGTGATGTCGCCCACCCGGGCCAGCGAGGCGTGTGCCGCCGCCACGATCCGGTCGGGGGTGAACCCGAACTGCTCGAAGAGCACGGTGTGCGGGGCGCTCGCCCCGTAGTGCTCCAGGCTGACGCTCTCGCCGAGGTCACCGACGATGCCGCGCCAGGACATGGCGATCCCGGCCTCCACGCTCACCCGTGCCTTTACCCCACGCGGGAGCACCGACTCCCGGTATGCCTCATCCTGCTCGTAGAACCACTCCTGGCAGGGCATCGAGACGACCCGGGTCGGCGTGCCGTCGGCCTCCAGCCGCTCCCGGGCGGTCAGGCAGAGCTGCACCTCGGAGCCGGTGCCGACGATGATCACCTGGGGCTTGCCGTTGGACGCCTCGGCCAGCACGTAGCCACCCTTGGCCACGCCGGCCACGTCACCCAGGACATCCCGGTCCAGGGTCGGCAGCGGCTGGCGGCTCAGCGCCAGCGCGGTCGGCCGGTCGGTGTGCTCCAGCGCCTGTCGCCAGGCCCACGTCGTCTCGTTGGCGTCCGCCGGGCGGACCACGTCCAGGCCCGGGATGGCGCGCAGCGCGGTCAGGTGCTCCACCGGCTGGTGGGTCGGGCCGTCCTCGCCCAGGCCGATCGAGTCGTGCGTCCAGACGTACGTCACCGGCAGCTTCATCAAGGCGGCCAGCCGCACCGACGGGCGCATGTAGTCGCTGAACACCAGGAACGTGCCGCCGTACGGGCGGGTGCCGCCGTGCAGCGCGATGCCGTTGAGGATGGCGCCCATGGCGTGCTCACGGATGCCGAAGTGCAGGGTCCGGCCGTACTCGTGGCCGGGGAAGTCCTTGGTGGCGTGCGCGGCCGGGATGAACGACGGCTCGCCCTTCATGGTGGTGTTGTTGCTCTCGGCCAGGTCGGCCGAACCGCCCCACAGCTCCGGCAGCACCGGCGCGAGCGCCTCGAGCACCTTGCCGGAGGCGGCCCGGGTGGCCACACCCTTGGCGTCGGCGGGGAAGACCGGCAGCGCCTCGGTCCAGCCGTCCGGCAGCACCCGGCCGGCCATCCGCTCGTAGAGCGCCGTGCGCTCCGGGTTCGCCTTCTTCCAGGCGTCGAACGCGGCGGTCCACTCCTGCTCGGCCTTGTCGCCGCGGCCCATCACCGTGCGGGCGTGGCCGAGCACCTCCTCGTCGACCTGGAAGGTCTGCTCCGGGTCGAAGCCGAGGATCCGCTTGGTGGCCTTCACCTCGTCGGCGCCGAGCGCCGAGCCGTGGATCTTGCCGGTGTTCTGCTTGTTGGGCGCGGGCCAGCCGATGATGGTGCGCAGCGCGATGAAGGAGGGACGACCGGTCTCGGCCTTGGCGGCCACCAGCGCGCGGTACAGCGCCTCGGCGTCCTCGTGGTAGTCACCCTGGTCGGCGTCACCGCTGCGCCAGTCGACGGTCTGCACGTGCCAGCCGTACGCCTCGTAGCGGGCCGCCACGTCCTCGCTCTTGGCGATGCGGGTGTCGTCCTCGATCGAGATCTCGTTGTCGTCGTAGATCACCGTGAGGTTGCCCAGCTGCTGGTGCCCGGCGAGGGCGCTGGCCTCGTGGCTGATGCCCTCCTCGATGTCGCCGTCGGAGACGATGCACCAGATGTTGTGGTCGAAGACCGACCTGCCCGGCTCCGCCTCCGGGTCGAACAGGCCACGCTCGCGACGGGCCGCCATGGCCATGCCGACCGCGTTGCCCAGGCCCTGCCCGAGCGGGCCGGTGGTGGTCTCCACGCCCGGGGTGTGACCGTGCTCCGGGTGACCCGGGGTCTGCGAGCCCCACTGCCGCAGCGACTTCAGGTCGTTCAGGCTCAGCGGGTAGCCGGAGAGGAACAGCTGGATGTAGAGGCTCAG
This sequence comes from Micromonospora sp. NPDC005237, assembly GCF_040607775.1. Lineage (NCBI taxonomy): Bacteria > Bacillati > Actinomycetota > Actinomycetes > Micromonosporales > Micromonosporaceae > Micromonospora > Micromonospora sp. NPDC005237. The sequence goes on along the minus strand of NZ_JBEXHJ010000003.1, from coordinate 54,746 downwards.
GCTGGAGTGCCCGGCGGAGAGCACGAACCGGTCCCGGCCGGGCCAGTTCGGGTCGGCCGGGTTGTGCCGCATGACCCGGTTGAAGAGGAGGTAGGCCGCGGGCGCCAGGCTCATCGCGGTGCCCGGGTGGCCGTTGCCGGATTTCTCGACGGCATCCATGGCCAGGACGCGGACGGTGTCGACAGCCCGGCGATCGAGGTCGGACCAGTTGAGTTCGGAGTGCTCGGGTCGGTTGGCAGCCACGATGGTTGTGCTCCTCGGCAGATGGGCGGAACCCTCACTGATGACCCTATCGAGCGCGACTAAACGTGCGCCCGGGGATCTCCGCATGGTGTGCAGTACGTGACTCTGCGCCCAGACGTTCAACCCGGTGGTGTGACGGCCCGCACCGTTGTCGGGTCGGCCGGGCAGCCAAAACGACAACGCGTAGTGTGTGGGTCGGTGTGCGGCCCCCGAGCGGGCGCGGCCGACTCGATCTCCCCGTGCCGATGCCGGAAGGTGGCAATCCGTGAGCATGATCACCGAGCGCCCCGCGAGCAACCCCACCGGGCAGCCCCCGGTACGGGCGGCCGAGGGTCCGGTGGCGCGGCGGGACGTGCGCGCGATCGTGTCGGCGTACGTGGCGCTCACCAAGCCGCGCATCGTCGAGTTGCTGCTGGTCACCACCGTCCCGGCGATGATGCTCGCCGACGGCGGACTGCCGTCGCTGTGGCTGATGGCCGTGGTGCTCATCGGTGGCTCGCTCGCCGCGGGGGCGGCCAGCGTGCTCAACTGCTACATCGACCGGGACATCGACCAGTTGATGCGGCGGACCAAGCGGCGTCCGCTGCCGGCGCACACGGTGTCGCCGCGCAGCGCGCTCGTCTTCGGTCTGGTGCTGGCGGCGATCTCGATCGTTCTGATGGCGGCGTTCACCAACCTGCTCGCCGCCGGGCTGACGCTCGCCGCGATCGTCTACTACGACGTCGTCTACACCCTCTGGCTCAAGCGCTCCACCTCGACGAACACGTTCTGGGGTGGCGCCTGCGGTGCCGCTCCGGTGCTGATCGGGTGGGCGGCGGTCACCGGCGGGCTCGCCCCGGCGGCCTGGGGCCTGTTCGCGGTGGTCTTCTTCTGGCAGATGCCGCACTTCTACCCGCTCGCGATGAAGTACAAGGACGACTACGCCCGCGCCGGCATCCCGATGCTGCCCGTGGTGGCCTCCACCCGCCGGGTGAACGCCGAGATCCTGATCTTCGCGTGGCTCACCGTGCTCACCTCCCTCGCGGTCTGGCCGCTGGGCCTCAGCGCGATCTACGGCGTACCGACGCTGGTGGTGGGCGCGATCTTCCTGGTCGAGGCGCACCGGCTCTGCCGGCGGGCGACCCGCGGCGAGGCGGTCAAGCCGATGCGGCTGTTCCACTGGTCGACGACGTACCTGACCATCGTCTTCGTGGCCGTCGCGCTCGACGCGCTGATCTGACCCGCGTCGAGGGACGTCCCACGACGCTGCGGAAATCCGCGGACTAATCATGGTCGTGGATGAGTTGTCCGGGTTTAATGTCACATGAGAGTAACTTTCGGGATGAGTCGGATCGACTCAACCTGCGGGCACTGGACCCTGATTTGCCCGAGTGGTTAGTGCGGGAAAGTCCGGATATAACCGGACAGGAAGCCTGTGGCCTTCCTGAAACCTAGAGGTAATTGGCATCACAAAAGGTTCATGGTTCTCGCACGCGCGAGTGCAACTCTGCTTAGGCTTCGCGTCATGGCAGATGGTTCCGATACGACGCTGACGGCCGAGCAGACCGCCGGCGAGCAGGCCCCGCACGGCCTGGTCGCGGGCCTCCGGTCGTTCGCCGCCGGGCACGGCGGCGCGAAGGCCGTCATCGAGTACGTCGGTAAGCGCGGCGCACGGATCGTCCTCGTGGGTGCCGATGGTGAGTGGGGCGACCAGTTCGCCGAGGACACCGTCACCGCCCGGGAGGCGTGCGCCAAGGCGGGAGTCACCGTCGAGAACGCCTGGGAGCGTGAACTGATGGACCAGATGCGACCGAGCAACGACCTCTGGCGGTCGATGGCCCGGCGCACGATGGCCCGTTGAGATAGAGAGCTGAATTGACCAACCACCACCAGTCGACCCGGGGGGAACCCCGGGTCGCTCTCGTCACCTGCACCGAGCTGGTCGACCTCGACCCCGATGACCGCCTCGTCCTCGACCCGCTCACCGCCCGGGGGATCGCCGCCGAGGCGGTCGTCTGGGACGACCCCGACGCCGACTGGTCCTCGTACGACCTCGTCGTGCTCCGCTCACCGTGGGACTACGCCCTGCGCCGCGACGAGTTCGTCGCCTGGGCCGCGTCGGTGCCCACCCTGGTCAACCCGGCCGACGTGGTGCGGTGGAACACCGACAAGCGCTACCTGGCCGAGCTGAGCGCCGCCGGGGTGCCGACCGTGCCGACGTCCTGGGTCGAGCCGGGCGAGAGCTGGTCGCCGCCCGCCGAGACGGGCGAGTACGTGCTCAAGCCCTCGGTCAGCGCCGGCAGTCAGGACACCGGCCGGTACGACCTGGCCGACCCGGAGCACCGCGACCTGGCTCACGCCCACGTACGCCGCCTCTCCACCGCCGGCCGGACGACCATGGTCCAGCCGTACCTGAGCGCCGTCGACAGCGAGGGCGAGACCGCACTGCTCTTCCTGGCCGGCCCGGACGGGCTCGCGTACAGCCACGCCATCCGCAAGGGTCCGATGCTGACCGGCCCGGATCTCGGCCCGGACGGCCTCTACAAGGCCGAGGAGATCAGGCCCCGCGCCGCGCGGCCCGAGCAGTTGGCGGTCGCCGAGCGGACCCTCGCGGCGGTGCCCGGTGGCACGCGTCAACTGCTCTACGCCCGGGTCGACCTGATCCCCGGCCCGGACGGCGACCCGGTCCTGGTCGAACTGGAGCTGACCGAGCCGTCGCTCTTCATCGGGTACGCCGACGGCGCCCCCGACCGCCTCGCCACCGCGATCGCCACCCACCTGGCCCGCCGAGCCTGGCCCGCCGAGCCTGACCTGCCGAGCCTCCGCGCCGACGTCTGCGCGACATCATGGAAGTAGTGGCATCGGCGTGCTGGCGATGCCACTACTTCCTGGATCGAGCATGATCGTGACAAGCGCACCGCGACCTCTCCGATGTCGCGCGGGCGCGGGGGTTCAGGCGGTGACCGGGACGGCTTCGGCCTCGGTCGCGGTGGCCTGCGGCGCCGGGGCGGCCGGGCGGCGTTCGCGGGTGGACCACTGCACGGCGAGGGCGGCCAGCAGCACCAGGCACGAGCCGAGCATGTGCGCGCCGACCAGGACCGCCGGCACCTGGGTGAAGTACTGCACGAAGCCGATGAGCCCCTGACCCAGCTCCACCGCGAGCAGGACGACGGCGGCCCGGGTGGCCCGGGCCGCGCCGACCGCGCGGAACGCGAAGATCAACGCCACCGACAGGCCGATCAGCAGGAAGACGCCGTCGGCGTGCACCTGGGAGATCGACTCCGGGTCCAGTCCGTTGCGGGCCGCGCCGTGGTCGCCGGCGTGCGGGCCGCTGCCGGTGACCCAGGTGCCGATCACCAGCACCGCGACGGTGACGCCCGTGGTGACCCGGGCCAACGTGCGCAGGGGCGAGGGCACCACGGCGACCGTCGGGGCGTCCGGTTCGTCGACCCGCCGCCAGAGGGCGTACGCGGCGGCGATCACCGCCATCGAGGCGAGGAAGTGCAGCCCGACCACCCACGGGTTGAGGTTGGTGAGCACCGTGATGCCACCGATCACCGCCTGGGCGGGAATGCCCAGGAAGACGGCGACGGCGAGGGTCAGCAGCCCGCGGCGGCGCGGCCGGTGTGCCAGGACGGCCAGCACGGTGGCCAGCGCGATCAGGCCAACCGCGAAGGTCAGCATCCGGTTGCTGAACTCGATCACCCCGTACACGCCCATCTCGGGCGTGGTGACGTACGAATCGTCGGTGCACCGGGGCCAGGTGGGGCAGCCGAGGCCCGAGGCGGTCAGCCGGACCGCCCCGCCGGTGACGACGATGCCGACGTTCGCGATGATCGAGGCGAGCGCGAGGCGGCGCAGCAGGAGACCGGAGACCGGACGGACGATGCGGTTCACGGCGCAAATCCTACGCACCGTAGTGATCGAGGTTCGTCCGACTCCGCAGGGTCGGTGGTTCGGATCACCGGGGCCCGGGTTTGCCACCCTCCGGGTAATTACGTAACGTTGGTGTTGTGAAAAACGCGGCGGCGCTCTCCGGGCACCAGCCGACGGCTGCCCAGGCCGTCGGCGCGTCCGCGTCCGCCCTCGTCGGGGCCTCGTCGTCCGCGCTGGGCGGCGCCGCGACAGAGATCTCCACCCGGGACCGCGTCACCCAGCTGCTGCTGGAGCGGGGCGCGACCACCGCCGCGCAGCTCGGTCTGGCGCTCGGCCTGAGCCCGGCGGCGATCCGCCGGCACCTGGACGCGATGCTCGCCGACGGTGACGTTGTCGCCCGCGAGCAGACGGTGCAGGGCAGCCGCGGTCGGGGGCGTCCGGCCAAGGTCTTCGTGCTCACCGAGGCGGCCCGGGTCCGCTGTGGCACACACCACTACGACAACATGGCCACCGCCGCGCTGCGCTGGATCGCCCGCAGCGGAGGCCCGGACGCGGTCGAGGCGTTCGCCACCGAGCAGGTGTCCGCGCTGGAGTCGCGCTGCCGCGCCGCCATGGAGGACGCCGGCGACGACCCCCTCGCGCGAGCTGAGGCACTCGCCGGAGCGCTCACCGCCGAGGGTTACGCTGCCAACGCGACCACGATCGCCTCCGGCGGCCAGCTCTGCCAGCACCACTGCCCGGTGGCGCACGTGGCCGCCGAGTTTCCCCAGCTGTGCGAGGCCGAGACCGCGGTGATCTCCCGTCTGGTCGGCACCCACGTACAACGCCTGGCCACCATCGCGCACGGCGACGGGGTGTGCACCACGCACATCCCGACCCAGCCGGGCCGCGCCCAATCCGGTAATCCCGTCACCACTGTGAGGACAGATAGATGACCGAGCAGATCGTCCAGCCCCTGACCCAGGAAGAGCAGCTCGCCGCCCTGGGTCGCTACGAGTACGGCTGGTCCGACCCGGACGCCGCCGGGGCGGTCGCCCAGCGCGGCATCAACGAGGCGGTGGTGCGGGACATCTCGGCCAAGAAGAACGAGCCGGCCTGGATGCTCGACCTGCGCCTCAAGGGTCTGCGGCTGTTCGGCCGCAAGCCGATGCCGGCCTGGGGCGCGGACCTCACCGGCATCGACTTCGACAACATCAAGTACTTCGTGCGGTCGACCGAGAAGCAGGCCACCAGCTGGGAGGACCTGCCCGAGGACATCAAGAACACCTACGACCGGCTGGGCATCCCGGAGGCGGAGAAGCAGCGGCTGGTCGCCGGTGTCGCGGCGCAGTACGAGTCCGAGGTCGTCTACCACAAGATCCGTGAGGACCTTGAGGAGCAGGGCGTCCTCTTCCTGGACACCGACACCGCGCTGCGCGAGCACGAGGACGTCTTCAAGGAGTACTTCGGCACGGTCATCCCGGTCGGCGACAACAAGTTCGCCGCTCTGAACACCTCCGTGTGGTCCGGCGGCTCGTTCATCTACGTGCCGAAGGGCGTGCGCGTGGACATCCCGCTGCAGGCCTACTTCCGGATCAACACGGAGAACATGGGCCAGTTCGAGCGGACGCTGATCATCGTCGACGAGGGTGCGTACGTGCACTACGTCGAGGGCTGCACCGCGCCGCTCTACTCCTCGGACTCGCTGCACAGCGCGGTCGTGGAGATCATCGTCAAGAAGAACGCGCGCTGCCGGTACACGACCATCCAGAACTGGTCGAACAACGTCTACAACCTGGTCACCAAGCGCGCCGTCTGCCACGAGGGCGCGACCATGGAGTGGGTCGACGGCAACATCGGCTCCAAGGTGACCATGAAGTACCCGGCGGTCTACATGACCGGCGAGCACGCCAAGGGCGAGGTGCTCTCGGTGGCGATGGCCGGCGAGGGCCAGCACCAGGACGCGGGCGCCAAGATGGTGCACGCCGCGCCGCACACCTCCTCGACGATCGTGTCGAAGTCGATCGCCCGTGGCGGCGGCCGCACCTCGTACCGCGGTCTGGTGCAGGTGCTGGAGGGCTCGCATCACAGCCGGAGCACGGTCAAGTGCGACGCGCTGCTGGTCGACACCATCTCGCGCTCGGACACCTACCCGTACGTCGACATCCGCGAGGACGACGTGTCGATGGGCCACGAGGCGACGGTCTCCAAGATCAGCGACGACCAGCTCTTCTACCTGATGAGCCGGGGCCTGAGCGAGGACGAGGCGATGGCCATGATCGTGCGTGGCTTCATCGAGCCGATCGCCAAGGAACTCCCGATGGAGTACGCCCTGGAGCTGAACCGCCTGATCGAGCTTCAGATGGAGGGCGCGGTCGGCTGACGCCGCCTCCGCCCGGCCACGGACGGGCCCGGACCCGGTACGCCGGGTCCGGTCCAGCCCGCTTTGACCCTCCGATCCATGACAGACCAAGGAAGACATGACTACCCAGGCTTCCGCGCCGCCCAGCACCAAGTCGCAGGCGCTGCGCTCGTACGACGTCGCCGACTTCCCGGCCCTCACCGGCCTGGAGGAGGAGTGGCGTTTCACCCCGCTCAAGCGGCTGCGCGGCCTCAGTGGCGACGCGCAGGCCGGCGCCGGCACGGTCCGGCACGAGTACGGCGAGCTGCCCGAGGGCGTGGCCATCGAGCGCATCGGCACCGACGACCCGCGGGTGGGCAGCGTGCTCACCCCGGTCGACCGGGTCAGCGCGCTCGCGTACGGCGGCGCCGGGCAGGCGCTGCTGCTCTCGGTGGCGAGCGATGTCGTGGTGGGCGCCCCGGTGAGCGTGCGGGTGGTCGGCGACGGCGGCGAGGGTCTGGCCTTCGGGCACACCTTCGTCGAGGTGGGCCGATTCGCGGAGCTGACGCTGGTGCTGGAGCACGTCGGCTCGGCGACCCTGGCCGACAACGTCGAGGTGTCGGTGGGCGACGGGGCCAAGCTGACCCTGGTCACCGTGGCCGACTGGGCGCCGGACGCGGTGCAGGCGCAGCACCTCAAGTTCAAGCTCGGCCGGGACGCTCGGGTGACGCACGTGCAGGTGAGCCTGGGCGGTGACCTGGTGCGCCAGTTCACCAGCGTGGAGTACACCGGCCGGGGCGGCGAGGCCGAGCTGTACGGGGTCTACTTCGCCGACGGCGGCCAGCACCTGGAGCACCGCCAGCTGGTCGACCACTCCGTGCCGGACTGCCGCAGCTACGTCGGCTACCGGGGCGCCCTGCAGGGCGCGGACGCGCACACCGTCTGGGTGGGCGACGTGCTGATCCGGGCCGAGGCGACCGGCACCGACACGTACGAGATCAACCGGAACCTGCTGCTCACCGACGGCGCGCGGGCGGACTCCGTACCCAATCTGGAGATCGAGACCGGCGAGATCGCCGGCGCGGGCCACGCCAGCGCGACAGGCCGCTTCGACGACGAGCAGTTGTTCTACCTGATGGCCCGGGGTATCCCGGAGAGCGAAGCCCGCCGCCTGGTGGTCCGCGGCTTCTTCGCCGAGCTGATCAACAAGATCCCGGTGGAGTCGCTGCGCGAGCGCCTGGGCGACGCGATCGAGGCCCGGCTGGCCAAGGCGGGCGCTTGATGATCCGGATCTGCTCCGCCGAGGACGTGCCGAAGGGCACCGCGATCAGCGCGGATGTCGACGGCACCCCGATCGCCCTGGTGCACGGCGAGGACGGCAACTTCTACGCCGCGTACGACGAGTGCTCGCACGCCTCCGTCGCCCTCTCCGAGGGTGAGGTCGACGGCTGCACGCTGGAGTGCTGGCTGCACGGCTCGCGCTTCGACCTGCGCACCGGCGCGCCGACCGGCCTGCCCGCCACCGAACCCGTCCCCGTCTACCCCGTCGAAGTCCGCGACGGCGACATCTACCTCAGCCTGACGCCGAGTAATGGAGTGACCCGATAATGAGCACCCTGGAGATCCGCGACCTGAAGGTGTCGGTCAAGCTGCCCGAGGGTGAGCTCAAGCCGATCCTGGCCGGTGTCGACCTGACCGTGAAGTCGGGTGAGACCCACGCGATCATGGGCCCGAACGGCTCCGGCAAGTCCACCCTGGCGTACTCGATCGCCGGCCACCCCAAGTACGAGATCACCGGCGGCTCGGTGACCCTCGACGGCGAGGACGTGCTGGCCATGACGGTCGACGAGCGCGCCCGCGCCGGCCTCTTCCTGGCCATGCAGTACCCGGTCGAGGTGCCCGGCGTCTCGGTGGCCAACTTCCTGCGCACCGCGAAGACCGCCATCGACGGCGAGGCGCCCAAGCTGCGCACCTGGGGCGGCGAGCTGCGCGGCGCTATGGAGCGCCTCCAGATGGACCCGGCGTTCGCCCAGCGCAACGTCAACGAGGGCTTCTCCGGCGGTGAGAAGAAGCGGCACGAGATCGTCCAGCTCGAGCTGCTCAAGCCGAAGATCGCGATCCTCGACGAGACCGACTCCGGTCTCGACGTCGACGCGCTGCGCGTGGTCAGCGAGGGCGTCAACCGGGTCCGCGACACCGGTGACACCGGCGTGCTGCTGATCACCCACTACACGCGGATCCTGCGCTACATCAAGCCGGACTTCGTGCACGTCTTCGTGGCCGGCCGGATCGTCGAGCAGGGCGGCCCGGAGCTGGCCGACAAGCTCGAAGCCGAGGGCTACGAGCGGTACGCCGCCGGGGCCGGCACGGCCAAGGCCTGAGTGGGGAAGGCGCTGCCGAGATGACCAGCATCGCGATCCCCGAGGGGATGCCGCAGTACGACGACGTGCCGCGTTTCGACGTGGCCCGGGTACGCGCCGACTTCCCGATCCTCGATCGGGAGATCAACGGGCACCCGCTGGTCTACCTCGACAGCGCCAACACCTCGCACAAGCCCCGTCAGGTGCTCGACGTGCTCGACGAGCACTACGCGCGGCACAACGCCAACGTGTCGCGCTCGGTGCACACCCTGGGCACCGAGGCCACCGAGGCGTACGAGGGGGCGCGGGCCAAGATCGCCGCGTTCATTCACGCGCCGAGCGTCGACGAGGTGGTGTTCACCAAGAACTCCACCGAGGCGATCAACATCGTGGCGTACGCCTTCTCGAACGCCTCGCTGCGCCCGGACGGTGACCCCCGGTTCCGGCTCGGCCCCGGCGACGAGGTGGTGATCTCCGAGATGGAGCACCACTCGAACATCGTCCCGTGGCAGCTGCTGTGCGAGCGCACCGGCGCGACCCTGCGCTGGTTCCCGGTCACCGACCAGGGCCGGCTGGACGAGTCGGGCCTGGAGGACCTGGTCACCGAACGGACGAAGATCGTCTCGTTGGTGCACGTGTCGAACATCCTGGGCACTGTCAACGCGACCTCCCGGATCACCGCGCGGGTCCGTGAGGTGGGCGCGCTGCTGCTGCTGGACTGCTCGCAGTCCGTGCCGCACCTGCCCATCGACGTGGTCGACCTGGACGCCGACTACATCGTCTTCACCGGCCACAAGATGTGCGGTCCGACCGGCATCGGAGTGCTCTGGGGTCGCGGTGAGCTGCTGGCGGCGATGCCGCCGGTGATGGGCGGCGGCTCGATGATCGAGACGGTCACCATGGCCCGCTCGACGTTCGCCGCGCCGCCGGCCCGCTTCGAGGCGGGCACCCCGCCGATCGCCGAGGCGGTCGCGCTCGGTGCGGCGGTCGACTACCTGACCGGCGTCGGGATGCGGGCCATCCAGTGGCACGAGAAGGAGCTGACGGCGTACGCGCTGGACGCTCTCGGCTCGGTGCCCGACCTGCGGATCTTCGGCCCGACCGTGCCGATCGGGCGCGGCGGCACCATCTCGTTCGCGCTGGGTGACGTGCACCCGCACGACGTGGGTCAGGTGCTCGACTCGCTCGGCGTGCAGGTGCGGGTGGGCCACCACTGTGCCAAGCCGGTGTGCAGCCGGTTCGGCGTCCCGGCCATGACCCGGGCCTCGTTCTACCTCTACACCACCACCGAGGAGATCGACGCCCTGGTGGGCGGTCTGGAGCAGGTGCGGAAGGTGTTCGACTGATGGTGCAACTCGACCAGCTCTACCAGGAGATCATCCTGGACCACTACAAGCATCCGCACGGCCGTGGCCTGCGCGACGCCGACGATGCGGCCGATCAGGTCGCGGAAGCGCACCACGTCAACCCGACCTGCGGCGACGAGATCACCGTCCGGGTGGCCACCGACGGCGACGTGCTGCACGACATCTCGTACGACGGGATGGGCTGCTCGATCAGCCAGGCCTCGGCGAGCGTGCTGCACGAGTTGCTACGCGGGCGGGGCGCTGGGGAAGCATTCGAGGTGCACGAGGCGTTCGTGGAGTTGATGTCCGGACGTGGCCAGGTCACGCCGGACGAGGACGTGCTCGGTGACGGGGTTGCTTTCGCGGGTGTGGCCCGCTACCCCGCCCGGGTCAAGTGCGCGCTGCTGCCGTGGATGGCGTTCAAGGACGCCGCGGCACGCGCCGGCGTGGGCGTGGGCCCGGAGGTGAAGGCGTGAGCGAGCGTCAGCGAGCGATTTCCAGCAGCACTGTGGTGCCGGGTGGCATCACGAAGCGAACCGGAGGGACGGCATGAGCGAGAACACCGCTACCGCGGCGACGCCGGAGGCCGGTGACGCCACCGCGGCGCCGCAGACCGACGCCGTGACGACCGACGGAGCCGCGACGACCAACGCCGCTGCGACCGACGGCGCTGCGACCGACGCCGCTGCGGCCCCGGGTGCCGGCGACGCCGCCACCTCGACGGGCGGCGTCAGCAAGGCCATGATCGCCGACATCGAGGAGGCGATGAAGGATGTCGTCGACCCCGAGTTGGGCATCAACGTGGTCGACCTGGGCCTGGTGTACGGGGTGCACGTCGACGACGAGAACGTCGCGACCCTGGACATGACGCTCACCTCGGCGGCCTGCCCGCTGACCGACGTGATCGAGGACCAGGCCCGGCAGGCGCTGACCACCGGCCCGGGCGGCGGCCTGGTCAACGACATCCGGATCAACTGGGTGTGGCTCCCGCCGTGGGGACCGGACAAGATCACCGACGAGGGTCGGGACCAGCTCCGTTCCCTGGGCTTCAACGTCTGACGCACCGATCCTCGAGGGCGCGGCACCCACCCGGGTGCCGCGCCCTCGTTCCGTCGGGGTCAAGCGGCCAGCTCGACAGCTCGCACGTTTCTGCAGCTAGCAGGAGTGTCGCCTTGGTGGCAGCAGAGCAAAGCGTCCGACGCGGGCGGTCGCCTGCCGGACGAAGGTCACCAGACGTCACCGGTCCTCCCAACGAAAAACCGCTGGTCCGATCGGGCCGGTCGGCGCACGATGGGCGGGTGATCGAGGCGTACCCGAAGCAGGCTCCTGTCCGTGCGGCCACCGCCGCACGCCGACAGCGGACCGGCTCCGGGCGTGCCTCGACCCGCTACCGACCGTCGTGACCGCCGCGTTCCTCGCTGGGCTGGTCGCCGGCTACGGCGTCGCCGTGCCGGTCGGCGCGATCGCGGTGCTGGTCCTCGGGCTCAGTGCGCGTACGTCGTTCCGGGTCGGCGCCGCCGGCGCGCTCGGTGTGGCCACCGCCGACGGGTTCTACGCCACCATCGCGGTGCTCGGCGGCGCGGCGATCGCCGGGCTGATCGCGCCGGTCGCCGGGCCGCTGCGGGTGGTCGCGGCCGTGGTGCTGCTTGCGCTCGCTGCGCACGGCGCGTGGCGGGCGCTGCGCCCGAGGCCCACCGCCACCGCGCCGAGCGTCGGGCGGGGGATGGACACGCCGGTCCGGGCGTACGCGGGCGTGCTGGCGCTGACCCTGCTCAACCCGGCCACCGTGGTCTACTTCGCGGCGCTGGTGTTCGGCCGCGGCGACACCGCCGAGGCCGGGCCGGTGGCCGCGGCGCTCTTCGTGCTCGGCGCGTTCGTCGCCTCGGCGAGCTGGCAGCTGCTGATCGCGGGCGGCGGCACCCTGGTCGGGCGGCTGTTGGCCGGCCCGCGTGGGCGGCGCGCGACGGCGCTGGCGTCCGGCATGATCATTGCTGGCCTTGCGGTCGTCGTCCTGCTGGGTCGATAGCGGCCCGACCTCCGTCGTTTTCCCGGCCGCACTGGATCTGCCCGCCTCACCGGGACCAGGTGCGGGGCGACCGCCTCCGGCCGGCGCCGTGCCGTACGGTCGGATCATGAGCAGCCGACCCGCAGCCGGCGGCGGCCGGTGGGTCGAGGTGGCCCCCGGCCGGATCGCCCGCTGGGTCGAGGGCTTCACCGACCGGCACGGCCCGCCCACCACGACCGTCGAGGGGTACGGGCTGCGGCTGGCCGCCCCCGACGGTGCCACCGCCGAGCTGCACGCACCACCGGGCGCGCCGTCCGCCGCCGACCTGGCCGGATTCGTCGCCGCGGCGACCGCGCCCCGCCGGCTCGGGCTGCTGCTGGCCCGCAAGGGTTCGGTGGCGGTGGGCGTCGCGGCGGGGGAGGAGCTGGAGGTGTCCAAGGTGGACACCCGGTACGTGCAGGGACGCACGGCCGCCGGTGGCTGGTCGCAGCACCGCTTCGCCCGGCGGCGGGACAACCAGGCGAAGGCGGCACTCGGTGAGGCGGCCGACCTTGCCGTACGGCTCCTGCTGCCGGAGGCCCGGACGCTGGCGGCGCTGGTCTGCGGCGGTGACCGGCGGGCGGTGGACACCGTGCTGGCCGACCGGCGGTTGGCCCCGCTTGTCGCGCTGCGCGCGGAGCGACTGCTCGACGTGCCCGAGCCCCGGCACGCGGTGCTGGTGGAGGCGATCGCCGCGGCGCGCGCGGTCCGCGTCCTGGTCCGCGACCCCGACCCGGCGGCCCCACCGCCGGGCTGAGTCGGGCGGGGACGGCGGCGGCCGCCGGGCGGGTGCCCGGCGGCCGCGGTGGCGCGTTGGTGCGCCGGTCAGAGGTTGCCCGCGAAGGTGTCGCAGGTCTTCGGGTCGCCGCTGTTGTAGCCCTGCTCGAACCACTTCTGCCGCTGGGCGGCGGTGCCGTGGGTGTACGAGCTCGGGTCGTTGCCCCGGCCGGACTTCTGCTGAATGGCGTCGTCGCCGATCGCGCCGGCGGTGTTCACCGCGTCCTGGATGTCCTGCTGGCTGATCGACTTGAAGATCGCCTGGTTGTTCTTCGACTTGGTCTCGGTGGCGTGGTTGGCCCAGGCGCCCGCGAAGCAGTCCGCCTGCAACTCCAGCCGGACCGAGCCGGAGGTGGGCCCGGTCTTGCCGTCCTGCGCCTTGGCCTCGGTGCCGAGCAGGTCCTGCACGTGGTGGCCGTACTCGTGCGCGAGAACGTACGGCTGGGGGAACTCGCCGTTGACGCCGAACTCGGACTTGAGCGTGTCGTAGAAGGTCAGGTCGATGTAGACGTGCTTGTCCGCCGGGCAGTAGAACGGGCCGACACCCGAGTCGGCCTGACCGCAGCCGGTGTTCACGCTGTTGCTGAAGAACCGGGTGGTGACCGGTTGGTACTGGTCGCCGAACGCCTTCGGCATGGCGTCCTTCCAGTAAGCCTGGATGGAATTGATGTAGAGGGTGTTGCGGCAGTCCTCGGTCTTGGTCGCGCTCGCGGAGCACTCGGCGTCCAGGCTGGAGTTGTCGGCCGGCTGGTCGCTGCCGCCTCCGCCGCCGAGCTGGCTGAGCCCGAACCCGCCACCGGCCAACGCCAGCACGACGGCGATGATGATGCCGATCAGGCCGCCGCCCCGGCCGCCGCCCCCGGGGATCGGGATCCCGAGGCCTCCGCCCCCGCCGCCTCCGCCGGATCCACGCATGTCCTCTACCTGACTGGTGTCGACCTGCGCGTTCTCGTTCAGCTCCATCGTGACCTCGATCGCGTGAAATGTCCTGTGATACGCCGTCAGCGCCGGACCGGGTCCGGACGGCGGTTCGGTACCCGATGATCTTGATTGGTAATCCAGCCCGGCCGCTCGACCCGCGCCCCGGTACACTTGTCCCCGTGCCGCGCTGCGAAGGCTGAACCGCCCCGCGCCGACGGGCCCACCGCCCGCCGGCGCTTTCGCGTGCCCTGAGTCAGCCTTCCAGACCCCGAGAGCGAGTCCCACGAGATGATCACTGCCACCGGCCTGGAGCTGCGTGCCGGCTCCCGGATCCTGCTGTCCGACACCACGCTGCGCGTGCAGCCCGGTGACCGGATCGGCCTGGTCGGCCGCAACGGCGCCGGCAAGACCACCACCCTGAAGGTGCTCGCCGGCGAGGGGCAGCCGTACGGCGGGCAGATCGACCAGCGCAGCGCCATCGGCTACCTCCCGCAGGACCCGCGCACCGGCGACCTGGAGGTCACCGGCCGCGACCGGGTGCTCTCCGCCCGTGGCCTGGACGTGCTGATGGCCCAGATGAAGGAGATCGAGGCCCAACTGGCCGAGGACGCCAGCGACAAGCTGGTCCGCCGCTACGGCGCGCTGGAGGACCAGTTCGCCGCCCTGGGCGGGTACGCGGCCGAGGCCGAGGCCGCCCGGATCTGCGCCAACCTGGGGCTGCCGGACCGCGCGCTCGCCCAGACCATCGGCACCCTCTCCGGCGGTCAGCGCCGCCGCATCGAGCTGGCCCGGATCCTGTTCCGCGACGCCGGTGAGAACGGCGGCGGCATCCTGCTGCTCGACGAGCCGACGAACCACCTCGACGCGGACTCGATCACCTGGCTGCGCGGCTTTCTCGCCAACCACAAGGGCGGCCTCATCGTGATCTCCCACGACGGCGCGCTGCTGGAGTCGGTGGTCAACAAGGTCTGGTTCCTCGACGCCACCCGAAGCGTGATCGACGTCTACAACCTGGGCTGGAAGGCGTACCTGGAGGCCCGCGAGACCGACGAGCGCCGCCGCCGCCGGGAGCGGGCCAACGCGGAGAAGAAGGCCGGCGCGCTGATGGCGCAGGCCGACAAGATGCGGGCCAAGGCCACCAAGACCGTCGCCGCGCAGAACATGGCCCGCCGCGCCGAGAAGCTGATCTCCGGCCTGGAGGAGGTGCGCGTCGCCGACCGGGTGGCCAAGGTGCGCTTCCCCAGCCCCGCCCCGTGCGGCAAGACGCCGCTCACCGCGACCGGCCTGTCCAAGTCGTACGGCTCGCTGGAGATCTTCACCGACGTCAACGTCGCGGTGGACCGGGGTTCCCGGGTGGCCATCCTCGGGCTCAACGGCGCCGGCAAGACGACGCTGCTGCGGATGCTCGGCGGGCTGCTCACCCCGGACACCGGCGAGGTGCACGCGGGGCACGGGCTGCGGTTGGGCTACTACGCCCAGGAGCACGAGACGCTGGACGTGGAGCGGACGGTGCTGGAGAACATGCGGGCCGCCGCCGTCGAGCAGTCCGACACCGACCTGCGCAAGATCCTCGGCGCGTTCCTGTTCTCCGGCGACGACGTGAACAAGCCGGCCGGGGTGCTCTCCGGCGGCGAGAAGACCCGGCTGGCGCTGTCCACCCTGGTCTGCTCCGGCGCCAACGTGCTGCTGCTCGACGAGCCGACGAACAACCTCGACCCGGTCAGCCGCGAGCAGGTGCTCGACGCGATTGCCAACTACCCGGGCGCCATCGTGCTGGTCACGCACGACCCGGGCGCGGTGCTCGCGCTCAAGCCCGACCGCGCGATCCTGCTGCCCGACGGCGACGAGGACGCCTGGAGCGACGACCTCCTCGAACTGGTCGAGCTGGCCTGACCGGCCCGGCCCGGGCCTCAGCCGAGCAGGTCCAGCAGCCGGCCGAGCACGCCGGAGCTGACCAGGATCACCACGCCGATGGCGACGAAGATCGCCGGCACCAGCCAGTGGCCGGCGCGCTCCACCAGCCGGACCACCCGGCGGTGCCCACCCAGCCAGGCCGCGGCGGCGCACCACAGGCCGACGAGCACCACGAAGACCAGCAGGAAGACCGCGCTGTCGCCGGGGCCGAGAGCCCGGAACACGGGTACGTAGACGGCCACGTTGTCGGCGCCGTTGGCGATGGTCACCCCGGCCACGCCGAGTGTCCCGGTGACGACCGTGGCCGGCTCGTCGTCGTCCGAGCCGCGCAGCGCGATCGGCAGCAGGCCGAGCAGCCCGGTCCACGGGTCCGGCACGACCAGCAGCCCGGCGGCGACCACCGCGCTGGCCAACGCGAGCGCGCCGATGCCGAGGTACTGGCCGGCGACGATCTGCCAGGTGCGGGGCCGGCCGGTGGTGCGGGCCGCCACGAAGAACAGCGTGAGGATGACGATGTCGTCGATGTCGGTGGCGGCGAAGACCACCGCCGCTCCGGCCGCCGTACCCAGCAGGTCGATCACGCCCGGGAGCGTACGGGCCGAGGCGTCGCCGCTCGGCGGTGGCCCTTCCGGACGGTGTGCCGGGACCGATCGCGAGGATCACTCTATCGGGAAGCTGACATTGCATAGCGTGTCGGTTGGCGAAGAGTTGATATCTGGCGCATGATCGTCCGAGGCGGTCTAATAGGTGGGACCGTATCCGAACCGCACAGTCTGGGACGTGAGGACACAGCATGGCAGCCACTGGCACAGCCACCAGCACTGAGAAGGGTCGCCGGATCGTCGGAGCCGAGCGTCAGACGCTCGCCAAGGACCTGGTAAAGCGGTACACCTCGGGGGAGAGCATCCGCGCGCTGGCGGCCTCGACCGGCCGTTCCTACGGGTTCATTCACCGAGTGCTCACCGAGTCCGGGGTTCAGCTGCGTCAGCGCGGCGGTGCCCGGCGCCGCAAGAAGGCGTGACCCGCCCCTTCGCGTCGTTCACCAGCGCCGCGCCCCGGGCAGCCCGGTGACCGCCGAGGCGACCGGGGTTCGGCTGACCTGCGACGGGCCGGTTGCCACGGTGACGTTGTGCCGGCCCGACGTGCTCAACGCCCAGACGCCGGCGATGTGGCGCGCGATGAGCGACTTCTCCCGCGACCTGCCCGGCGACGTCCGGGTGGTGGTGGTGCGTGGCGAGGGGCGTGCGTTCTCCGCCGGCCTCGACCTCGCGGTTGCTGGCGCCTCCGGCCCGGGGTCGTTCGCCGAGTTGGCCACGCTGCCCGAGCAGGAGTGCGCCGACCAGATCGCGGCGTTCCAGGCCGGCTTCACCTGGCTGCACCGGCCGGACGTCATCTCCGTGGCCGCAGTGCAGGGGCACGCGATCGGCGCCGGTTTCCAGCTCGCGCTGGCCTGTGACCTGCGGGTCCTGGCCGCCGACGCGAAGTTGTCGATGGCCGAGGTGACCCTCGGGCTGGTGCCCGACCTGGCCGGCACGAAGCGCCTCGTCGAGCTGGTCGGCTATTCCCGGGCGCTGGAGATCTGCGCGACCGGCCGCCGGCTGGACGCCGCCGAGGCGGACCGGATCGGCTTGGCCACTCTTGTCGTACCACCGGCCGAGCTGGACGGCGCGGTCCGTGACCTGACCGCGGGCCTGCTGGCCGGGGCCCGCGACGCGGTGGTGGAGATCAAGGCCCTGCTCGCCGGCGCTGCGGGGCGGTCGCACGCCGACCAGCAACGCGCCGAGCGGGAGGCGCAGACCCGCCGCCTGCGGGATCTGACCGGCCGAGGAGAATAGTAAGGACCGTACGGGAAGATCCGGGTTACGACCGAGGTTGTCAGAGTCGTCGGGAGAATTGACCTGACGTGTGTGGTCCACCCGACGACCCGGAGGTGAGCGGTGTCCAACCCGATGTCCGGCGGTGGCATGGCCGGGTGGAGCATGCTCCGGTCGATGCGTAACCGCGACGAGGTCTCCACCCACCGGCTCAAGCACGGCGTGGCCCGCCGCATCGTGGCCTTCGCCCAGCCCTACCGGCGCGACATCATCGTCTTCCTGGCCACCGTGGTGCTGGCCGCCATCATCGGCGTGGCCACGCCGGTGCTCGCCGGTGACGTCATCAACGCGATCAACCGGGGCGGCAGCGAGGCCGGCCGGCTCGTGGTCCAGCTGGCCCTGTTCATCGCCGGGCTGGCGGTCGCCGACGCGCTGCTGTCGCTGGCCCAGCGGTGGTATTCGGCCCGCATCGGCGAGGGCATCATCCTCGACCTGCGTACCCGGGTCTACGACCACGTGCAGCGGATGCCGCTGCAGTTCTTCACCCGCACCCAGACCGGCGCCCTGGTCAGCCGGCTCAACAACGACGTTCTGGGCGCCCAGCGGGCGTTCACCTCCACCCTGTCCGGTGTGGTCAGCAACGTCATCCAACTGGTCCTCACCGCCGCGGTGATGTTCACCCTCTCCTGGCAGATCACCGCGCTCTCGCTGGTGCTGCTGCCGATCTTCATCATCCCGGCGCGACGGGTCGGGCGGCGGCTGGCCGACATCACGCGCGAGGCGTACAACCTCGACGCCAAGATGAGCGCGACCATGACCGAGCGGTTCGGGGTGGCCGGCGCGCTGCTGGTGAAGCTGTTCGGCCAGCCCGAGATCGAGGCCCGCCGGTTCGCCGACCGGGCCGAGCGGGTGCGTGACATCGGCATCCAGTCCGCCATGTACTCCCGGACGTTCTTCGTGGCGATGCTGCTGGTCGCCTCGCTGGCGCAGGCGCTCACCTACGGCCTCGGCGGGTGGCTCGCCGTCACCGGCGGCGTCAGCGCGGGCACCGTGGTGACCCTCGCGCTGCTGCTCACGCGGCTGTACGGGCCGCTCACCGCGCTCTCCAACGTCCGGGTGGACGTGATGAGCGCGCTGGTCTCCTTCGACCGCGTCTTCGAGGTGCTCGACCTCGAACCCGGCATCGTCGAGAAGCCCGACGCGGTGCCGGTGCCCCGCGGCAACGGTCGCGTCGACTTCCGCGACGTCCGCTTCCGCTACCCGAGCGCCGCCGAGATCTCCCTCGCGTCGCTGGAGGAGGTCGCCACCCTCGACCGGACCGTCAACGAGCCGGTGCTCAAGGGCGTCTCGTTCAGCGTCGAGCCGGGGCAGATGGTCGCCCTCGTCGGCCCGTCCGGCGCCGGCAAGTCGACGCTGTCCATGCTCATCTCCCGCATCTACGACGTCACCGACGGCCAGGTGCTGGTCGGCGGGACGGACGTGCGCGACGCCACGCTCGCCTCCCTGCGCGACGAGATCGGCGTCGTCACCCAGGATTCGCACCTGTTCCACGAGACGATCGCCGAGAACCTGCGCTACGCCAAGCCGGACGCCACCGACGACGAGATCTGGGCGGCGCTCGCCGGCGCCCAGGTCGCCGACCTCGTCCGGTCGCTGCCCGACGGGCTGGACACCACGGTGGGCGAGCGCGGCTACCGCTTCTCCGGCGGCGAGAAGCAGCGCATCGCCATCGCCCGCCTGCTGCTCAAGGCCCCGTCGATCGTGATCCTCGACGAGGCGACCGCACACCTGGACTCGGAGAGCGAGGCGGCCGTGCAGCGGGCGCTGTCGGTGGCGCTGGCCGGGCGTACCGCCCTGGTGATCGCGCACCGGCTCTCCACCGTCCGCGACGCCGACCAGATCCTCGTGCTCGACGGCGGGCGGATCGTCGAGCGGGGCCGCCACGACGAGCTGGTCGCGGTCGGCGGGCTCTACGCCGAGCTGTACCGCACCCAGTTCGCGGTCGCCGACTCGCCCCGGCCCTTCGCGGACGCGACCGGCTCCGAGCCGGTGGTCATGCCCCTGGGCACGTACGTCGCCGACGAGGCGATGCCACCCGCCGCCGCCAACTGACCCGTCAGGTGCCGATCGGGGGGTGCGGCGAGTCGATCGTGCGCACGCCCCGCGAGCGCAGCAACGCGTTGACCCGGTCGGTGATCTGCCGGTCGGGCTTGCGCAGCATCCAGATGCGACTCACGAGGACCGCGCTGTTGGGGCCGGGCACGTCCCACGGCCCGCCGTTGGGGTAGACAGTCAGGGCGACCTGACCGAAGCCCGGCCGGGTCAGGCCAGCTTCGCGGATCTCCTCCCATCGGTAGCGGCGAGTGACCCGGCCACGGCGCCGAATCCACAGTCCGGTCTCGTCGGCCAACAGGGCGTCGCCCCGCTGTCGCCAGGCCACCACCACCGTGGTGAGCAGAAGAGCGACCGGTACGAACGGGAAGGTGGGCGCCAGCCAGACGCCAGCGGCGACCAGCGCGGCGAGCGCACCGAGCGGGACGAGGACCGCGGGCCACAGCCGCGAGGCGAGCAGCTCCTCCAGCCCAGGCTTGCAGTCGTCGGCCATGTGGCGTTCGTTCCCAGTCCACGATGGAACGAACCTGTCGATCATGGTGCGGGGGCCAGTGGAAGCGGCAGCCCAGGAGTGGGTTACTCGGCTACGAACACACCCACGCCCCCGAGCGTTGATCGACTCGGGTTCCTGGAATCGGGGGTGTCCCGGTCGCGTCGACAGCCCGACTTCCATGAAGTCGAGTCGATCAATGGCCGGGTGCGTCAGTCCGGGCGACGGTCCGGCAGGCCGGTCGCTTCGCGTAGCTCGGCGAACGCGGCCCCCAGCGTGACCGGCGTGAAGTGCGCGTTCAGGCCACTCGGGTTCGGCAGCACCCACAGCCGCGCCCCGGCCAGCGACTCCGGCTGCGGCCCGAAGGCGGCCTTCGGCCGCTGAAAGCCGATCCGGTACGCGGTCACCCCGACCACGGCCACCCAGCGCGGCCGGTAGCGGGTCACCTTGTCGGTCAGGATCCCGGCGCCGTCCAGCAGCTCCTCGGCGCTCAGCTCGTCGGCGCGGGCGCTGGCCCGAGCCGCCATGTTGCTGATGCCGAGCCCGAGGGCCGGCAACTCGCCCTGCTCGCTCGGGTGCAGCAGCCGGGGAGTGAACCCGCCCAGGTGCAGCGCCGGCCAGAACCGGTTGCCAGGCCGGGCGAAGTGCCAGCCGGTGGCGGCCGACCAGAGGCCCGGGTTGATCCCGACGAAGAGCACCGACAGCTCGGGCGCGAGCACGTCGGGGATGGTCCGGTCGGTGGCGGCGGCCAGGTCCGCCTTGCTCGGCCGTGGATGCGCGGCACCCGCACGACCTCCCAGCGCGGGCGGCACATCCCCGCCTCGGCCGCCCCCGCCGGGCGTCGAAGCGCCGGCTCGGCCGCCGGGTGCGGGAGCGCCGCTTCGCCCGCCGGGTGCGGGAGCGCCGCCCCGCCCGCCGGGTGTCGAAGCGACGGCCCGGCCGCCGGGTGTCGGAGCGCCGGGTGTCACAGGCCGCGCAGCGCGCCGCCGTCGACCGGCACGGTGAGGCCGGTCAGGTAACTGGCGGCGGGGGAGAGCACGAACGCGGCCACCCGGCCGAACTCGGCCGGGTCGCCGAGGCGTCGCAACGGGATGCTCGCCTCCGCCTCGGCGCGGGCGCGCTCCGGGTCGCCGGTGGCGGCGAACAGCTCCCGGTTGCGGTCGGTCAGGATTCGGCCGGGCAGCAGGCCCACCACCCGTACGCCACGCGGGCCGTAGGCGTCGGCGATGTCCTTGGCGACGCCGACCAGGCCGGGCCGCAGGCCGTTGGAGATGCCCAGGCCGGGCACCGGGCCGCGGGCCGAGGTGGAGAGCACCAGCCCGATCGCGCCCCCGTCGGGCAGCGCGGCGGCGACGGTGCGCGCCGCGCGGACGGTGCCCAGAAAGACGGTCTCGAAGGAGTGCCGCCACTGCTCGTCGGTGATCGACGCCGCATTACCGGCGGGTGGGCCACCGACCGAGATGAGCGCGCCGTCGATCCGGCCGAAGTGTTTCCGGGCCGCCGCGACGAGCCGCTCCGGGGTCTGCGGGTCGGCCAGGTCGGCGGTGACGCCGACGGCCCGGTCCGGGCCACCCAGCGCTTCGGCGGCGGCGTCGACGGCGTCGGCGTCGCGGGCCGAGAGCACCACCCGCGCGCCGTCGGCGACCAGGCACTGCGCCGTCGCGTAGCCCAGGCCGCGGGAGGCGCCGGTGAGCACGTACACCCGGTCGGTCAGTCCGAGATCCATGTCGCCGATCCTGCCGCATCAGGCTCGGGCCCGCCAACGTGGGCGGGCGGACGCGCGGCGGGGCGCACCAGGCGTACCCGACCGGCGATCTGCACCGCGACGGCCCCGCCGGCGCGGGCCACGGCCGGCAGCCGGCGCGGACGCGGCGCCCGACGCCCGTCGTAGCGCAGGCCCGCCTCGCGGACGGCCAGCTCCTCGGCGCCGGCCGGCGGCAGCGCGTCGCGTTCCCGCAGCGCCCGGGCCAGGTCCCAACCGTCGCGCAGCGAACCGGCGGTGGGGCGCTCGGCGGCCCAGTCGGCGAAGGTCGCCGGCCACGCCGTGCCGAGGCCGGCGGCGAGCAGCGGCCAGTGCCGGGCCACCTCACCGGCCCGTTTGCGGCGCAGCGCCGCCCGGGTGGCGGCCAGCGGCCCGGCCGCGAACCCCGCCGGCGGCGGACCTCCGGCGACCAGCGTCGCCACCAGCTCCGCCTGCCGCGCGGCGAGCCCGGCGCGGGGGTCGGTGCCCGTCACGTCACGGCCGGGAAGCCGGCGGCGGTGGCCAGGGCGTCCAGTTCGGCGCGCAGCTCGGCGGCCGGTGGATAGCCGCCGTCGCGTTCCAGCAGGAGCGCCGGTGGCCGCTGCCGGGCGCAGAGCGCGCGGACCAGCTCCAGCACCTCCGGCGGCACCGGATCGGTGTGCGTGTCGTGGTAGAACCCGCCGTGCTCGGAACCGCCGGCCACGTGCACGTAACCGATCCGGTCCAACGGCAGCCGGTCGAGCAGCGCGAGCGGGTCGGTACCCCGGTTGCGGGCGTTGGCGTGCACGTTGGCGATGTCCAGCAGCAGCAGCGCGCCGGTGCGGTCGAGGATCTCGGTGAGGAAGTCCGCCTCGTCCAGCTCGTCGTCGGGCCAGTCGAACAGGGCGGCGATCGGCTCCAGCGCGATCGGCACGGGCAGCTCGGCCTGCGCGCGGGCCACGTTGGCGCAGACCGCGTCGACCGCCTCCCGGCTGCGCGGCAGCGGCAGCAGGTGCCCGGCCTCCAGCCCGCCGGCCCGCACGAACGCGATGTGCTCGCTGACGAGCGGGGCGTCCATCCGCTGCGCGACGGCGGCCAGGTGGGCGACGCGGGTCGGATCGACCGGCTCGGCGCCGCCGAGGGAGAGCCGCACCCCGTGCGGTACGACGGTCACGCCGCGCTCGGGCAGCTGCGCCAGCCCCGGCGGCAGCGGCCCGGTCGCCGGCACCGACTCGGCCACCACCTCGACGAAGCGCAGCCCGGGCAGCTCGGCCACGAAACCGGCGATCTCGGGACGCCAGCCGATGCCGACGCCGTACGGGGCGGTCATCCGCCGCACCCACCGCCGCCGCATCCGCCGCCACCGCCGCCACCGCAGGAGCTGCCGCCGCCACACGAGCTGCCGGCGGTGCCCGATGACCCGGTGCTGGTGCCCGAGGACCAGCCGCTGCTGGCGATGGCCTGCCGCTGGATCTCGGCCTGCTCGGCGAAGCCCGGGTCGATCGCCCAGAGGGACGCGGTGCCGTACAGCGCCACACCCATCGCCGCGCCCGCCGCGCCGTAGGTGGCGTACGCGGGGGACGAGGCGGGGGCCAGGTGGGTGTGCCGCTTACGCAGGTCGCGCAGCGCGGCGCGACCGGCCCGGCTGGTCTGCGGCACCCGCCAGAGCAGCAGCACCGCCACCAGCACCCCGACCAGGGTGAGCAGCAGAAAGCCCACGGGCCGCCCGTTGGCCAGGCCGGCGAACAGCCGTACGACGCCGAACACCAGCAGGGCGGCGAGGAGGAGCCTCCACTGTCGTGCGGAGGCCTGCTGCGCCTGGCTCACGCGCAGTCCCCGCCCTTCGAGGCTGACGCCGAGCTGGTCGAGCGCGGCGGCCACGCGCTGGTCCTGGGCGAGGTCCCGGGCCCGGGCGCCCTGGTGGGCGGCCCAGTGGATCGCCTGTTCCAGCGGGGTGAGCCCGGTCGGGGTCGGGCCGGTGGTGAAGAGGCGGCGATCCGGACCGACGTCGATCGCGCCGCTGCCCCGGAGGCCGCCCAGCGCGGCGTGCACCGCGAGGGCCGGCCCACCGTTGAGGTAGGCGACCTCCTGGGGACCGAGCGGCTCGGCGACGAGGGGTTCCGCGCCGGTGGCGAGGCGGACCCGGTGCAGCACCGCGAGGGCGACCGCGACGGCGGTCGCCACGAGGTAGAGCCGGAGGAAGGTCGGGCCGGGGATGCCCCAGGTGTCGCCCGACGCGGCGTGGACGATCATCGACTGCTCCTGTCGCCGGAGGGATCGGCGGCCCCATTGTGGAGCACGACCGCCACGGTCCCCGTCCCGGTGCGCGGCCGGGATTCAGCGGCGGCGGACGGCCTCCTCGACCAGGCGACGGTGCGGCCGGCGCTCAGCGGCGGCGGACCGCCTCCTCGACCAGGTCGAGCACCGGGCCCAGGTCGCCGGCCGGTCGGCCCATCGCCAGGTGCAGCACCAGGCCGTCGTAGGCCAGCTCCAGGAACTGGGCCAGCACGTCGATCGGTACGTCCTCGCGCAGCACCCCGGCGTCGCGTTGGCGGGCCAGCCGGTCGCGGGTCGCCTCGGCGATCGCGGCGGACCGTTCGGCCCAGCGCTTGGCGAACGCCGGGTCGGTGCGCAGCCGGCGGGAGACCTCCAGTTGACTGCCCAGCCAGCCGGTGGTGTCGGGGGAGACCGCGCGGGCCAGCAGATCGCGCATCACCTGCACCAGACCGTTGCGGGCCACCGTCTCGACCATGGCGGCGGCGTCGTCCTCCGCGACGGCGAGGAAGAGCGAGTCCTTGTCCCGGAAGTGGTGGAAGATGGCGCCCCGGGACAGCCCGGTGGCCTCCTCGAGGCGGCGGACGGTCGCCCCCTCGTAGCCGAGCCGCGCGAAACACGCCCGCGCGGCGGCGAGGATCTCCTGCCGGCGCGCGTCGAGCTGGTCCTGGCTTACTCTGGGCACACGTCGATCGTCGCAGGTCACCCCGGCCTATGCAAACCGTACGTACGGCTTGGTGCGGTGCCGTTTACCATCCTCCGGTGACCCCGCCTCACCCCACGCCCACCGCGGCGCTGACCGTCGCCACCGTCCAGGCCACCCCCGTACCCGGTGATGTCGCCGGCAACGCGACGGCCGCCGCCGAGTTGGTCCGTCAGGCCGCCGGACAGGGCGCCCGGGTGGTCGTCCTCCCCGAGCTGTACCTGTGCGCGTACCACCCGCCGACCCTCGCCGCCGACCCGGTCGGCACCGACGTCGTGGCCGACCCGGCCGGGGTGGTCGCCGACGGTCGGCTCGACCCGTTGCGCGCCGCGGCGCGGACGGCCGGGATCACCGTGGTGGTCGGGGCGGCGGCGCGGCACCCGGACGGTCGGCGCACCATCGCCGCCCTTGTGGTCGACCGCGCCGGCGCGATCCGGGTCGGGTACGACAAGCAGCAGCTGTGGGGCGACGAGCGCGAGCTGTTCAGCCCCGGCGGTCGGGGCGCCACGCTGCTGGTCGACGACTGGCGGCTCGGGTTGGGCATCTGCTACGACGGCTGCTTCCCCGAGCACGGCCGGGCCGCCGCGCTCGACGGCGCGCACGCCTACCTGTGCCCCAGCGGCTACCTGGCCGGCTCCGAGCACCGCCGGGACCTGTACTACGCCGCGCGGGCCCTGGACAACACGATGTTCGTGGTCTTCGCCAACGCGGTCGGCGGCGGCGACCCGTGGCGGTTCAACGGCGGCGCGGCGATCTACGACCCGCAGGGACGTACGCTCGCCCGGGGCGCTGACGAGGGCACGGCGGTGCTGGTGGCGACCCTCGATCCGGCCGCGCTCACGGCCACCCGGTCGGCCCATTCGATGCTCGCCGATCTGCTGCCGAGCCAGGGCGGCCCACGGGTGTCGCTGACCGGTTGAGCCCACCGTCAGGTCGACACCCGCGGGATCTGTTGGCGGACACGTCGGTCCCGTAGGGTGCCCGAGTGCCACTGCTCCTGCTGGACCTGGACAACACCCTGCTGGATCGGGCCGGGCCGTTCCGCCGCTGGGGTGAGCGCTTCCTGGACGGTATCGGCGCGCCCCCCACCGACATCGACTGGCTGCTCTCGATCGACGCGGACGGGTTGACCGACCGCTGGGACCTGGCCGACGCGATCCGGGACCGCTACGAGCTGCGGATCCCCTCGATCGACCTGGTGGAGGAGCTGCACGACGGGGTGGTGGCGCAGACCCGCCTCGATCCGCTGACCGCCTGCGCGCTGCGGATCGCCGACGACGCGGGCTGGGTGCCGGTGGTGGTCTGCAACGGCACCGTACGCGTCGAGGACGCCAAGATCCGCCGTACCGGCCTGGACCGGTACGTCGCCGACTGGGTGATCTCCGAGGAGGCCGGGGTCAGCAAGCCCAACCCGCGGATCTTCGCGCTCGCCGCGCAGCGGGTCCGGATGCCGCTGCGCGGCGCCTGGGTGGTCGGCGACAGCCCGGAGGCGGACATCGGCGGCGCTGCCGCCGTCGGGTTGCCCAGCGTCTGGCTGCACCGGGGACGGACCTGGTCGGACGTCCGGTTCGCGCCGAGCCGCACGGTGGACGGGCTGATCGCCGCGGTCGCCACGGTGCTCGCGAGCTGACGCGGTTCGCCGCCGCCGGACGCGGCGCGCACCGGCCGGGCGGCGGCAGCGGTAATTCGATTGACCGGCCGTCGGGGCGACGGCAGCATGGGCGGCGCATCGTGCACCCGGGCGTCCGCCCGGTCGAGGAGAGGGGGTCGGTCATGGCCGTCTTCGCAGGTCGCTTCCAGCTGCCTAACTCAGCCTCGACCAAGGGAACCTCACCACAGTGCGCGATCATGACCTGCCGGCGCTGGAGCGCCGCAGCCGCGGCAAGAGCCGCTTCGACGACGACGAACCGCAGTTTCTGAAGCGCGGGCGGCCCACCGAGCCGCTCGCCGACCCCGACGGCGATCCTGACCCGGCCACCGGCGAACGCTGGTCGTCGTGGGACGACGCCGTGCACGGCCCTGCGCCGCACCCGCAGTGGCTGGTCACCGAGCTGGCCGCCAAGGACACCGAACTGGGTGTGTTGAAGACCGGTAAGGAGGCGGACGTCCACCTGGTCCGCCGGGCGGTACCGGACACGGACCGCTCCTGCCTGCTGGCGGTCAAGCGATACCGGGACGCCGAGCACCGGCTGTTCCACCGCGACGCCGGCTACCTGGAGGGGCGCCGGGTGCGGCGGTCCCGGGAGAACCGGGCGATGGCCGGCCGGACGGCCTTCGGCCGGCAGATGATCGCCGGGCAGTGGGCGGCGGCCGAGTTCGCCGCGCTGGCCCGGCTCTGGGAGATCGGCGCCGGGCACGACCGGATCGCCGTGCCGTACCCCGTGCAGTTGCGGGGCACCGAACTGATGTTGGAGTTCGTCGGCGACGCCGAGTCGGGGCTTGCCGCGCCCCGACTGGCCCAGCTACGGCCCGGCCCGGCCGAGCTGCGCGACCTGTGGGGTCAGCTGGTCGAGGCGCTGCGCGTGCTGGCCCGGGCCGGCTACGCCCACGGCGACCTGTCGCCGTACAACCTGCTCGTGCACTCCGGGCGGCTGGTCGTGATCGATCTGCCGCAGGTGGTCGACGTGGTGGCGAACCCGCAGGGGCCCGAGTTCCTGGCCCGCGACGTGCGGGTGGTCAGCGCCTGGTTCGTGGCCCGGGGGCTGGGCGCCGAGCAGGTCGACCCCGGTGCTCTGACGGGGGAGCTGCTGCGGGAGGCGGGCATCCGCTGACCGGAGCGGGTCGGGCGGCCCGAGCGGCCGCCCGACCCGCCCGTACCCGTCACTGCAGGTAGCGCTCGACCTCGGGCTTGGGGCGTTCGCCCTGGGAGTCCGGGTCGCCGTGGGTGGTTCGGGCGGCCCGACGGCGGCGTAGCAGGTCCCAGCACTGGTCGAGGGACTCCTCCAGGGCGCGCAGCCGCTCGCTGGCCTCGCCCTCGGTGCCCGACTCGTGGGCCTGGGCGTCCGCGCGCAGCCGGTGTTCCTCGTCGACCAGCTCGGAGATCCGGTTCAGGATGGTCTTGTCGTCCATGCCACAGAGCCTGGCACAGGGTGCCCGACATCGCCCGGATTCGCAGGTACCGGTGCGTCCTGGCGCGCCCGCGCCGCCCGCCCTCTGGGATCGCCCGGGTGCGACCCGGCGGGCGGGCCCGCTGGCCGAGCAGCCCACGGACCCGCCGTCCCGTGGGCTCGCCGGCGGCTGCGACCTCAACGTGCACGGGTGCGACCTGCATCGGTGCCGCATCCTGACTATCCACTCAGGACTCAGGCCGGCCATCGCCATCGATGTCCGTTGGGCGTGTCGGTGGAATCTCACCGGTCACAGGTCTAGAGGTGCCCCCGAATTGGTGAGATGCTTCCGTCGCCCAGAAGGTGAAAGTTCCACAGTCCCGACCGGCCGAAGTGGACAACCCAGGCCGGCGGAACGACGAGGAGACGTTGCATGTCCCAGGTGTCCGATGCCGGCCCCACCCCCGTCAGCACCGAACCCCGGATGATCCCGCTCCGTCGCGCCCTGCCCGCGCTGGTCCGCGACCCGCTCGGCGCGCTGGTCGGCTTCGCGGACGCCGCTGGCGGCGAGGTCGTCCGGCTGAACCTCGGCTCGTTCCGCCCCTACCTCGTCAGTCACCCGGAGCACCTGCAACGCGTGCTGAGGGACAACGTTGCCAACTACACCCGCGACGGCGACGGCCTGCTGTGGCGGCCGGTCCGCCGGATCGTCGGCGACGCCATCCTGGTCGCCGAGGGCGAGATCTGGGAGTCCAGCCGCGGCGCGCTGCAACCGCTGTTCACCGCGAAGCGGGCCGAGACGCTCGTCGACCGGATGGCCGAGGCGATCAACGAGGCCGTCGACGAGTGGCTGGAGCCCGCCCGCGACGGCCGCCCGATCGACGGCGGCGCCGAGCTGACCCGGATCGTGCTGCGGACCACCATGCGGGTGCTCTTCGCCGACCGCATCTCCGTGCCGGACGCGCTGCGGATCAGCGCCGCGCTGGACACCGTCACCACCGCGATGCTCCCGCGCCTGCTGGTGCCCTTCGTGCCGTACGCGGTGCCGATGCCCGGCGACCGACGCTTCTCCGAGGCCGTGCGGACCATCGACGAGGTGGTGCTGCCGATCATCCGGGAGGCCCGGGCCCGGCCCACCGACGGCGACGACATCATCTCCACCCTCTGCCGGCCGCGCGCCGACGGCAGCGAACCCGACGAGTACGCGATCCGCGGCGACGTGGTGGCGATGTTCTCCACCGCCACCGAGACCACCATCGCCCTGCTCTCCTGGCTGTGGCCGGTGCTGGCCTCCCGGCCCGACGTGGCCGAGCGGATGACCGACGAGATCGAGCAGGTGGTCGGCGCGGAACGGGTCGGCCGCGAGCACCTGCCGCAGTTGCGCTACGGCCGCATGGTGCTCGACGAGATGCTGCGGCTCTACCCGGCCGGCTGGATGATCCCCCGGACCGCGGTCGGCGACGACGTGCTGGGCGGTGTGCGGATCAAGGCCGGTGGCACGGTGCTGGTCAGCCCGTACGTCACCCAGCGGATGTCGACGTTCTGGAACGACCCGACGCTGTTCGACCCGGAGCGCTTCGCGCCGGAGAAGCCCCGGCGGCGCTACCGCTACTCCTACTTCCCGTTCGGCGGCGGCCCGCACCAGTGCCTCGGGCAGTACCTGTTCCTGCTGGAGGCGCAGCTCATCGTCAGCACCGTGCTGAGTCGCTACCGCTTCCGACTGCGCGAGCCCGTCGGCCTGACACCCCGGCTCGGCGCCTCGCTGCAACCCAAGCAGCGGGCCGAGCTGATCGTCACTCCGGTCGAGCGGCCGGTCGTGTCATGACCGGGGTCCCGTGGCCGGTGCAGGCCGGGCCCGACGCGGTAGCCGAGCAGGGCCGGGTGTGCGCGCTCGCCGTCCGTGGCGTCCGCGACCTGCAGGGCGTCACCGCCGCCCATCCGGAACTCTTCGACGCCGCGCCGTTCGACGCCGCGCTGCTCAGCTCGGTGGCCACCGCGATCGCGTTCACCGCGCCCTGGCACACCGCCGCCGAACTGCGGATCACCACCCGTACCCTGCTCTGGGTCTTCGCCGCCGACTGGCAGGTCGACTACCTCGCCCGGTCCGCCGACGACGTCCGGGCGATCGTGACCGACTGCCTGGCGGTCGCCGACGGCGCCGCGCCCCCGCCGGGCCGGCACCTGGCGCGGCTGCTGGCCGACCTGCGCGACGAGTTGGCGACCGTCCCGGCGTTCACGCGGCTGCGCCCGATCTGGCGCGACGAGCTGGCGCGGATGCTCGCCGCCGTGTCGCGTGAGTGGGACTGGAAGAACCTGCCGACCGACCCGACCACCGGGCGGCGCCTGCCGGACCTGGACCGCTATCTGGACAACGCCGACAACCTCGCCTGCTCCTTCGTCAATGTCACGCACTGGATCGCCACCGGCGACGAGCGGACCCTCGCCCAGTTGACCGACCTGCTGGACGCCGGACGTGGCGTGCAGCGGGTGCTGCGGTTGGTCAACGACCTCGCCACGCACGGGCGGGACACCGAGTGGGGTGATCTGAACGCCCTGCTGCTTGTCGACGACCCGGCGCGGGTGCACGCCCGGCTCGCCGAGCTGACCACCCGGTCCCGCGGCGACCTGGCCGCCCTCGCCGAACGCTGCCCCCGCCAGGCGGACTACCTGCACCGGCAGATCTCCTTCACGGGTGGCTTCTACCAGCTGTCGGACTTCTGGGGGGCACGCGGTGAGTGAGGGCTCCCCGCGCGTACTGGCCGAGCCGGCCACCGACGCCGCGCGCGAGCTGATCGCCGGCCTCGCGCTGCGGCCGTGGGGGCAGGTCGCCGCCTCGGTGTACGAGAGCGGCCGGCTCGTCGCCGGTGCGGCCTGGCTGCCGGGACACCACCAGCGGATCGGGTTCCTGCTGCGCGAGCAGCGCCCGGACGGCGCGTGGGGCCCGCCCGAGGGGTACGCCCTGGTGCCCACGCTCAGCGCCACCGACGCTCTGCTCGCCGCGCTGGCCGACGGTGGGTGGTCCGGGCCGGACCTGCTCGCCCCGGTGGCGCGCGGGCTCGACGCGCTCACCGGCCGGCTGCTCGCCACGCACGCGCGGGCGTTGCCGGACACCCCGGCGCTGGACCTCATCGTCCCCGCGCTGGTCGAGTCGATCAACGACCGGCTGACCCGGCTGGACCGGGCGACCGCCGACCGGCTGCCCCACCCGCCGCTGACCCTGCCACCGGGGCTCGGCCCCGACCGGTTGCGCGCGGTACGGGCCGCGGTGGCCGCCGGGGCGGCGCTGCCGACCAAGCTGGCCCACTTCTACGAGGTGCTGGACGCGACACCGGCCGACGCCGGGCCGACGCTCACCGCCGTCGGCGCCTCACCCGCTGCGACCGCCGCCTGGCTGACCGCCGCCGGCCCGGACGCCGGCCCCGCCGCGCACGCCTTCCTGCGGGAGCTGATCCGCGAGGGCGACGGGCCGGTGCCCTGCCCGGCCCCGATCACCGTCTTCGAGCGGGCCTGGGTGCTCGGCGGGCTGCGCCGCGCCGGTGTCGCGGTCAACCCGCCGGCGACCGTGCTGCGCACCCTGGCCGCCGCCACCGCCGCCGAGGGCGTCGCCACCGGCGAGGGCCTGCCGACCGACGCCGACACCACCTCGGTCACGCTGGACGCGCTGGCGCGGCTCGGCCACCCCGCCGACCCGGCCAGCCTGTGGGCGTACGAGACGGCAGACGGTTTCTGCACCTGGCCGGGGAGCGAGGACGGCTTCTCGGTCACCACCAACGCGCACGTGCTGGACGCGTTAGGCCAGCACGTGGCCGCGCACCCCGGCGCGGACACGCGCTACCACCGGGCGATCGAGCGGCTCAGCATCGTGCTGCCGGCACACCAGCTCGCCGACGGCCCCTGGCAGGACCGGTGGCACGCCTCGCCGTACTACGCCACGGCCTGCTGCGTGCTGGCCCTGGCGGAGTTCGGTCGCGGCGGCGTGGCGGCCGAGGCGGTGGACCGGGCGGCCCGTTGGGTGCTGGACAGCCAACGCGCCGACGGCTCGTGGGGGCGGTGGGGCGGAACGGCCGAGGAGACCGCGTACGCCCTGCAGGTGCTGCTGGCCGCACCGACCGGAGCGCCCCGGGTCGACGATGCGGTGGCGCGCGGCCACGCCTACCTGCACCGGCCGTCCGGTCGGGTCGACCCTCCACTGTGGTACGGCAAGGAGCTGTACTGTCCTACCGCGATCGTCCGCGCGGCGGTGCTGGCCGCCTGCCGGCTGGCCTCCGTCCATCTGGCGGATGCCGACCGTTCGGTGGTGGATTGTGGTTACGCGGCAACAAAAACAACAACTTGAGGGGTTGTGTGGACACTGCTAGCGTACGCAGAGCCTCAGCCCCGTTCGCCCCGCCGTGGCGGGACGTCGTCTGCCATGATCACCCGTTGATGAGCTGAGTCAACCCCGGCCTGGGACGGTTCAATGCGTTCTCGCGGTACGAGTATCCGCACCAAGGTTGTCGCCCTGCTGCTCTCCCTGGTCGCGCTCTGGATGTTCGCGGCATGGGTGACCCTGCGGGACGGTTTCAACCTGCTCGGTGTCCAGCTGCTCAACAGCAGGGTCTACACGCCCAGTGAGCCGTTGCTGCAGGAGCTCCAGTTGGAGCGGCGGCTGACCCAGGCGTACCTGAGCAACCCCGACGCCGAGCAGCGCGCGACGCTGGAGGCCGAGCAGGGCAAGGCCGCGCGGTTGGCCGAGGACTTCGCCGCCTCGGTCCGCAACTGGCAGGTCGACGTGGCCGGCAGCTCGGCGCTCGACGCCCAGCTGGACGCCACGATCGCGCAGGTCGACGGGCTGAAGCAGACCCGCGCCGACGTGCTCGCCCGCAAGGTGGACCGGATCTCCGCCGCCGACGCCTACACCGACGCGATCGAATCGATCTTTCGGATCTACGACGTCACGGGCAGCCTGGACGACAAGGAGATCGCCGCCGACGCGGCGGCCCTGATCCAGCTCAACCGGATGAAGGAGCTGATCTCCCAGGAGGACGCGCTGCTCAGCGGCCTCTTCGGCAACGGCCGGATCAGCGGCCCGGAGTACGCCCGCTACGTCAGCCTGGTCGGCGCCGAGCGGTTCCTCGGCGAGGAGACCCGGGCCCGGCTCGCCGACGCCGACCAGCGCCGCTACCGGCAGCTCGTCGAGGGCGAGGCGTTCACCCGGCTACGCGCCGTACAGGACAGCATCATCCGCGAGGGCCGGCCGGCCACCCAACTGCCGGTCAGCGCCGAACAGTGGCGCGGCACCGTCGAGCCGGCGCTGGCCGAGGTGAACGACGCCGTAACCGACGGCGGCGAGGGCATCGTCGGCCGGGCCACCGGCGTGGCCGTGATGGTCGTCGTCCGGCTGGTGCTCGCCACCGGCCTGGGCCTGCTCGCCGTCATCGCCTCGGTCGTCGTCTCCATCACCACGGCCCGGACCCTCCTGCGCCAGCTCGAACGGCTGCGGCAGGCCGCCTGGCAGCTCGCCGACGAGCGGCTGCCCCGGGTGGTCGAGCGGCTCGGTCGCGGCGAGGAGGTCGACGTCGCCACCGAGGCGCCCCCGCTGGAGTTCGGCACCGACGAGATCGGCCAGGTCGGCAAGGCGTTCAACGCCGTCCAGGAGACCGCCCTGAGCACCGCCGTCGAGCAGGCCGAGCTGCGTCGCAACGTCCGTGAGGTGTTCCTCAGCCTGGCCCGGCGTACGCAGGCGCTGGTGCACCGCCAGCTCACCCTGCTCGACGCGATGGAGCGGCGTGAACACGACGCGGAGGAGTTGGAGGACCTGTTCCGGGTCGACCACCTGGCCACCCGGATGCGGCGTAACGCGGAGAACCTGATCGTGCTGTCCGGCTCCACCCCGGGCCGGGCCTGGCGGCGCAACGTCCCCATGGTGGACGTGGTGCGCGGCGCGGTCGCCGAGGTGGAGGACTACACCCGGGTCAACGTGCTGCCGCTCGGGCCCGTCTCGCTCGCCGGCCGGGCGGTCGGCGACATCATCCACCTGCTCGCCGAGCTGATCGAGAACGGCCTGTCGTTCTCACCGCCGCACACCACCGTCGAGGTCCGTGGCCAGCTCGTGGCCAACGGGTTCGCCATCGAGATCGAGGACCGGGGCCTCGGCATGAGCGAGGAGGACCTGGCCGCGGCGAACCACCGCATCGTCGACCAGTCCGAGCTGAACCTCGCCAACGCCGCCCGACTCGGCCTCTACGTGGTGAGCCGGCTGACCGAGCGGCACGGCGTGCGGGTCCGGCTCAAGGAGTCGGCGTACGGCGGCACCACCGCCGTCGTACTCATCCCGCTGGACTTGGTCACCTCGAACGGGACCGCCCCGGAGACCTCCGGCGCGTTGCCGGTCGGGCCGACGGCCATCGCGCTGCCCTCGGGGCCGCCCGCCGGCGGTCCCGCCGACGGCGGCCGTTCCGCCAGCCTCTCGTCGGTCGCGGTGGCCGCCGCGGCGACGGACACGAGCGGTCCGGGCGCGGCGCAGCCGGTGACCCCCGGCGCCCCGGTGCTGGCCGAGAGCAGCACCCCGACCGAGCAGCAGGTGGACGGAACCGACACCGACGTCGTACTCCCCACCCGGCAGCGCACGACCCTGGGCGCCTCGGCGGCGGAGCTGCCCACCCGGGCCCGGCGTGGCCTGGGCCAGCCGGCCCTGGAGGGCCCGACGGTGCCCACCGGCCTGCCCGCGGTGGACCGGGGCGGCCCGAGCGGCGGCGGCAGCGAGCCGGGCGGCGAGGGCGAGCCGGGCGGCGAGGGCGAGCCGGGCGGCGAGGGCGAGCCGGGCGGCGAGGGCGGGCCGATTCCGGCGTGGGCCGAGACGGACCGGACCGGCTCGGGCCTGCCGGTCCGCGTTCGCCAGGCGAACATCGTTCCCGAGCTGCGCGACGACCCGGCGGCGGCAACCGAGTCCGACGAGGAGGACGTGGCGCGGCCGCCGGAGCAGGTACGCCGGATGATGAGCTCGTATCAGACCGGCACCCGGCGCGGTCGGACCGACGCGGCGCGACTGCTCGGTGGCGCGTCCGACGCCTCGTCGAGCGGTACGTCCGAGCCGACCGACGAGGAACCACAAGCCACCTGACCGAGCGCCGGTGCTGCGGGTTCCCGCGCGGTGTGACGGTCAAGCCCAAGACGAATACGGCGCAACTGCCGGGCGAGAAGAGGACGACGAAGTGGCCCAGAAGACGGCTTCGAGTGCCGACCTGACGTGGTTGCTGGATGATCTGGTGGGCCGGGTGAAGCAGGCCGAGCATGCGGTCGCGCTCTCCACCGACGGGCTGTTGATGGCTTCCTCACAGGGGTTGAGCCGCGACGACGGCGAGCACCTCGCGGCGATGGCGGCCGGCATCCAGAGCCTGGCCCGGGGCGCCGGCAAGCGCTTCGGCGGTGGGCAGGTGCAGCAGACCATCATCGAGATGCAGTCGTCGTTCCTGTTCGTCACAGCCGCCGGCCGCAACGCCTGCCTGGCTGTTCTCGCCAGCGAGGACGCCGACGTCGGTCTCATCGCGTACGAGATGGCGATGCTCGTCACCCGGGTCGGCAAGTACGTGGCCTCCCCGTCGCGGAGCGCCGAACAGTCGGCTGGCGAGAGGTAACGGCCATGACGGTGCAGGGGGAGTCCGCAGAGCATCAGTGGGTGGATGACCATGCGGGCCCGGTGGTGCGCCCGTACGCGGTGACACGCGGGCGTGCCCGTCCGGTCACCGGCACGTTCGACCTGATCTCCCTGGTCACCGCGACCCGAGCCGACGTGACGCCGGAGGTGGGTCTCGGTCCCGAGCACCTGGCGATCGTCGGCCTGTGCCAGCGAATACAGTCCGTCGCCGAGATCGCCGCCCACCTCGACCTGCCGGTGGGGACCATCCGGGTGCTCCTCGGCGATCTGGCGGCCCGCAACCTCGTGCAGGTACGCGAACCGCAGACCACGGCCGGTCTTCCCGACAACAGCATCTTCGAGGCGGTAATCAATGGACTACGGGCACTCTGAGCGGCCGGCGGGAGCGACGCCACTGCCCACCGCGATCAAGATCCTGGTCGCCGGTGGTTTCGGCGTGGGCAAGACCACCATGGTCGGCGCGGTGAGCGAGACCCGGCCGTTGCGCACCGAGGAGGTGCTGACCGAGACCGGCGTCGGCATCGACGACCTGTCCGGGGTGGAGGGTAAGACCACCACCACCGTGGCGATGGACTTCGGTCGGATCACCATCAGCGACGACCTGGTGCTCTACCTGTTCGGCACACCCGGGCAGGACCGGTTCTGGTTCGTCTGGGACGAGCTGGCGCTGGGCGCGATCGGCGCGGTGGTGCTTGCCGACACGCGCCGGTTGGCCGACTGCTTCCCGTCGATCGACTACTTCGAGGGTCGGGGCACCCC
This sequence comes from Micromonospora sp. NPDC005237, assembly GCF_040607775.1. NCBI lineage: Bacteria > Bacillati > Actinomycetota > Actinomycetes > Micromonosporales > Micromonosporaceae > Micromonospora > Micromonospora sp. NPDC005237. The sequence continues at coordinate 18,411 of NZ_JBEXHJ010000003.1, read as the reverse complement.
GTTCGTGGTGGCGGTGAACTGCTTCGAGGGCGCCCGCCAGTACCGGCTCGACGAGGTGCAGACCGCGCTGAACCTGGACCCGGGCGTGCCGGTGCTGCTCTGCGACGCCCGTCAGCGCGAGTCCAGCAAGGAGGTGCTCGTGACCCTCATGGAGCACGCCATGAAGACCCGCGAGGCTCGCCGGCGCGCCGCCAGCGGGGACTGACCGACGGTCGGGGCAATTTTCCGGGCACCCGTGTCCGGATCGGCCCCGGCCGTTCGTCATGCTGGCGACACCCGGAAAACCCGAGGGAGCGCCAGATGAAGTTCATGATGTTCGTTTGCAGCGACACCGCACCGGACACCGACCCGACCGAGCTGCCCGACATCCACACGTGGGTGGCCGACAACGACACCCGCGGCCGTCGCCTCACCGGCAACGTGCTGGCGCCGACCACGGCGGCCACCACCGTCCGGGTCCGCGACGGCGAACTGCTCGTCTCCGAGGGGCCGTTCGCCGAGACCACGGAGGTCATCGTGGGCTTCGACCTGCTCGACTGCGCCGACCTCGACGAGGCCATCGAGGTGGCGCGTACCCACCCGATGGCGCGGGAGGGGCGGCTGGAACTGCGCCCGTTCGGTGCCCTGTCGGACTGATCGAATGGCTCGCACCGACACCACGACCGGTGCGCCCGACGACGTCGGCGCGGCCGTGGCGGCGCAGGCCGTCGCGGCCGCTGGCGTCGACGCGTACCCCCGGATCGTCGCGACCCTGATCCGGGTGACCGGGGACTGGGCGTTGGCCGAGGACTGCGCGCAGGAGGCCCTGGCCGTCGCGCTGGAGCGCTGGCCCGGCGACGGCGTGCCGGCGAACCCCGGCGCCTGGCTGCTGACCGTCGCCCGCAACCGCGCGATCGACGTGCTGCGCCGGACCGCCGTCGAGCGCCGCAAGCTGCACGAACTGGCGGTCCTCGCGCCGGACGACGCGTGGCCCGAGACCCCGGCGGGGGAGGACGTGGTGGACGACCGGCTGCGGCTCATCTTCACCTGCTGCCATCCCGCGCTCGCGATCGAGGCTCGGGTGGCGTTGACCCTGCGGACCGTCTGCGGGGTGCCGACCGCCGACATCGCCCGGCTCCTGCTGGTCAGCGAGTCGACGATGACCCGCCGGCTGACCCGCGCCCGGACCCGCATCGCGCAGGCCGGCATCCCGTACCGGGTGCCGAGCGGGCCGGCGCTGGCCGAGCGGCTGCCCGGGGTGCTCGCCGTGCTGTACCTGCTGTTCACCCGGGGCTACGTCGTCGACGGCGAGCCGGCCTTCGCCGATGAGGCGGTCCGGCTGGCCCGGCTGCTCGACCGGTTGATGCCGGAGCAGTCCGAGGTGGCCGCGCTGCTGGCGCTGCTGCTGTTCCAGCACTCCCGCCGGGACGCCCGTCGCGACGCCGCAGGCAACCTGCTCACCCTTGAGCGGCAGGATCGCGCGCGGTGGGACCGCGCGGCCGTCGCCGAGGGCCAGGCCGCCCTTGCTCGGGTACGCCACGACGGGCCGTACGCGTGGCAGGCCCGGATCGCCGCCTGCCACGCCACCGCGCCGTCCGCGGAGGCCACCGACTGGCCGACGATCGCGCGGGCCTACGACGCGCTGGCCGACATCCGGCCCTCGCCGGTGATCGCGCTCAACCGCGCGGTCGCGCACGGCTACGCGTACGGGCCGTACGCCGGATTGGGCCTGCTCGACGCGGCGCAGGCCGGGGGCGGGCTGGACGGTAACCCGCTCGCCGTGGCGGTGCGGGCCGATCTGGTCGCCCGGCAGGGTGACCGGCTGCGGGCCGCCGCGCTGTTCCGGGAGGCCGCCGGGATGGCCGGCTCGGCCGCCGAGCGCCGTGCTCTGCTCGACCGGGCGGACGACCTCGCGAGGTAGCCGGATCCTCCGGGTCAGCCGCGCTTGGCCAGCACCAGGAAGCGGGTCCAGGCCGCCGGGTCGAAGGCGAGCGTCGGACCGGCCGGGTCCTTGGAGTCGCGTACGCCGATGACGCCCGCGAGGTTGTCGGCCACCTCGACGCAGTCGCCGCCGTTGTTGCCACTCTTGCTGCTCTTGCGCCACCGAGCGCCGGTCAGGTCCATGATGCTGCCGCTTCTCTGATGAGGTTAAGGGACTGCGCACGAGACAGGGCTGCATCGCGGATGCGCTCCCACCGTCGGTCCAGCGTAGCAACGTCGGCCGCCTTGTCGATGAGCTGCGCTTGCGCCTGACTGTCGACGTGGGCGACCCGCGCCCCGTCCGGCATCTCGGCCACGGTGAACGGCCCACCGAGGCCCGGATACATGCCGACGTCGGCGGGCACGACGAACAGCGACACGTTCGGCAGAGCGGCCAGTTCGGCCAGCCGCTCGCACTGCTCACGCATCATGGCCCGATCGCCGTCGAGGGTGCGCCGGAGGATTCCCTCGTCCAGGACCGCGACGATGAGCGGCGGGCGTTCCCGGCGCAGGATGGCCTGCCGGCTCAGCCGCGCCTCGGCGAGATTGTCGGCTTCGGCCGGTGTCAGCGCCTCGCCGACCAGCGTCGCCAGCGCGTACGCCTTCGTCTGAAGCAGGCCCGGTATCCACGCGAGCTGAAACGACCGCAGCGACAGCGCCTCGCGCTCGATCTCGGCCCAGGGTCGGAACCAGGCCGGCGTTCGACGCTTCAGCGCGTCCGGCCACAGCTCCTCGACGTTCCGACCGAGCAGCTCGGCGATCCGGGCACGATGACGAGTCTGGGGAATTCGATCCCTGCTCGCCCACTTTGCCGCCGTCTTCGGATCGACACCAATCTGAGCAGCGAGACTGTCCGCTGTGTAGCCCTTTTCGACCATGGCCGCCTGTACGGCTCGATTCATCTCCACACCCTCCAGAACGTTCCAGACGTCGGGGGTCAATACTTCTACGCGGTGTAATTGCTTGGCAACCCTCGGCAGGGTGCTGTGTAGACAGCATCGACGAGGGAGCGCAGGATGCCCGAGGAAAAGCCGCGAGAGCACGCGAAGCCGACCGTCGGTCCGTTGCCGTCCCGGCCGAAGCAGCCGCGCAAGAGCGCGCCCCGCCCCATCGAGCGGCTCATTCCTCCGCACCGTGGTTCCGGTCGCGCCGCCAACGTCGTACCCGAATCACGCTGGCGACCCCGGTGCGGCCCGCCGGTCGGGCACACCGCCGACGGTCCTTTTTGGATATGCGACGCCTGCGGGCGGGACTGGCCCTGCCCGGCGCTGCGAGCGACCCCGACGGACGCTGCTCGCCGCGCGACCCTTATCCCCGAGTTCTCCCGGATCACCCGGCGGGCGATCCGGGACCTGCGCGGCCAGCCGGGCGGCCCCGATCCGGTGGCCATCGTTCGCCGTTTCCTCTGGTTCCTGCCCCTCACCGACGAAGAGGCCCGCGCGGTCGCGCTGCGACTGCGCTGAGCGGGACCTGGTCCGGATCCTTCGCTGGCCGTACCACGTTCTTGCCCTTTGCTCTGCTTCAACGGGCGCAACGGCACCGCACGGTCAGTGTTGCGCCGAGTGAAGCAGAGCAAAGGGCGCGAGACAGCTACCCGGGGCATGGGAAGGCAGAGACGGGGAAGGGCCGCTCCCCGCCAGCGCGGGAAGCGGCCCTTCGCAAATGTCGTACGCGATCAGTTGGCGATCATGCGGCGCAGCACGTACTGCAGGATGCCGCCGTGGCGGTAGTAGTCCGCCTCGCCCGGGGTGTCGATCCGCACGACGGCCTCGAACTCCACGCCGGTGTCGGTCGTGACCGTCACCGTACGCGGGGTGTCGCCGTCGTTCAGGGCGGTCACACCGGTGATGGTGAACATCTCGGTGCCGGTCAGGCCGAGCGACTCGGCGGTGACGTCCACCGGGAACTGCAGCGGCAGCACGCCCATGCCGATCAGGTTGGAGCGGTGGATCCGCTCGTACGACTCGGCGATGACCGCCCGCACGCCCAGCAGCATGGTGCCCTTGGCCGCCCAGTCCCGCGACGAGCCCGACCCGTACTCCTTGCCGGCAAGGATGACCAGCGGGATGCCGGCCTCCTGGTAGGCCATCGAGGCGTCGTAGATGGAGGTCTGCTCGCCGGTGAGGTGGTTGACGGTGAAGCCGCCCTCCACCCCGGGCACCAGCTGGTTACGCAGCCGGATGTTGGCGAAGGTGCCCCGGATCATCACCTCGTGGTTGCCCCGGCGGGAGCCGTACGAGTTGAACTCGTGACGCGGGACGCCGTGCTCGGCGAGGTACGTGCCGGCGGGGGAGTCGGCCTTGATCGAGCCGGCCGGCGAGATGTGGTCGGTGGTCACCGAGTCACCCAGCTTGGCCAGCACCCGCGCGCCCGAGATGTCGACGACCGGGCTCGGCTCCTGCTGCATGCCCTCGAAGTACGGGGGCTTGCGCACGTAGGTCGAGTCGCTGTCCCAGGCGAAGGTGTCGCCGGTCGGGGTGGGCAGCGACTGCCACCGCTCGTCGCCGGCGAAGACGTCGGCGTACGCGGCGCTGAACCCGGTCGCGCCGATCGCCTGGGCGATGACGTCCTGGATCTCGGCGCTGTTCGGCCAGATCTCCCGCAGGAAGACCGGGTTGCCGTCGCTGTCCTCACCGATCGGCTCGTTGGCCAGGTCGATGTCCATCGTGCCGGCGAGGGCGTACGCGACGACCAGCGGCGGGGACGCCAGGTAGTTCATCTTGACGTCCGGGTTGATCCGGCCCTCGAAGTTCCGGTTGCCGGAGAGCACCGAGACGACCGACAGGTCGTGCTCGTTGACCGCCGCCGACACCTCCTCGGGCAGCGGGCCCGAGTTGCCGATGCAGGTGGTGCAGCCGTACCCGACCAGGTTGAAGCCCAGCTTGTCCAGGTAGGGGGTGAGGCCGGCCCGCTCGTAGTAGTCCATGACGACCTTGGAACCCGGGGCGAGGGTGGTCTTCACCCACGGCTTGCGGGTCAGGCCCTTCTCCACGGCGTTGCGGGCCAGGAGCGCGGCACCGATCATCACCTGCGGGTTGGACGTGTTGGTGCAGGAGGTGATCGCCGCGATCACCACGGCGCCGTGGTCCAGCTCGTACTCGACGCCGTCGGCGCCGGTGACCCGGATCGGGTTGGTGGCCCGGCCGCCCGCGCCCACCGCCGCGGTCTCCAGGTCGCGCGGCTCGTCGGCCGGGTCGCTGAACTCGTTGGCGGGCGGGTCGCTGGCCGGGAACGACTCGGCGCTGGCCTCGTCGGCCGGCCCGTTCGCGCCGCGCGGCAGCTCCTCGCGGGGCACACCCGGCTTGAGGTCACGCTCAACGTCGGATTCCTCGGCGACGTAGTCGGTCAGCGCCGAGCGGAACAGCGTCTTGGCGGCGCCCAGCGGCACCCGGTCCTGCGGACGCTTCGGGCCAGCGAGCGACGGCTCGATGGAGCCCAGGTCCAGCTCCAGGCGCTCCGAGTAGTCCGGCTCCGCCTTCGGGTCGTGCCAGAGGCCCTGCTCCTTGGCGTACGCCTCGACGAGCGCGACCTGCGCGGCGTCGCGGCCGGTCAGCTCCAGGTAGCGGATCGTCTCGTCGTCGATCGGGAAGATCGCGACGGTGGAGCCGTACTCCGGGGACATGTTGCCGATGGTGGCCCGGTTGGCCAGCGGCACGGCGCTCACGCCGGGGCCGTAGAACTCGACGAACTTGCCGACCACGCCGTGCTTGCGCAGCATCTCGGTGATGGTGAGCACCAGGTCGGTGGCGGTGGTGCCGGCCGGCATCTCGCCGGACAGCTTGAAGCCCACCACGCGCGGGATCAGCATGCTGACCGGCTGGCCGAGCATCGCGGCCTCGGCCTCGATGCCGCCGACGCCCCAGCCCAGCACGCCCAGGCCGTTGACCATCGTGGTGTGCGAGTCGGTGCCGACCACAGTGTCCGGGTACGCCTGGCCGCCCCGCTGCATGATGGTGCGGGCCAGGTACTCGATGTTGACCTGGTGCACGATGCCGGTGCCCGGGGGGACGACCTTGAACTCGTTGAACGCGGTCTGGCCCCAGCGCAGGAACTGGTAGCGCTCCCTGTTGCGCTCGTACTCCAGCTCGACGTTGCGGGCGAACGCGTCCTCGCGACCGAACAGGTCGGCGATCACCGAGTGGTCGATGACCAGCTCGGCGGGGGCGAGGGGGTTGACCTTGGTGGCGTCGCCGCCCAGCTCACGTACCGCCTCGCGCATGGTGGCCAGGTCGACCACGCACGGCACGCCGGTGAAGTCCTGCATGAGCACCCGCGCCGGGGTGAACTGGATCTCCACGCTCGGGTCGGCGGTCGGGTCCCACCCGCCGAGCTGGCGGATGTGGTCGGCGGTGATGTTCGCGCCGTCCTCGGTCCGCAGCAGGTTCTCCAGGAGGATCTTCAGGCTGTACGGCAGCCGATCGTGGCCGTCCACCTTGTCGATCTTGAAAATCTCGTAGCTCGCGTCTCCGACGCGTAGCTGGGTCTTCGCACCGAAGGTGTCGAGGCTCGCCACGTCGTACTCCTTCACACCAGCGACCGTGAGTAGTCCTGAGCAGTGTGTCGCACCGGCCGGGGTGCCGCCGAGGTTAGGTGACACTTACCGACGATTCCGCTCTCAAACAAAACCGTACGTCCGTCTTGCTAGTTTCGCAACTCGGCGCACGGTTCGCCCATCGCTCCATCCCTAGCCTCCTAGGATGGATAAGGGGTGTGCGCGTGCCCGCACCGCCCGCCGCCGGGTCTTCGTCGAGGGGCCGGCCGGGCAGGCCGCCGCGGGTAGGGTTCGAGGTCCGGTCGGAGGAGGGTCAACCGTGTTCGACGTCCAGCACTGGCTCGTGTCGCTGCCGCCGATCGCGGTCTACCTGCTCGTCGCCGGGGTGATCGGCGTGGAGAGCATGGGGGTACCCCTGCCCGGTGAGATCGTCCTGGTCAGCTCGGCCCTGCTCGCGGCCACCGGAGTGGTGGAGCCGGAGTGGGTGGCCACGGCCGCCGCTACCGGAGCGATCGTGGGCGACTCCATCGGGTACGCGGTGGGTCGCCGCGGCGGCCGCCCGCTGCTGGCCCGGCTGGGCCGACGCTTCCCCCGCCATCTCGGCCCCGCCCAGCTAGCCCGGGCCGAGCAGAGCTTCGCCCGGCACGGCGTCTGGGCGGTGTTCTTCGGCCGGTTCGTGGCGCTGCTGCGGATCCTGGCCGGCCCGCTCGCCGGGGCACTGCACGTGCCGTACCGGCGGTTCCTCCTGGCCAACGCCGCCGGCGGGCTGGTGTGGGCGTTCGGCACCACGTACCTGCTGTTCACCGTCGGCCGGGCCGCCGAGCACTGGCTCAAGGACATCTCCTGGGCCGGCCTGGTCCTCGCGGTGCTCGCAGGGCTGGCCAGCACGTGGTGGCTACGCCGACGGGCCCACCGCGTGAGTGCGGCCGAGCCGGCGCAGTCCACTGAGCCGGCGCAGTCCGCGGAGCCGGCCCGCACCGGCAGGGATCGCTGACCCGGGGCATGCCGAAAGGGCCGGGCCCCGTGGTGGGGTCCGGCCCTTGTCGGTGGTGGTGCTGGGGTGTGGTCAGCTGGTGGCGTAGCCGCGGGTGGCGATCCAGTCGGCGAGGTGCTCGACGGTGATGTCGTAGGAGGCGGTGTTCGGGTCGGCGGAGTCGGCGATCCGGACGGTGGTGCCGTTGTCGCGGTAGCCCACGACGCTGATGTAGTGCCCGCCTTCGAACGAGTGGGTGTTGCCGTCGGTGTCGGTGCTGGTGCCGGCGATGTTGGCGACCACGGCGCGGCCGTTGTCGACGGTCTTGACGATGTCGGCGCGTAGCTGGTCGGTCTGCGTGGCGTCGGCGTCGGGCTTGCTGATCTCGACGCTGTGGTACGCGTCGTTCTTACCGGTCTCCTTGTTGAGTACCGGGGTGATGTCGTTGATGCTGTTGGTGCCGGCCTCGGTGGTGCCCATCTCCTTGGCCATGGCGTCCACGCTGATGTCCTTGCCCTGCACGGACAGGGCGTTACGGGCGGCGGCGGGGCCGCAGTAGTAGAAGTTCGGCTGGGCTTCGTAGCGCACGCCCAGCTGACGCTCACCCGAGGGCTTGCGGTCGGCCTGGGTCTGCGACGCGGGCTTGGCCTGCGACGCGGCGTAGGCGGTGGTGACCGGGCCGGCGATGGCGCCGCCGGTGAAGGCGAGGCCAGCAGCGGTCAGAGCGGTCTTACGAATCAGATCGGTACGCATGATGGCGTGCTCCTCTGCATGTGGGGGAAACGCAACGACACACAAAAACGGGGGATGTGTGCCGAGCGGGAAAGTTCACGGGGGACCTGACCCGGCGACCCAGCAGGGGGCCTGCACGGGGATGTCCCGGAGGGTGGTGCAACGGCCCGGGGCAGCGAGTCATTCCGCATTCCAGACCACGCCGGCCGGTGGTGCTCGGCCGTGCGGGGATGTAACCGCGGCGACCGCACGGGTGTTCCCGACGGCCGCCACACGGACCGGGCAGTGGTGCTGCTCGGCTGTGCGGGGGGTGTAACCGTGGCGGCCGGGCGGGTGTTCCCGGCGGCTGCCGCGCCACCGAAGCCCGAGGCTTCGCGGCGGCATGCCAGGTATAACGACCCCGCCGGGTCCCCGATTCCGCCACCAGGGTGGCACCGACCACGGGACGGCGATGCCGAATCCACCCCAAACCATCCATCGGAAACGGACATCCGCCACCACCCGGTCGTGATCAACTCGACTTCGGCGAAGTCGGGGTATCCGGGCGCCCGGGACACCCCGACATCACCGAACCCGAGTGGATCACCTCCGCGCGGCCCTGCGCCCACCTGATGATCGTGCTCGATCCCGGAAACAGGGGCCTCACCCTGCCGGCGAGGCCACTACGTCCGGGATCGAGCACGATCATGCCCCGCCCGAGACGTGCCGTGCACGGTGTCCCTCGGTGGGCAGCACGCCACTGCACCCGACCTCCGAATCCGCCACCACCCCGGGGGTTGATCGACTCGACTTCGGCGAAGTCGGGGTATCCGGACGCGCCGGACACCCCGACATCACCGAACCCGAGTCGATCACCTCCACGCGGCCCGACCGCCACCGGGTGATCGTGCTCGATCCTGGAAACAGGGCCCTCACTACGCGGGCGAGACCACTACATCCGGGATCGAGCACGATCATGCCCGCCGGAACGTGCCGTGCATGGTGTCCCTCGGTGGGCGGCACGCCACTGCACGCCGACCTCGGGGTCACGCCACCACCCCGGGGGGTTGATCGACTCGACTTCGGCGATACCGGGGTATCCGGGCGCGCCGGACACCCCCACATCACCGAACCCGAGTCGATCACCTCCGCGCGGCCCTACCGCCACCGGATGATCGTGCTCGATCCAGGAAACAGGGCCATCGCCACGCGGGCGAGGCCACTACATCCAGGATCGAGCACGATCATGAAGGCCGGCGGGATTGTCCGCCGATCACCTGGGCCGGCCGGACAAGTCGGGTGGGGACCGGCGTGGGACCGCGCGGGGTAGACCGGGGAGGTTCGACCGGGTCCGGGTCGTCAGGCGGGGTCTGCGGGTTTGGCTGCCTCACTGGCCTGGGCGTGACGTTCCAGCAGCCGCTGCCGGATCTCCTCCGGCGTGTACGCGCGCCGGCGCCGTTCGGCCCGCGCTATGACCACACCGGACGCCGCGACCCCGGCGAGGCCGGCGAGCCCGAGGACCTTCCACCACCGCATTCGTTGCCGCATCGGCCTAGGCTAGACCCTCATGAGCATCAGCCTGGATGAGGCCGTCGAGTTGACCCGCACCGGTGACGTGTGGGTGTTCCGGGGTCGTAGCGGGCCGGACCGGGCGATCCAGTTCACCACGAACAGCCCGGTCAACCACGTCGGGATGGCGGTGGTGCTGGACGACATGCCGCCGCTGATGTGGCACGCGGAGCTGGGCAGATCGTTGCCGGACCTGTGGTCGGGCACGCACCAGCGTGGCGTGCAGCTGCACGACCTGCGGGACGCGGTCTGCGTGTGGGCCAACCGGTACGGTCAGCGCGCGTGGCTGCGGCAGCTCGACCCGCCGGCAGACGGTGAAATGGAGCGGGCGGTGCTGCGGACCGTCGCGCGGTTGGACGGAACGCCGTTCCCGTCGACCGCCCAGTTGGCGTGGCGGTGGGTGCGCGGTCGGGTGCCGTCGCTGCCGGGCCCCGGCCGGGCCGCACTCCGAGCCGTGTCGCGGGCCGCTCAGGCGACCTGGGCCGACCCGGCCGCTCCGGCCGCGTCGGAAACCCCGACCACCGGGGCCAATCCGGCCGGGTCGGGGCCCCGGGCCAGCCGGGCCACCCCGGGCAATGCGGTCAACCCCGGGACAACGGCCGCTCCGGGCGCTGCGGCCAACCCGGGGACACCGGCCAACCCGGGGACGACGGCCAACTCGGGGACGACGGCCAACTCGGGGACAACGGCCACCCCGGGGACGACGGCAGCTCCGGCCAGCGCAGCTGCGCGGGAGAGGGCGTTGGAGACGGCGTACTGCGCCGAGGTGGTGGCGGTGACCTACGAGGCGATGGGCCTGCTGCCCGCCGGTAAGCGTCCAAACTGGTACGACCCGGGGCGGTTCTGGAGTGGTGACGATCTGGGGTTGACCGGTGGCGCCCGGTTGGGTGCGGAGATCGAGGTGCGGGTGCCGCCCCGCTGAGGTTTGGCCCGCCCGGTGAGCGGCAATTGCTGTCGCGTGAACGCCTCCACCGATCTCGACGCGCTGACCGGCTTCTTCGACCGGTACGGCGCCGCGATGACCTCCGGCGACCTGCCGTCGCTCGCCGGTTGTTACGCCCTGCCCGGGTTGGTGGTGGCCGACACGTACAGCTTCTCGTTCACCTCTCTCGCTGCGGTCGCGCTGTCCTTCGTGGGCGCCGCGCCCGACTACCAGGATCGGGAGTTGATCGCCGCGCACGCTCGGATCGAGGACGTGCAGCCGGTGTCGGCGCTGCTGACCATGGTGTCGGTGGAGTGGGAGTTCCTGGACAGCCGGGGGTACGCGGTGCCGGGGGAGCGGTACCGCTATCTGCTGCGTACGTCGGGTGAGGGTCCGGTCATCTGCACCGTTATCCGGACGGCCTGACCGCCGGGCGACCGTCCACGCGGGCGAGCCGTTTTCCGCTTCGGGTGGGCCGGTCGGTCCGATCTGTACCCGCGAGGTTTTCGGTCTGGCCGCCGCTGGCTACGCTGTCGCGTCGGTGGGACGAGGGGAGACCTGATGGCGTCAGGGCCGGACGGTGCGGGGGGTCCGCGGACGGCGCGCGTGGTGCTGTCGGTGCCGTGGATCGTGGTGCTGCTCGGCATCGGCGCGCTGGTGGTGCTGTTGGTGATCGCGCTGTTGTCGTTCCGTACCCGGGAGCGGGAGAGCGCGCCGCAGGCCGCGCCGCCGGTGTTCCTGCCGACCGTGCCGGCTACGGCGTCGTCGGGGCCGACGCCGGGTGGGCTGGAGCGGCGCACGGCGTCGCCGCGGCCGTCGCGCAGCAGCCGGACGCCGTCGCCGCGCGCCACCACGGGCTCGCCGTCGCCGGCCCGGACGAGCGCCCCGGCGGTGGCGCCGGCGAAGGGGGCGGTGACCGCCCGGTACCAGGTCGGTACGGACGGCTTGGACGCGACGGAGGCCGTGCTGTCGGTGACGAACGAGTCGGCCCGGTCGGCGGACTGGCGGGTGGAGTTGGCGTTCGAGGAGGACATGCGGGGCCTGCGGGTCAGCGGTGATCCGGGGATCTCCGTGTCGGCGCAGGGTGGCGGTGGGTTCGTGGTGAGCGGCGGGGCGGCGCTGGATCCGGGTGACACGCAGACGTTGCGGTTGCGGCTGGCCTGGGACGGGTCGGCGCAGCGGCCGGTGCGGTGCACGGTCAACGGCGTCGACTGTCGCTTCGGCTGAACCGGTGCCGGTGGCGGCGGTCGGCGCTTCCGGGCCGGGCCGTCGATCGCTACGCTGCCCGGACGGCACGCTGAGGGAGGCACATGTCCGGCATGCGTCGCGCGCCGCGACCGTCGCACGGTCCGGCTGCCATCGCGTCGTCGCCGTGGATCGTGGTGTGCGCCGGCCTCGTCGTGATGGTGGTTCTGCTCTTCGTGGCTTTGGGTGCGTACCGGGGGCGTAGTCCGGCTGTCGACGACGGGCCGCCGCCGGCGGGGTTGCCGTTGCCGCAGGCGCCGGTCACGCCGTCCGACCTGTCGTCGACACCGCTGCCGGAGAGGGCGCCGGTGCTGCCGGGGCTGTCGCCGCGGGCGAGCGGGCCGCCCCCGAGCACGCCGGCGATGTCGCGGCCACCGGCGGTCGGCCCGACGGTGGCACCGACCTCGCTGCGACCGTCGGCGGGGGTGCCGCCGCAGCAGCCGCCGGCGGTGAGTGGACGCTACCGGGTGGTGCAGAGCTTCGACGGAGGTTTCATCGGCGAGGTGCTGATCATCAACGCATCCGGTGTGGACCGCGGTTGGACGGTGCGGTTCGAGTTCGCCGGTGGTCGGCTGGTGACCACCTGGGTGGAGGGCGTGCCCCAGGGGACGGTGCGGCAGTTCGACGGCGGTTTCACGTACGTCAGCGGGGTGGACGTGCCGGCCGGCGGGTCGGTGGCGTTGCGGTTCCACCTGGAACGGGCGTCGACGACGCCGCGAGGCTGCACAGTCGACGGAGTGCGCTGCGGCGGGTTCTGAGCTGTGCTTCCGCAAGGACACTGCTCGGTTACGACTTTGTTTGCAAGGTATTGCAGATTGTTTCGGCAAGGGTTAGCGTGCGGCCAATCACGACCAGAGGAAGGCCGTCGATGAAACCCCCGCCGATTCCGCGTACCGCCCTGCTCGCGCTCGTCTGCCTGCTCACCTTCACCCTCGTCGGTACGCCGGACTCCGCGCGGCCCCTCGGCGCCGACGCCGACCCCCGACCGTCCGGCACCGACCCCCTCGCCGCGGCCGGCGCCGTCCAGTGGCGCGACGAGCCCACCGCCGAGGCGTTGCTGGCCGCCGGCGCCGACACCGCGCGTGCCGAGCAGTTCTACTTCGTCCTGCCGGACCGGTTCGCCAACGGCGACCGGCGCAACGACTCCGGTGGCCTGACCGGCGACCGGCTGCGCACCGGGCTCGACCCGACCGACAAGGGCTTCTACCACGGCGGTGACCTCAAGGGCGTCATCGACAAGTTGGCCTACATCCAGGGTCTGGGCACCACCGCCATCTGGCTCGCACCGATCTTCAAGAACCGTCCGGTGCAGGGCAAGGGCGACGACATCTCGGCCGGCTACCACGGATACTGGATCACCGACTTCACCCAGGTCGACCCGCACTTCGGCACGAACGCGCAGCTCAAGGAGTTGGTCTCGCTCGCGCACCGGCGGGGGATCAAGGTCTACCTCGACGTCGTGGTCAACCACACCGCCGACGTCATCAAGTACGCCGAGGACTCCTACGCCTACGTGGACAAGGCCACCTCGCCGTACGTCGACGCGCAGGGGCGGGCCTTCGAGGACCGCAACTACGCCGACGGCAGCCGTGACTTCCCCACGGTCGACAGGAACTCCGGCCCGTACACGCCGGTCTTTCCCGAGCCCGGCGACGCCACCGTGAAGGTGCCGGCCTGGCTCAACGACGCGACCATGTACCACAACCGGGGTGACTCCACCTTCTCCGGTGAGAACAGCGAGTACGGCGACTTCAGCGGCCTCGACGACCTGTGGACCGAGCGTCCCGAGGTGGTGCGGGGCATGACGAAGGCGTACGGCGACTGGATCGGCGCGACCGGCGTCGACGGGTTCCGGCTGGACACCGTCAAGCACGTCAACATGGACTTCTGGCCGCAGTTCACCCGGGGCGTCGAGCGGGCCGCCGAGAAGGCCGGCAAGAAGGACTTCTTCCTGTTCGGCGAGGTCTACAGCGCCAACCCGGAGATCACGTCGACGTACGTGCGGCGCGGTGGTCTGCCGGCCACCATCGACTTCGCGTTCCAGGAGGCCGCGCGGGGCTACACGGCGGGCGCCGGCTCGGCGAAGGCCCTCGCCGACGTCTACGCCCGCGACGACCTCTACGCCGCCCGGGACACCGACGCGGGTCGGCTGACCACGTTCCTCGGCAACCACGACATGGGCCGGATCGGGTCGTTCATCGCCGGCGGCGGCACCGCCCCGGCCAGCCACCTGCGGCGGGACCAGCTCGCCCACCAGCTGATGTTCCTCACCCGCGGTCAGCCGGTGGTCTACTCCGGTGACGAGCAGGGCTTCACCGGCCCCGGTGGGGACAAGGACGCCCGGCAGGACATGTTCGCCTCGAAGGTGCCCGACTACCTCGACGACGACCTGCTCGGCACCGACCGCACCCACGCCAGCGACCAGTTCGACACCGGCCACCCGCTGTACCGGACGATCGCCGAGCTGGGCCGGCTGCGCCAGGCGCACCCCGCGCTGCGCGACGGCATCCAGGTCACCCGGTACGCCGCCGACGGCCCCGGCGTGTTCGCCGCCTCCCGGATCACCCCCGCCGACCGGACCGAGTACGTGGTGGCGGTGAACAACGCCGAGACCGCGCAGACTGTCACCGTGGACACCTGGTCGGCCGGCGCCACCTTCACCGGCATCTACGGCGGATCGGGCGGCCAACGGGCCGGCGGCGACGGCAGGCTGACGCTGACCGTGCCGCCGCTGTCGGCGGCCGTGTACCGCGCGGGCACCCCCATCGCCCGGCCGACCGGCAAGCCGACCATCAGCATCACCACCCCCGCGCCGGGCGCCTCGGTGGCGACCCGCGCGGCGGTCACCGCGAAGGTGACCGGCGACCCGCTGGCCACCGTCACCGTGGCGGCCCGGGTGGCCGGCGGCAGGTGGACGTTGCTGGGCAGCGCCGACCACGCGCCGTACACCGTGCACCACGACCTGGACGGGCTGGCCGGCGGCACCCGGATCGAGTACCGCGCCGTCGTCCGCGACGGCCGTGGCCGCACCGCGACGGCACGGTCCGTCGCCGTCGTCGGCACGCCCGAGCAGGGTGGGTCCCGGGAGTGGGCGGTGGTGCACTACAAGCGTCCGGCCGGGGGGTACGACGACTGGGGGCTGTACGCCTGGGGCGACATCGACCCGGCGTACGTCACCGAGTGGCCGAAGGGGCAGCCGTTCGCCGGGGAGGACTCCTACGGCCGGTTCGCCTGGGTGAAGCTCAAGCCGGGCGCGAAGTCCGTGGGCTTCGTGGTGGTCGACAAGAATGGCACCAAGGACGTCGCCCAGGATCGCAGCATCGACGTGACGGCCACCGGTGAGGTCTGGCTCAAGCAGGGTGAACCGGCGATCTATCCGAGCAGGCAGGCGGCCACCGGTCAACCGGACCCGGCGGTCGAGGAGGGCACCGCGGTGATCCACTACCGGCGGGCCGACGGCAAGTACGACGGGTGGGGCCTGCACCTGTGGGACGGTGCGGCCAACCCGACCGAGTGGGCGACCCCGCTCGCGCCGACGTCGATCGACGCGTTCGGCGCGGTGTTCCGGGTGCCGCTGGCGGCCGGGGCCACCGGGCTGAACTACATCATCCACAAGGGCGACACCAAGGATCTGCCCGACGACCAGCGGCTCGACTTCGCCAGCGCCGGCCGGGAGGTGTGGTTGCTCGCCGCCACCCCGGGGCGGCTGCTGCCGTCGACCGCGACCAGCGCGGGCGGGGACACCGACATCGGCAAGCAGAAGGCGCAATGGATCGACCGGTCCACAGTGGCCTGGCAGACACCACCGACCGACGGTCGGGTGTACGCCCTGGTGGCCGCCCCCACCGGCGGGGTGAGCGTCGTCGACGGCGAGCTGTCCGGGACGTACACCAGTCTGCCGTTGCGGGCGCAGCGCAACGGGCTCACCGAGGCCCAGCGCGCGGCGTTCCCGCACCTGTGGTCCTACCGGGCCTTCTCCCTCGACCGGGGCGACCTGGCGAAGGTGCCGGCGGCGCTGCGCGGGCAGCTGCTGGTCACCGAGCGCGACGCGGCGGGCGCCCTGCTCGCCGCGACCGGCGTGCAGATTCCCGGCGTGCTCGACGACGTGTACTCCCGGGCCACCCAGGTCACGCTCGGTCCGACCTTCGCCGGCCGTACGCCGAGCCTCGCGCTCTGGGCGCCGACCGCCCGGACGGTGGCGCTGCAACTGTTCGACTCACCCGCCGCGGCGCCGAAGACGGTGCTGATGCGCCGCGACGACCGCACCGGCGTCTGGTCGGTGCGCGGCAGCCACGCCTGGACGGGGAAGTACTACCGCTACCAGGTGCAGGCGTGGCAGCCGGCCGCGCAGCGGATGGTCACCGCGTCGGTGACCGACCCGTACTCGGTGGCTCTCGCCGCGGACTCCACGCACAGCCAGCTGGTCGACCTGAACGATCCGGCGCTGGCCCCGGCGGGGTGGCGGACGCTGCGCAAGCCGGCCGCCGTGCCGGCGTCGAAGGCGCAGATCTCCGAGCTGTCGGTGCGCGACTTCTCCATCGCCGACGAGACCGTGCCGGCCGACCGGCGGGGGACGTTCCTGGCGTTCACCGACCCGAAGACCGCAGGCATGACGCACCTGCGGGCGCTTGGCGACGCCGGTGTCACCCACCTGCACCTGCTGCCGGCGTTCGATTTCGCCACGATCCCCGAGAAGCGGGCCGACCAGCGCCAGCCGGCCTGTGACCTGGCGGCGCTTCCGCCGGACTCCGAGCAGCAGCAGAAGTGCGTCGCGGCGGTCGCCGACACCGACGGCTACAACTGGGGGTACGACCCGCTGCACTACACGGTGCCGGAGGGCGGGTACGCCGTCGACCCGGTCGGGGCGGCGCGGACCACCGAGTTCCGGCGGATGGTCGCCGGGGTGAACGAGGCCGGCCTGCGGGTGGTCATGGACGTGGTCTACAACCACACCTCGGCGGCCGGCGTCGACGAGAAGTCGGTGCTCGACCAGGTGGTGCCCGGCTACTACCACCGGTTGCTCGACGACGGGACGGTGGCCAACTCCACCTGCTGCGCCAACACCGCGCCGGAACACGCGATGATGGGCAAGCTGGTCGTCGACTCGCTGGTCACCTGGGCCAAGCAGTACAAGGTGGACGGCTTCCGGTTCGACCTCATGGGCCACCACCCGAAGGCGAACATCCTGGCCGTGCGTGCCGCGCTGGACCGGCTGACCGTCGCCCGCGACGGGGTGGACGGCAAGGCGATCATGCTCTACGGCGAGGGCTGGAACTTCGGCGAGGTCGCCAATGACGCCCGGTTCGTGCAGGCCACCCAGGCCAACATGGCCGGCACCGGCATCGGCACGTTCAACGACCGGCTGCGCGACGCGGTACGCGGCGGCGGACCGTTCGACGCCAACCCCCGCGCGCAGGGTTTCGCCTCCGGGCTCTACAGCGACCCCAACGGCGACCCGGTGAACGGGTCGGCGGCGGCACAGAAGGCCCGCCTGCTGCACGCCCACGACCTGATCAAGGTGGGTCTCACGGGCAACCTGCGGGACTACCGGTTCACCGACACCTCCGGGCGGACGGTCACCGGGGCGCAGGTGGACTACAACGGCGCCCCGGCCGGCTACACCGCCGCGCCCGGGGAGGCGGTCACCTACGTCGACGCGCACGACAACGAGATCCTGTACGACGCGCTGGCGTACAAGCTGCCGCAGGCCACCACCGCGGCGGACCGTTCCCGGATGCAGGTGCTGGCGCTGAGCACGGTGGTGCTGGGGCAGGGCACCGGGTTCGTCACCGCCGGCACCGAACGGCTGCGGTCGAAGTCGTTGGACCGCAACTCGTTCAACTCCGGTGACTGGTTCAACCAGATCCGCTGGGGTTGCGAGCGGGGCAACGGGTTCGGCGCCGGCCTGCCGCCGGCGCAGGACAACCAGGACAAGTGGTCGTACGCGAAGCCGCTGCTGGCCGATCCGACGTTGGTGCCGGACTGCGCCGCGATCAACCTGGCCGACGCCCGGTACGCGGAGCTGCTGCGGATCCGGGAGTCCTCGCCGGTGTTCGGGCTGGCCACCGCCGGCCAGGTGCAGCAGCGGGTCGCCTTCCCGCTCTCCGGCGAGAAGGAGACGCCGGGCGTGCTCACCATGACCCTGGACGCCCGGGGGCTGGACGGGAAGTGGAAGTCGGTGACCGTCGTCTTCAACGCCACCCCTGGGGCCGCGAAGCAGACGGTGACCGGCCTGCGCGGGGCGAACGTGGCGCTGCACCCGGTGCTGCGGGAGTCCGCCGATTCGGTGCTGCGGACCGCCTCGTTCGACCAGGCAAGCGGCACGTTCACCGTGCCGGCGCGCAGCGTGGCGGTCTTCGTCCAGGGCTGATCCCACGACGATCCGGCCCCCTGCCACCGAGGTGGTAGGGGGCCGGACCCTGCGTGGATCCGTTCGCTGACCGTCGGTCAGTTGAAGCAGTCCTTGACGGTGCCGGCGCAGTTGGTGGGGTCGTTGTTGGTGATGGTCGACTTTTCGTCGAGGCGGACCTTGCCGTTGTT